>CBFIHR010000032.1:0-43146 GCA_965662365.1 Saprospiraceae bacterium
GCCTTATTGTTAATTGATAAAATCGAAAAAATCTTACTTGATGCGAAAGTGAGTTTGACTGGTGCAATGCGTCGTCGTTTGCCGATTGTGCAGAAAATTGAGATTTTGGTGGGAACGAATGGCGATATTCAAGCGATTTTTGGTAAAAAAACTGGTTTGGAATTATTGAATCAAACTGATGACGTTTTTTATAATTGTAAAACATCGAATGAATTGCCTGTAAAAATCACGACTTGTTTGCCGAATGAATTTGGTTCTAAATTGTTCAAATTCACTGGTACTCGGGAGTTTTTGGACGGTTTTATTGCAGAATGTGCAGGTGTTGATTTTACGAATTTAGACAACGAAGCAGCTGTTTTTGCGAAAGCAAATTTACCGATAATTCCACCTGAATTGCGAGAAAATGCACAATCTATCATTTTGGCGAAAGCCAATAAATTACCCAAACTAATCGAAGCAACGGACATTAAAGGTGTTGTGCATTCGCACTCGACGTATAGCGATGGTTACAATACGTTGCGTGAAATGGCAGAATATTCAAAAGCACAGGGTTTTGAATATTTAGTCATCACAGATCACTCAAAATCAGCATTTTACGCTAATGGTTTGAAGCCTGACCGAGTATTGGCACAAATGGCAGAAATTGATGAATTGAATGCTGAATTAGCACCCTTTAAGATTTTTAAAAGTATCGAATCAGATATTTTGACCAGTGGCGATTTAGATTATGACGAGGAAATTTTAGGCAAATTTGATATGATAATTGGTTCTATTCATACGAATTTGAAAATGGATATTGACAAAGCGACAAACCGCTTAATCAAAGCCATCGAAAATCCGTACATGACTATGCTTGGTCATCCGACTGGTCGTTTGTTGTTGTCGAGAGAAGGTTATCCGATTGATTATAAAAAGGTGATTGATGCTTGTGCGGCGAATGAGGTGTCTATTGAAATCAATGCGAATCCGTATCGTTTAGATTTGGATTGGACGTGGATTGAATACGCCACAAGTCAAGGCGTAAAAATCTCCATCAATCCTGATGCACATAGTACGGCTGGTATTCACGATATTCATTTTGGAACTTTAGTCGCTCGAAAAGGCGGATTGACGGCTGAAAATTGTTTAAATGCCCTAAGTGTAGAAGATTTTGGGAACTATTTACAAGAACGTAAGCAACAAAAAGGAATTTAGATATGACGCATCGAATCATTATTCTTTTATTGATTTCTCTTTTGTTCTTCTCTTGTAATGAAGACGAATCGAAAACAGAACCGATTGCCTTACAAACGGTATTGACTTATGAAAATATAGAAGATTTTCCATTAGAAAATGGAAGCCGTTATACGCATCAAAACTCAACTTTACAATATACTGGTTGGGGTGTTTATGAAGATATTATTTTTCCTGGCACAACGATACTTTGGGATATGCAGCATGTCAATTCTCCTGCTTTAAATGGACAAAGTTTGGAATGTGCCATCACGGGTGGCGATAGATATAATAATACTTTTTACACCAATACAGTTGCGATGCGTTGGGAAGGTGAAGATTGGGAATATGACAGCTTAAAGCAATTGATTTATGAGTTAGATTTTTATGTTGATGGCAATATTGATTGTCAAAATCCAAATGATTCGCAGTTAGAAGGGTTGGAGTTTACATGGCAACATATTGAGCTTCCCTTATCTTATGGTTTTGGTGTGCAGTGGTCAAAAGGTGGTGAATGGCGTTTTTGGAATGATGAGAAAGATACACAAGGAAATGCTTTAGCTTGGCAATCATTTTCGCCCGATATTAATACTTGTATCGAAGGTAATACTTGGCATCATTTAAAACTAATTGGAGATATTGTAGGTGATGGAATTGAATATGTTTCTATGGAGTTAAATGGTCAATTTTTTGACTTATCAAGTGCTACTGTTGGTCGTTCGGAAGTGCCTTCTTCATGGGTAGAAAACTTTTTGCAAGTGGGAATGCAAATTAATGGAAATGAAGCACTTGATACTTCTCATGGACATGGAACAGATCCAATTTCTGTTTATTTAGATAACGTGACACTTATTGGTAAAAAATAATTTTGAGAAAGAGAATTACCCTATAATTTGTTGATTTTTAAGGGGTTTATATATATATTAATATATATTTTACCGTGTTATTGTAATAAATAAGACGTATTCACTTGATTTTATATAGAAAATAAAAACAAATGTGATTTTTTTCAATATACCATGCAACGCATTAGGAAAATATTTCATCTATAAATAGAAATAACTATTTATTATCCTTTTTAAAATAGAATAGGTATATTAAATCGAATACTTAAGAAAAGGAACTCTACCAAATTTACGTTTAAAAATCAGGTCACTATGGAAAATTCCAAAAATGAAATTACGCTTTCTCAGGGAAATGAAGAAGTAAAATTAGATTACAATGAGTTAAGAAAAGCGGTGTTAGTTTTACGTGCCGTTAACCACAAATTGCGTCAACGCATTATTGATTTATTAGATAATAATAATCAAATGACGGTAACTGATATTTATATCAAGTTACGTTTGGAGCAGTCGGTAGCGTCTCAACATTTAGCTATTCTACGCCGTGCTGGCGTTGTTGTAACAGAAAGGAATGGCAAGTTTATTTATTATTCATTAGACGAAGATAGGTTGGCTCAAATCAATGAGTTAGTAGAACAATTGGCAATTTAAGTAGATTCCCCAATTTATTTCGACAATAGAAATAATATCATCTGATTACAAGCCTATAAGATTTTAAAAATCTTACCAGGTTATCGAAATAAGAACCTCAACCAACATAATGAATAAAGATTTTTTAAGATAAACAAACATTCTGAATGTGCTGCGAGTCTGCTTGCAGCACATTCTTTGATTTAAGCCTATTTCTATCTTTACGACATTATCGCACGACCTCAAGATTTAATTTTTATAACGAACAGGTTTAAAAATCTTTTTTATTGAAAATCAATTCATTTCCGTTCCTTTTAATAGATTTGTTGTTATATCTAATGACTTATGAACTAATCAATAATCAATAATCGCTAAGAATAATGGATTTTAAATCACCAACATCACGAATTGGATTACCATTTTTGGTAATGATTATTATGGGAATTATCTTCCGAGAAGCTTCGATTGCTCCTTATTTAGTTATGATAGGGTTATTGGGTGGAGGGTTAACGTTTGCATTTCGGCAGCCGATTCACTGGTACTGGTACGCCAAAAGTCCGCCACCGGTTGCTCCAGAAATGGTTCAAATTTTGGAAGTCAAAATGCCTTATTTTCGTAATTTGTCTGCGGTGAATAAAAAGCACTTTTTGCGTCGAATGTCCTTGTTTATGATGGCTAAAGAGATGGAAAGCCTGAATGACGATGAAATGTTACCGGCGGATATTCGTGGGCTGATTGCTGCGACTGCGGTACAGATTAATTTTGGCAAAGAGGAGTTTTTATTCCCTGAGTTCAAGAAGATTATTGTGCATCCGAGTTTGTTTCTGTCAGCGGCACTCAATCGACAATTTCACGGAAGTGAAACCTTTATCGATCCCGAACACAAGAGTCATAGCTGCTTGATTTTTGCAGGAGATAGATTGATGCATTCTTTTAACGATCCAAAATCTGGTTATAACATTGTGCTGCATGAAGTAGCAAATGTGTTTATGGAAAAAAATAATTTGCATCATATCGAAAATGCGTTAAAATACAACAAAGAGATATTGAAGCAATTCGCTATGATTCGAGGATTTAATTATATTCAAATTTTGGAATACACCAAAAATCCTAAAATGTCGTATTTTGGTTTAGCAATGGAGCATTTGTATTTTGATCCAAAGAAATTTCAAATAATCCTCCCAGAATTATTTGATGCGTTGACTAAAGCGTTAAATCAAAATCCTTTAAACCCCGAAAATCCAGTCGTAACACCAATTGACTATGAATTATTAGTAGAAAAAAATAAAATCTATTAATTTAGGTAATAGATTCAAAGTATAAAGTGTGAAGTATAATCTGTTGATAATCAGCAAAAAACACTTCACACTTCACACTTCACGTTTCTTATCTAAAACCGAACTTTAAGAATCCTATAACAACAAAGCGGATACGTTTAATCGTTTTTCATAAGATTTGTCTATTTTTGACCAATCAAAGTTAAATACAACATTTACATAAAATCCAAATAAAACAAAGCGTGTCGGATAGTGTCGTAATAATACCAACGTATAACGAGAAAGAAAACATCGAGAAGATGATTCGGAAGGTGTTTAGTTTATCTAAGGATTTTCATTTACTAATTGTAGATGATGGCTCCCCTGATGGCACTGCCGATATTGTCAAATCTTTGCAACAGGAATTTCCAGAACAATTACATATTGAAGAACGAACTGGAAAATTAGGCTTAGGAACGGCTTATATTCATGGTTTTCGCTGGGCTTTGAAGCGTGGATATGATTATATTTTTGAAATGGACGCTGATTTTTCGCACCCGCCCGAGAAATTAATCGAATTATATCAAGCTTGTAAAAGTGGAGCAGATATGTCGGTTGGTTCTCGCTATACGAAAGGTGGAAATGTCGTGAATTGGCCAATGGATAGAATTTTAATGTCTTATGGTGCATCGCTTTACGTGCGTACGATTACCTGGATGCCTGTAAAAGACCCGACGGCTGGTTTTGTGTGTTATACCCGAAAAGTATTAGAACAGCTAAATTTAGATAAAATCAAGTTTATCGGTTACGCCTTCCAAATCGAAATGAAATTTGCGACTCGTCAATTAGGATTTACCATCAAGGAAGTGCCGATTACGTTCAAAGACCGTGAAGAGGGCGTTTCTAAAATGAGTTTGTCTATTTTTCAAGAAGCGATTATCGGCGTTCTGAAAATGCGTTGGTGGAGCTTTTTTAATAAATATGGCCATTAGTTTTTGATCAGTTGTTGATTTTTAGTTTACTAAACTTTAAAAGTTTAGTAAACTTGTGTTTTGTTATTCACTCAATTTTTCCCTCAATCTCATTAGCAATTTTCCCAATCTATTTTTACCACTTCCATCACCCGAATCGACCCAATAACTATCATTTTCCGTATGTTCAATTAGGATTTTATCGCCAGTTGCTAACAATAATTCGTTTAATTCTTCATGTTGTGTAAACTTTGCTTTTAAGGCCTCGTACATCACATTATCTCTGATATTATCCCAATTTTTCATAATTCTAACTTTGCGACTTCGACCTAATTGAGCCGCTTTCATTGGCGTTGACGCTTTACGGATTTTTTCTTGATACGCTTTATCTACAAACTTTTGTGCTTGAAAATAATGTTCGATCGTTTTCCATATTTTACCTTTCAATTTGATTGGAAATAAGGCAAAATTTGAAAACTCTCCATAGGCTTCATTAACGGAGTAGAATTTTATTTTTTCGATTTTCATTTTGAAGAAACAGATGATAACTTAAACTAAGTTCCATTAAGTATTTCAAAGAACCGTATTATTATTACAAAATCTGTGTTCTATTCTTAATTTTGATATCAATCAATAAGACATTTATCCAATCTGCTGAAATTGATAGAAATCTTATATTTCTATTAAGATAAAATCTATATTTGTTATCTAATTATTTTGAACAATAACCTTTTCTATTAGAAATATTTTTCGGAAAATCGATAACTTTCGAATACATTAACTTGGTGATTATCAATAAAAAACCGACCTTTGTGTAATAATGACACTTAGGCATTGAAACTAAAACCAAAAAAACTAAAAGATGCAGCAAAGAGTTCTAATCGAAGACGTAAAACCACAGATTGAAGGTGACCGTTTTTATATCAAAAGAGTACAGGGCGAACCGATAACGGTTTCAGCCGATATTTTTGCAGATAGTCACGATTACATTCGTGCGACTGTTCGCTACAAGCACGAAGCCGACAAAAACTGGTCAGAAGTCGAAATGGATAAATACCTAAACGACTTATGGCAAGCGACTTTCACACCAACCGAAATGGGTTTTTACGAATATCAAATTCATGGTTGGATTGACCATTTTTTGACTTGGTACTCTGGTTTTCGTAAGAAAGTTGCTGCTGGAAACAATGTGAATGTAGAATTGTTGGAAGGTGCAGAAATTGCTGTGGCATTAGTCAAAAAGAACAAAAAGAAAGCGGATAAAGAAACACTAAAAGCATTGAAAACGCTACTGTCTGACGAAAATCGCCGAGAAGAAGCGATTGAATACGTGATGAATCCTGATTTCGTTCACGTTGTCAAACAGTATCCATATAAACAATATCACACCAGTTCGGATAAGTTTAAAGTTGCCGTCGAAAGAACGAAAACTTTGTTCAGCACTTGGTACGAATTTTTCCCTCGCTCGGCTTCTGAAACACCAGGACAACACGGAACTTTCAAAGATTGCGAACGCATCTTACCGAAAATTAAAGATATGGGCTTCGACGTATTGTATTTTCCGCCAGTTCATCCTGTCGGCAAAATCAATCGCAAAGGTCGTAATAATGCCGTGAATGCAGAACCGGGCGATGTCGGTTCTCCGTGGGCAATCGGAAGTGACGAAGGCGGACACCGAGCCGTGCATCCTGCTTTAGGAACAATGGAAGATTTTGAAAACTTGATTCAGCATGCAAAGGATATGGGCATCGAGATTGCCATGGATATTGCTTTCCAATGTGCGCCGGATCATCCATACATCAAATCACATCCGGAATGGTTCAAATGGCGACCAGATGGAACAATTGCTTACGCAGAAAATCCACCGAAAAAATATCAAGATATTGTTCCGATAGATTTTGAAACGAAAGATTGGAAAAATCTTTGGGAAGAGTTGAAATCTATCTTCGTTTATTGGATTAAGAAAGGCGTTAAGGTGTTCCGTGTCGATAATCCTCATACCAAATCATTCAACTTTTGGGAATGGTGTATTTTGGAAATTCGTAA
The DNA here is from genome assembly GCA_965662365.1 of Saprospiraceae bacterium. Classification (GTDB taxonomy): domain Bacteria; phylum Bacteroidota; class Bacteroidia; order Chitinophagales; family Saprospiraceae; genus CAWVWD01. The sequence continues at coordinate 6,958 of CBFIHR010000032.1, forward strand.
CGAATATCCAGAAGTTATCATGTTGTCCGAGTCATTCGGTCGTCCTCGGATTATGAACGGTTTAGCGAAACGTGGCTACCATCAATCCTATACTTATTTTACTTGGCGTAATAATAAGCAGGAACTAGAACAATACATGCACGAGCTGACAAGAACCGAAATGCGGGATTATTATCGTCCAAATTTTTGGCCAAATACACCTGATATTTTGCCGTACGAATTGCAAGACGGTAACGAAAATCGTTTTATCTATCGTTACGCTTTGGCAGCGACTTTATCAGCAAGTTATGGAATGTACGGCCCAGTTTACGAAAAGTACATTCATACGCCAGTTGTCGGAAAAGAAGAATATTACTATTCTGAAAAGTACGAATTGAAACACTACGATTGGTACGCAGAAACGAAATTATCGGAAATTATCAAGCGAGTGAATCAAGTGCGTCACCAAAATCCGGCGATGCAAACGACTTGGAACATTCAGTTTTGTGAAACCGATAATGAAAATATCATCGCTTACTTCAAGTACAATGATGATTTTTCTAACCTCGTTTTCTGTGCCGTCAACCTTGATCCAGACAACACACAACACGCTTGGATTAAGCTACCTAAAGACGCTTTACGACTTGGAAATATCAACTTGGTTTTAGATGATCAAATGGTTTACGAACGATATCATTGGACAAACGAATGGAATTTTATCGCACTTGATCCGCATAGAATGCCGTTTCATTTGTGTGTCGTAACGAATAACGAACCGTTGGTCGAGACTGATAATAAGGTGTATTACATTGATGTCAATAAAGAACTATAATTATAAAATTGTTAGATTGTTAAAATATTCCTTGTCGTGTAAATGGAACACACAAATTATGGAATGACTTAAAGTTCAAATATTTGGTTATAACTCGTCACTCAAGTTGAGTGACGAGTTTTTTGTATAACCTTTATGGCTTCGTCCTCACTTTTGAGCGATTTTAACAACAACCATCTTGATTAACACCTGATAATCAATTATTTATATTGCTTCCACAAAAACTAAATAGTGATTTTCGATTTCTTCAAAATAAATATCAAAAGTCATGATATAATCACCTTTAACAACTTTTCCGGTAGTCTTTCCTTTCGTTCGCTCTGAATTTTTGGCGGGTAAATAACAAAATGGTTCTACTAAAATATGGCGGCGAAAGTCCAAACCTCGCTTTCCGTAAGCCTTATACAAAGCCTCTTTTGCTCCCCAATAAATGTGTAAATGTTGTAAAGAATTGACGTCGTTTAAGCTTTCCGCTTCTTCGGCTCGCATAAATTTGTGTGCAATCCGTTTGATTTTCGGAGTAATCTCTTGAATATCCACTCCTGTCAGTCGGTCACTCACCACAACAGTTGCTAAGCCTCTCGAATGACTAATCGACAAATGTCGATTGTTATCTTGAAAAACTGGTTTTCCGAACTCGTCCGAATAACAAAATATATGATCGCCCATCATTTGCTGTAACAAATGTCGAGCCGCCAACCATTCTGTTTTTCGGCGTTCATTCATTTTAGCGATTTTTACCAAACTCCCTTCCGTTATATTCATTCGATTCAAAAAATAGTCGGGCGTTTCGTCTATTCGCCAAATACCAATTTGCGTATTATTTGGATATATTTCATTTTTGATAAGCATGATTTCTAAATTGGTAAAATATTGAAATCTTTTCCATTGTTTATAGCATTCTTAAATTGCGAAGCTGTTTCACGAGTAGTTTCTCGCATTGAGCGAAACTCAAAATCTGGAAATACTTTTAGGAATTTATCATTTTCGTATCGAAAGGTCGTCGCAGCACTTCGAGCGGATTCTTTTGTCAAAAAAGGCTTTTTGCCCGTTAACTTTGAGGCGATCCACGCCAATCGCCACGCCAATTCTTGTATTAATTTTGTGACTTTGATATGTGGCTTTTCTCGGTTTAAATCTGTCGCAATCCAATTTAAAAAAGTCTGATAAGTAATATTTTCAGCATTCAAAATATAGCGTTCGTCTGTAATGTCGCTATTCATAAGCAAAATCATGGCTTTTGCGACATCTCGCACATCGACGAAACCCGTTTCACCGACAGGATAAAATTTTAATCCATTTTTGATTTGATGGAAAAAGCCATTCGTGCCATTATTCCAAAATCCGCTACCAATAATCACCGAAGGATTAACGACCACAACATCCAAGCCTTCAGCGGCACCTCGCCACGCTTCTTGCTCTCCCTGAAACTTTGAAATCGCATATTCTGTATTCATTGGGTTTCGGACAAACATAATTTTTTCATTCACATTTGGAGTTTCTTTACTTCGTCCTACAGCTGCAATCGAACTCACATGCAACAGGCGTTTAACGCCAGTTCGCAAAGCCATATTTACCACATTTGCCGTCCCTTCGACGTTGATCAATTTCAACATTTCCGCAGCTGTCGGGTCAAATGAAACGACGGCCGCACAGTGGTAAATGCAGTCTATACCTTGCATTGCCTCTTCTAAAGCCACAACATCTAAAACATCGGCTTCGACCCATTCGACTTTATCCTTGATGTTATCCACTAATTGCATCGGACTATTTGCTCGTCGAGTCGCTCGAACATCAGCACCTTGTTCTACCAAATATCGCAATAGATACGACCCCAAAAATCCCGTTCCGCCAGTGACTAATATTTTCATAATTGATTACTACAATGTAAATGTTCTTATTCGAACACAAAAGTACGAAGTTAGTTGAAAACTAAAAGCACCGTTGATGCTTTCTCATTTTTATACAACATACCGAATGTCTGTCAAAAATAAACCTTGTGCAGGAGCAGAATGATTGAGTTTTAAAGGCTTTTTTTGTTCTAATGCTTGACGCAAATCAGCGAGGGAAACTTTTCCAGTACCGACATTGACACACATGCCGACGATAAGACGAACCATACCTCGTAAAAAGCGATTGGCAGAAATATGAAAAATCAACCGACGATTGACTTTATCAAAAATCCATTCTGCTCGTTTCATTTCACAAATCGTCGTTTTGACATCCGAATTTGTTTTGCAGAACGTATTGAAATCCTCAAACTCCATTAACATCGCTGCAGCTTCCTGCATTTTACCGACATCTAACAACTCTTCTCGATACGGATAAACCCACGCCGTTTCTATTTCAAATGGATTTTTGTCTAAACAAATATGATATTCATAGCTACGATGATACGCATGAAATCGGGCGTGCTTCTCCTCCCTTACTTTTTCGATGCTATAAATAACAATATCTTTCGGTAAAATGAGATTCAGTCGATGCACGAAGTTTTTTGGGAAATCGTCCTCAAAATCAAAATGGGCATAATACTCCTTTGCGTGAACGCCAGTGTCCGTTCGCCCACAACCCACAATTTCGATTGGCTTACGCAATAACAAAGACAACTTTTCTTCAATTGTTGCTTGTACGGTTACAGCATTCGGCTGCGATTGCCAACCGTGAAATCGAGTACCATTGTAAGCCAACTTTATAAAATAACGCATTTTGAAATATGAAATGTGAGGTGTAAAGTGTGAAGTTACTTTGCACTTCACACCTTATACATCGCACCTGTTTAAGTTTTACAAAGATAGCTTGATTTACAAATTTTGGCTATGTCCAAATAAAAAAATGATTTTCACCTTCTATTTTTTATAAAAATGAATACAATCAATTACGCTTTTTTTAACTCAATTGCTGCAATTTCAGGATTGATGCCGGCACGACCTGGATAGCCCAAAAATCCAAATCCACGATTCACATAAAGATATTGACCTTTTTCTTTATAAATACCTGCCCAACGAGGATAAATATATTTACTCGGACTCCAACGCAACCATTTCGCTTCGATGCCGATTTGAGCACCGTGTGTGTGGCCACTTAGCGTCAGGTGAAAATGATGATCATCATTGATCACTTTTGCGTCCCAGTGTGTCGGGTCGTGTGATAGCAAAATTGAAAATACTCCTTTTTCGCTATTTTCTTTTGCTTTTTGCAAATCACCAATTTGCGGAAATGGCGGTTTGCCCCAATTCTCAACTCCGAATAATTTAATCGATTCGCCCCCTTTTTCAATGGTAATATTTTCATTTTCCAATACTTGAAAACCGGCATCATTGACCAGACCTCTCAGTATTTCTATATTATCTTGATTACTTCGACCACGACCATAATCATGATTTCCCCAAACGGCGTATTTCCCGAAAGGTGCTTTTAATTGTTTGAAAATATGAACGTAAGGCTGAAGTTCTTCAGCATGTGAGTTGATCCAATCTCCTGTAAAAACAATCAAATCCGGATTTTGGTCTTGAATAATATTAACGGCTCTTTCGACTTCTTCAATATTATCGAAACTCCCTGAATGAACATCAGAAATTTGGATAACTTTGAAACCATCGAAGGCTTTTGGTAAATCGGTAAATTTCAAAGGAATATTGAAAACTTTATAGTTATAACGACCTTGTAAAACGCCATAAATCAAGGCTGAAAAAGGTACAGCCGCCAACAATGTTGCCGTCATCCCGATAAACTGCCGACGACCCGCAAACTTTGTTTCGCCTGTATCTCGAAACGGTAAAAGCTGCCAAATATAGTCTAACATTCTGAAGACATCTTCTGCAAAAAAGACCGCTATCAAAACGAAATTCGTCATAAAAAACGCAAATGAAAAGCCCATTAAAAGGTTATTCGTTAAGGTTGCATTATACACACCAGAACGAATCGCAGACGCTACTTTGAAATAAGTGATAAAAAAAGTAATAATAGAAATAATAACGTAGGCCACGCCCAAATTTGCCCAAATTGTATCGGTGAAAGCATTGCGGAAAGCATAGAATAAATATAACTCTAAACCCGCAAAAATGATTAATAGTAAAATACCCATGATGAGTTTTTGGTGATAATGTTAATAACAAATACATCGGAAACAGCATAATTCTAAAACAGTTTGATTCTTATATGAATATTAGACTAATGATTATTTTTTACACATCAACTTGTTCTATAACCTTACTACTTGTGTACGTAAAAACACCTGTTTTTAAAAAAAACGATGTTTGAACGATTGGAGAATTTTGTTTTTTATTATCTTTAGTTTATTGTTTTGACCAAAATTCCTGCTTATGAAACCTATCTTGAAAGACTATTTTTATGGTACAAAGAATGAGTTAAGAGGCGTCGTTGTCTTGTTTTCCTTGATATTTATATGCTCTATTCTTCGGTTTTGGGGCTTCGAATCCAACTCTAATTCGATAATTGACCAACAAGATTTTCGAGCGAAAGTAAGTATTATTTCAACCTTGAACGCTCCAAAAATCAATAAATCTTACGAAGAAACTTCTGCTCAAAATGAATCAAGTGAATTATTTTATTTTAATCCAAATACAGCTACGAAAACTGATTTTGAACGTTTAGGCTTATCGGCTCGTACGGCTCAATCTATTGTTAATTATAGAAATAAAGGTGGTCAATTCTACAAAGTTGAAGATTTTAAGAAAATCTATACATTAAGTGATTCGGATTATGAGCGGCTTGCTCCTTTTATCGAACTTCCGACTACTAATTTTGGCGAAAGCCGTAAAGAAAAAGAAAGAATAGTAGAAAATAGACCGATTGAGCTATTTGAGTTTAACCCAAATACGGCAAGTAAAACAGACTTTGAACGCCTGGGCTTGTCGACTCGTACGGCTCAATCTATTATTAATTATAGAAATAAAGGTGGTCAATTCTATAAAGTTGAAGATTTTAAGAAAATCTATACGTTGAGTGATGCTGATTTTGAACGCTTAAAATCGTACATCAATATTCCTAAGAAAGAAAAAAGTAATGGTCCTGATATGGAGGTGGCTCAGACCGAAAAACCTAAGCCAGAATATGTGAAAAAATCTTCTACGGTGATTATAGATATTAATAAAGCATCGGTTGAAGATTTTCAACAGCTCAAAGGTGTGGGAAAAGGTTATGCGCAACGAATTATAAAATATCGGGATAAATTGGGAGGATTTACGGCAACGACGCAACTTAAAGAGGTGTATGGTTTTCCGGCGGAAACGTATAAGGCGATACAAAAACAACTCACTATCCAGTCTAAAACAGTATCAAAAATCAATATTAATACGGCAACTTATGAGGATTTGGTGCGACATCCTTACATTGATAGTAAGCGAGCAAATGCAATTGTGAAATATAGAAAACAACACGGTAACTTCAAGTCTGTCACCGACTTATCAAAAATTTATGCTATTCCAAAATCGACTTTAAAATTAATACAACCTTATTTGAAGGTCTGATGTACGCTACTAAAACATAAAAAAGGCTCAAACAGTGATGTTTGAGCCTTCTGAAATATTATCCTTTTTCTTGTTTATAGCGTTACTCTTGAGCCTAAGGCTAAAGAATAGTTTTTGTACATTTCGTCATTGCTACCGATGCCGTCCAAAGAGCGTTGAAATAATGGCTCGATGAAGAAGTTAAAACGTGTATTCGTTTTATACTCCAGACCTAAGCCTAAATCAGCCATTGCAAATGTTCTTGCACTAATTTTGCTGCTACTTGAGCTACCAGATTCTACACTGGCGAACATTGCATCATTTGCATTGTCGTCTAATATCGTTTTGTAAGTCCCCGGCGTAACATTATTTATCAATGACGCATTTGACTTTTTTGTATCTTCTTTAATAATCAAACCTGGTGTAATACCTACAATAGCATATAATCTGGTTTTCTTATCTTTTCTAAAATTAAAATTTAATCGCAATGGAACTTGTAAAATGTCTAAATTAACAACTCGATTAACTGCAACAACTTTCGGGCTACTTGTATTCACAAAAGGTTCTAAATTAGAGTAAGCATAAGATTTATTGTTATAAGCAACTCCTGTAGAAAACTCTATTTTGTCCGAAATTGCGTAATCAATCCCTAAATTAGTAGCCAGACCTTTTGGTGATTGACTTTTACCATTTTCAATAAAGTTAGCGTGTTGTGTGCTGACCGATGCTTTGATATGAAACGGAGAGGTAACATATTGAGTATTGACACTTGATATTAATCGTTCAGGCGTTTCTAAGACAAGCTCAGGCGTTTTGGTATCAATAAAAGAAGCGACTACCAAGGTGTTCGTCAGTTCTTTTTTCTTCTTAATTGTAAACGTTGGTCCTTTTTTATCTTCGCCATAAGTTACCAAATCCTCTGCTGAAATAGTCGCTAATGGCTTAGCAGTCAACACATTTTCATCCGTTGAATTTGTATTTTTTGTTTTAATAGCCTTCGCTTCTTCGATGATTTTTTCTACATAATTCTCCATCCATAACGGTGTGTTTACACCTTCTACCGTTGTATTATTGGTAGTCGTATTGCCGCTAATTTCCTCAGATTCTAAAGAATTAATTACGGTTTCTGCTCTATTCTGCTGAATATTATTTACAGTCGCTCCATTAATTGAAATCATACTTAATTCTGAACTTTCCGTCAAGTTCGATTCGCTCGTATTATTTGCTTGTGGAATAAGGATAGCGTCCGGCTTCTGTTCAATGATTTCTGTTGAAGAATTGACCGCATCAGATGATTTGTGATTAAATGGCAAGAAGTTGCCGATGGTCCAAATCGCAAAAACAAATAAGACAATTTCGATAGATTTAGTCAATATCAACTGGCGGCGGACATTTTCTACCTCTACCAAAGTATTTTCCATAGCTGCCCAATTTGCAGCTTGAGTAGATTCGTACTCCTCTAAAGCCGCTTTGACAGCTTCATCAACTTCGTGTGGAAATCCTGCATCGTCTAATTGAGCGTCCATCATCGCCCAATCTAAGGGTGCAAACGGAACTGTATATTCGCTTAAAGCTGATTTTGCCATTTCGTCGATAGCATTTGGCAGCTCTGCGTCAATCTTTTGTTCCATCGCTGACCAGTCATCAGGGTGATAGGGCGTTTCGAATGCTTCCAAAGCTGACTTAACTGCTGCATCAATAGCTTCTATCTCCAAATTCTCCAAAGCGTTTTCCATCGCCAACCAAGCCGTAGCGTCAAAAGGCACTTCGATATTTTGAAGTTTGGCTTGAGCAGTTTCATCAATCGGTTCGACTTCCTCTGCGTTAAGCATATCCTCCATGAATGCCCAGTCTTGAGGTGTCGGTTCGACTTCGAAATTTTCCAAACTTGATTTAATAATGTTGTCTAAACTCCTATTTTCCATAGTTAGGATATTTTGAAGCTAACATAGCTTTCAACTTTGAGCGTGCTTTTACTAAGTTTGACCGAGAAGTGCTTTCTGAAATACCCAATTGTTCAGCAATTTCTTTGTGTGCGTACCCCTCAATAGCATATAAATTAAATACGGCACGATACGCTGGTGATAATTGTTGCACCGATTTCATAATCTCTTGTGCCGAGCAGGTACTAATCGGATCAGGTCCAACAACGCTGGTATGCTGAGCATTTTCTAAATCTTCTGTTCTACGGCGAATACTTTTACGGTAAAAGTCGATCGCTGTATTAATCATAATACGACGAATCCAAGCACCTAAAGACGTACCAGGTTTATAACGGCCTAAGTTCTTAAAAACCTTTATAAATCCTTCGTGTAAAATATCACGAGCGTCTTCTTCGTTTGTCGCATATCGCAGACAAACCCCCATCATCTTGCCATAGTATGTTTCATAGAGTTGACGTTGTGCCCAACGTTCTTTATTCATACACGCTACTATAAGATTTTGTTCTTGCTGTTTCAAATCTAAGGCAATATCCATTTGTAAATGGTTTTGTATGAAAGGTAAAATACGATCTTTATCTACCTTTCGGTGCGAATCATAAACTATTATCGCACAAATCATCAAAAAAGAAAAATTGTAAAATTTATACCATATACCTTTTTTCGTGAATGTTTATCAGGTTAATTCATAGAATTGCATTATCAACTAATCCTTTGAACACCTAATTTTTATTTTAACCTTATGATCTTATTGTATGATTAAATACAATCGTAATAATTAACAGAATATCAACGTTAGCAATTCCTTAATTGCTGCCAACTAAAAACGCCAATAAAATAGATAACGCTTGAATTTAGTATTTCATAAATTTTTCTACTTCCCCATTTTCCAAACGGATAAAATACATACCTTTCATTAAGTTTTGAATTGAAACCTTTTGGCTCGGATAGACCACACCTGTTTGTAATACTCGACCTGCCATATCTACGATGGTGTATGTCTGTGATAAATTTAGATCTTGAATCTGAATAAATTCTTGTGTCGGATTTGGAAAAATCGACCAGTTTTGGGCGATTTGTAGCGAGTTCGTCGTAACTGGAAAAATGTTAAATGTAACAACTTTAGTATCGAAATCAGAAACATACATATCATTGCCATCAAATACTAAACCGTATGGAGAAGCGACTGATTCAACATTCAGTGTACCTAATATTGGTAATGATTGTCCAACGTTTACTTTAACAATTTCATTAGAATTGTAATTCGCTATATATAGTTCATTTCCAATAAAATGTAACGCAACCGGGCCATTCAAGCCACCAGTGACGACATCAACTTTACCAAAATTAGGACTAACAACATCAATTTTAACAACTTTATTACCTAAAAACTCCGAAATATATAATTCGTTTCCACGAGCTGCAATATCTACTGGGTCTTGAAGTCCACCGATAACTTGAGTAACAATTTTATTAGGGTCGTTCAAATTAACTTTCATTAATTTATCATTGCTCATCGAAGCCACTGTAAAAAAAAGTTCGCTCCCAATAATTTCAATTCCTGAAGGTCGATCGATATTTGTCAAAATATCAACTTGCGTTAAGTTCGGGTCTGTTAAGTCAACTTTAAATATTCGATTGCCATATAATTCAGTGACATAAAGCTCATCATCCAATATTTTTAATCCAACTGGGTTATTCAAGCCTGTGATAAGATCCACTGAAGTGTAAGTTGAGTCTGTAATATCAATCCTCGAAATCACGCCACTCTGACTCTCTGCGACATACAAATAATTGTCTTTTACTTCCATCAACTGCGGCCGATTCAAACTTGTAGCGACATCAATCACTTGAGCCATTGTTATTGAAAGGTTGCTTAAAAACGCAATCAAAACGAAATATAAACTTTTCATAAACCTGTTTTTTTTGATTTTTAATTTTTGATTAGACTTGTAAATCGATTATATGCAAAAAAGCAGTAGAATGTTCAAAAGAGTAGAAATATGTTTTATTATTAATCATAAATCTAAACTAATTGAAAGCGTAAAAAAGGACGCAAGTAGCAAGGCGTCAGCCGATGAATAATGACCGTTTTGAATAAAAAATAAGTATCCAGAATACTCCTAATTCCTATCGAAAATTAATACTCTCCAACGGCTAATAGTACCAATGTGCAAGCAACTTCTACCTCGATATTATTAGCTTTCGCCAATGTCATCAACTCAGGATTTTCTGTCCCTGGATTAAAAATAACTCGCTCTGGTTGTAAACTTAAGATATAGTCATAATACATTTTCTGTCGCTCTGGGTTCAGGTATAGTGTAATTGTGTGGACATTTCTAACAAAAGGAGTCGTTGTAATAATATCAATCCCTTCTATTACACCTTTTCTAACTCCAATAGGAACAGCCTCGAAATCATTAGATAGCAATCGTTTTACGACTCTGTTAGAATATCTCGAAGGATTTGGGCTTGCACCTAAAACTACCGTCTTTTTCATAATTCATAGATGTTGTTATACAATAATCGTGAATGAAACAAAAAGTGATTATCAATGTTTCAATAAACTCAAAAGCTATCGCCTCTGAGTTGTTTCGACCACTCATTTAAACTAAAAAACGCTTTCCTCAAAGTTGAAGAAAGCGTTTTTGAGAATCTACGTGATTCTTTTTCTTATTTCCTTATTTTGTTCCAGCTGGAAGCGCTCCAAAGTCAAATACCAATGAGAATCTCAACGTATTATCTAAAGGATTTGTACGATTTGAGGTCGGTACGAGATAAGAGAAATTCAAACCAAAAATATTGTATTTCAAGCCTAAACCAACTGTAAAGTATTTACGATTTCCTTTTGTAGGATCTTCGTGAAAATATCCTGCACGTACTGCAAACTGCTTGTCGTACCAATATTCTAAACCAACAGAATACGATAACTCACTAAACTCTTCACCAAAACCACCCGGTGCGTCACTGAAAGAAGAAAAAACTGCCGTTGCTACTCCGGCCTCCTTGTGATCTAAAATACCATTACCGTCTATATCTAACGTATCTGGTGTTGGTACTAATAATTTATTGATATCAACAGCAAGAACGATTGAATTATAATCATCGATAGCATGCTCATAAGCTACACCGACGCCTAAGTTAGTCGGAATAAACTCCCCAAAAGCATCTGTTGTGTAAGTGATTTTTGTCCCTAAGTTTGTGATTGCACCACCTATTGTCAATTGATTTCCTTCTCTACCAAAGATACCTTTATCCGTTTTGTAGGTCGCTGAAATATCAGCACCTGCAGCGATACCTGGACGAATGTTGAATCCATTATAAGTGCCATTTGCTAAGCGAGAATAAATAAACTTAAGGGAAACACCTAATGCAAAATTATCCGATAATTGACGAGCATAAGCCCCTGCAATTTCAAACTCATTTGGACGGCTACTACCCAATGAACTACCATTGAAATCCGTAAATTGAATATTTCCTAAAGAGAAATAACGCAAACTCAAACCAACGGTCGAAATCTTATCAATTTGCTTATAACCTGACAAATACGCCAAATAAACATCTTGTAAATCTAAAGCACGAAGCCACGGTGTATAAGTCGCTGAAACGCTAATATCATTTTCAGCAAAAGCCAATTTTGAAGCATTAAAATGCATTGCGTTTGCATCTGTAGAAGTCGCTATACCAGCATCACCCATAGAACCTGCACGAGCATCCGGAGCAATTCTTAGAAAGGGAACAGCTGTAACAATTGTATTAATACTCTCATTTTCAATTTGACCATAAACATTAGTTTGGTTGAACGTCACTACAAAAGCCAACACAAATCCTAATTGAACGATAATTTTTTTCATAACACGCTTTTTCCTAATATTTTGAAAGTTAGGCAAATATAAAAGATTTATTAATCTGATAAAATTTTAACTGAATTTGCCTTCAAAACTGATTGAGTTAAATAATTAATTCGTTGTTTTGTTTCTATTTTAAAATTACTAATTTTTGAAATTCACTTGTCGATGTTGTGACTTGATTCGTTTCAGAAAGCAATCCTATCGACACTTTATAAACATAAACGCCTCGACCAATCGGACTTCCAAAGTCATCTGTTCCATCCCACTGAATACCCGTCACCCGATAGCCTTCTGCAATCACTTCTTCCTGTATCGTTTTGACCAGTTTCCCTGATACCGTAAAAATTTGAACTTGAACTTGTAACGGTTGATTTGGCAAATTGTGTTCAAACTGAAACTCCGTACTTGTCGTAAACGGATTCGGATAATTTAGAACGTGATCCAGCGCCGCTTCCGCTGCTGATGCTACAATAAACTCCGTATAACCTGTTCCCGAATTGTTGGCAATATCCCATGCTTTCACGGTGACTTGATGTATTCCTTCTTCAATTCCTGACAACGGATACTGTGCGACTCCTTGACGATAATCGTCCAGCTTCGACTCATAGAAATCATTTAACGAGTAAGATTGTTGTGTATTTTCATCTAAAATAGCACTAATTCCGTGTCCAATCCCTGCACTTGATGTATTAATCCCGCTTTCGTCTGAAAGTTTAACGTAAATAACTGGGTTTTCGTCTGTTATTCCACCAAAAACAAAATTTTCATCATTCATGAACACCTCAACTTGTGGACCTTCATCATCCGCAACCGCATTTTGATACGTTCCACCGATGTAAATCGTATCATGGTATCCCGACGCTTCTTGATTTGTTCCATTATCTGCATAGTAACTAATTTTACCATAACCATACTGATAATCAATATCTTTTGGCACAATAAACTTAAACGTAAACTGTCCGTTGACGACAGACGCACGCCCCCGAAATAAAATATTGTTCTGAACTTCGAATGAAAAACCTGGTCGGCTTCGAGGATCATTTCCTAATCCTGTTCGTGTCTTTATTTTGTCAAAAACTGTCGGATAGATTGTTCCATTAAAATTTGTCAACGCATTTCCGCTTTTATCACGAATTTCTCCTGTCACAACAACTTCTTGTAATGCCTGAAGCGTATCTTTTTGAGTGGCCGGATTTGAGTTAATCGTATTCGTGTGAACATAATTTTCTGGATATCTCAAACTCATCGAAGGATCACCTAATAAGACGAATTTTCGGCTATTCTCCGTACAACCAACACAGTTATTTTTGGCCATACGCAATACTTCACCCAACGGCGGAACGTCACTCCCAACTTGTTCAAAAATATTATCAAATACAGCTTGTGTCAACGCTTTATTGCTATTTGCGAACACTAAACGTGTTGTTGTAAATAATGAAACAGCTCCGCTTCTTGGCTTCAAAAACAACTCCTCCCCAATGCTTACCTCTCTATGATCGTCATAAGGCCCAAAAGAACAAGTTGCCGTTACAAACAATGGTAATTTTTCACCATTTGACCAACTTGAAATTTTTGCCAAATCAATAATTCGTTCCTGTGCCAACCCTTTAGAATCTCCGTGTCCTAAGTAACACATGATTAAATTTCCTTTAAATACATTCGCATAAATCGCATTTTCTGCATCAGGATAACGTTCGCCAGCAGGAAAAACCTCTTGACGATAAGCGTCAATAAATATCTTATCTACATTATAAACAGGATATTTATTTCGTACTCTGTCTGCAATTGTATTCGCATCACGAGTATGCGTATTCATATCCTCATCATCAGCGATAAAAGTAAGACGGTTTTTCCAATCGCCAAAGTTAAGAGGATTCGTTTCGTAATCAATCAGCTTATCTACAACTTGAATAGCCTCCATTGAAGTTTTCACAGGAAAACGACCGATTCCAATATCTACAGTCCCCGAATTATGGGCATTTGCCCCTTCAGTTACATCTAACAATCCGAAATAGTCGTCCATCGGAAAAGCCGTAATTGGATTTAGGCTTTCGCTGGTCTCAAAAGTAGGTACAAAAAGTTGAGGATTTTCAACATTGGTCACATTTCTAAAATCGAAAGAAGCATCTCCAAACAGTAGTAGATATTTTAAATCACCATTATCGTATAAATACTTCATAAAATCACGAATTGCAGTCGGGTCAGCACTTCCTGAGCTAAATTCATTATATATTTTACTCACTTCCACCGTTTCTACGGTCATGTTAGAATACGACCGGCGATGTGCCGCCAGCTTTTGTACCGCAGCTTCAAATTCGGTATGATAAACAATGACTAAATCTGGCGATGTTAAGCCATGTAAATTTTGATTATCAATTTGTCCAACCGCCTCGGGTTCTAAATATTTAGAGCCATCAAAAGCGATAAACTCTTTTAGTTCTGTCGTTTCTGCACCAAATCGAAATATGCCACCATTATTATTTCCTAATTGCTCCTTGACTTCTGTCCTATCCGTTACATCCCAAACTGTAACATTATTCATGTTTGATAACTGAAATTCCGTATTTGAATAATTCAAAGAATTTCTATCTCGAAAAGTCATTTGTCCATCATAAAAGACTAAATTTCGACGAGCATTAATGCTAATAAAATTCAAGTATCCTTCCGCATTTGCAGAGGCTTGAAAATCTAGTTGTACTGCAAAATTAGGCTGTACATTGCCAACATCAAAAACACTACGCCCCCTAGTCGCTACCGGATTCGTAACCGTCGCAGAGGTCGCATTTATACTAATATTTTTAATCGTTTGATTATTATATTTCACCAAAAAACGATTCGGTGCGCTGATATCTCTTGATGCTACATCAACTATCATTTTAACCGAATCATTAGTGATATTAGGAATCGTAAAATCAAACGTTTGAGAACGGTTAAACTTAAATGTCTCGCCATACCATACTTTACCAGAGCCGTGACGGTACAAATCTTTGTCCAATAAATTCACTAAATCCGTTTCATAATGTGCATAAAAATCATAGGTTGAAGTCGTATAATTCGTATTGTTTATTGAGTTTTGTTGTTGAATACGTTTACCGTTTCCTGCACTGATTTTTATATAATAATGATTCCGATAAGTATAAATATTTTCACGTTGGATAGCAATTTTGAAATTATCGCTATAAATCCATTTATTGGGACTTTCACCATAAAACAAAATATAATCGTTTGGGTCAAAACTTCCATCTGCCTCTCCAACGACTATAATCGCATTTTCTGGTACATCCTCATGACGAAAATCTACATTCGCTTCCGGTAAGTCTCCACCTTCGTCTCCCAATAATTTAATCGTTCGAGGGTCGATATTATCTAAATTGCTGATTCCTAAATCATTTTTCAAAAAATCATAGGTCAGTTTATACACGCCCGTTTCTGCGACAGCAAATTTATAAATATTGCCATCGGCTAAGACCGAATTTTGATTTCTACTAAAATTAGAATTTTGAGCAACAGGCAGGGCTTGCGCTCTCAAAGTGACCGTCAAATCAAAACTCACTAAGCGTTCATAATCACCTGTAATCGAATTTTTACGAATTGGAATAAATTGAATCACGCCAAAATATTGACGACGAGCGATTTCCACTCTTTTATTGATATTAATTTCATTTGAAATAAAATTATCGTCATTATTCGGGGTACGATTATAGTTTTCATAAACTTCATTCGTAATTTGCACCTCCAGAACGCCGTAGTTGTCCAGTTTCAACTCTTTATTATAAATAGGCAGCGTTGGATGGCTTTCGGTATAAATAGCACCGTCAAAAGAAATGACTTCAATCGTTTTCGTCTCTGTTATTTGTAAACTAATCGGTCTTTCATACCAGTTGAGTTGTTCCTGAAAAGTGATTGGGTTGGTAGCATTTGCCATAAATGCCAGGCTAAAAAGCACACACACTAACCATAATTTTTTCATAATACTGAGAGTTTTAATTTTTGTAAAGAGTATGATATTTTTTATTCAAAACTAAACACATCATAAAGTTGATGGTTTGAATCTGTATTTGAACACACTAAGACAATGTTTGACAATATTAAAACGTTGCTTTGATAATCAATATTTTTTGTTAAATAGCGACAAAGACGACAAAAAGATAAAGTTTAAGTAGTTTTATCAGTTGTAGAGTTTTGTAAGCTGTTCTTTTTTATAAAATAAAAATACGACGACTTACAAAACTATGAAAGCTACAAAACTACTGAAACTCAATAAACTATAATAAAATGTATAAACAACTACTAATTGCGTGTTTCATTATCGGCTTTAGTTTGACTACATTAAAGGCTCAAGATCCGATATTTTCACAGTTTTATGCTACTCCAATGCAGATTAACCCTGCGTTGACAGGTAGCAGTTTTGTACCACGTATCTCATTGAATTATAGAAATCAATGGCCCGCTTTGTCTAACGCTTATGTTACCTACTCTGCTTCTTATGATCAGTTTTTTGATAAAGCCAAAAGTGGCCTGGGTATGATCATCATGGCAGACGTAGCAGGCGATGGCGTTTACAAAACTAACAAAGTTGCAGGGACTTATGCGTATAATGTGGAGTTTAGTCGAGACTTATACCTAAAAGCTGGCTTCGAGGCTGGCATTGGACAAGTAACCGTAAATTGGGATAAACTGGTATTTTTAGATCAAATTGATCCAATTCGTGGCCCTTTAGACCCTTCAGGTAATCCTTTTCCATCACAGGAAACACGCCCCTTCAATTTGAGCACTTATTATTTAGATTTGGCGGCAGGATTTGTGGCGTACTCTAAAAACTGGTATGGTGGCTTCTCTGTAAAACACGTCAATGCTCCTAATGAAAGTATTATTGCGACCAGAGCAACTTTCGGTTTAGTACCTTTGCGGTTGACTGTTCATGGTGGTGCAGAGATAAGTTTGAAGGATTCATACAATAATCGAGATAGAGGAACGTTCTTATCTCCGAATTTTATGTATGTTCGCCAGGGCGAATTTCAGCAGCTGAATGTAGGAGCTTACGCTAATTTCGAATCTATATTTGGTGGTCTTTGGTATCGACATACTTTTACGAATGATGATGCTGTTATATTTTTGTTAGGAACAAGATACAAGATGTTTAAAATCGGATATAGTTATGATTTGACGATTTCCGAATTAACAAATGATACAGGTGGCGCACATGAGATTTCTGTCGCTATTCATTTTGCACAATTGAAGCGAAGAAAAGGAAGAAATTATCTGAATTGTTTAAAAATGTTCCAATTCTAATAAAATTCACATTAAAAATAACGATTTTTGCACTTGACACAATAAAACCACATAAAAAGGTATTTTTATACCGTCGGATTTTATAAAAGTCAAATTTTACAAATTCTAAAGATTTTAAGGAAAGGCACAGTGATTTTCGGTAAAGTTGAAAATGCAAGCATATTATTAATTTTGTCTTTTGAACTTTATTAAATTGACACATAGTTCAATGATTTTCACTATTGATGTCAGCCATTTATCAAACAAAATATTATCCTAAGATGAAAAAACTGCTGAGATTAAGTGTATATCTGTTCGGAGCACTTCTTCTATTTAGTTCGTGTAAAAAAGAACGTTCGGCTACTACGGGTTGGGTTTTAAACGACTCAAAATGGGGTGGATACGAAAAATTGAACTACAAAGGACAAGCAACAGGACCAAACCTTGTATTAATTGAAGGTGGTACGTTCTCGATGGGTTACACAGAACAAGATGTAACTTTTGATTATAACAATGTTCCAAGACGTGTAACGGTATCGTCATTCTACATGGATGAAACGGAAATCACGAATCATGAATATTTGGAATATTTGCATTGGTTAAGACGAGTATTCAATGAGTCTTACCCAGAGGTATTCTTAAATGCTTTACCAGATACATTGGTTTGGCGTGAAGAATTAGCGTTTAATGAACCTTACGTGGAGACTTATCTACGTCACCCTTCTTACAACGATTACCCTGTAGTCGGTGTAAACTGGATTCAAGCTAACGATTATTGTAAATGGCGTACAGACCGTGTGAACGAAATGATTCTAATTGAAAAAGGAATCTTAGAAGTCAACCCTGAACAAAAAGATGAAGATAACTTCAACACAGAAGCTTACTTAGTTGGTCAATATGAAGGTGCTGTAAAAGGTGGTGTTCCTGACAAAAGCTCTGAAGGCGGAGAACGTAAAGTTCGATACGAAGATGGTATCTTACTACCTGCCTACCGTTTGCCGACAGAAGCAGAGTGGGAATATGCCGCTTTAGCATTAGTTGGAAATCAAGCTTATGCAAAGGATGAGCGTATCTCTGACCGTCGTTTATATCCTTGGAACGGTAATACCATGAGAAATGGTGTTAGAGGACGTTATCAAGGTAAAATGATGGCAAACTTCAAACGTGGTCGTGGTGATTATATGGGTATGGCCGGACAATTGAACGATAACGCTTCTATTACGGCAGAAGTTCGTGCATTTATGCCAAACGATTATGGTTTATATAACATGGCGGGTAATGTATCTGAGTGGACAATGGATGTTTATCGTCCAATGACTGGTCTAACTTTAAGAGGTGTTGAGGATCATACCTTAAACCCTGTCCGTGGTAATGAATTTAAGCAAAAAATCTTAGATGAACAAGGTCGCCCTGTTGAGAAAGATAGCTTAGGTCGTTTACGTTACCGTACTGTCAAAGATGAAGAAGTCGCTAACCGTGAAAACTACAAACGTGGTAGTGTATTAGATTACTTAGATGGTGATCAAGAGTCAGAAGTATTATATAACTATGGTGTTTCTACATTGGTAAGTGATAAAGCAAGAGTCATCAAAGGTGGTTCTTGGGCAGATAGAGCTTATTGGTTATCGCCAGGCGCTCGTCGCTTTATGGACGAAGATAAAGCTTCAAGATCCGTTGGATTCCGTTGTGCAATGACTCGTACAGGTTCTCCAGCAGGTAATCAGTTCAAAGGTGGAAATCACTTTAACAAACGTAAAAAACGTGTGAAACGTCGTTATAAATGATGATGAAGCATGAAGCATATAAAAAACGCTTTTCGGAAAAGTCCGAAAAGCGTTTTTTGTTTAAAGCAAGATTGAGGACAATAAAAATGGAATGTCTAATTAACATTCCATTTTTATTACACCTTCTACTTTTACCTGATCCACTTATTTTTTTACCGCACGCATAACGAATGCTGGCGGAATATTAATCATAATAAAATCATGTTCGATATTTCCAAAAACACTTTTGTATAAATCCTTAGGTATCAAGGAGTAGTTTAATTGTGAATAAATACCGCCCTCTTTCAAACCGTCTTTGGCAGCGTTCAAAATACGTAAACTAATATCTTCAGGGATATTAACAAATGGTAATGTAGATACGATGTAGTCTGCTTTCTCAAAACCATTTGCTTCAAGATGTGCCTGAATATTCTCCGCAGAATCTTCTGCAACGACTAATCTATCGTCTCCTAATCCTCGTAACAAATCACAAAAAGTTGGTAAGACTTCAAATGTTATCAACTTCGTGTCGGCGCTCATATTCTCTAAAATATATTCGGTCACAACACCATCGCCGCCACCTAATTCTACGATACATTTCGCATTTTTAAAATCAATATGTTCTATTAGTTTTTTGCAAACGAAGCGAGAGCTTCTTGTAATAGTCCCAGTAGTTTTAATATTTTTAATTCCTTCTACGAAAAATTTTAATCGAGTCATTTTATTTAGTTATGTGGTTTTCGATACGGTTCGATTACTAAATTATTTTATTACTAAGTAAAATCAAAAAAATGAAGTCTCCGACCCATCTATCCCATCTATTTTTTAGTAGGTTTAGTTTCTCCAAACCATCACATATTGGTTTACAAAATACTAGAATCGAAAAGCTATTTTTTACTTTTACCAAGATACTTTTTGGATATATCGTTGCACAACCCTTAATACATTGCCTTGCTTTCATTCAAAAACAAAATCACGCCTTTATCCTTTCAAGGTTCTCAAAGATAGTGATATTTTTATGGATTGTAAGAAAGGATAACATTATCCTAATCATCTAAACTATAATTTTAAGTAAAAATGAGAAAAATAACCTTTAAAAATGCACATCGACAAAAGCATTTTAATTTTTTTAAGGCGATGAATCATCCACATTTTAATATTTGTGCTAATGTTGACATTACAAATTTTATAAAATTAGTAACTAAAAATAAGCTACGGTTTACTTATAGTGTCGTATACGCTATTTCAAAGGCAGCAATGGAAGTCAAAGAGTTTCGATGGCGAATTATTGATGAGGAGCTATATGAGTGCGAAAGTGTGACTCCTTCTTTCACGACTTACACCGAAGTCGCCGATGTTTTTAGCTTTTGTGATGTACCGTTTATAGATCATTACAGCACCTTCATTAAGAATGCTCAGTTAAAAGCTGCGGCAATGAATAAAAATCCATCATTTGAAGATGCTAATCATCAAGATTACTTGTTTTTATCATCTATTCCGTGGGTGAGTTTTACGATGTTTCAGCACGCCATGCCTTTTCATCCGACCGACTCTGTACCTCGCATCACTTGGGGAAAATACTTTCAAGAAGGACAAAAAGTTAAAATGCCAATTTCTGTTCAAGCTCATCACGCTGTTGTTGACGGTCGTCATGTAGGTCAGTATTTTCAAGCATTAGAACGTATTTTCAATGATTTTGAAAAAGTCATTTTAGAAAGATCCTCAACCTAAGGAGTTTGTCAAATATCATAATTTCAACTAATAATCAAGCAAAACAATTTTTAATAGTTTTTTTTTCATATATTTATTTTTTTGTAGCGTAATATTTTACATATATACTTTATATATAAACTAATTTTATTCATCATTTGGTGCTTTATCAGAATGATAAATAAAACCGCTGTATTTGTTTCTTATTCTATTAGAGTTTTATATTTAGCATTATTTTTGGTAGATTATTCAGCTAAAATAATTTACATCCAAGAGAACTTTCAAAAACGATTAGTTATGAAACAATTTAAAGCACTACTTTTCATACTTGCTGTATGTGCTATCAATTACAGTTTTGCCTCAGGAAACACAACTTATAATAGTATTACTCTTTTTGACTTTGATGCTTCTTGCATGCAACAATATGAGTATGAAGTTGATCAAGGATTCATCATTGATGATGATCATACAGCTTATCATATTCGGCTGGATGACGAGCGTACTTTGGTATTAAAAGTATTAAATAGTACTGAAGGGTCATCTACCATACAGACCAGTTTTACCGTTTTACATGATTGTATAAGTGTAAGAGGGATTCAACCACAATTTGTCATCAGTGTCAACAACAACAATACACCTGTTTTTATAAAAAAAGGTAATTTGTATTATCAAGTTACAACAGCGGAATACAATTTAGATAATAGTTCATTTTTTAGTTCTTTCGCTCCTCCGCATCATTCATTTGTCTTTGAATATCACAGTAATTACGACCCGGTGGAAACACTTCGTCCTGTCGCCTTGGACGCTCTAGATTATGATACTCGAACCTATTATTATTCAACAGAACAAGAACGTGAGGCTAACAACTTTATCTATTTACAAATGTACCGTGACGCTTGCCCTAATCGACCTTATGGTCTCACAACACCTATCAGTGACGAAGTCAAGCAAAGTAATAATGACCAAACAACAACATCCGTCAGTACAACTTCTACTTCGAATACAACGTCTAAAACAGGTATAAAACAAGTCTATCGTACTTGTCAATACCCTGTAGAAGTGAGACATATCAAGGGTATCGGAACGGCTGAACGTTTCTACAAAGAAAATGAAAAAATTTATAGGTCTAAATTGGTTAGCATCGATGGTGTTGATTTAGAAACCTATCTGCAATCACACTCTTTTGAGAACGAAAATGTGCATAAATCAGGTAATATGCAAAATGAAATTGTTTGGGAATATGATTTAACAAAAACACCAGAAACTTCTCCTTATCAACCAAGCTATATTGTTGGTTTTTCGGGTGATGTTAAAACAAATAATAACACTCAATTAAGTAGCTCAAATACCGAGAAAGGAGGTGCAAAAGAAACGACTTCAAATTCAGTTACCTTGAGCGTTCCAAACATTGTAATTGATGGTGTGAAACATACCGTACAAAAAGGAGAAACACTTTATAGTATTTCTCAAAAGTATAATGTATCGGTTCTAGATATTAAAATTGATAATCAGCTATCTGAAAATACAATTGAAATTGGGCAAGAGTTAGTCATTAGTAAAAAATAAAACCCAAATTTTCGACTGTAACTCGGAGGTAAACTAAGAAGGGTAATTACTCAAAAAGCTGAGTAATTACCCTTTTTTGGATTGGTCGTATTTATTATTTTGTTTCTGTTGCTTCCGCTTCATTTTTTGTAATCAACTCATAATCTTGCATTAGCCATTGCTCATCCTCATCTCCCTGCTTTTTAATTTTATAAAATGCTCTAATTTCAATTTCGAAATCTTCTGGAAACTCATCATATTTGGCAGGATTCACTTCCCGATAAAAATCTAAGTAAACCTCTTTACCGTTTTTATCTTCCATGAAGATCTCTAAAGCGCCCCCTTCTACATAAAGTGGAGTCATGTCGTAAATTATGCCTTCAACAATTTTCACAGAATCGTCGTCTGACGTTACACTTGTTGACGGAATTTTCGTTTCACCTTCCGAAGGTGTGCCTTCTTTACAACCTGCTATTATTATAATTGCTAAAATTAGTATCAATGAATATCGCATCATGGTTTTTATTTTAAAAAAATGTATTTGATTAATTGTTGGCACAAAAATAAAACGGTTTATTAGTAAATCGAATAATCGACAAACTAATAAACCATTAATCACTATTATTTCCAATTAATTCAGCGTATTAATAGCGGTAACGGTCACCAAAACCGTTCTTTAAATCGCTTGAATTAATGTAAATTTAATCGTATATAGTTTTCTTTATAGCTGTTTAATTTTTAATTTTATAAAATGCTTTTATATTTAAGATAATGACTTGAACGAGGATTAAAACTGATATTTTACGTGATTATTATCGTGAAGTTCCTAAGTAAAGACAAAAAGAGGTACAGAGAACCACAAATCTTATGAATTGTATAATAAATAAAACTGAAATACCGGTCAGTTCATCTATAAATCCTAATAAATTCCGATTCGATTCAATAAAAACTTAATGAAGATTAGAGAAGATTTCCTACACTATTTGTGGCGTATGCAGCAGTTTAGCTTCGAAAACTTAGCCACAACAACAGACGTTCCCATTCAAATAATAAACTTTGGAGAACTGAATACCGATGCTGGACCTGATTTTTTGAATGCTAAAATCAAAATAGGCGAAACCGTTTGGGTTGGTAATGTAGAGATGCACGTCAAAGCTTCCGAATGGCTAAAACACAAGCATCAAGAAGATGAAGCATACAATAATGTTATCCTACACGTTGTCTATGATAACGATAAAACAATTCTTCGAAAGACAGGTGAACCAATTGATGCTTTAGAGTTGAGAAAAAGAATCCCGGCTAATATCATTGGTCAATATGTTCGATTGATGAACAATGAATCATGGATTCCATGCCAGTATCACTTCCCTAAAATACCTGCAATTACGAAATCATCATGGATAGATAGATTGATGATTGAACGGTTAGAAGGTCGAGTAGAAATATTGAGAAAAGAACTCACTGCGAATGAAAATAACTGGGAGGTAACCTTTTATCATCGTCTGGCTCGTAATTTTGGCTCTAAAATTAATACCGAACCATTCGAAGTTTTAGCAAAAACGACTCCTTTACTAACCTTAGCGAAGCACAAAAATAACCTTTTTCAGTTAGAAGCCTTAATTTTTGGTCAGGCTGGTTTTTTACATGAAGACTTCGAGGAGGAATATCCAAACACTTTGAAAAAAGAATACGAATTTCTTCAAAAAAAATATGGTTTATTTCCATTAATGGCCGCAATTTGGCGATTCATGCGACTTCGCCCCGCTAATTTTCCGACCGTTCGTTTAGCACAATTTGCAGCCTTAATTCATCAATCAACACATCTTTTTTCAAAAATATTAGAAGCCGACTCTATCGAGGCTATTCGAGCGTTATTTGACGGGATCGAAGTCTCTGAATACTGGCTGACGCATTATAAGTTTGATAAACCATCAAAAAAACGAACCAAAAAGTTAGGTAAATCAACAATTAATTTGTTCATAATTAATACAATCGTTCCATTTTTATTTTATTATGGTCGAGAAAAAGGTCTGGAAACCTACGAAAAACGAGCCCTTGCGTTCTTAGAACAGTTGCCTCCCGAAAGCAATCATATTATCAACAAATGGCAAGAGCTTAAATATAAACCTCAAAGTGCTTATCATACGCAAGCTTTGCTGGAACTGAAAAAGAACTATTGCGAACAAAAACGATGTTTGGATTGTGCGATTGGAAATAAGATAATAAACAGTTAATCAATTATTTATAAAAAACAATAAATTTATTATTCATCAAATAGCCGTACCTAAATAACCATTTTCTACGTACACAAAAAGTGATGATAATAATAACAAAGAGGCTGTTTCAATTACTTCATTTTGACTTTTGAAACAGCCTCCTCGCACCCTTTATTCACTCAATAACTCAAACGAATTAAAAAATCGTTTTTGGTCATTATTATCATCATTATCTGCTAAGGCGACAGTTTGAAGAGCATACATTCTATTCTTGACTAATAAAATTTGCATACGCATAATCGCCTGACCTTCAAGGTAATCTATTTTAATTTCTCGGCCTTCGTGTCCGAATAAGTCGATTGTTTTTTCATCTAATAATTTCCCATTCATATTGTTTACTGAGCCTTGTACCGCACCTTTGTAGTATTCATCCAGAGCCGTTCTGTCCATTACTTCAGCATTCACTTTATCGGCAGGATAATCCGTAAAACTGATCATATAAAAAATATTATCGTCAATACCCGCCTCACCTTCGTGCATAAAAATACTCATTTTCAAGTCGCCTAAATCCGTTGTCAATCGTTGTGACGAGAAAGCAGGTAGATCGGGCATTTCAATTTGGAATAATCCCCGCTCAAATCGGAATAATTCCCAATCATTAATATTCGGTATCGTCGCAGCGATTGAAGTTATCGCTAATGCCACAATTACTAAGCGTAATCTCATAATAGTACTTATTTTTAATTGATAAATTAACAGTAATAAATGTCGAAAACAGCCAAATACTAAGATGGTTTGCCGTTTTTCCAATCTTCAGCAACAGTTTCTAATTCATTGTAGAATGCCTCTCCGTATTTTCGAATCAAAGGTTCTTTAGCAAATTTATAAACTGGTAATTTTGCCTTTTTTCCAGCCGTACAAGCGGCCGAACAAATATCCCAACGTTCATAATTGACAGCGTCAATGTCGCCATATTCCATAATTCTAATTGGATACAAATGACAGGAAATCGGTTTTTTCCAATCAATTTTCCCATCTCGATAAGCCTCCTCGATACCACATTTTGCAATGCCTTTCTTATCAATTGTCATATAAGCACAAGCCGCATTATTCACCAAGGGCGTTGAAAACTCTTTCAATGTTCCTTCCTCAACGAAAACATATTTCCCTTGTTCTTCTATCGCTTTGATACCTTCTGGACGGAGATAAGGTTTGATTGTTTCATAAATATTGTCCAAAACATTCAGTTCTTCCTCTTCTAAGGGAGCACCCGAGTCACCTTCCCAACAGCACGCACCTTTACACGCATTGAGGTTACAAAGAAATTGTTCCTCAATCACATCTAAACTCACCAATATTTTATCTTGAATTAATATCACTAACGGTTATTTTTATATTAAAAACTACAAAATAATCTTATTACAATACACAAATGCGAATTTAACAAAATCTAAATACAAAAATCATTGGATTTCAATACTTAATTAACTTCATTTCGGTATTAAACACCAAAATTGTCTATAATAAATTGGGCAGAACAAAATTACAAATTTCATGCTTCTATAATTCTACTTCTTCCCATTTCTGCAATACAGTTACTTGACTTTTACTAAAAAAATGATTCTTATCTCCGTAGGCCATTATCTCAATAGATTTTTGTTTTAATAAAAAATAGATAACGCTTATAATGATGATAAAATGAATAAGTTGTTATTACTTTTTTGAATACTTATATGGTAACAATGCTCAATAATTAATCAAAATCGGATATTTTTACAACGTTTTCCGTTAGTAAAAAGTAATTAATAGTTGAATTTATCAGTTTTTAATTGAAACACTTTATATTTGATTGTTAGTTATGATTAGGATGATTTGATTATAATGTATAATTCATCGTTTATTGTTCATAATTTTAAAAATCCTATTTTCTATTTTGATAAAAATACATATTTTATGAAAAAAGTAATACTAAGTGCCGTTTTTGCGATGATTGCCGTTTTTGCAATGGCTCAAAGTAGCACACAAAATGTGCAAGCCGTAGAAATTTTGAAAGTAACACCTGAAGTTTATGCTCAAAATGTGCAAGCAGACTTACAAAAAGTCTGTAAGCTAAAACCTGAACAAGCAGAGAAAGTGTACAAAATCGCTAAAACCACGGCTGAAAAAATTCACCAATTAGAAAAAATCAATACTGGTAAAGGTAATCCTGACCATGAGTTGCATGTTAAAAAAACATTGCAATATGGCGAAGGTTATATTATCAATTTATTAGATAAGAATCAAAGAGCTGCATACAGTAAAAAAGATAGAATTTTGCGTAAGCAAGAGTTAATCAGAGAACGTGAAGAAATGGCAAAAAATGCGGTAAAACGTAATTAATGAATCGTTGTCTGATAATAAAATAAAAGCCTTGATACTGCATATATCAAGGCTTTTCTATTTATGAATTATCGCTCCTATCTATTTTGGGCGACTCAATATTTTCACAATACGATTGTATATAATTTCCGATAAGCTCCATGTATAACCTTCAAAATCTGTCGTATTAATAAATTGAATAACAACGGCATCAATATCTTTATGGTATTTAGCAATACTCTGATATCCTGGAATCAATCCCGTATGATTGTATTTGTAAATAGAAGAATAGACTTCTTGCTCGCCTTCTTCAAATAATGAACCGTCGTTTAATGCCCTCAAAAATATCCCCACATCTTCAGCCGTTGCTATGATTGAGCCATTTTCGTCAGTTTTCAAATCCTTTTCGACGCCAACATAATAGCCGCTCATCAAACTATCTAAATTTATTTCACTCAATGAACCATAAGTATTATTCAAATCCAAGGGCATTAAAATAGCTTCTTTGATATATTGAAATTCGCTATCATATCCAGTAACCTTTTTAATAAGTTCAGCAATCAATAAGTAATTAGTATTAGAATACTGATATTTCTTATTAGGTACAAAATCAGCAGGCGAATCAAGAATCAACTCCAACGCTGCTTCACTGCTTTCGGGTGGATCGATCCAAAAGGCAGGTGTATCTGTAAAGTTAGGAATACCACTTCGATGCTGTACCATCATACGCAAAGTAATCTTATCTGCATATTCTATTCTATCAACAAGTTCCGGAAAATAATCGGCCAGCGTTTTATCCAAAGACAAACGCTTGTCACAAACTAATCGGGTAACAGCAAGTGCGTTATACAATTTACTAATACTCGCAATTTTGAATAAAGCATTCGGATCAGCAGGTATTTTATCTGCCCGATTATGCCAACCTGCGGCATAAAACGCTGGAGGTTCGTTTGCTTTATCGACATAAACAATAATGCCATCAAATTCATGATGAAGTGCGTCGTCAACCTGTTCTTGTACCGTATCTGGCAAAGGTTTTATCCAAGCTTTTATTAAAGGCCAAGGGACAAAAAACATGGAGATGGCTGTTCCAAGAAATAATATAACTCTGGTGATTAATGTAATTTGTTTTTTATTCATTTATTTTCTATTGATATTACCGGCACTTTCTTATTCTTATAAAAAGGCGATAAGTGTACATTATACAACATTATACAAGTTGGCTAATTTAATTATTTAGCAATAACTTTTTTGATATAATTAGACGTTCTACCTCTTTTTTAGGACGATGCTAAAGTGAATAAGGTATTTTGCAAAATAGAAATAGAATATTATTGAACTACATTTTAAACTTTAATCCCATAAAAAATGTCCGAGGTTGAGCTGGTCCAAAAACAAAATTGCTATCCCGATTTTTTCCAATATCGAAATCATCTTGATACGCATTAAAGATATTTTTTATACCAGCATACAACTCGATGTCAGAAGCCATTTTTTTCATATCTAAGAGGTAAGAAAATTTCGTACTAACTTCATGAAATGCAGTTGTTGTAATAATTTCGTCAACTTCTTGATTAATCGCCCCAGCAAAATGTGGTACTTTCATACTTCCTGTATAAACATAATTAATATTAGCATTGATTCTTTGATTCGGTGTAAAACTCAAGGTCGCAAAACCATAATCATTCGGTGTTCGAATAAACTCTGTGATACCTTCTAAATCATCAATATACTGAACAGGATTTTCAAATTCACTGGATTGTAAAGTAAAACCAGCTTCGACTTGAATTTTCCGATTATAATTCGCTCGTAATTCCAAAGTTGCCCCTTGCACCGTTGCTCCTTGTCCATTTTGTTTCTCAAATACTTCCCCAAAAGTATCTTCGCCAATCGGTTGTAAAAAGAAAGCGTCATTTAATTTAGTATAAAAACCTTCGAGCGTAAAACCAAAAACATAATCATCGGTCGGTTTATCAAAATTAATAGAACCACTCCAACTTCGGGAGCGTTCGGGCTGAAGGTCGGGCGATAAAGTCACACGAGAAATGCCGCCGCCCGCAAAGGCAATGTGCAGGTCAGTGTCAAAGGCTTGCGGTGCTCGAAAGCCTACGCCATAACTCAGCCGAAACTGTGTATAATCTTTCCATTTATATAACAACGAAGCACGAGGACTCAAAATCGGCCGTTCCATCAAGTTGTGTTCGTCCATTCGCAGACCAGTTAATAGCGTTAAAGTTGGTGTGATTTCCCAATCACTTTGTAGAAAAACGCCTAAGTTTTTGGTCGTTTGGTCAACGAGATAATTATAAGCCGGAATTTCATCAAAAACATCATCAAAAATGTATTCTGTCCCGAACGTTAAGACATTTGTACCAACAAAAGCATTTTTTAATTTATGATTCAATTGTAATCCTATGTTATAAGTACGCACATCCGAAATGCCATAAGGCGGATTTTTTAAGTGATTTTCTAATTCAGTGCCACCGTCAGGAATAATGCCTGTATAATGGTCACGAGCCGTATTTTGCCAAGCAGCGTAGGCAATGAATGACGAATTATCATTATTAAAATTGATTTGATAATCCATATTTGCCATCCAAACATTGTGCGTCCGTTCTTCGGCTTGTTGTGTTAAGTAAGCCGGTTTATCGACCATTTCGCCACCAAAACGATACTCATTAAGATTGCTAATACTAAATTCTAATTTTTGATTGTCTTTTGGTAAGAAAAATAGGTTAGCACCCAGCGATGTATTTTCAATCAAAGGAATTTCAGAAAAATTATCACCATTATGATCATAAAAATCTCGCTGTCTTTTATTCAAAAAAAACGAAATACCTGAATTTTCATTTTTAGAAATAATCGTTGCATTACCCAAAAGCTGATTATCGTTGGTTTGACCATTGATATTTTGATAATTATAATTCAGTTCATAGCTATTTTTTTTCGGGATTTTGGTAATCACGTTCACCGTGCCGCCGACCGCACTCGAACCATATAACGACGAACCGCCACCTCGGACGACTTCGATTCTGTCAATCATATTGACGGGTAGTTGTTCCATACCATACAAACCAGTCAACGGACTAAAAATCGGCCGACCATTCACCAGAATTTGAGAATAGCCACCTGCTAAACCGTTCATTCTCAACTGTGTATAATTACAAGTTTGACAATCTGTTTCAACTCTTAATCCAGGTTGAAACTTCAAACCTTCCGAAAGATTACAGGCTTGAACATTATCCAGCGTCTGACTATTCGTCACATTTACGATAATCGGAGTGTTCGTTTGTCGCTTAAAGGTTTTTGTTCCCGTCACAACAACCGCCTCAAACTCCATACTTCGTTCGGTGAGGTTAAAGTCTAATTGAACGGCCTGAGTTACTGCATTGATTTCGATGGTTTGCTGTACCGACTGAAATCCAATATACGAGGCGATGACTACGTATTTTCCGTAAGGAATATCTGTTATTTTAAAATTTCCTTTTTGATTAGTCTGAACACCAAACGTCGTATTTTCTAAAAAAACAGAAGCAAATTCAACGGAACCTTCTTCACTACGCACTGTTCCGTAAACCGAACCAGTTTGTGCGAATAACATCATTGATACACCAACTAAAAGTATGGTTGAAATTGTTTTTTTGATATTCATAATTATAAATTTAGATTTGCACAAATACAAAGTTAGATAATTCTAACAATATTGTTTTCAAAAACTTTCTATCTTTGTATAAAAAAGATGGAATGGCCACTAAAATCAAAGAAAATTATCTAAAAGCACTCTACTTTTTGAATAGAAAAGATAGGAACATCTCGTTAACTGCACTGGCAAACGATATGCAAGTACGTAAGCCAACCGTAAATGATATGGTGAAAAAGCTCAGTGCGGAGGGTTTTGTGAAATATGAAAGATATAAACCATTAAAACTAACCGAAAAGGGTAAAAAAGCTGCTGCTTTAGTTATTAGAAAGCACCGATTGACCGAAATGTTTTTGGCTCAAGTTATGGGATTCGGCTGGGAAGAAGTACACGATATTGCCGAAGAAATAGAACACATCAATACGACGCAGTTTTTTGATAGAATGGACGAGATTCTGGGGTTTCCGACCATCGATCCACACGGCTCACCGATACCCGACAAAGATGGAAATACGAATCAATTTAACTATGAATTATTAGCAAATATCCCAGCAAATACGACGGTTAAGCTGCGAGGGCTGCGAGATAGCTCAAAGGACTTTTTGGTATTTTTAAATAAAAAAAAGTTACAATTAGGAACAATAATAACGCTACATCATACCGAACCATTTGATAAAAGCATTATCGTTTCTTATGATGAATTTTCAGAAATTCAATTAAGTCATTCGGTATCAAGTCGATTATTAGTAGAGCGGTTTAGGAATTGATTAATGTCCTAATTAAGTGCATTCACGCACCGTTTTAAGTTATTTAAAATCCGTATCAAATCCTATTCCGCTCATTGAAAAAGCACTTTCATCGGCAAAATAGCAGAGTTCAGCTATTATTACTTGATTCTAACTATTTAAATCGTCATATTTGATGCAATAAACAGTGCTTTCATAAAAATTAAAGTTCTACCATTTTCGGGTAGAACTTTTTTTATAAAAAGCGTTCGCCACCTGCTTTACCAATATCGCCGACCACTTCCTTGATTTCTTGCTCTTTTGATTTTGGATAAATCAGTAATACATCGCCTTCGTCAATAATAATATAATCATCTAAACCTTTGGCAACTAACAATTTATCTTTAGGCATACGAATCAAACAATTCGTAACCTCATCAGTATTCACCTCATTACCATTAATAACGTTATTGGCCTTATCTTTCTCTGATTCGATAAATAAAGACCCCCAAGTTCCTAAATCTGACCAGCCAAATGCTGATGGAATGGTGTAAACATTATCCGCCTTTTCCATAATCGCATAATCAACCGAAATACTCGGTGTCGTCGGATAAGCTTCATCAATAAATGTTTGTTCTTCAGTCGTATTATAGGCTGATTTTCCCTTTTCTAAAATATCATAAATCTCTATGGCATTTTTTTGAAATGATTTCAAAATCGTTTTGACATTCCAAATAAAAATCCCTGCATTCCAAAGATAGTTACCGTCAGCAACGAACTTTTCAGCAGTTGCCAAGTTTGGTTTTTCTGTAAATTGAAGTACTTTATGCACACCATTTTCATTTGCTTTCGCAAAATTGATATAACCATAACCGGTGTTTGGATGCGAGGGCTGAATGCCTAAAGTCAATAATGCCTCCTTTTGACTCACAAAGTCCAAACCTTGATTAACTGTTTTTGTAAAATTGACTTCATCTAAAATAATATGGTCAGAAGGTGCAATAATGATATTCGCATCCGGCTCAAGATTTTCTAACTTAAAGCAAGTATAAGCCACACAAGGAGCTGTATTATTTCGAGAGGGTTCACAAAGGATTTGATTATCCGTTAGTTCTGGAAGATGTTCTTTGACCAAATCCTTGTACATTTTATTCGTAACAATGAAGATATTTTCTTTTGGACAAACTTTTAGAAAACGCTCGAAAGTTAATCGAATCAATGATTTTCCAACACCCAAAATATCCAAAAATTGTTTTGGACGAGAAACTCGACTTCCTGGCCAAAAGCGGCTTCCGATGCCACCTGCCATAATTGCTACGTAATTCTTGCTCATATCTATTATTTTATAAAAATGTTATTTTTCAATCGACACCACAAATGTATGGAAGGAAAACTAAATTTATATCAAATTTAGATTAATAATCAGGATATAGAAAATAGGGAACAACGGCTGATAAGCGGCAAAAGAGCGTTTTTAAACGTTAGGATTTTAAGAAATCAACGCAAAAAACAATAAAAAGCCTTAATTTCGCTTATTAATAATAATTTTTTGCAGGAAAATATCGTCCTATGCTATTTTCTAATCATTCAATATTAAAAATAAATTTTCATGAAAAGTTTGAAATTACTTTCATTAGCACTTTTTGCAGTAGTTGCATTTACAATTTCATCATGTAGTACAGATGACTACGTTGTACCTTTTACGATTTCCGCAATTGATAACGATGTTGTCGGTAGCATGAACGACTCTGAAATTGTTGGTAAGTTTAACATTACGAATAATACAGGCGAACAATTAACACTGCGTTGGGTTCGTCAAAACGAAAGTTTTCCTACAGGCTGGGAATCTGCGATTTGTGACCATATTCTTTGCTATGATAGAGCGTTATCAGAAAGAGATTTGGTACTTGATGCAAATGCAACAGAAGAAATCAAATTTAATTTTTATCCAGAAGGTGTTTCAGGCTCAGGTACTGCAGACTTAGTGATTTTCGATCCTGCAAACCAAGAATTATCTACTGAAACGGTGTCGTTCTCTGCACTTGCACGCCAATAAACTCGTAAAATAGACTTCTAAAGTCTTTGAAAGGTAGCTAAAGGAATTTCTTTAGCTACCTTTTGTATTTTATTCCTACTGATTTGAGTAAGAATTATCTTTAAAGTTCCATTCTCTTGAATATTCTCCTAACTTTGTAGTTTTATGTTTTAGTAAATTTAAAAATCATCAACAGGATTTTTGATTAAAAAAAGCGAAATATTTCCTTCAAGCACTCAAAATAAATTATTAATGTTGTATTCGATGACCGGTTATGGTCGAGTTGTTAATGAGTTCGAACTGCGTACAATTACGGTCGAAATTCGCTCTTTAAATAGTAAGTATGGTGATATTAAAATTAAAATGCCACAAACTTACAGAGAGAAAGAGCTGGAGATTCGTAAGATTATTTCTGAGCAACTGCAACGAGGAAAAGTAGATGTCCTAATCGAAGTCGTAAGTTCAACCGGTGACGAAGATGTAAAAATCAATCGACCGCTATTCAAAAAATATATTCAAGAGTTGCAAAGTACTTGTGCAGAGTTGGACTATAATGCACCGGATTTAGTTTCCTCTGTGATGCGTTTACCGAATGTTGTTGTGCCAAATACCAACGCAATTTCGGAGGAATCATGGGCTCAACTCAAGTCGAGTATCAAACAGGCTGTTGATAAATTGATGCAATTTCGATTAGATGAAGGAAAAGTCTTAGAAACTGACTTTCAATTAAGAATACAGCACATTCAAGAAGGCTTGACGAAAGTCCCGGATTATGAGATGGCACGAATCACAAAACTCAAAGATAGATTACGTCAAAATTTAGAAAAAATCAATATTAAAGATGGTTTTGACGAAAATCGTTTTGAGCAAGAAATCATCTTTTATCTTGAAAAAATGGATATTACGGAGGAAAAAGTCCGTTTGGAACAGCATTGTAAGTATTTCCTTAAAGAATTAAATGCGAACAAGACAACAAAAGGCAAAAAATTAAACTTTATATGTCAGGAGATTGGTCGAGAGATTAATACGATTGGCTCAAAAGCTAACTCCTCTGATATTCAACGCATTGTCGTACAAATGAAGGACGATTTAGAAAAAGTCAAAGAACAAATTGCAAATATACTTTAGATAAGTGTGAGGTGTAAGGTGCAATATTTACCTTATACCTCACGCTTCATACTGATATTTTATTAATGAAGCTAATTGTATTTACAGCACCCTCAGGAGCAGGAAAAACAACGATTGTTAAACATCTTTTATCGAAATATGATAATTTAGCGTTTTCGGTTTCGGCAACAACTCGCACAGCTCGTAAACACGAAGTACATGGAAAAGATTATTATTTTCTCTCTTTGGAAGAGTGGCAACAAAAGATAGAAGAAGATGATTTCTTAGAGTGGGAAGAGGTTTATAAAAATCAATATTACGGAAGTCTGAAAAGCGAGGTCGAAAGATTATGGCGTTTAGGGAAATTTGTTGTCTTCGACATGGATGTCAAAGGGGCAACGAATATCAAAAAAATATACGGTGACAAAGCAGTGACCGTATTCGTAAAACCGCCTTCACCCGAAATCCTCTTTACTCGATTACGCAATCGTCAAACAGAAGACGAAGCAAGCCTACAAAAACGTATTACAAGAGCAGCAGAAGAGCTGACCTACGAGAATACTTTTGATATTGTTTTGCTAAATGATGATTTAGAGATTTGCTTAAAAAAAGCGGAAAGTATTCTTGAAAAAATTATGTTAAATCAAGACTAAATCCGAGTTTTAGGGTTATTTTTTAATAAATTGGATGTTCACTATTTGAACGCTTGAATATTTTGCATAATTTAAGGAAAAGTTTCCCTCACTAATGTAAAAAACTACTAAAAATGTCAAAGACAACCGCCATTACAAAAGGAGTTCTGGTCAGCGTTGAAGTTAAGTATGAACCTCAACACTCAAATCCTCGAATCTCAAGGTTCGTCTTTTCTTATAACGTCACGATTGAAAATTTAACTAAAACGTCCATACAACTTTTACGACGACATTGGGTAATTTTTGAAAGTAATGGAACTAAACGAGAGGTAGAAGGAGCTGGTGTTGTAGGTGAACAGCCGATCATTCAACCGAATGAAATATATCAGTATACGTCTTGGTGTCCGATTCAAAATAGTGTCGGTTATATGGAAGGTACTTATTTAGTAAAAGAAGAAGTCAATGGTGAGTTTTTTGAAATTAAGATTCCAAGGTTTCAACTGATTCAGCCTGACCAATTAAATTAATTCAACTTTATATAATCTTTAAGGAGGTGATTATTTCACCTCCAAAGATTTTATTCTCCTGTCATATTTTTTCTGTCCGTAAGCCTTGGCTTACGGACTTTTTTTTGAGTACTTGAGTTAAAAGACCGATTAGATTTTTTCAGGTACTCGATTTCGAAACACAAGTGATAAAAGTAAGATAATTTCTACTCTATGACTTTTGCTTTATTCGCTTGTAAGACATCTAAAATTTCATTTCCATTATCGTCAGTTGCACCTTTATAGCTAACAAAAGCTACAATTTCACAATTTTCAGCTTCCCATTCTGTTGGTATCGTGAAGTTATACGATAGATTCGAAGAGGCACCTGCTTTCGTTTGTGTAAATGAAATCGCATCACCTGTATAATCCGTTAACATTGTACGGAAAACGTGTCTATGTAAATAATATGGATTTTTACCATCTGGATAAACCGTTTTATCTGGAGTTAATTGATAATCAATAATTCCATCTTCTAATACCATGATAGAAATTCCGACAGGCTTTGTCAAAGTTTCAATAAAATCTAATTGTATATCAACCTCTAAATCTCTACTCGTTGTATCGTAGCT
>CBFIHR010000033.1:0-41961 GCA_965662365.1 Saprospiraceae bacterium
AATTTTTTCCGATTTATTATTTGTCAACAAAACCGCTAAAAATACCATTAACATTATTTTCATTTTCTATGGAATATTTATTTGATTAATGGCTATTAAATAGATTTTTGAAAGAATTGTTGAATAGCTAAAACGACAAAAGGCAGAAGTTAACCGAGTTTAACTTCTGCCTTTCATCAAAATATTTTTCGCCCGCTGTTTTTAATCTTTATAAAACATCCATTTTCCCAATTCTCGCAACGTCACTTTTTTACCATATAGCAAAATTCCAACTCGATAAATTCTACCTGAAAGCCACGTAAAGAAAGCTACTGAAGCGACCATAACAATCATCGAAACGACGATTTCCCAAATAGGCGGATTAAACGGCAAACGTGCCGGCATCACAATTGGCGAGAAAAGCGGAAATATTGACGAAAATGTAGCCAAACCGCTTGTCGGATTTTCAGTAACTGCAATGGCAATATAAATTGCTAAAATAACTGGTAAAGTAATCGGCAATGTCAAAGACTGACTTTCGCCCAAGTCGTCACCAATAGCCGAACCTACAGCCGCAAACATCGAGGAATAAATAAAATAACCACCTAAAAAGTAAAAAATGAACATTGGTAGAATTAAACCCCAGTTTTGGGCTTTGACATTTTCAATCACCATCGCCATTTGATACATCATATCCTCTGATTGTGCGGTGGTAAGTTGTGAAGATTGCAGGGCATCTGGATCAATCGGAATTATTAAACTCACAATAAAATTTAAAGTAGGAATCAAAATTGCCCAAATCAAAATTTGTGTCAGTCCTACTCCACCGACACCGATAATTTTCCCCAGCATTAACTGGAAAGGTTTAACCGATGAAATCATTACTTCAACGATACGGTTCATTTTTTCCTCCATTACCGAACGCATCACCATCGAACCGTAAATAAATAGTACCAAATAAATAATAAAGCCCATAATCATTCCCATTGCAGTCGCAATATTGGCACTGTTTGTTTTATCCTCCTCTTCCAATTCTCCCGATTCTGTCATGGATAACCCAACCTCTTCTAAGGCAATATCTGTATTAAAACTTTCTAAAACGGCACGATTGATTTGAGAGCTATCTATTTTTATTTCACGGATTTTGTCCGCTAATTCTCGTTGGATGAACTCTTTTGTCGTGATTGAAATTTGATCTTCTGAATAATACTTTACACGAACTTCCGTTTGCTTAAGGTTTTTAACTTTTGGTAAGTACAAAACACCATTATAACCTTTTTTTTGATACGTTTTCTTTAAATCATCTAATGATTCGTTAGCAACATCGAAATAGACTTTTTCAGTATCTTTCAATTTGATTTCTAACCCCGAATCATTGATGACAGCGATTTTATTCTGATTAGCCGAATAGCTAAAAATAAACGCCACAACAACGACAAATGCAATTAATGCAAACGGAACTAACAGGGTCGTTAATAAAAACGACCGCTTTTTTACTCTTGTGAGGTATTCTCTCTGTATGATTAACCAAAGTTTATTCATGGCTTTTTTTAGTGATTAGTTAATAGTGATTGTTGAATAGTCAAAAAACAATTATTCTTCTACCTGCTTAATAAAAATCTCATTTAAGGAAGGTAAAATTTCTTTAAATCCATTAATATAGACACCATTTTGCATCAAATAATTCAATAATTCATTAGATGCTTTATCGTGTTCTACTTTGATAATCAGTTGATTATCCTTTCGTTCTAATATTTGATAACTGTCATTTGTTTCATCTTCAACAGTCAATGATTTAGGTAATTCACCATTATAATCTATCTGAAATAAATGCTCTTTGAATTGTTGTTTAATAGCATGAACATCACCTTCTAAAACATTTTGTCCTTGATTAATCAATACGATTTTTTCACAAATTTGCTCCACCTGTTCCATTCGATGTGTCGAAAAAATAATACTCGTACCTTGACGGTTAAGTTCTGCAATTTCGTCTTTGATTAAGTTGGTATTAATCGGATCTAAACCTGAGAAGGGTTCATCTAAAATCAATAATTTCGGTTGATGTACAACAGTTGCAATAAACTGAATTTTTTGTTGCATACCTTTAGAGAGTTCTTCAATCTTCTTGTCCCACCAGTCTGTGATTTGTAACCGATCAAACCAATAGTTGATTTCTCGTTTAGCATCTTTACGAGACAAATCCTTTAATTGAGCCAAATACATTAAATGTTCTCCAACTTTCATCTTTTTATATAAGCCTCGTTCTTCGGGCATATAGCCGATTTGCGAAGGATGACGACTGCTCAGTTTTTCACCATCTAAGATGACTGAACCGCTATCGGCTCGAGTAATCGTCGTAATAATTCTAATCAAGGATGTTTTCCCAGCTCCATTTGGCCCGAGCAACCCAAAAATTGAACCTTTAGGTACATTAAAGCTAACATCATTTACCGCTGTGTGCTTTTGATAAGTTTTGACAACGTTATGGAGTTCGAGTATATTCATCTGTATTGATTCTGATTTTATGTGAACAAATATCGATTTACAAAACATATAACTTTTGCAATATGTTTGCGAGCGAATGTCGTTTATTTATAAGATCACTGTGGATTTTATTCGACAAAAATAGGGTTTTGATTGATTGGCAAAATAAAAAAAGGGTTACTTCGATTAAGAAGTAACCCTTTTTTTGTAGATTTTTATATAAAAATGATAATTTGATAAACAATTTGTCTTAAATTCGTGGTACTTGTAAATGTGTATTTTAAGATTAGCAAGGACTTTTGGAGAATTTTCCTCACCATATAAACTCCTCGTCCTTGCTACTTTCATACTCTTACCTTAACTCAAAATTGCATTACCTAATAAATCTTTATTATTAAAGTGATTGCTCACCTGTTAAATTCCTGTTTTTTACTTACTTACTTTTAAATAAGTTATCTAACTTTCTTTTTGATTATATTACAAATATGAGGTTAAAAAAAGGTCAAAAAAAGTACATTTATACGGCATTGTACTACTTAAACTTACTTATCTTATTAAGATAAAACACTGATAATCAAAATTTTAAGTTAAAAAAGTGATTTAAATTTGTACGAGACTTTTTATTAGCGAGTTGTCAACGTAAAAATAAATACTACCATAAAAAAGCCCTTTACCCGATATTAACACCAAGTAAAGGACTTTTTAAAAAATGATTTTTAATAATCAAAATTCAAACTTGTACCCAATTCCTTTTATCGTTCGAATATAATCATCACCGATTTTCTCACGGACTTTTCGAATGTGTACATCAATAGTCCGATTTCCGACAATTACTTCTGTTCCCCAAACTTTATTGAAAATTTCATCTCTTGAAAAAACTTTCCCAGGTTTTGACGCTAATAAACACAACAATTCAAATTCCTTTTTTGCCAAAGTAATCGCATCATCATTTTTATAAACCAGTATTTTTTCTTTATCTATCACTAAATCTCCAACTTTAAGAATCACATCATTCGCTCCTTTTGTATTCGTAGAACTATCACTCAGACGACGTAACAAAGCACCTACTCTACTCAATAAAACACGAGGTCGAATCGGTTTTGTAATATAATCATCGCCCCCGACTTCAAATCCTGCTATCTGAGAATAGTCTTCACTACGAGCCGTCAAAAAAGCAATAATTGTATCTTTGAATTGAGTTTTGCTTCTCAACTCTCGACAAACTTCCACGCCATCTAAACCAGGCATCATGATATCCAAAATAATTAAATGAGGATTATGTTTTTCTGCCGTTTTGATTGCATCATAACCGTTACTAGCTGTTAAAACCTGATAATTCTCTTTTGTTAAATTATATTCAATGAATTCTAAAATGTCCAATTCATCATCAACTAATAAAATCTTAATATCTTCGTTTTTCATAAAATAGATAATTTTTTAATCTGGTGACAATATAGGAGGAACTTCTTAGGATTATAATGAATGTGGCTTTAAGTAAATGTTAAGTTTAGGTAAGGTCGTTTGAGTAGCTGTGTAATTCTCACAGTTCTTTACAAGTTCAGCACCACGAAAACTACTCAACTACTCAAGCTATATTTATTTCCAATTATTATAAATACCAATTAACTGACCATCTTTTTCCCATTCGATGATCTCTGCTAATTCTGCCGTTACTTTTGTTAAAGCCGCTTTTACTTCCTCTAATTCTGTATTCACTTCACCTTCTGCGACTTCTTCGTTAGATAGTACTTCTACACCTTGCTCAAAATATTTTTTTAAACCATAAACAGTTCGAGTTGTAGAATAACGCTGCCAAAGAGATGCCTCCGGATTCATAGAGTTAGCTTTTAATTTTGTAATTGCAGCTAACTTAGTCGCATTATCGGCTTCATTCAATAATTTGTCGTAATTTTTCATAAAGCCGCTGACCTGAAAACCATTGATTTTCGTCCAGGTATTTTCAAAAAACGCTAATTTTGAAACATCCCCTAAAGTGGCATAAGTATTTCCGACGGCTGCTAAAACCGTTGTATTTTTATCATTTTCCATTTTTTCAGCATACGCTTTTGCAGAATTTACATCCAAAGCTGTTAAACCTTTCAATGCTGACGCAATTACAGGATAAGCCAAATCTTTATCAATTCCTTGTTTCATTATTGGGATGTAAACGGCATTTTCAGAAGCACCTAATTTTTCCATTGCTTCGGCACGTACTGCTGAATGCACATCATTGACTGCCAAATCTGCCATTTTATCATCAATATCCATCATCTGAACTGCTTTAGCACGCAAAAACCAATGAGAATCGCTTAATGCTGTTAAAAATACTGCTTTCGCTTCATTAGATTTTACAGACTCTAAACCAGTTAGAGCTTCATAACGACTTTTGAAATTATTCGCATTATTATATTGAAAAATTAATTCCGCTGGCGTTTTTTTATGCTTGATTGTTCCGACCAAAATTTTATCTGCATCAACATTTACTAATTTAGGAGTTGCCGCCGCATCAAATTCGAAAACCTGTTTCCGTTTATTAATCATCACTTTATGGCGAGTCGGCTGATTACTTTCGTAAACATCAATAGCAATCGGTAATTGATAAATTGGCTTGTTCTGTTCAGGGTCTTGTGTTTGGCTAATCGTAACAATCACTTTTTGATTCGTTGTGTCGTATGCTTGACTTACCGCTAACTCAGGGTGACCAGTCTCAAAGAACCATTGATTAAAAAACCAATTTAGATCTTGTCCGGTAATTTCTTCGAATGACAAACGTAAATCGTGTGCCTCAACTGCGGTAAACTCATTTGTTTTCAAATAATGTTGTAAAGCTGCAAAAAATGCATCGTCACCAACATAATTTCTTAAAGAGTGTAAGATACAACCGCCTTTATTGTAAGAATGTGCGTCGAAAGTTTGTTCTTTATCTTTGTAATCAAAATAAATCAAATCGTGCATAGAAGTACGAGCTTGAGCCAAATAGCCATTGAGTTCATTCATTAAATGATAATCGCCTTCCTCTTTTCCGTGCTTTTTCTCCATCCATAAATATTCACCATAATTAGCGAATGATTCATTCATCGGAAGGTTTGCCCAGCTTTCGCAAGTCACCAAATCACCAAACCAATGATGTACTAATTCGTGAGCTACAATACGCTCATTATTTTTCTCATCAATTAATTCTCGCTCTGTACCTTGCATAAATTCTCCGAAAATTACACCTGTTGTATTTTCCATCGCACCAGATACATAATCACGAACAACAACTTGCGAATACTTCTGCCAAGGATAATCGTAACCGTATAAATCAGAATAAAAATCTAACATTTCTAATGTATAAGGAAAAATACGTTTAGCATATTGTTCATATTCCTTCTCCACATAATAAGCCACTTCTTTTCCTCGCCACTCTTCTTTCACGACTGCAAAATCACCAATTGCTAACATGAATAAATAGGGTGCGTGCGGCATATCCATCACCCAATAATCCGAGCGAGTACCATCACCATTTGACTTCGATGATTTTAAAACCCCATTAGATAAAGTTTCGAAATCCTCACGAATTGTCACGGTAATTTCTTGTGTACAGCGTTCATTCGGTTTATCAATTGTCGGAAACCAAGCTGAATTTGATTCTGTTTCTCCTTGTGTCCAGATTTGAGTTGGTTTATCTGGAGTTTCTCCTTTCGGATTAATAAAATACAAGCCTTTATCTTGCGTAATCGCTGCACTTCCACCGATGGTACGTTCATTTGGTTTAGCAGTATATTTAATATACAAAGTGTATTTTTCCTTTGGTTGATATTCTTTGTCTAATTGAATGGTCAATAAATCATCTTTGTAATCATAGGTCAGAGCTGTTCCATTTTTCAATTCTACTGTATGAATATCAAACCCTTTAGCGTCTAAAACCACTGTTTGAGTTGGATAGAAGTAAGGTGTTAAATCTAAGGTTGCTTTTCCAAAAACATATTGTTTATCAAAATCAAAACTTACTTCTAATTTAGTATGAATTAAGTCATTTGTACGAGTATAAGAAGGATTGTAAGTAGGTAACTTATATTCACGAGAAGCCGTAACGACTAACTCATCTAAGGTACGTTCTTCGATTTCTACGACAGCAGTTTCGTCTTCTTCAAGTGTTGCTGCGACCTTTGGTGTACAGGCAGAAATCATCAATGCTATCAAGGATAGCCATAAAAAATTTGTGTACTTCATATTTTTTGTTGAATTAATAAGTATTGTAATAGACATTTTACCTAAAATCTCGCCTAATAAACAGTAAAACTTTAGGTAATTTCCCACAAATGTAAAGGATTTAAAAGATTAGAACCTTTCTGCAAATAAGTTTTCACTTTTTTTAGCAAAAACTTAAGACAAGTACGGCAGAAATTGACATTAGATAAGCAAATGAAAATGATAAAGATGACATTTATAAAACATCGACAACGACCAATAAACCTATGCTAAACGCACACCGTCCGTCAATTCTACCACATAAATTGGTAAATCAATATCATAAGCCTGTTGATAAGCAACTTTCATAAAAGTCTGAAAATCATTAAGATATTCTGTTTGAACTAAATTAATAGTGCAGCCACCAAAACCGCCACCCATCATTCTCGAACCCAAAACGCCTTTTGCTTTTTTAGCTTTTGCGACTAAAAAATCTAATTCTTCGCAACTCACCTCATAATCTTCACTTAACGACTCATGTGCTTTATTCAGTAAGCCACCCGCCACTTCTAAGTTGTCAATAAACAACATTTCAGCTACGGCATAAACTCGTAAATTATCCTCAAAAACATGATTAGCACGATTTCTTAAAACAGGATCTAATTTCTTCTCATGTTTTTTAAACTCATCATAGGCCAAATCCCGAAGCGTTTTGATTTCAGGATAAAATTGTTGATAAAATTTCACCACATCTTGACATTGTTGATACCGAATATTGTATTCAGAATCAGCTAAATTATGGCTTACCTTTGTATCACATAAAACAATCGATACATTTTGTCGGCGATAAGGAAAATATTGAAAGGTCATCGACTGACAATCTAACTTGATAAAGTGATTCGCTTTTCCATGTAAGACCGCAAACTGATCCATAATACCACTATTCAAACCAATGAAACTATTTTCGACTCGTTGACCGATTTTTGCCATCTGCATTTTATCCAAGCCTAAATCAAACAACTGATTCAACCCAAAAACAAAACCACTTTCCAAAGCCGCCGAGGACGACATTCCCGCCCCTATCGGAATATCGCTACTAAACACACAATTCACCGCCTGAGGTGTTACCGCCTCTTTTTGAAGCTCCGAATAAACGCCCAGTAGATAATTCGCCCAACTTTTATCCGATTTTTCAATCGGTTTTGAAATATCAACCTCCAGACTTTCGTCAATATCAACCGCATAAAAACGACAAATCGTATCCTCACTTTTCGCCATTGCAAAATACATCGATTTATCAATTGTCGCAGGTAGTACAAAACCATTATTGTAATCTGTATGCTCGCCGATTAGGTTGATTCTGCCCGGTGCGATGATATTGATAGGCTTTTGTTTGAATTGCTCTTGAAACGTTTTATTGATAAGTTTAAACATTGTTTTATAGAATCTTTATATTAGATAATACAATATATTTAGAATACTACCTCAAATTATTAAAGTTGTGCTGCTTTACCAAAAATATCTATTTTTATATCTTTTAAATATTTTTT
This sequence comes from Saprospiraceae bacterium, assembly GCA_965662365.1. Taxonomy (GTDB): domain Bacteria; phylum Bacteroidota; class Bacteroidia; order Chitinophagales; family Saprospiraceae; genus CAWVWD01. The sequence goes on from CBFIHR010000033.1 coordinate 8,187, forward strand.
AGTGATGAAGAATTAATAAATCACGCTGAAACGGAATTAGGGAACTCACGCTTTCTGATTAACAAAAAAATCCGAACCACAATAAAGTGATTCGGATTTTTATAATTACAATTAATCAAGATTATTTTTCAATAATTGATTTTTTCTTAGCTGGTGTTCCTGCAGGAGCTGCTTTTTTCTGCTTCACATCACCTTTGATGTATAAAACATGTGTTTTAGCTTCCTCTTTTTCTACGATTTCACCCGCATCATTTTTTACTTTTTTCATCACTTTTTCATTAGTCGTGATACGGACAGATTTACGGAAAGGTCCAACACGTTTTGTGTCATAACGTACTTCGATTACAGCAGTTTCTCCTGGAGCGATCGGCTTCTTAGGATAAGAAGGAACCGTACATCCACAACTTCCTCTTGCACCAGTAATGACTAACGGTGTATCACCTGTGTTTTTGAAAGAAAAAGTACGTAACGGATCAGAATTTTGTTGAATCGTTCCATAATCAATAGTTGTTTGCTCGAATTTCATTATTGGAGCTTTCGATTGAGCAAATGTTGCAGTCGCTGTGAAAGCAACTAAAGCGATTAATGCCAAAAATTTTCTCATTATTTTAATTTAATTTAAAGATTTTAAAAGAATGTTTTTCTGTTCTGAGCCTGTTAAATCAATATTCAATTCCTGAACAGACTACAAATGTTTTTCAATTTTTGTTCCATTGCCAGTTAATCTGACGTTTTTTGTTTAAACATGACATTATGACGATTGAACGTACTGATTGAATAATTTAATGCTTTTTTCTATAACTTTTTATAAAAAATGATTTATTTAACTTGAAAAATTGCTTTACAAATATATAACTAAATACTTAGTTAAGCAAACCACTTATTACATTTTGGACTAAAAACATTAGTAATTATGTAAAAATAACATCATTAAGAATAATAGAATTATGATATGAAATAAAAATATTCATACTTTATCTGAGCATAAAACAACATAAATTCGTAATGAATTATTAAATGTGATGTAAATCAAAATATAATTCGGTAAAATGCTGTAACTTTGCCACACTAACAAAAATGCTATACTTTTGAAAATGTTGTATATTTATCACCATTCTAATAAAAATAAAACCATTTGTTCAGAAATTGGACTTGGATATCGTACCTATTGTACTTTTGTACTGTCTTTTTGGAACAAACCATTTATAATAGTATTATAATACTACAGTATTTTCAGATGTAAAATTAACTTTGAACAATATGATAGAGAACGAAGTGTTATTAATGCCTTTAAAAAACGTACCTCGTGAGGATATTATTCAAGATTTTAGAACATGCTGCATTAGCCGAGAAGCTTCAATAGTCGCACGGCGTGAAGTCTTATCCGGAAAAGCCAAGTTTGGAATAACAGGTGACGGAAAAGAAGTACCACAAGTCGCTATGGCAAGGGCTTTCAAAGAGGGCGACATTCGCTCTGGCTACTATCGTGACCAAACTTTTATGTTTGCCACAGGCTTATCGACAGTCGAAGAATTTTTCGCTCAATTATATGCCGATTCGGATAATGACCCTTTCTCGGGTGGTCGTCAGATGAATTCACATTATGCAACTCCGTTTATTGATAAAAATAATGAATGGCTACCGCTCACCGAACTCAAAAATGTTTCTGCTGATATTTCTACTACTGCTGGACAAATGTCTCGTGCTGTAGGTTTAGGTCTGGCTTCTAAGTTGTATCGTCAAAATTCTAAATTAAAGGATGAACGATTTTCTAAGAATGGAAATGAAGTTACTTTCGTAACAATTGGCGATGCGAGTACATCAGAAGGTGTATTTTGGGAATCTATGAACGCTGCTGGCGTTATGCAAATCCCTATGGCTGTTTCTGTTTGGGATGATGGCTACGGAATTTCTGTACCGACTAAATATCAGACGACCAAAGGTTCAATATCTGAAGCATTAAAAGGGTTTGAGTCTGACGAACAAGGGGAAGGTTTCGATATTTATATTGTTAAAGCATGGAATTATGCCGAGTTATTAAAAGTATATGAATATGCTATTGATAATATTCGTGAAACGCACAAGCCTTGTTTGATACATGTGAAAGAAGTTACACAACCTCAGGGGCATTCGACTTCTGGCTCTCATGAGCGCTACAAATCGAAAGAACGCTTGGCTTGGGAGAAAGAATGGGATTGTATTGATCAGATGGAAAAATGGATGGTTACAAAAGGAATTTGTACGATCGAGGAGACAACGACTATTCGAAAAGAAGCAAAGAAAGCGGTCAAAGATGCTAAGACTCGTGCATGGAAGGCTTATATTAATCCTGTGAAAGCAGAAATTAAAAAAGTCAATGATATTTATGATAGAATCATTGCGGTCACACAGTTTAGCGTCGAAATTTCGGATATTAAGAATAAACTCAAAAATGCTTATAATCCACTTTTGGCAGATGTAATTGAAAGTGTAAAATCTGCATTACGTATCCTGAAGGCAGAACGAACAAATCCACAAATTGAGTTAGAAAATTGGCTAAAAAGTAAAAATGAATTGGGTCATCAGCGTTATCATACGCATTTGTATTTAGAAGGTCAATACTCGGCATTAGATGTGCCAGAAGTATCTGCGATTTACTCCGATGACTCTCCTCTTAAAAATGGTTATGAAATTTTAAATACGTTCTTTGATAAATCATTTGAGCAAAATCCATATTTAGTGGCGTTTGGTGAAGATGTCGGACAAATTGGTGATGTAAATCAAGGTTTTGCAGGTTTACAAAACAAATTTGGCGAAGAACGAATTTTTGATACTGGAATTCGTGAATGGACGATTATGGGACAAGGCATTGGTTTAGCCATGCGAGGCTTCCGTCCAATCGCAGAAATTCAGTATTTAGATTATCTAATGTACGGTTTGACACCGTTAACAGACGATCTTGCGACTTTACAATATCGTTCAAAAGGGCAGCAAATTGCTCCGATGATTATCCGTACTCGTGGACATCGTTTAGAAGGAATTTGGCATACAGGTTCGCCGATGGGTGTTTTATTGCATTCTTTGCGAGGCGTTTATATCCTGACACCTCGTAATATGGTGCAGGCGGCAGGAATGTATAATACGATGTTACAATCTAAAGAACCAGCGGTTTTAGTCGAGTGCTTAAACGGCTACCGCTTGAAGGAGAAAATGCCGGATAATTTATTGGATTTTACTGTTCCTTTAGGTGTTCCGGAGATATTGAATGTGGGAACTGATGTTACTTTGGTAAGTTATGGTTCTACAATTCGAGAAGCTGAAAAAGCAGTCAAACTTTTGGCAAAAGATGGTATTTCGGTGGAGCTAATTGATGCTCAAACATTATTACCTTTCGATAGATATGGCATTATTGGCGCATCCTTGAAGAAAACAAATCGTATTGTTTTCATGGATGAAGACGTACCTGGCGGTGCAACGGCTTATATGATGCAAGAAGTTTTAGAAAAACAAAAAGGATATTTCCATTTGGACTCTGAACCTCGAACACTGACGGCTTCGGCACATCGTGGCCCTTATGGATCTGATGGAGATTATTTCTCGAAACCAAATGCGGATTCTGCTTACGAAACGATTTACGAGTTGATGCACGAAGTTGAGCCGAATCGTTTTCCAAAACAGTATTTTATGAGGTAATCACAATAGGTTCATTAATCAAAAAGAGTGTATCACATAAAGTTAGTTGTGATACACTCTTTTTATTTAAACTTTTTACGTTATTATTTCTCAATAATCGCATCATCAATAAACGGATTACCATCCCCGTCTAAATCCTCAAAACCATAAACTTTATCATTTGGATTAGGCTGCTTTGGTTTTGCTTTAGGCTGAATGATTTTTATTTCACCGTCTTTGGCTTGTTCTTTTTGCTGTTCACCTTCCATGAACTTTTTAGCTTTATCAAATAAACCGCCAGTACCTTCAAAAAGGGAGTCGGCAGAACTGTATTTTTCACGTCGTTCCCGCTTTAAGCGTTCATATTCTTCCTCTCGCTTTTTCATTTTAGATTCCAAATCATCGGTATATTTATCAAAACGATTGAAAAGGTTCTTAGCTTCTGATTCTACTTTCGTGAATAACTCTTTAGATTTATTAATCGTTGAATCCATTAATTTATCTGCTTTTGGATCGAGTTCCTTTTTGAGTTCTTGTAAAGCCTCTAAAAACGTTTGTTTCTCTTCGACAGGCGGAATTGGTGGCAAATCATCTACTTTATTTTTCGTGTCATTTAGGTCATCAATATACGATTTTTGTTTTGGTGGAGTTTGCGTTTTTGGTTTTTCCGCTGCTGGAATACCTTTTTCTTCTGCTTCGATTTTCATATTCATTTCCTCAAAAAACTTATTCATACGAGCCGCCTTATCATCTTGAGGATTTTCAGTATTATTTGTTTTGTCCATCATTTTTTTAATTGTACCGCATAAAATAGAAGGTATAAATTTTAAAATCCTTTATAACTTCTATTTTAGACTTATTTAAAGGAACAAATTATCAATTTTATCACTAAACTCAAAAAAGGATTCGAAAAAAGATCGAAATCATCGGACGAAAATTAAATCATTTTTGTTAAAAGTGACTTGTAGCACTTTTTATTTCAACTTTCGCTTATATATTTGCGTTAAGAAACGTTAAGAATATTATGAAAACTGTTTTAGCAACATCGCTGTTGATTCTAATAACTTTGATTACGGTCAAAGAAGCAGTTTACATTGCCTTGTTTCAAGTGAATCAAAATTATATTGCAGCGAATTATTGTGAAAACGATAATATACTTGATAAAATTAGCGAGCGTACTTGTCAGGGCAAATGCTATATTCAAAAAGTAATTGTCGAAAACAATACGGACGATTCTACGAATAATCATTTTATTCCAACATTAGATTGGGAAAAAACAAATATCATTATCCAGGATTGCGATTTTATAATTCAATCTATAACAAATCCATTACAAAAACCTTTTGGTAGATTATTAGCTAATAATCAAGGTTTCAAAGCAATTGCTACCTCGCCTCCGGAGTTAATTTAAACTCCTACATTAGTTCATTTTCCGATTTTGTTCGGTACGATTTCTCAAAACATCATTATACTAAAAATGAGTTTTCGACTGCGTTATTGTACGTAGTTCATAACTCGTCAATTGATTTTCAATGAGAATTTTTCTCGCAGCTATTAGTTTGCTAATAGTCACCTCTGCGTCTGCGTGCGATATTTGTGGCTGTTCAAGTGCTGGGAATACCCTTGGTATTTTACCACATTACCAACGCAGTTTTATTGGATTTCGAACATTTTATCAAAATTTCGAAAACGTGAATCCTTTGTATGAGGCAGATAATATTCAAGATTATTTCATTCAAAATAATCTTTGGGGAAGGTTAGCATTAGGCAACCGCTGGCAATTAATTGGTGTCTTGCCGTATAATATCAATCGTCGTTCAGGGCAAGTTTTTAATAGTCAAACATTGCACGGTATTGGCGATGCATCGATTTTAGCGAATTATACGATTATTAACAGTATTGATAGTATGAAGACATTTCGTCATCATTTAATGGTCGGAACGGGTACAAAGTTACCTACTGGTAATTTTATGGCTGATGAGCTTTTTCAAGATATACCCGCTAATTTTCGATTAGGAACAGGTTCGATTGATGCTTTATTTAACATGGTTTATACTGTTCAAGTTCAGGGTTTTATCTTTTCTGCCAATGCGAGTTATCGCCTGACGACCGAGAATAAAACTCGTGAGTATGAATTTGGAAATCAGTTCAACGGAATGGCTTTTTTAGCCTATCAACAACGCATGGAAAATTGGGCTTTTCAACCTTATATCGGTGCAAGTTTCGAACAATTAGAAAAAGACCGACACCATGATTATGAACAAGTAGGAACGGGCGGCCATGCAACTTATAGTTTAGTTGGCGTAGAGGCGGCATATAATCAGTATTCTTTTGGCGTAAATTGGCAAATGCCGCTTTCGCAAAATTATGCTGATGGAGAATTAGAAAATCGAGGTCGAATCATGGCTTCGATAACATATTTATTTTAAATGCTGGTTTTCAATTTTAAGATCGGCACACTTCCTATTATTTTAATGATAAAAAATTTAAAAACATGAAATTCAATCAATTTTCAATTTTTGCAGCCTTATTAATAGGCGTTTTATTTATTGCTTCTTGTACTCCTGACGAGCCAAAAGCAGAAACAGGAACGGTTACTTTAGAGTTTGAACACGTTTTTGACAATGAAGCATTTACACTTGGAAACGAATTTACAACTTCAAATGGAGACGTGATTACACCCAATGTCTTCAGATATTACGTAAGTAATGTAGTGTTATCAAACGAAGATGGTAGTACAACTTACGAAGTGCCAAACAGTTACTACATCGTTGATCAGGCGGTTAACGAAAGTTTAAATGTTGATATCACAGACGTACCAAACGGCGAATATTCAAAAGTGACATTTATACTTGGTGTTGATAGCACAGCGAATGTTTCTGGAGCTCAAGAGGGGGCTTTAGATCCTGCAAACGGAATGTTTTGGACTTGGAATACAGGTTATATTTTCTTAAAGTTAGAAGGAACAACTTCAAATGCTACAGATATTCGTTATCACATCGGTGGCTTTACTTGGAATGCTAACAATATCAAAACAATCGAAAAAAGTGTACCGACAGGTTCTATGATTAACGTCAATAGTTCAAAATCAACGGTTCATTATATCGTGGATGTAGCAGAATTTTTCAAAAATCCTATAGATTTTGATGTAGAAGCAACACCAGATGTAGCAATGCCAAATGCCAACTCTGTAATTATTTCGGAAAACTACGATGATATGCACATGATTAGTCATGTACATAATGAGTAAAATTAGTTGTTGTCGCCTTCGGCTTATTGTTAGGTTGTCATTGGCTTATTGCCATTAGCAATTTAGCGATAAGCGAAGCGATAACAGTTTAATCACAAAGAAATGAAACAATTAATTTATATATTTTCAATATTGCTATTTTTCATCAGCTGTGACGATTATAAACTTGAGGATGGTCAGATGCCTTTGGGGTATAATCCGCCGGAGTTTGGTGAACCCGTTTATGATTATGGTGAAAATGTATTGACAAACGAAGGCTTTGAATTAGGTCGAGCTTTATTTTATGACCCAATTTTATCCGTTGACCAGTCTATTTCTTGTGCTGATTGTCATCAGCAATTTGCAGCATTTGCACACGTAGGTCACGATTTAAGTCATGGTTTTGATGGACGATTTGGAATGCGTAATTCTACTCCAATTTTTAATAATCGTTGGTATCCAGCATTTTTTTGGGATGGTGGAGCGAATCACATTGAAATTGTCCCATCGAATGCAATCACAAATCCTGTTGAAATGAATCATGATTTGGCAGCATGTGTCGAACGCTTGAATCAAGATGAAGAATACGCTAAATTATTCAAAAAAGTATTTGATATTGAAGAGATTAATAGTAAATATCTGTTCTATGCATTGGCTCAATTTACGGGAAGTATCGTTTCCGAAAATTCAAAGTACGATCAGGTCAAACGCAATGAAACAACATTTAGCGAAAGCGAAGAACGCGGATATAGTTTATTTTTAACGCACTGCGAGGATTGTCATACCGAACCCTTATTGACCAACAATGATTATATCAATAATGGCTTAACAATCAATGAATCTCAAGATGAAGGACGAAAAACTATTACGACTGACGAGAATGATTTGGGCAAATTTCGAGTACCGAGTTTGAGAAATATTATGCTGACTTCACCATACATGCACGATGGTCGTTTTAGAACAATCGACGCTGTTTTAGACCATTATGAAAATGGAATAGAACAATCTCCTACGCTTTCTCCAAAATTACAAAATGGAATTTCACTAACAGAAGAGGAAAGAACAGATTTAACTAATTTCTTGCATACCTTGACTGATGAAACCTTGATAAACGACGACCGTTTTTCAAATCCATTTTTTTAATATTTTTGCTAAACTTACAGATGATTTTATTATAAATCATTGATTATCAGACCTGACAGGTTTTTTAGAACTTGTCAGGTCTTTATATTTTTTACTTCTACAAAAGTCGAAAATTCAAAAGCAAATATTATTCTTCAAGGACAGTTGTCGCTGTTTGATACAGCGGATGAAATGTCAAAATCGTATTACGTAAATAAGCGGTATCTAAATGCGTATAAATTTCCGTTGTTGTAATTGACGCATGTCCTAACATATCTTGAATTGCCCTCAAATCGGCTCCTCCTTCCATCAAATGTGTTGCAAACGAATGACGAAACGTATGCGGACTTATGTTTTTTTGTAGATTAACGGCTTTCGCCAAATCTTTAATGATGTAGAAAATCATCACTCTGGATAAGGGTCTTCCTCTACGATTTAGAAACAAAATATCGTTATTATGAATCGTTTTTAAATTATTTCTGTCTTGAAGATAATAATTAATATATTTGATTGCATCTTCGCCAATCGGTACAAAACGCTCTTTATTTCCTTTTCCTACAACTTTTATAAAACCAATATCTAAATAAATATTAGAAATTTTTAAATTTGTTAACTCACTGACTCTCAGACCACAAGCATACAAAGTTTCAAGTATTGCTCGGTTGCGATGACCTTCAGGTTTACTCAAATCAATTGCACCTAAAAGCTGCTCAATTTCTTCAAAACTCAAAACCGAAGGCAACTTTCTTGATAAATTTGGACTCTCTAATAAATCTGTTGGCGAAGCAGGAATAATTTTTTCAAAAACTAAAAAATTAAAAAAAGCCTTTAAACCCGAAATTAATCTTGCTTGTGAACTTGCCGCCAAACCCAATTCGTGCAAATATTCTAAAAAATCTTTAAGTTGTTTTAATTGAATTGTTGCAGGTGATAAATCCAATTCTAAAATATCAAGATACTGCTCCAACTTCTCGACATCACGACGATAAGCCATTACCGAATTTTTCGATAATGACTTTTCTAGCATCAAATAATCTTCAAATGATTTTAAGTGTATTTGCCAAATGGACATTTATGTGATTTTATTTTAAAGCACCTCAAAAGATTCAGTATGAATAATGATCCCGAGACTTCGAACCTACGTAATCAGATTCATATTTTCATCCCATTCCGCCTGAATTTCCCGTTTACTTTGATCCACAAATTTCGGCAACCAATCTTCGTCATATTTCATTCCATGCTTATCCAGCACATCTTGCGGAACGCCATCCCAAACATTTGGTCGATTTCCTTGATAACCTAAATCCTCCAAACCCATTTTTGAGGTATAATAACCAGTCACGACCAAACCACGGATTTTATCAAAAAACTTAATCCCAGGAGCTAATTCTGGTTTTTCATTATTGTCATCAGGATACGCAATATCATCAATGATTTCGATTTGCTGCGAATTATTAAGTTCTGCGAAGGTCTTTTTGAATCGGCGATTTGATTCTGAATTTAACCACATTAAACCACCTCGAATTGGCAATTGATTATCCGGTAAATCTTTGACAATAAACTCAATAAATTCTACGACACCAGCTTCTGTTGCTGAACCGGCTGTTTTTGTTGCCGGTAAAATTATATCTGCTAAAATCGCAATGGTCGCCAATTCCTGCTCGTCAAAATAAACCTGACTTAATAGCTCATTATCCCGCTCGATTTCTTTTGGTGTTCGACCGTATAATCCCAATTCACTGGCATTTTTTGTTACTTCAGGTACATCTTGCTCACAACTTGTCGTTGCTAATGTCGCCCCAGCAATTGTACCTAATAATATCGTTTTAAAAGAATCTCTTCTATTCAATTTTTTTATGTTAGAATACTTGATTGATTTCTCAATGAACCAAATAAACCAAGTATTGATTATCAATATGTTTAAATAAAATGTGTCACCATCAACCGCCTGTCGTTTTTATAAATTTTGTTTTTTCAACTCTTGAATCACATATTCCGAAGTACGCATGGCTAAGGCCATAATTGTCCAAGTACAATTTTTATCTGCTTGTGATGTAAATACACCAGCGTCAACGACAAAGACATTTTTACAATCGTGTAATTGAGCGTATTTATTGGTAACAGAAGTTTTCGGGTCGTTGCCCATTCTAGTTGTTCCGACTTCATGAATAATCTGTCCGGGAGCTAACAATCCATAATCATTTTCTTTAGTCGGTTTATCGCCCAAAGCGATGCCGTCCATATTATGAATAATTTCCTCGAAAGTATCCTGCATATGTTTAGCTTGTTTTCGCTCAAAATCTGACCATTTATAATCAAATTGTAGTACAGGAATACCAAATTGATCTACTACATCAGGGTCAAGGTAACAGCGATTATCATATTGAGCGATAGATTCGCCACGTCCAGCCATTCCTATGAATGCACCGTAAAATTTCTTTACATCTTGTCGTAATTTATCACCATAGCCACCAACTTGACCATTGACATATTTATTCATCTCATGTGTTTGCATACCAAAACCATAGGCAGGCATTCCCATTCCGCCCCAAATTTCGATATGATAACCTCGTGGAAAATCCAACTTTTTATTATCTAACCACCATGGCGAATAAACGTGCAAACCGCCAACGCCATCTTCATTATAAATTTTCCGATTCATCAACGCAGGAACAAATGCTGAACGGCCAGCACCAGTCGAATCGTGCAAATATCGGCCAACATGATCGCTACTATTTCCTAAGCCATTCGGATGTTGTTTAGATTTAGAATTAAGTAGAATCCGAGCCGAACTACAAGCAGAAGCACCCAACAAAACTGTTTTTCCTTTCAGTTGATATTCTCGCCTATCTTCTTTATTAATGTAAGAAACGCCAGTTGCGATACCTTCATCATTGGTCGTCACTGAACGCACCATGCAGTCTGTGAGCAGATCAATTTGTCCGCCATTCAATGCAGGAATTATAAAAACAGAACTTGACGAAAAATCCGCATAAACTGAGCAAGAACGATTACATTGACTACAGTAAAAACAAACACCACGATTTTTATTAATCTTTTTTGTCAAAATTGATAAACGGGAAGGAATCACATCGACATTCGATTTTCTTGCACCTTTTATATAATACAATTCGTGTAAACGAGGTTTTGGAGCAGGTAAAAAATAACCATCAGGGTCGTTTCTTCGTCCTTCCTTTGAGCCAAACACACCCACCATTTTATCTAATTTATCATAGTATGGTTTGACATCATCATACGTGATTGGCCAGTTTTCGCCTAAACCGTCAATGCTCTTGTGCTGAAAATCATCAGGTCCAAAACGGAGTGAAATCCGTCCCCAGTGATTCGTCCGTCCGCCTAACATTCGAGAACGCCACCACATAAATTTTGTCCCTTCTTTAGTTGTATAAGGTTCACCATCAACCTCCCAATCGCCATAAGACATATCATAATCACCAAAGGCACGGGTAGTAGAAGCACCTCTTCGAGGAGATTCCCAAGGCCATTTTAGTTGTGTTTTTGTTTTTGGATCTTTCGGATCGAAAAAAGGTCCCGCTTCTACGACAGCTACTTTTAAACCTGCATTTGCGAGTTGATTAGCAGCCATTCCGCCACCTGCCCCCGAGCCGACAATAATTGCATCGTACACGGTAGATGAAGTTTTAATTTGCATAAATTATGGTTTTATTAATTTGGTCTTTGTTTTGAATAATTTGATCCAGCAAGTTAGTAAATTCTATTAAAAAAGTAAAAAATAGAATTTTATTTGGAATAGGTATGACTTTGAGCTATAATTTGCAATTAAGGACTAAGTTATTAACTATTGATTCATTGAAATTTGAGAAGCAAAATGTAGGTAATTGTAATTAAGAATTGTTTAGAAATTGCTTAAAAAAGGGCAAAAAAAAGGCGTACCGTTTTTCATTTGAGATGAATAGGTACGCCAACACAATAAACAATTCCCATCTTTATGCAGAAAACGATGTACCGCATCCGCATGTATCTTTAGCATTTGGGTTACTGAATGTAAACCCTCTGTTATTTAAACCATTGACAAAATCTACCTCGATGCCCATTAAATATAATGCATGAGCTTTTTTCATGTAGACTTTGATTCCATTCGAGATGAATTCATCATCATCAGGCTGCTTTGCATCGAATCCTAACACATAAGAGAAACCTGAACATCCACCTCCTTTTACTCCGACTCGCAACCCTAAATTTTCGTCTAAATTTTGTGCTGCTTTGATAGCTTTTAATTGTTCAACAGCACCATTCGTCAAATTTACAGGAGCAGTTCCTATTAAAGTATCTTGCATAATTATATTTATTGTTAATAACGTGTACAAAAATAAAACATTCTTTGATAAAATCAAAAAATGCATATCCAAAGATAAACAAGTTTTTATCTAAAATGGTTTTAAATAACGGCAAAACCTATCCTTAAATGGTTGCTGTATTTTACAATACCCCCTATATAGTATTGAAATTATTTATTTAAAATATTAATTATCAACTGATTAATAAATAATATTCCAATGATTTTATAACAGTTCTTTTTCGTAAAATAAGCATCTTATTTTTTATAAAAAATTAGATGAATTTGACAAAAGATATTCCATTTCAAAGAAACTAATCTTTAGATCTAACTTAGTTCATTAACTTTACGTTTACAAAATTAAAAAATCTATGAAAAAATCAATCTTTACATTTTCAATGATGTTAATTATGTCTATCAATATTTTTGCTCAAACTTGGCAAAATAAAATTGATAGTCGATTAAATATTTATGATGGTACAACCGAAAAATTTGAGTTTTTGGTTCAGCTTACCAGTCAAGCGGATGTATCGCAATCTAAATTCTTAACTGATAAAACAGCAAAAGGTAAGTTGGTCATGGAACAACTTCGAGCAAATGCCCAAAAAACACAAGCTGACATTGTTACGATTTTAGATTCCCGAGGAACGCCTTATCAAGATTTTTGGGTAGTGAATGCAATATGGGTTTATGGTGACTTTGACCTGGTTAAGGAATTCGCTCAACGCTCTGAGGTAAAACAGATTTCTGAAAACTCTCGAATGAAAATAATGGAGCCAATTACTCCTGAACCTTCTGCTGAAAATCTCAATAAAAACTTTGAAATTTCATGGGGGATTTTACAAATGAACGCTAACACTGTTTGGAAACGAGGCTATACTGGGAAAGGTGTGGTTGTCGGTGGGCAGGATACCGGTTATGAGTGGGAACATGAAAGTTTAAAATCCAAGTATAGAGGCTGGGACGGAACAAATGCGGATCATAATTATAATTGGCATGATGCGATTCGCGAGTTTGACCCAAAACATAGTCTTGAGGCAAATCCCTGTGGTTTAGATGTTGATTTTCCATGTGATGATCATAATCATGGGACGCACACTATGGGAACGATGGTTGGTGGCACAGAAAATTTAAAAATCGGCGTTGCTCCTGATGCGACCTGGATTGGCTGTCGTAATATGGAACGTGGCTGGGGAACACCTCAATCTTACCTGGAATGCTTTCAGTGGTTCTTAGCACCGACAGATTTAAATGGTGAAAATCCCGATCCGTCAAAAGCTCCTCACGTTATTAATAACTCATGGAGTTGTCCGGAGATTGAAGGTTGTAATCCGAATAACTTTGATATTTTAGAAACAGCTGTCAATCATTTAAAATCTGCCGGTATTGTCGTTGTGGTTTCTGCTGGAAATGCCGGCCCGAATTGCGAAACGATTAGTACACCTGCCGCAATTTTTGAAAATAGTTTTACGATTGGTGCATTAGATGAAAATGAAACAATTGCTGATTTTAGTAGTCGAGGTTTAGTAACTGTAGATGGCAGCAATCGTATGAAGCCGAACGTCACAGCACCTGGTGTGAATGTAAAATCTGCGATTAAAGGTGGTAATATGTATGCAAGATATAGCGGCACGAGTATGGCAGGACCGCATGTTGCCGGAGTTGTTGCTTTGTTGATTTCTGCTGATCCAACTTTAGCAGGTGATGTCGAACGTATCGAAACGCTTATTGAGCAATCTGCAATTAATCGAACAACCACACAAGATTGTAATGGTGCAGATGGAAATTCGGTTCCAAATTTTGCTTATGGTTATGGTACTGTTGATGCACTTGCAGCTTTAGAAACACTTTTAGGCGAAACACCGATTCCAGCAAATGAACGGTTTAGTGTTTATCCAAATCCAACAACAGATCTGGTTACTTTCCAAAATATCGGCTATGAAGGGCTGTTACAATTACAAATATTTGCAGCAGACGGAAAACAGATTATCAATCAAACACTTGATTATACTGGAGGTAATAAATTACGTACGATTGATTTGAATAAATATGCAAATGGCGTTTATTACTATCGTCTTTGTGATGAATCAGGTGAAAATTGTTTTGAGGGTCGAATATTGAAAAACTAATGGATTACGAATAAATAATAACCAGAAGATAATTACTTGTAAGAATTATTCTGTTACTTTTTCAACAAAACCTCGTTAAGAGTCATATCTTTGCGAGGTTTTTTTAGTCTAATGAAAAGACGACTTGATTATTAAAATAATAACTACAGAATGCCATTAAAATCAGTGATTTATTCTAATGGTATTTCGACACAATTTCAAAATAAATAGTATTAATGAAAATTTGGGAAATAATCTTAGGCATATTACAAGCGACAATACCTGCATTAATTGTTTTTTTGACGGTATATTTTTTATTCAAAGAGTTTTTAAAAAATCAGCGTCAAATGTTTCTTTTTCAAGATAGAAAAGACGCAAGAAGTGAAGTGATTCCGTTGCGAATGCAGGCTTATGAGCGATTAGCTTTATTTTGTGAACGAATTAAAGTACAAAGTATGCTATTGCGTTTGGAGGGAGATGCTATCGCTGCAGAGGATTTACGTTTAGTGATTCTCATTACGATTCAACAAGAATTTGAGCATAATGTCGCACAACAAGTTTATGTATCTAAGGAGCTTTGGAAAGTTATCGAAATGGCTCGTAATAATACGGTTGCTTTAATTAATGCAACTTATGAGAGCTTGCCAAAGGGGGCAAGTCCTGCCGATTTGCGTTACGCTTTATTTTCTAATTTGGAAAAAATGGGAGAACAGCCAATGGATACGGCTTTATTAGCAATTAAAAAAGAAATTGGGACAATGTTGTAATTTCCCAATGATTGTTGAGTTTGCTATGCTGTTAAAGTATTTTGAAAATATGATTTAAAATAATCTAACAACATAGCAATCTTAACAACTTAATTTATCGATCACCTCCGCCTTTCTTTTTCTTAAACGGATTGTATTTATCTAACTGATCTTGAATTTTCTTTTTTTCCTCTTCGAGCTTTTTCCGAGTTTCGGCATCAATTCTATCTTGAGCTTCTTTCTTCAAACGTTCCGCTTCGGCCTTTGCGGCTTCACTGGCCTTGTCGCCAAGTTCTTTTTTGATGCGCTCTTCGGCTTCTTTTTTCAAACGCTCTGCTTCCGCTTTGACTCTGGCTTCCGCCTCTTTTCTTAGACGTTCCGCTTCGGCTTTAGCTTTTGCTTCGGCTTCTTTTTTTAATTTATCTGCTTCTGCCTTTGCTTTAGCTTCGAGTTCCTTTTTTTCCTTTGCTAATCGCTCTTCGGCTTCTTTTTTCAACTTTTCGGCTTCAGCTTCCAATTTCTTTTTGGCTGCTGCTTCTAAATCTGATTTCCCCGTAACACCTTTTAGTTTTAAATTATACTTTGGAGACATAATAGGACCAGTTAATAAAACATCTAAATCAATATAGTCGCCTTGAGCTAAATCCAAACCTAACTTTGATGCCTGTCCGCTTAATAGATTCAAGCCTTTATTTGCAGCTGCTCCTACGCCACTTTTTTCCAACATGGCACGAGGAATTTTTGTATTTATGGTATAATCCAGGGATTGATTAATGCCATGTGAGCCGCTGATTTCAAAAACCACATCTTTATACTCTACGGTAAATGGCTCGATAGAGAATTTACCATTTTTAATTTTAAAGAAATTTTTGGAATCTTTGATTTTAAAAGGATTCAGCTCGCTTGCATTCAGTTGATTGACAATTTTGTCTAAAGTAGGATTGCCTTTAATAGCCGTTTCTATTGTTTCCAAAAGCCCATTTGCGTTTAAAGATTCCCACTTTGGCATCATATCTTTGCCTAAAATGCCATTTATAGTCAACGTAGAATTAAACTTACCTTGCATATATTCTGCTATTGGTAGAATATATTTGAAACTGGCTAACTGTTTGACTGACTCCTCAAATTGAAACTGGCTAATGTCATAACCAAATGTAAATTTGGGATTATTAATATCTTTCGTGTCATAAGATCCGTTTAATTTCATCGAGCCACCTAAAGTATTGGCACTCACGTTATTCATCGAGATTTTAGAATCTTGTAACATCAGATCACCGACCATAGAATTTAAAATCACTTTATCGTACAAGACTTTCGCCATATTTGCTTTGATATTAAAATTCATATCAGCAGGAACTAAAGCCGGTTCAGTGTACTCATTCGCTTCTGTAGTTGTCGCTGTTTGACCTGTAGTTTCCTCAACTCCGATAGACATCAGATCGTTCAAATCCATTAGTTTGGAGTTTAAAACCAAATCTCCACTTACTGTTTCATTGGGTTTAAAGGCATAATTTAGAGCGTTAAAAATTCTTGCACTTCCACTAATATCAGATTTTCCAATTTTTGTAGCAAAATCTGTAATATCAAATTGATTATGACCTAAATGCCCTTTAGCCGTTAGGTTTTTTAAATCATAAACATCATAATTAACTTCTTGAGCATCAAAGTCAACCATGAAATCAAAGCGACCAAAAATTTCTCCTTCTGGTTCTGCTGTCGATTTTTCCGTTGTGTTAGCAGGTTTTTGCTCAGTTGTAGAACTTTCCTCTACGCCCATTTCCATAATTTCATTTAAATCTAATCTATTGGATTTTAAAGCAATATCTCCTTTAATTGTTTCGCCATCAAAGACATAACCAAACGCATTTTTGATTTGACCTTGAGCTTGTAAATCGGATTTTCCTAAATTCATGGCGAAATTATCAACATCAAAACGAGCTGGAGCAAAAGCACCTTTTGCTTTCAGATTTTTCATATCATAAGCATCATAAACTAACTGCCCAAATTCAGCATCTATATTAAACAAAAAAGCGTCGAAAATCTCATCCTCCATTGTTTCAGCAGAAACAGCATCTACATCAGGATTTTGAACCTGCGATGGTTCGCTGTCCGTTATCCATTCATTAGTATCAAATACCTTTGAGCGAACAACTAAGTCGCCTTTCATGGTTTTTTCACCTGAAAAATACGTTAATGGATTTTCAACATAACCATTGACTTGCAAATCCGATTTTCCTAATTTTGCATCAAAATTATCTAAATTGATTTTTTGTGGTGTAAAATTCGTTGTTAAATCGTTGATTTTTACGTTTGGCATTCCTGCTGCAACATAATTCATATTTGTAATTGTCATCTCACCACGAAAATCTACCTTTTCATAATCCTCTGCTGTTACATCAGACATTTTCATTTTCGTTGCAACATCTGCATTGATAATGCCATCTAAAGTTTTGACATCTTCCATCGGGAAGGCTTTCGCCAATTTTGCCAAATCAATCTTCCCTTTTATTTCGGCTTCAACATTTGGATCGGACATTGGCGTTTTTAATACAAATTTTGCATCAAATGGATTCTTATCTAATTCAATATGAAATGTTGAAACATTCACGACCATATTATCAAAATTCTCATTGGGACTTTTCACATTCGCTTTTACGTTGATATTACTCATGCCTAATGGCAAATCAGGGTATTTAAAACGTCCATTTGCCACCTCTAAATTAATATCTAATGCCGGCATTTTTGAATCATTATAAATTCCTTTTACTGTCCCGTTTAAACCCATTTTTCCACTCACTTTTACTCCTGAAAAATCATCAGTATAAGCCGCTGGAATCATGGATAGCAATGATTTAAAGTCAGTTTGTGGTGAGCCAAATTTTAAATCCATTTCGATATCGTCGGTTGGCATTGCCACAAAACCATCAAAATTTAATTGCAACGCATTAAAATTGACTTCATTCTCTTTAAAAGTGTATTTTGAATTCGGCATATCAATATTAATCGTAAAATCAATATCCGTTTTTGCTTCGTTTAAATACGAAATTCCGCCTGAAGTTACCGTAAATTTATCGGCAGTAGTTTTTGTTACTAAATCATAAATAGATTCTGTAAAATTACCGCTTCCACTATGATTCAACTGAACAATATCTACCCAAATATCACCGGCTGCATCATCATAAATAATATTACCGTCAATAACTTCGTATTTATCCAGATTCAGGGCAAATTTTGTAGGTTCGACTTCCATCGTATCGAGTTCTTCGGTAGGAATCGTAATATCGTAATTTGCTTTTCCGTTTTTCAAAATTTTCACGTAAAGTGTCGGTTCGTTTAAAGTAATTCGTTCGATTTCCATTAGGTCACCATTGACGACTGACATAATATCTAATCGAATTTCAAATGATTTCATTTCCGCTAAACGGACACCTTTAAACTCTTCGACACCATCGACTTTTAATTCTGATAAACTCAATGTTATATCCGGGAAACTTCGAAGCATCGAAATACCGACATCTTCGAAGTCAACTTCCGCTCGTATATTTTCATTAATTGTTTTTTTGACTTCTGTCAATATTTTGTCTTTAAATAAAAAAGGTACAGCAACAGCCGTTATTATTATAAATAGTAAAAAAATACCTAATCCTTTGAGGAATTGTTTGAGTAAAGGTTTCTTTTTTGCAGTGCTTGTTTTAGTATTTGTTGTTTCTGTCATAACTTTTATGCTTGGTCTTGTGAATTAGTTATTGCTTAATAGCAGTTTTTGATCTTACCTTATAACGTGATTTGCTTTGGTTTGTGACTTAATGTTATCTTAAATAGATAAAAATAGAACGGACATTTCTGCCCGTTCTTACTGCCGATAAATTTGAAATATCAAGTCTTGCGAAATAACTGCATTAACTAATCAGTTCCGCATCAAAACCAATATCTTCTAACGTTTCAATAATCACATGAGCGTCAACCTTTTCTGTATTTACCGTTAAAATTTTGTCAGAGGAAGCTGTATCGGCTTCCCAGCTAAGGACTCCCTCGATTTCATTCAGAAAAGGTGTTACAGTTCTTACGCAATTTCCGCAATTAATAGTTGTTTTAAATTTTAATATTTCCATATTCTGTGTGTGTAACAAACGGCATTGCCTTTGCCATTTTTTATTAAAAAATCATGGTACTATTATTTGTACCGTTTTTGTGTAATTTTCAAAATCAAAATGTATAAAATAGATACCACTTGACAAAGTAGATGTTAAGTTATACTGCATAGTTGCTTGTCGCAATAACTTAATTTCGATAAGTTGACCATTTTGATTAAAAACGCTCAATTTTACCTTTTCAATCGGTTTATTGAAATATAAAGTTTGTTGCTTCAGTGGATTTGGAAAAACAGCAAAATCACCAAAAACCTCTTTCTCTTCGTTTGTGTTTACTGCGACTTGTAACTCGTCATAAACTAAAAAATATTGAGCATCACTACCATTATGAACAAACCCAGACAACAGAAAACCACCATTCACTGACGGGCAAACCGTGTAACCTATGTCAGGACTTGGGCTGCCGTAATATTTTCGTTCAATAACATTTCCGCTGGTATCTGCTGATAATAACATCAAATCTTGATTATTCGTAATAGGATTTGTGCCATAACCACAGATTACATAATCTCCAATATTCGGTTCTATGATCCCGAACCCAGCATCACTACCAGGGTCGTTTGTCAAAAATTTTTTCCAAATGATATTCGTGTTTTCATCTAATTTTATCAAATAAGCATCAAATTCAATACTAGCCGTATTATTCATCTCCCCTAAAATCAAAACATTATTATTATGATCTAATAACATAGTTTTTGAACCACCATTATAAGGTTCATTTATCGTTTTGCTGTAAAGGAAATTTCCATTTGCATCAAATATTTGACAATAGACGTTATAATTTCCTGTAGATTGCTGTTGATCACCAGTAGAAATAATATTTCCGTTTGGCAATTCTACAGATTTCATACCGACTTCATTGACTGCTGTTCCCTCCGCTTTTGACCATAATACCGAAAGGTTCGAACTAAATTTAACCGTCAAAAAGTCATTTCCCAAGCCATTTCGACCGGAAACAAATCCACAAACAACGTAACCGCCGTCACTTGTTTTTGTTATACCATGTAACGACTCGGTTTTTGTAGGCATACCAATCAGTTGATAATTCAGTACTTGTCCTAATGTATCCACCATCATGAGTAAGCCGTCAATATTATTTGATCCGACCATCTGTTGCTCTCCTACAATGACAAAGACACCATTATTATAAATCATACTGAAAGCATATTCGTCTCCATTGTTGTCAGGAAATACGGTTTTCGACAGAATATCGCCATTAGGACTTAGTTTATGCATCGTTATTTCTGCATTGTTATTGACTCCTTCAAGAGCAGAACCAAAATAATAAATCATTCCGTCGGGAGTTTGATACACCAGCTGCCCTTGTTCTGTTATAGTCGAGTCGCCGAATGTTTTTTGAAAGTAGTTTTGAGCTATTATATGGTTATTTATTAATAAAAAAATTAGACTCAAAAATAGAAGTTGCAGAAATTTACAGTTAATGATTTTTAGTTTATCATCAGTTGACGATAACTCTAAATTGCGATTGCGAGTTATTGCAAAATATTCTTTAATAAAAAACACTTTTTCAACCATTCCTAATTTATTTTTCAGTAAAAATAACTCCTTTTAAAAGTTAAATCACATTAAAAACTATTTAAAGAAACTCTATTATAAATATTTTAAGTCGGTGAGCGTAATAAGGAATCGTTTTTTTATTGGAACAACAGAAATGAGCAAGAAATTACCTCAAAACCTAATCGTTTATGAAACCTTATTAGGTTTTGAGATATTGTAAATAAGCTATTTTGGGAGATTTTTTTTAATACACTAATTTTTTGATTCCTTTATTAATCATCGTATCGATCGCTTGAAATAGTTTATTAGGCGGTTGTGGTCGCCAGTTGATTTCTCCAAAAACATCATCTAAATTGACGTAATATTGTAGTTCTGTTTCGACCATTTCATCAATAACATGTGGACGAAAATTCACAAACGCAATCCAACCTTCTTCATCTTTGATATCGTCCCACCATTCTTCATAATAACAATTATCGTCGCCATGATAATTCAATACATTCTCACCAATTAAAATAAATTTATGAATATCTTGTTTGACTAATTCATCAATAACATCACGCTTTAGAAACATAACATCATTGTGTAAAGCATCATTCCACTCTCCTATTAGCTCAATGATTGCAAAACCCTCATCATAATTCGTAAAGAGGATTTTTAAATACAAGGTTGATGAACCAAATTCGTCCCATTGTGGATGAATGTAATAATTGTAAACTTTATTTGAATATTCGAACTCGCTGTAAGTCCGTCCAAAAAACGGTGATTTACTATCTTCTGACGCAATGTACTTTTTTCTCCAGTTGTAAAACGGTTCAATATGCTGCATGTATAATCGGTTGATGAGTTGATTTTAGGCATTCGGATAAGCAAATATTTATGGTCCTCGCCTGAAAATAAAACCCATACTTTTTAAGAATAAATTACTTCACAATAACCAAAATCAGTAGAAAACTGTTGTTAGAAAATCTATTTTATTATGAAAACTTTTTTGTTATTTTTGCCGACTTTGTAAATGCTTTGAATCTAAAAAGTTGGCATTTTAAAACACCTTTTTCTTATAGAAAACTTATACCAAATAGAAGAATAATGATAGAAACATATATCAAACTCATTGCAAAAGGATTGAATATACCTTTAAAATCCGTTCGTAATACAATAGAATTGTTATCTGAAGGTGCGACAGTTCCTTTCATCAGTCGCTATCGAAAAGAAATGACTGGTAGTCTTGATGAAGTTCAAATTGGCGAGGTCAAAGCACAATACGCTAAGCTGCAAGAAATAGACAAGCGTCGTGAAAGTATCATTAAGGCCATCGAAGAGCAGGGTAAAATGACGGATAATTTGCGAAAGCAGTTGACAGAAACTTATGATTTGACGGTTTTAGAAGATTTGTATTTGCCTTATAAACGGAAACGAAAAACTCGTGCTTCTGTTGCCAAGGCTAAGGGACTCGAGCCTTTGGCCCGTTTTTTATTGGACCAGAATAGTTCTAATATTAAAAAATACGCAGAGAATTTTTTAAATGAGGAAGTTGAAGATATAGAAAACGCATTACAAGGAGCAAGAGATATTATAGCAGAACAAATCAATGAAGATGCGGAAGTTCGCAATAAAGTACGTTATCAATTTGAGCGTCAAGCAATTATAAAAGCAAAAGTCGCAAGAGGAAAACAAGAGGAAGCCGAGAAATACAAGGATTATTTCAAATTTGAAGAACCATTGAAAAAGATTCCTTCGCACCGTTTATTAGCGATTCGTCGAGGTGAAGAAGAAGGTTTGTTGCGGGTCTCTATCGTTCCAGAAAGTGAAGAAGATGTGATTTATCGTATTGAAAAATTGTATTTAAAAAATAGCAACGAAGCAAGTCAACAGGTCAAAATGGCGATTCAAGATGCTTATACTCGCTTATTGTCAGCCTCTATTGAAACCGAATTTCGTAATATTTCAAAAAGCATTGCGGACGAAGAAGCGATCAAGGTTTTCGTTGAAAATTTACGCCAATTATTGTTAACTTCTCCTTTAGGTGAACAAAGAGTTTTGGCGATTGATCCAGGATTTCGGACAGGTTGTAAAGTTGTTTGTTTGAATGAAAACGGAATGCTTTTGCACAACACAACCATTTATCCACATCCACCACAATCTCGCACCCAAGAAACTGTAGCAAAAATCCAAAATTTGGTTAAGTCGTATAATATCGAAGCCTTTGCTATCGGAAACGGAACAGCAGGACGTGAGACAGAACAATTAATAAGAAGTATCCAATTTAATCGTCCGATTGAAATTTTCATGGTAAACGAATCGGGTGCTTCCATTTATTCTGCTTCGGAAGTTGCTCGGGAAGAGTTTCCAGATTATGACGTAACCGTTCGAGGTGCGGTTTCTATCGGTCGCCGCTTGATGGATCCGTTGGCAGAATTGGTAAAAATCGACCCAAAATCTATCGGCGTCGGGCAATATCAGCACGATGTTAACCAAACGGCTTTAAAAACCAGTTTAGATGCAACAGTCGAATCATGCGTCAATTCAGTTGGTGTCAATTTGAATACAGCAAGTAAACACTTATTAACTTATGTGTCGGGTTTGGGCGAAAAGTTGGCTCAAAATATTGTTACATTTCGTGATGAAAATGGGGCGTTTACTTCTCGAAAAGCCTTAAAAAAAGTACCTCGATTAGGTGATAAAGCTTTCGAGCAATCAGCAGGTTTCTTGCGTATTCGAGAAGCTAAGAATCCATTGGACAACACCGGAGTTCATCCTGAATCTTATCACATTGTGGAGCAGATGGCTAAAGATTTAAAATGCACCGTAAATGATTTAATTAAAAATCCTTTTTTGCGTAAGCATATTAATTTATCAAAATATGTCACTAAAACCGTTGGTATGCCCACGTTAAAGGATATTTTAAAAGAATTGGATAAGCCGGGACTTGACCCTCGTGGAAAAGCAAAATCGTTTTCCTTTTCGCCAGGTATTAATTCTATTGAAGATTTGCACGAGGGTATGCTCGTCAATGGAATTATTACAAATATTACAAACTTTGGAGCGTTTACAGATATCGGCATTAAAGAAAATGGTTTAATCCACGTTTCTGAAATGGCCAATCGTTTTATCAAAAATCCGAATGAGGTTGTGAAGTTAAATCAGACAGTCGAAGCACGGGTCATAAGTGTCGATGTTAAGCGAAAGCGAATACAGTTATCCTTAAAAGACGTTTAAAACTATATAAAATGAATCACAATAGTCACGCATTGGATTATTGTGATTCATTTTACAGATTTATAACATCGAGGTTAATGCCTTAAGTAACTCTTCTCGCTTACGAGTCGAAACCTCTAACCTATCACCATTTATTGTTTCTACATAGCCTTGTCGCCCTTTAATAAATTTCGTGACGTAACGCAGATTTACCAGATGTGATTTATGAATACGATAAAAACCATAATCATTCAACATTTCGTCATAATATTTTAGGGTACGAGTAATTAAGTATTTTGTCTTATCTTTTAAGTAAAAAGCCGTGTAATTTCCATTTGCTTCTAAGCGAATAATATCCTCTCGCTTCACAAAACTATAACCGTCTGTGGTTGGTAATGCAACTTTATCAAAGTTCTTTGTTCGTAGATTTTCTTTCAATGCCGTAAAACGTTCTTGATTTGCCTCTTCTGAGCCTTTTTGCTTCTTCTTAATCTTTTCTACAGCCTCTTTAAGTTCTTGAATATCAATTGGTTTAAGCAAATAATCAATCGCTGAAAAGCGAAATGCTTTAAGGGCATATTGATCATAAGCCGTTGTGAAAATCACGTCAAAAGGCACTTCGTCATAAGATTCTAAGAGCGAAAAGCCATCGCCCATCGGCATACGAATATCTAAAAACACCAAATCAGGTTGATGCATTTCGACCAACTTTTTCGCTACCGCAACCGAGTCGCCCAAACCTAAAACTTTGACGTCATCACCGCAGTATTTTTCTAATAATTTCTTCAAACTCTCACGACCTCTCGATTCGTCGTCTATTACTATTGCGTTTATCATTTACTTTTATATCGTTACGATTATTGAATTGTTAAACTATTTTTAATAAAATATTCTGCATCAATTATCCCGAGTTTTTCCGAATTTTCAGGGGAAACACTCAACAATAATTCAAGAATATAATAATTTAACAGTTAATTTTATTCTTCTTCAAATTCTAAAAATGGAATCCGAACGATAACCTTCGTCCCTATCGCTTTATCGCCTTCTTTCAAGTCCACAAACTCAACTCTGGCTTTTTTATTTTCTCGTTTACTCATCAAATCTAAGCGTTTAACCGTATTTGAAATTCCGGTTGATTGATGTTCGGAGAGATTTTTTTTACTTACTTTTGCAGCCGCTTCACGCCCTACGCCATTATCAATAATTTCACAAATCAAATTTTCATCGTCCCGCTTAAAATTAATCGTTAGCGTCGGAGTACCATCATATTTTGGCATTAAACCGTGCCAGATCGCATTTTCGGCAAACGGTTGAATAATCATAGACGGTAATTCGACATCATAAGCGTCAACGTCTTCCTCAACGTTAATTTTATACTTAAACTTTCCTTCAAAACGAAGGGCTTCCAAGTTTAAATATAACGTTAAGGTCGTAATTTCGTCCTCTAAACTTATCAAATTCGTTTTAGAATTTTCTAAAACTCGACGAATCAGTTTCGCAAATTGTGATAAATAATAATTGGCAGACACTTCGTCTTCCATCGTAATAAAATGCTGAATCGAATTTAAGGCATTAAAAATAAAATGTGGATTCATTTGAGCTCGAAGTGCCATACCTTCCGACTCCGAAATCTGTCGCCGCAAACGAATTTTATCTTCTCTATTTTTAATATTGTAATATAGAAAACCGCTAATCAAACTGCCTATTATCAGCGTTACCAAAAGAATAAACCAAGTCGTTTTCCACCACGGAGAACGAATAATAAATTTAATTTCTCGTTCGGTACTGGCTTTACCATCAATGCTAATTGCTTGAATCCGAAAAATATAAGTCCCGGGCTGCAAAAATGGAAAATGTGCAAACTTGCTGCTGGTCTCGACCCAGTCGTTACTCAACCCTTCCAGCTGATAACGATAACGCACTTGTGATCCACTTTTGAATGAAATTCCGGTATATTCTATCTGAATGTCATTTTGATAATAATGTAAATTATATTCGGGTTTCAAAGTCGTGTCTCGACCTCGAATCTGAACATTAGTAATATAAAAAGTTGGTGCGAAAGTTTCTCGCTGAGCTTTATTCACACTTTCGATGTATGACAGCCCCGCCGAAGTTGCAGCCCAAACGGTGTCACTTCTTACAAAAATTCCTCGTACCTCATTCGATGATAAATATTCGGCTTCCGTATAAGAAAATATGCCCCGAGGATTTCCATTTTCGATTGTAAACTTACTCACTCCACCATTTGAAGCCATCCAAATTGTACCGTCATTCGCCTGAAAAATATCGGTGCAAACATTACTGGCTAAACCATTTTTTTTAGTAATCTGTCTAACTTTATTTCCATTTTTTAATATAATTCCATTTCCTGCTGTACAGATACAAAGAATATCGTCATCCGTCGTTATCAAGTCATTGATTCGATAGCGGTATAACGGATTTCCTGTGATAGTATTGACTGTTTTTCCATCATAAAAATACAAACCAGTATTACTTCCCAGCCACGCTTTTTTATTCTTTAGCGTGGCAATCGCATTCACTCGCTTGTCCCACAATTCTATTGTATTCAATTGTTTATCAATCAAATACAAACCATTCGAACTTCCAACAAATACTTCTTGTGCTTCATTAATAGCGATCGCTTTGACATTTTTTAGATTAAAATTTTTATCAATACCAAATGTTACCAAACCAGCATCTGATCCCATCCAAAGGTTGTTATTAGCATCTAACTCTAAGGCCTGAATGCGGTTATAAAGCCTTGTATTCAAGCCTGTTTGTAACACCTGAATCGATCCATTTGGTCGTAAATAATTGACTGTTCCCGATTGTGTTCCGATAAAAACATCGCCGGCGACATTGCCTGTAATAGCAAATAATTCATCATCTGACAAGCCATAATCTATAGTATAAGTCAACACTTTATTATCCGACAACATATAAATTCCGTTACCTAAAGTTGCCATCCAAAGATTACCTTCTTTATCTTTTGTAACACAAGAAACAGACTGACTTTCCAAATAATTCTCAACGATTTGCGGATCATTTTCTAAATTATCTAATAAATATAAGCCTTCACCCAACGTTCCTAACCAAACACCTCCTAACTCACTTTCGCCCAAAATCAAAATATCTGAATCTAATTTTAGCTCTTCGTTAGATAAGATTTTTTTAGGTTCAGAAGGCTCATTCCAGCGGTAGTCAATTAGGTATAAATCGTTGGTATTTTGTGCTTTCGCAATGACGTGTATTGGACTAATCGGCACGATTTCCGAAAAGGGTGTTTCGAAAAATCGTAAAAAACTGACTTTATTATTTTTAAAAATAAATTCAGCTACATTCGATAATACATGGATTTGACCATTTTCTGCTTCAAAACACCCCAAAATAACAATTGGATTATCCAAACTATCGTAAGGCAAAGCATTAAGAAAATCAACTTGTTCGAGATGTGTCACTTTATCATCGTCCAAAATTGATAAACCGTCACGATATTGAGAAAAATATAATTTTTGATCCGAATCTTCAAAAATTTGCATAATCCAATGAGAAGTTTCAAGTGCTTTAAGCTCAGGAATTTGATTCGCATTAAAAATATCATTACCTTTTATATAACCAAAATGACCATTGTATGCTCGAAACCAAACTCGGTTTTTAGAATCTTCAAAAACACCGAAAATTTCATTATCTGGCAACCCGTCATCCATACTGTAACTACGAAAATCTGTTCCGTCAAACCTTGCCAAACCTGCTTCAGTACTTAACCACAGAAAATCTCTAGAATCTTGAAACACATGATAAACCGTTGCACTCGGCAAGCCGTCTTCAACCTCAAAGTGTCGTAACTTTGGAGCTTGTGCCAACGAATAATTGGTTAGTAAACCTAAAAATAGTAATATGTAGAAATGTTGATTAGTCATTTATGGTTGGTGATAAAATCAAAATCAAGTGTTACGAAAGCCTAATATATAAAAAGTAGATTATTATTTGTAGTCTAACGACAAATTCATTTCGAATGAGTTATAGAAAAGTGATTCAAAATGAAGTAGATGTTAGCTCCTGTAGGTATAATTTTCTTTTTATTATTTCTGACTGGGTTACACAACGCATGTATAACTTTTCTCAAAAAAAATCATTTATATTGCATATCATTTTTAATAAATATTGTCAAAAACTATGATATTTCTATTCCAAATATTACCTGAATTTACGAGCGAAATGTTCTTCTTTTCGGCGGTCTCGGGGTTTGGGTTATTATTACTAATGATCGGTTGGATTATTTCAGTTTTTGACGGTGATATAGACTTAGATAGTTTTAGGAATGTTGATATCAGTGAGTTAGGCGGTGGCTTAAGTGACCTCGATAGTAATGTTGGTCAAATGGTAAATGACAACAATCTCAATGAGTTTACTGGTGGTTTTCCCTTTCCGAGTTTCTTTTCTTTAAAAGTTTTTAGAATTGTGATGTTGTGTTTTGGTCTTGGTGGAAATACGGGTTTACGACTTGGCTGGGATTTTAAGAATAGTCTAATTTTAGCCGTGATTACTGGTTTTCTTTCAGGTTATATTGTTTATCGAGGATTCATTTTTGTGTACAAACAAACCATGTATGATTATCGTGATCCGCAAATTATAGGTCGAGAAGGTCGGGTAACTTTAGATATTCCGAATGATGGATTTGGACAAATTCTGGTCGATGTCGTTGGGCAACGGCATATTTTTCGAGCGACAAGCACAGATGGAAACGCTATCAAACAGGGAACGAATATCATTATTAAAAATAAGAAAAGAGGAACTTGCTATGTAGAGCCAAAATGATACGTCATTAAATATTATTAACGATACCATAAAAATTTGAAAATCAACATTTTAAATTCGATTATTTCAACATCAGCTTAACATGAGAATAGACGCACATTTACATTTAAATCAAATAAATCATCAAACCATTCGTCATGCTATAGATAATGGTTTTCAATTGATTTCTATCAATACGGCTGTACCGTTCTTCCCTGCCATTGAAACACAAGAAGCTATTATTTTGAAATTAAAAAAAGAATATTCTAATACTGTTTTTCATCTTGCGACCTTTCCGACAACTAACTTTTGGAATCGTAACTGGGAACAAAAAACGATTGAGTACCTGAAACAAAGACTGGAAAACGGTGCAATCGGTGTCAAAATTTGGAAAAATATTGGAATGGAGTTAAAAGATGAAAATGACCAATATATTTTGCAAAATCATCCGAAGTTCGATTCCGTCTATGCGTTTTTATCCGATAACCAAATTCCGCTTTTGGCACATACAGGCGAGCCGCTAAATTGTTGGCTACCTTTGGAGGAAATGACCGTAAAACAAGACCGAGATTATTTCGCTGCACATCCCGAATATCATGCTGCTCGTTTGCCAGAAATTCCACATTATTGGGAACATATCAAGGCAAGGGACAATATTTTGGAAAAACATCCAAATTTACGATTTGTCGGGGCGCATATCGGTAGCTTAGAATGGGACACGGACGAAATTGCCGAAAGGCTGGATAAATTTCCAAATTTGGCGGTGGATTTGGCGGATAGAGTTTGTCATTTACAGCATCAAGCGGTTACAGATTGGCAAAAAGTCCGTGATTTTGTCATAAAATACCAAGATAGAATTTTGTACGGAACGGATTTTATAGATGATAACTCAAAAACGCAACTCGAAAAAGATAAATGGCTACTAAATGATAAATGGAAAATGCACCATCTATTTTTCACAACAAGTAAAAAAATGACTGCTCCAAAAGTCACTGGAAGTTTCAACGGTTTGAATTTGTCGGAAGCTATATTGAATAAAATTTATCGGGAAAATGCGTTGAACTGGTATCAACTTATGGCTTCATAATTTATTAAATAAAAAACGGTCATTAATTTAGATAACCTAAATCAATAACCGTTTTTCGCTAAATAGTAGCAAATTAAGCGTTTTAATCGACTTTCAAATATTCAGGAACAGCGATCGCTTCGACCAAATCCCAAATAATTTGACCATCAGCCGCAACGATACGGATCTCAACACGACGATTCAACTTACGTCCTTCTGGTGAGTCATTTCCATTTGCTGCATTTTTGGCAACTGGTCTATCTTCTCCGTAAACTTGTACATCTAAGCGAGAAGCATCTATACCTTTAGCTACTAAGTAATTTTTGGTTGCATTGCCACGACGATTTGATAAGGCAATGTTATATTCTTCTGACCCCAAAGCATCCGTGTGTGCGTGCAATTCTGCATGATAATCCGGATTTTCATTCATTAAAGTCATTAGTTTATCCAACTGAATTGTTGACTCTGCCTTCAATGCCGAACGATCAAAATCGAAGAAAATATTACGAATAAATAAATTGCTTTCGGGAGCAGGTGTCCCTTCACCTTCACCAATAAAAATCGCATCTTCGGGGCTTGCACAAGAACGTTTACACAACTCTCTAATTTGTGTCAAATTCACTACTCTTGAATAAGGAAACCCTGCCTTTAATGCTTTTTTCTTTACTTTTTCTGCAAAATCCTCGGTCACATAAGGCCCTAAATAATAGCGGTAAATGTTGTTATGATCTTGTTCCTGATAAACACCAGGCAAATCTTCGAATCGTTCTAATGTTACTGGATCGGAATAAGCTGCTACTTGAACAGCATAATCTTGTGCCAAAATATTAGACACGAAAATTAAACTTACAATAATTGTGGTGAGAAAATATCTCATAGTTCCAAGATTTTAATTTTATAATTAACAATTATACTACTTAATTACTTTTTAACGATAATTCGTCTGAAAGTTTCAATTAGACCTATAAAATATTTACAATATCTTTTTTATACCAAAGTCCTTTTTTCGTTTTCAGCCGATCTATACCTAACTTTATCCCTTCTTAGTCAAATGAATAATAATACAAAAAGTAATTATGATCAATCAATTAATGATATACGGTGCAAATGGCTACACGGCTCAGTTAATAATTGAACTGGCGGTAAAGGTAGGTATAAAACCGATTTTAGCAGGCAGAAACAAACGTAAAATTCAACCGATTGCAAAACGTTTTGATTTACCATATCGCATTTTTGATTTGCAAAATCCTCGAGCAATTGATGACGCTATCTCTGACATTGAAGTTGTCTTGCATTGTGCCGGTCCTTACATTCATACCGCAAAACCAATGGTCGAAGCTTGTATCAGAAATATGGCTCATTATTTAGATATTACAGGCGAGATTGATGTATTCGAGCTGATTCAATCTTATGATTATGAAGCCAAAAAGAAAGCCGTGATGTTGCTACCGGGTTGCGGTTTTGATGTCGTACCAACCGATTGCATGGCCAAATATCTTTCTGAACAACTACCTGATGCCACACATTTGTCCTTGGCTTTCGCCTCAAAAGGTGGCGGCTTATCACACGGAACAGCGATGACCGCAATCGAGAATCTAGGCGAAGCAGGGAAAATTCGACTCAATGGTCAAATCGTCAATCGACCAATCGGACATCAAACGAAGGCTTTAAGATTTGGGACAGAGTTTAAGAGTTTTGGAGTAACTATTCCTTGGGGAGATGTTTCGACCGCTTTTTACAGCACTGGAATTCCGAACATCCAAGTCTTTTTAGGCGTACCACAGCATAATGCAAAATATATTCAATTGCAATCTAAATTCAACTGGTTACTCAAAATGGATTTTGTTAAAAAAATCGCCAAAGCCATCGTCAATGCTCAAATGACTGGACCTGATAAAAAAACTCGACAACGTTCAAAAGCCTATGTTTGGGGAGAAGTCAAAAACGCAAAAGGCCAAACTAAATCCGCTTATTTTTCTACGTTAGAAACGTACACGTTAACCGCAGTTATGGCTGTCCGAATCGCTCAAAAAGTGTTAGATAAAAACTTTAAAATTGGTTTTCAAACGCCTTCCAATGCGTATGGCTGGCGGTTAATAACAGAAATTGAGGAAACGAGATTTGGGGTTTAATAAATGATGATATGTTTTCAAAACCTATAAGATTTCAAAAATCTTATAGGTTTTATTACGACTTCACCATTTCACCAATCAACCTTAATCCATTCATTGTCAATGATTTATCAATCATATCAAATTCTGACTGCAACGGTTTCAAAACATGTGACAAACCGCCCGTTGCGATGACTTTACAAGTTCCTAATTCCTGTTTTGTCTGTTCTAAAACGCCTTTTACTAAACCAATATAACCGTATAAAATACCAGCTTGAATGGCATGAACCGTATCTTTTCCGATAGCTGAGGCTGGTAATTCTAAAGGAATTTCAGGCAATTGTGCTGCATTTGAAGCCAAAGCCTTCATTGCTGTTTTAATTCCTGGAGCAATCGCTACACCTTGAATATATCCGTCTTTATCAATTGACGTAAACGTCAATGCTGTTCCAAAATCCACCACAATACAAGCCGCTTTCGCAAAATGAAAACCAGCTACGGCATTGGCCACTAAGTCCGTCCCAATCTCGTTTTCGTTGGTGGTAATTTTTATATTTAGTTGGTGATAAATAGACGGATTAACGACTAAAACTTTCTTTTGAAAAACAGACTTCAATAAGTTCGAAATGACCGATGATAACTTAGGCACAACACTACTCAAAACCACAGAAGTGATACTTTCTACCGGGATATTATTCTGCGAAAGCATTGTTAAAATAAATTTTTTAAAATCGCTCTGCGGTCGATTTCGTCCCGAAGGCGTTCGCCAAATATGTTGCCATTGCTCGTTTTCATAAATGCCAAAAACGATGTCCGAATTTCCAATATCTGTAATTAATTGCATCTGCTGTTTTTTTGCGAAAATACAAATTAATAACAGATTTTTACTTCAAATATGGAGATTCGGAGGGACATCTCCTACTCTACTTCAAACGCATAGATTTCCTCAAAAACGTTGATAAACAACGGATAACGCTTTGGCAATTTATTGTATTCTGCATTTTCTTTATTCAACCGATGTTTATCGACTTTTGCCGTTAAGGTATATTTTCCTCTTTTTGCAATGGCGTGATTAATACTGAAAATT
The DNA here is from genome assembly GCA_965662365.1 of Saprospiraceae bacterium. Classification (GTDB taxonomy): domain Bacteria; phylum Bacteroidota; class Bacteroidia; order Chitinophagales; family Saprospiraceae; genus CAWVWD01. The sequence continues at coordinate 41,289 of CBFIHR010000033.1, forward strand.
CTATCTTCTTTTGGTTGTAAATTATTATCGGACAGCTTTTTTACGGTCGGATACCATTGCCATTCCTCTCCGATTTTATTCGTTTTTGTTTTAATAATTTTACCGTTCTGATCTTTGATTTCAAAAATAATTTCATAAAATCGTTCCGGGTCACCTGTTGGCAATTTATGACCTGCAAATTCATTTTTTAGCGTTAATTTATAGCTAATCGTTTCATTAATCGCATAAGATTTTTTCAATTTAGTGGGGAAATACGCCAAGCCTTCTAAGCCTTTTGTATTGATGGTATCTAATTTTGGAATACCCGACCCTGCAAAAAAGTGTCGGTGACTCAATCGCTCGGGATAACCCGGTACAACAGTACGATTCACTTCCTCCATGTGACAGCTGATGCAATTTTTTTCACCAAAATAAGGGCCCGCTTTCCATTCGTCACCCGTCTCAAACGAACACGCCAAAGTCGGTGTAATCACCGCCGTCGCATCATGGCACGAAATACATAATTTTTCCGAAAGGAAAACCTTGTCTTTTACCGTTTTATGTGGTGCTTTTTTCGTGCCTGTTGGCCCAATAATCGCCTTATCTCGCACATGACAACTCGCACAAGTGATGCCTTCTTGTTGTAGATTGACATCAAAATGTGGATTTTTCTCCTTCACGGGTTGATAAATAT
>CBFIHR010000034.1:0-41353 GCA_965662365.1 Saprospiraceae bacterium
CTTCGGCTTTATCGTGAGCGTCAAAATCTATGGTTTTCAAGTTGGTCGGTAAGGTAATCGTCATTTTGCGATTCTTCGGTAAAATAAACTGAACGCCCCAACAATTCAATTTTAAGTCGTGTCGGTGCTTGAAGTCCTTGAAAATATCCTTATCAATTTGCTTATAAGCATAAGTTACTTTTCCTGAAATGCCGTCACCACAAACCTTGTCCCGAGGGAAAATCGCTTTATCTAAAACCGTACACGGAATCCCCAACTTATCCAATTTTAAAGCTGTCGCAATTCCGCCTGGACCAGCACCTAATATTATAATTTCTTTCTTTTCCATATTTCTTGTTTGACACAGATTTTCACGGATTACACAGATTTTTTATTTATAAACTTAACATTTTTACAATGAAATCATTAAACGAATTAGCAAAAAGATTATCAATTTCTCTTAAATAAACTTTTCCATTGTCTATGTTAATATAAAACCAACCATCAATATCATTTGAAAAAAATTCTAAAAACCCTTGTTCTAAATATTGATTATTTTGATTTTGATAATCAATTAATTCCACGATTCCTTCTTCCTCATCTACATAATAAATCACATCTCCATAAATTTCTGCATAACCAATATTTAATAGAAATAATCTATATTCATTTGGAATTTTAATATCTAACTTTTCTTCGACTTTAATGATAATATTTTCATCAATTCCATCACCAATGTATTCCGAATGGTTTTTTAATAGAGATAATATTAGTTCATCCATAATCCGTGTAATTCGTGAAAATCTGTGTCCAAAAATCACTTGCTAAACAACAACCTAAAATAAAATCTCGGATCTCTCAATTTTTTACGCAAATCCACATCGGTGAACATGGCCGTCATTACGGACGTAAATTCTTTACTACGCAATGCGATTGAAGATAAAATATTCACAATCCACGGATATTGCATCATGCGTTGTAGTTGATGACTGATTTTGAGTTCTCGCCACAATTCTTTATAAACGGCTTTATCATATTTTTTCAAAAAAGCAGCATCGAATGCTTGTTTTTCTATTGCTTGTTGAACGATTTCACCAGCGATTTTGCCGCTTACAATCGCATTTCCGATGCCTTCACCTGTCAAAGGGTCAATTAAGGAAGCTGCATCGCCAATTAGAATGTAGCCATCGCCAGAAATCTGACGCTTTTTAGAACCTAACGGCAACGGAAAACCGACGACTTTTCCATCAAGTTCCGCTTCATCAAAACGATGTTTGAAACGAGGATTATTTTTTAAAATATCGTCCAACGCCTTTTTTAAATTGACTTTTCCTTTGCTAATATGATCGGTTCGCATTCCTAAACCAACATTTGCGTAACCATTCGGTAACGGAAAAATCCATAAATAACCGGGCGTTAATTCTTTTTCAAAATAAATTTCGATAAAATTATAATCCGTAAAACCTTTGACATTTTTGTAATATGCACGAATGCCACCAGCAAAATGTTTGTCCTCTTTTTTAATGCCAGCAATATCTCTCGAAAAGCGTGACAACGCTCCACTGGCATCTAATAAAAGGTTGGTTTTAATAATTGTTTCGCCTTTTTTATTTTTAATAATCCATTGATTATCAACTTTTTCAAACTGCTGAACATCGATGCCTTCTCGAAAATCTATTAATTTAGATTTACGAACTTCTTCAATTAAAAAATTATCAAATTCAATTCGCTTTGCAATAAAGGCTTCGGGTTTTGCGGTTTTTACATCCTTATTTTCTAAGCCTGGAACCGTAATATCTAACTCTTTAGTATTCGGAAATACGAACTTGATTCCCCAACAACCCACTCGAATATCTGTTTTTTCAAATAAGTCTAAAGCAATTTGTTTATCAATTCGGTTTAGTCCGTAAATCACTTTTCCACTCAAGGCATCGCCACAAACTTTGTCCCGAGGGAAAACGGCTTTGTCTATCAAAACACACGGAATCCCAAGTCGATCGAGTTTTAGGGCGGCGGCAGCACCGCCGGGTCCTGCACCGATTATACAAACTTTGGTGTCGATAATTAGTTGTTGAGTTGTCATTTATTTATATTGATTCTTAATTTTCTGGAAGTTTCGTAAGTGCAATTTTCGGCTATGTTTGATCTTATAAAGCTCTTCTATCGTGTTGCAAACTAATTATTAAAACAAAAAAAACAAACCTCATATTATTGCTTCTTCGGTCGAATCAAACCTTCTTGCACCACCGAAGCGACCAAAACACCATCTTGATTAAAAATATTTCCACGACAAAAACCACGAGCATTCGACGCACTCGGACTTTCGACCGAATAAAGCAGCCAGTCATCAACTCGAAAATCTCTAAAAAACCACATCGCATGGTCAATACTTGCCATTTGTAAGTTTTTTGAGCCGTAAGAAACGCCGTGCGGTTTGAGTGCCGTTGTGAGCAAATTATAATCTGACGCATACGCCAATACACTTTGATGCAAGGTCAAATCATCAGGCATTTGGCCATGTGCTTTGAACCAAACATTGGTGTAAGGCGGTTCTTTTTGTGGATTTATAATATTTGGAATCACGGTCGGTTTGAAAATAATTGGTCGCTCTCGACCGATGACTTTTTTTAATTTTTCGGGCATCATGTCTTTTACCTTCGCATACAAATCTCTGTCGCTAAAAAGTTCGTCTGGTTTTGGGACGTCAGGCATTTCAATCTGATGATCGAAGCCTTCCTGCTTTTTTTGAAAAGAGGCTAAAAGTGAGAAAATCGGTCTGCCGTGCTGTATTGCGGTAACGCTTCTTGTCGTAAAACTGCCGCCATCTCGCACTCTATCTACATTAAAAACAATCGGTGCATTGATGTCACCAGGCAAAATAAAATAACCGTGTAATGAGTGTGCCATTCTATCGTTCGGGACTGTAGCTGCCGCTGCACGCAGAGACTGTGCTAAGACTTGACCACCAAATACGCTTCGACTCCCGACATCTTTGCTCGTCCCTCGATACAAATTCTCTTCAATACGTTCTAGTTCTAAATGTTCTAACAATTCAGAAACGTGTTTCATATTCTATATTTTCTTATACTTTATCAAAAAAATGCTTTGCACAAAGGTAAGTTGTAATTATTAAAATTCAATTTTTAAGTAGATTTACGAGTTTATTTCGATACTAAAAATAGCGTCATCATCTGGTTATGAATTTATATATTTTTTAAAACTTTAACGGTTGATCAAAACAAACACTTGAGCCAATTTACAAAAATTTAAAAGGAGTTGTTCTACCTGAGAACAACTCCTTTTTTGACTTTTATTGGTGCTGTGCTACCAATTAAGCATCACAATAATTTAATAAATTGGTACAGCAATGCCGATTTTTAATTTGAATAAATTTCCTATGATTAAGGAATTTCTAAGGTCTAACGACGCATCATATAGATTAAGAAAAGCATTTTCCGTTAATACTAAAGTCATTTCAGAACCAACATTATACATCACATTCCCAAACAAAATGCCTTGTCGCCCAAATCCAAATGCACCGGTGTAAGTGACGCCATCTTCAAACGCAAATACGAACGGTTCTTCAAGAGTACTTGACCCTCTAGGCACTAACTCCATTTCGCTACGATAGCTGTAACGCAATGCTCGTACTTGAAAGTAATATCCTATCGGAGCGATTCCGCCTTTTTCAAAAGGAAAAACTTTTAATCGAAGACCAGTTTCATTTGTTCTTACTCGATGCATAAAATCGTTGTCTTGAATCTCTACATCATTTAAGCGTTCATTGTGAAAACCATAATCTATCCCGATACTCATCGTTCTTGACAAAACATAATCTACTCCAAAAAGATGTTTGTTCACAAAAGTTGAGTTATCAAATAAAGCACTTTCGTTTTCATTGATTCGAAGGTTTGGTGCAGAATAATTAAAGTGTGTATTGAAGTCATAACTTACCGTGATTCGTTTTCCTAATAAACCGGGTGCGGACTGTGCATTGATATTATTGGTAAAACAACAACAAGCACTTATGATGATTAAATATATCGTATGTTTTAACATGTTTTTTTAGAATTGAAAAATCGACGTTTACAAAACCTTGAAAGTCTTGTAAACGTCAATCGTATTAATTAATGATTTATTCTTCGGTTGCCGCTTCTGCTTCTCGCTTCATTTGCAACATTGACCAATATAGGTTTTGACGGATAATCATATCTTTTCCTTTGTAGTTCGCAAAATTGACCTCGCTCAATACTTTCTTATTTTGACGGACGTCAAATACTAAGTTAAAGTGTAAAGTCTCATAACTTGATTTAATCAAGGCTTTAACCCCCAAAGGCGGAACAAAAATGTAGTAGCCGATACCAGCGTACATTTGCATCGCATTAAAATAGTTCCTGTAAGAAATCGCACCGGCATAAGCGAAGTAATCTGAGCCTTGTTTGTCTGCAATGGCAACGGCTTCGTCATAATTGCTATTAATCATAAACATATCATGAGTCAAGTATTCGTCAATCCAGTCACTCATTATGACAAGATTCCGGTATTCTTCGATACTTTTAGTGCTACTTGATAGATTATTAACGTCTAATATCTCGGTGTTTAAGTCCAAGCGTTCGCCATTGTCACGAATCCATTCTTTGAACTTTTTTTGAGTTGCCTCTGACTCGACAAAGCGGTAGGCTGTTTCTTTGCGAGCATTGATTTCTACATACATCGGGTTGATGAAAGTTACCTTTTCGATACCCAAAGATTTTCCCTTTGTACGGTCTTGTCGTTTCTTTTTGCGTTGTTCTTTTTGACCTTCTTTGCTATCGTAATATTCATCATTATCGGCGAATTTCTTGCGGTATTTTTGACCATTTTCTAACCATTTTTTGATGGTTTCGTTGTCTATCAAATCACCAAATCCGTAACGAGCAAATGTAGAATCTGCTTTGGCCAATTTACCAACTCGCTCTTTTTTGAAAAATTCGAATGGTTCTTCGATTTGATAAATGACAATATCTTCGATCATATCTCTTGCCATTAATTCTAAGCCTTTTGATTCGGGAAACTCTTGATGAATTTTCCAAGCGTAAAAACCCGCCAAAACATTTAGATCATTATCTTCTAATTTTTCAAAAAGATAATAGACCTTTTGAATTTCACCTTGATAATCTTTGTAACTATACGGATTGATTTCATTGTAGCGTTCTGCATTTCTATATTGTGCCAAACCGTACAATGATTTCGACACAATTTTTCTTAAAAAATGATTATTCGGATGATCTTGAAGCAAAACGTAAGCGTGATAAATCGCAGGCACATAGGCTTGACGCTGCAAGAATAAATTACATAACTCAAAACGGGCAATTTTCCGTACTTTTTTAAATACTGCTTCGGAAACCAAGTAGGTTTGACCTTGACCTTCTGGTTTTCCAATCAACTGATCCAATAATTTTCCACGACGCTCCGATACACTCGGGTGCGTACTTTCGTCCGAATCCGTTTCGTAAGGCTCTATTTTATCAACTTGTTCTAATAGATAATTTGAAGTGAATTTGATGTTAGGCGTTTCCAAAAAAGTAGGACTGAAAACCTTATTTGTATAAGGCGCATGTGCCAAATCTAAAATGTCAAATACCCGAAGGATAGATTCAAAGTTATAATCAGATTTTAAGAAAATATCCAAACCTTCGTCATCCGCTTCTCTTTCTAACTCTTTCGAGTAATTATTTTTCTCGACCAGACGTTCATAGTTTCTTGAACGTTGATAGCTGTTTTGTCTCTCGATTTTAGCAAACTCGACATAAGTTTGAATGTTGTGTTGCTTTTGATAATGAACGATTTCATGTGCCAAAACATAAGCCAGCTGTGCTTCGTCTTCTAAGCGAGCCAACAAACCAATATTAATAAAAATACTTCCTCTATCCGTCGCAAAGGCATTGACAGCAGGAGATTTGACGACATAAAAATTTAAGGATTTTCTCAATTTTTCATCATGAGCCAATAACTTATCCGCTACTTGATTGACATAGACGCTTAATTCGTCATTGAACAAAATTCGTCCACTACGCATCATTTCGTCAATGACGAAGCTACTTTGTAGATAAAACTTATCTTTATCCTTACGAATTTTACGGTCGTCTTGTCGGGTGATATTTTCCTTATTTTGTTCATATTTTGTAGTAGAAGCCGTGATAATTTCTTTTGGAATTTTACCTTGAGCTTGTAGCGGTTCGTAATCGATATCAAAGTTTTGGGCGGTTGTACTGAATGTTAATAAAAGGAACGAAAATAGATAAATGATTTTTTTCATATTATAAGTTTTATTTTAGGTTTTAACGATATTATAATGCATTCGTGTTATTCAAAATCTAGTATACGACTGCTATTAAATATGACTGTCATTGAATTATCCGTAAGACCAACGACCGGAAAAATTACTTGGGCGGAGTAAATGTCAATATTGAATCGCACATTGTAATCTGTCACAAAATCAATTGTGTAGTCATGATTCTCCGTTTTAGTGACTCCGTTAGCGTCTTCGTATGTAAATACCAGTTCGTTATCGGATATGAAGTCGAATGATTGAGGTGCAAAATTGATGTTGTTACCGTAAATAATATCCTGTCTTAAAACCCATTCCTTCTTTTGTAATTTTTTAAGAATGATTTCAGATTGGTTAACATCAGTCACGAATTCACACGAAGAGACCGTTAGGAATGTCGCCAAGATAACGACAGATAAACTAATTGATAATCGCATTTATTTTGATTTTAGTCGAAGCGGTGTATTGAGTAATTTTAAGTATTACAAGTGACAGAAAATTTAACAATATAGTTTTTTTATAAAACATTGATTATTAATATCTTATAGAATACTTGAAGTACGGTGTATTTGACCTTATTACCAAAATGATACTACTTAAAGGAGCATAATAAAATGGAGTTATTTTAAAGAAAATGATAACTTAATTAAGTCTAATATGTACTTTGTAAAATTAAAAAATAAACAAACTCGACAGGTGATTAATTAAATTCTGAACACAAAGATATATTCATTTTGATTTTATGCAAATAAGATGGCTTTTTTAGAGAATAATTTTCTACCTAGATAATTTTACTAAAAAAACCGATATGTTGAGGCACGCTCAAAATATCGGTTTCACTTAACAGTCTGTTATTAATACAGAATGGAATATTTACATTTTAGAAATTGGTGTGTCAAAAGCCATTAGCCTCACAAAATCACCCACTCTATTATGAATATCTTTACTGTTTACTTCTTTCACTTTCTCGATTCCGAATTTTTCGACACAGTAAGAAGCCGCTGCCGAACCATAAACGACCGCACGCTTCATTGTTTCAAATGAGGTGTCATTGGTTTTCGCTAAGTAACCGATAAAGCCACCTGCAAAAGAATCACCTGCTCCTGTCGGGTCAAATACTTCCTCTAATGGCAATGCAGGACAGAAGAATACATCGTTTTTATGGAATAATAATGCACCATGTTCTCCTTTTTTGATAACCAAATATTGAGGGCCCATTTCCTGAATTACCCTTGCTGCTTTACGCAATGAATATTCTCCGGACAACTGACGAGCTTCCTCATCATTAATCGTCAAGACATCAATTTTTGTTAAAACGGCTTTTAAATCCTCTAAAGCGATATCCATCCAAAAGTTCATCGTATCCAAAACGACCAACTTTGGACGTTTTGACATTTGCTCCAAAACGCTCATTTGTACCTGCGGACTTAAATTCCCCAACATTACATAATCGGCATCTTTAAAACTATCTGGGACAATTGGCTGAAAATCAGCCAAGACATTTAGTTCTGTTGCTAAAGTGTCACGACCATTCATGTCTGCATGGTAACGACCCGCCCAGAAGAAAGATTTTTCACCGGCTTTCACCTGCAAACCGTCCATACTTACTCCTCGTTCTACCAAAGCGTCTAATTCTTCTTGCGGAAAATCATCGCCAATGACCGACACAATACCAGTATGATTTACAAAGTTTGATGCTGCCCAACTGATATAAGTTGCTGCACCACCAACGATTTTTTCAGCGTGTCCAAAAGGTGTTTGAATATCATCAAAGGCAACTGTACCGACTACTAATAATTTATTCATTTAATTTGATTATTTTATGTTTTAGGTGTCTGATAGGATTTGAAAATCCATAACACCAAAGTAATTTAATTCAGATAGCAGAGCAAAGATAAGCGTTTCGGAATGAATTAAAAGCCAAATGACAAATGTCCGCTTATATAATGCTTCAATTTTATTTAATTTACGCTTGTTTTAATTATCGAATCCTTGTTATTTCAAACAGTTGCGACGACTTCAAAATATTCTAAAGATCAAAATTTAGTTCTTATACTTAGTACGTTCATTTTGCATATCGTAAACGGTCTGCTTCGAAGACGGCCATCGCAAAAACTGAAATGCTATTGGTAAAATTAATGGAATGATCCTTTTACTACTTTTAATTTTGTGATTTTGATATTTTTTATCATTGTCAGTATTCAGGTGTTTTTTGAAATATGATGCTGCAATTACCTTTTTCCTTTTCTACACCATAAAATCATCACATTTAAACGATAAAACATTCCAACAAAAATTTTACCTTTGTGTGCTGTTGTCAAAAAATACTATTTTTAATACCTTTTGAAACAATATATTAACAATATATCAATTGGTTATAAAAACTCTTAACGATACAACAACGGACTTTAACAAGGTATTGTAACATTCAAAAAGTACGGAATTGTACCTTTGTTAAAAATTAAAAAATTCTAAAAGAATAAACCAAAACATACGATGCAACTTATTGTAGTTATCCTTTGGATTGTCATAACCCGAATTGGGCTTTATAAAATGTTTGAGAAAGCTGGAGAAGCTGGTTGGAAAGCCTTAGTTCCGATTTATAACAAATTAGTTTGGGCGGATATTATCGGTCGTCCTCGTTGGCGAGTTGCTTTATTATTGATTCCGATTGTCAACATTTTTGTTTTAGTCGGTATGGTTATCGACTTAGTAAATTCGTTCAGTAAGTGGGACTTTCTCGATCATACCTTGGCGGTTGTTGCAACACCTGCGTACTTTTGTTATTTAGGTTTTTCAAAAGATGAAAAATATTTATACAAAGCGTATGAGTACGAAAAAGAAAATCCATCACCAAAAGGGCAGATTCGAGAATGGGCAGAGGCGATTATTTTTGCCGTTTTTGCAGCGACTTTCATCAGAATGTTTCTGATTGAAGCCTATACGATTCCGACTCCTTCGATGGAAGGCTCTTTGTTGGTCGGTGATTTTCTTTTTGTGAGCAAGGCACATTACGGAATGCGAATGCCGATGACTCCAGCACAGTTTCCGTTGGTACACAATACGTTGCCAGTAGTCGGAGGCGAATCTTACATTGAAGCGGTCAAATTCCCTTATTACCGAACGCCAAAAATCCAACCGGTAAAACGTAACGAACCAGTTGTTTTCAATTTTCCGGAAGGTGATACGATTGTTTATGCTAAAAAACGTTCGGTGGATAGAGGTATTAATAATTATTATAGCTACCTCCGAGATTATGGTTTTAAGAGAGAAACGTTACTCAATCCTGCAAATTATAAATTGGTAACTCGTCCGATTGATAAAAGAGATAATTATATCAAACGTTGTGTTGGTATCCCGGGCGATTCGTTAGAGGTCCGACAAGGGCAGCTGTATATTAATGGTGAAAAGGCTCAAAATCCTGAAAAGATTCAACACAGTTATAATGTCACTACAACAGATGGAGCGTCATTACACCGAGAAACTTTGATCAGTTGGGGCGTAAATGAAGATGATATTATTCGTAGTCAAATGAGTGGCGGCTTAGAAAATATTTATAATCTGACAGAAGAACAGGCAGAGAAGATTAAAAGCTTAAGTTCTGTTTCTACGGTTACCAAACAAGTAGCTACTCCTGGTGTCGTGGTACGAACAAATGTTTTTCCGCATGATTTCGAGCATTTTAAATGGAATATGGACAATTTTGGCCCAGTTTGGATACCAAAACAAGGTGCTACGGTTAAAATTTCACCAGAAAATATCGCTTTATTCCGTCGCATCATTGCAGTTTATGAAGGTCATAAGTTAGAGATTCGTGATGGAAAAATCTTGATTGACGGTGAAGTAGCAACAGAATATACTTTTCAACAAAATTACTACTTTATGATGGGAGATAATCGCCATAACTCTGAAGATTCAAGGGTTTGGGGATTTGTACCAGAAGATCATATTGTTGGAAAACCATTATTTATTTGGTTCTCTCGTAAGGCTGGTGTCGGTATTCGTTGGGATAGAATTTTTACAAGTGCTAACGTAATGTAGGTAATTTTCAAGTCTTAAATTTAAAAAAGCCATGTTTTCGTTTGAGAACATGGCTTTTTTGTTGCTTGTTTTATGCTGTAAATATTCATCGTGGCTGCACGATGAAATCGCCTGATGTTATAATTCTTAACCCTTTTCTTCTCGTTCGTGTGCTTCAGGATCTGGCATAGAATTACCTCGACCTTTTGGCGTATAGATTTTTAATTCTTTTTCAATCGTTTCGCCATTCGCTTTAATTTCTATAAGGTACGTACCTTTTTGTAAATAAAAATTATCATCGTCACTGGCTTCTAATTCGATTTTTTGACCGTCTTTTTTCTGCTTTTTGTTTAATGATTTTGCGTAATCTTTTACAGTTTCTGCTGCAATCGTCAAATCATAATCGGCATAATTCAAACCTTTATTTGCAGTCATTTGCATTTCTTTTAATTTGACACCATCTTTTGTTTTAATTGTAATATCAGCAGTAGTAGCAGAATTAACATAAAACGAAATCTTAATATTTGGTGTATTTGGCGTTGCCCATTGCGACCATGCAGTTCCCCATCTTGAACTGTAACGGACTTTTTTGATATCAAAAACGTATAGTTTTTTTGCTAAAGTAGTTTCATTTAATGCCTGTAAATGTTCCACATTTGTAATATAAATTGATCGACCGTGTGTTCCGACAATCAAATCATTTTCTCTCGGATGAATCACTAAATCGTGAACAGGTGCATCTGGCAAATCAGACATCGCCATAAAAGTTTTGCCTTTATCTAATGAAATATAAACGCCATGATCTGTTCCAATATAAAGGATATTTGGATTTTTCGGATCTTCCTTAATTACATTGACAGGTTCGTTTGGCAAATCCATGCCGATACGTTCCCAAGTTTCACCATAATTTGAAGAAACATAAGCGTAAGCTGAAAAATCGTCCCAACGATAGCCATTCAGCGAGGCATAAACCGTGGCTTTGTCGTGTGTTGAAGCGATGACTCGACTGACCCACATATCTTGTGGCAGGTTCTCAGAAATATTTTCCCATGTGTTTCCACCGTCTTTCGTGACGTGTATCAAACCATCATCGCTTCCTGTATAAATTAAACCAAATTGAAAAGTAGATTCCGAAATTGTTGTCAGTGTGCCATAAGCTACGTCGCCTTTTTTTCCTCCTTTTGTCAAATCACCAGAGATCGCTTCGAAGTCTTCCCCTTGATTAAAAGAACGATGTAATTTATTAGACCCGAAATAAACAATATCTTGATTGTGCGACGATAATTTTACAGGTGTTTGCCAATTGAAACGTAGTGGTTTTTCGCCCAATTTATGTTTTGGTGTAATATATGACCGTTTGCCGGATGCTTTATTAATACGAAAATAATTACCAAATTGATAACCGGTATAAACCGTATTGTTATCTCGATTATCAATTTCGACTTGCATTCCATCTCCGCCCATAATTGATTTGTATGGATACTGCCCATATTGATGCCAACTGTCCGAAGCCTTATAAGTACTTGAACCAACCCAAACACCATTGTCCTGCAATCCGCCATAAACATTGTACGGTTGAGCCATATCCACGTTTATCGCATAAAACTGCCCGACGGCTGGCGAGTTACATTTTATCCAGTTTTCGCCATCATCGTAAGAAATATTAATACCGCCGTCATTACCATTAATAATATGTCCTGCCCGATTCGGGTTGCACCAAAGGGCGTGATGATCCGCATGAACGTTGCTGCCTTGAATCGACACAAACGATTTTCCACCATCATCAGAACGCAAAATCGGAACGCCCATAATGTAGATTTTATCTGCATTTTGCGGCGATACACGGATTTGACCAAAATAATAACCGTAAGAATAATAGACATTATCTATAAAATCATCGTGCGTTTTTGTCCAAGTTTTTCCGCCATCGGTTGATTTATAAACTTCCGTTCCTATGACTGGCGTATCGAATAACATTTTATTTGCATCGTATAGATAATCGACTAAAGCGATTGGTTTAATGTCATCATTTTTGACCATTTCAATCACTTTTTCTGCTGAATATTTTTCAGGAAAATTATTTTCTGACAAGTAGGCTTCTACGTCTTTTGTTTTAACTTTTAAAAAATCGGCTTTTGACATTTTTTCTAATTTTTCTTTGGTTAAAACTAGCTCCGTTTCTGTTTCATCCTCGCTTTCTCGTCTAAATTGATTATCTAAAATTGCGTAAAGCACCGTGTTTTTTCCATCATTAAACATATCCAAACCAATACGTCCGACGCCTTCGCCAGTTGGAAAACCACTTTTTTCGGTGGTCAATAATTCCCAATTATCGCCACCATCGGTTGATTTATAAATACCAGAACCTTCGCCACTTTCTGTAAAATCCCAAGCACGTCGAGTACGTTCCCAGGTAGCAGCGTATAATTCATTGGGATTTTCTGAATGAATCATCAAGTCAATTGCCCCCGCATTTTCATTAATAAATAAAGTTTTTGTCCATGTATTTCCGCCGTCCGTTGTTTTGTAAACGCCTCGTCCATCGTTTGAGGAGTATAAATGTCCTAAGACAGCGACCCAAAGAATGTCTGGATTAGTCGGGTGCAAAATAATGCGTCCGATATGATGCGATTCGGGCAAACCTTTGTATTCCCAAGTTTTGCCATTATCGGTTGATTTATAAATTCCTGTTCCGGCATAAGACGAACGGCTGGAGTTATTCTCGCCTGTTCCTACCCAAATTGTGTTATTTGTCCAATCGACGGCAATATCGCCAATCGTCATGACAGTTTGATTATCAAAAATCGGTGTAAAACTCGTTCCGTTATTATTCGTAAACCATAAGCCGCCAGAAGCGTAAGCAGCGTAAAAATGCGAAGGATCACTTTCTTTAACAGCGACATCGACAATTCTCCCGCTCATTACTGTCGGGCCAACATTTCGAAATTCAATATTAGAAATCAAACTATTTTGTCGTAAAGTTTGGCGTTGTGTTTCGGATTGTAAGCGTTCGGCTGCCTTTGTAGGTGACGGTTGTATTTGACTGAAAATTTGGAAACATGAAAGCAATACAGCAAATGTTAATGTTATCTTTTTCATATATTATTTTTTATTATAAATAACTGTAAAGGTAAAATCATAATTTATTTTTACTAAGATAGCTAAATTAACAAACAAATTATTCGTAGTAATGACGACTAATGAAACACGTCACTGCGTTGTGAACCAACTTCATTGCAGATGACTTAAGGTTTTAGTAGTGAGGTATTTTCTTTGATGACACGGAGTCGTTTTTTTGAATCGTTTTTTGTCAATTTCACTTTAAATCTGCTCATTTGTACAGTAGGTAGTAGTTACAAATAATCCTAAATAGGAAAATTTGTCAAAGAACCTTTAAAATCTGTTTATTTTTTTATTACAAAAAACTAAATTATCTAATCAATTACTATTATTTTTGTCAGACATCAAAATGTTAAATTTTTAAAAACTTTATTGATGCAATAATTGAAAAAAGACACCATTTACATTAATAAGTAAGTAATTGATTGATAGATAGTAATGTTCGAAAAAGGTATATTAAGGTTAAGAGTTATTTTGTTGTTTGTTGGTTTGAGTTTTGTTGGTGTTGTTCAAGGACAAGATTCTATACCTGAACCTGCTTCTCAACCGCCTATTGAGTCACCAACGCCTCCAACGGATATTACGCCAGACGCTCCTACTGAAAATACACAATCTGAGCAAAATACGACGACTACTTCTACAGAAAATAGATCTACTAATATTCCTCAAAATGCTATTGATGCAGGCGAATACGTGTTTAGAGAAGATTTGCCGCAACCTATCGAGCGACCGAAAGAAGATCCTGAATTATTAGCTGCTTTAGAGGACAATCCTTTCGGATTGATTAGAGATGGAAAACCTAAGATCGGTCGATTGTCGGTACATGGCTTGCCGGGATACGCACCGACGGCTGCCGTCGAGGAGGTAGAAGTGCCGGAGGAAGAAGAAAGAATAGAGGAAGAAGTCATAGAAGAGGAAGAGGTTTTTGTACCGATAGATACGACAACACAAGCATTAAACGCCTTAAATCCTTTTCGATTAGAAGGAACGCCGGAAGATAGACAATCTGGTACTTTAGCAAAGAAAATCAAATTTAATCCTCAAGCTGGTAGTGGTGCAAAATCAACAGATGATATTGGATTTAATCCAATTTTTGATACTTCAAAAGTTAATGTCAATCCTTTAGGTACGCTAAAATTTATCGTCATTATTCTACTTTTGGGGATATTAACTTACATTGTTAGCAGCTTCCGAAACGATGTGGTAGAAGTGTATCGTGGATTTTTGAATGGAAATTTACTATCGTTATTGTATCGAGATAAAGGGACGCTTTTGTATTTGCCATATATAGCGATGTATATTTTAACTGCCTGTTCTTTTGGTACGATGATATTTTTAGCTATCAATCTTTTAGATGGTAAAATCTTTGAAAGTAATTTCTGGTCAATTGTTGTTTGTACAATAGGCTCTGGCTTGATCTTTTTATTAAGACACTTTAGTATAACGGTTTTAGGGACTATTTTTCCATTTCGTAAGGAAATTAAATTGTATGGTTTTCTGATTGCAGTTTTTAATTTTGTAATCGGAATCGGTTTAATACCGGTAATCACATTAATTGCTTTTGCTCCGTCTTCTTCTCACGAAATCATTCTATACGCTACCTTAATTGCATTTGGTATCGCCTATATTTTTCGCACGATTAGAGCTATTATAATTGGTAATAAATACTTGATTAATAATAAGTTTCATTTTTTTATGTACCTTTGCACCGTTGAATTGGCACCCATAATGATTTTATTAAAATTATTAGGGTATTAAGGGCATAAATAAGTAAAATTCATGGCAGAGAATACAGGAGAGACTTACAAACCAGTTAAAACTATCTTAGTATCTCAACCGAAGCCTACTCGTTCTCCTTATTATGATTTGGAGAAAAAATATGACATTCAGGTTGATTTCCGTTCGTTTATTCATGTTGAAAGAGCAACGCTTAGAGAGTTTCGTAAACAAAGAGTAAACATTCAAGATTATACAGCAATCATTTTTACAAGTAAGACAGCGATTGATCACTTTTTCGATATTTGCGAAGAGTTGAGAATCAAAATGTCGCAAAGTATCAAATACTTTTGTATGAGTGAAGCGATTGCCTTGTATCTTCAAAAGTTTATTGTTTACCGCAAGCGAAAAGTCTTCTTTGGCAAAAGAACGATTCACGATTTGAAGGATACATTGATAAAGCACAAGAAAAAAGAAAAATTCTTGTTGCCTTGTTCTAATTTAGGCAAAGCAAGTGTTCAAAAGTTTTTGACAGAAAATGATTTTGATTATCAAGATTGCGTTTTCTATAAAACGGTAAGTAGCGATTTATCCGATTTAGAAAATGTCTTTTACGATGTTTTAGTATTTTTCAGTCCGCAAGGAATTGACTCTTTGTATGAAAACTTCCCAGATTTCAAACAAAAAGATACCCGAATCGCCGTCTTTGGGCCGCAGACTAAAAAAGCTGTCGAAGAAAGAGGTTTAGAAATCAATATTTTAGTTGATAAACAAACGCCTTCTATGACAATGGCTTTAGAAAAATACATCAAGCTGTCAAATGCAGATTTAATCGTTACAAAGTAGATTTTCTGGAGATAATAGAAAAAGCCAAATTGAAATTTCAGTTTGGCTTTTTTAATTTTAAACTTAAATTAACTAAAGATTTAGTTGATAAGATAAGGTTTTTATGCTTAACTCTTAAAAATCGTTTCTAACAACTTTAATCCTGATAAAAACTCAGAATTTTGTTGTCCTCAACTTTTGATCAGTTTTTTATGAATTAATGAAAAGTGGACTTTGTTGAACCTAATTCAGTGGGTTGTGGGTAGATTAGCTATTGTGCAACTCGAAGGAACTGTTGACCGTATTTTTAATTTTTTTACGTCTAACTCCTTAATTTTTAGTATTTTCGGATAAATTTGTAAAAAAGTATTTATTCGAATCACCTTTTAGATGAAATCACAGATAAATCGAATTTTGAGAAAATTACCAGAGTTAGGTCGTTACTTGATTGCAGCAGCGACGATATTTGGTATTAGTCTATTATTCCCAAATCATCAGCAATTTAATTATACTTTTGAAGTAGGGCAACAGTGGAAAAATCAAGATATCTACGCTCCATTTGATTTTGCGATTTTGAAAGAGCAACAAGAGATTGATAGAGAATTGGACTCGTTGAAAGCGACTTTGGTGCCTTGTTATGAAAAAGACGTTTCGATACCGACACAAAAACTGAAAGTTTTAACGAAGCGATTTAACGAAAAGTTAGAAAGTGTTTCTACGGATGAATCTTACGAAGATGTCACGACGAATGCTCAAAAGTATCTGAACACCTGTAAGACGATTCTGAAAGATATTTACAGTAAAGGAGTTATTGAGGAAAATATTGATTTTGGAAATAATGCGCCTAATAATGAAATTTTGCTTGCTGATGGCAAAAAGCGAATCCGGTATGTAAGGAGTGATTTTGAAACGGTAAAGTCAGCCGAGCGAATTTTGACAGATGCGTTAATTAAGAGTAAACTGCGAACGCCCGAGTTTTTCCCTTCGATTCTTCAAACGGAGCCGAGTTTAATTGTTCCTAATATTAAATTCAGCGAAACCTTAACGAATGAGTTTCATCAATCTTCTTTAACTAATTTTACGACAGGAAGAGGAATGGTTAGAGAAGATGAACGGATTATATCTCGTCGTGAAATTATTACTGAAAAAACGTATCAAAAACTCCTTTCACTAAAGGAAGCTTACGCTAAAAAAAAGATAGAAGACAATAGTGTCGTCTGGATTCGAATTGGTTATTTCGTTTTAACGACGTTAGTGGTTTTGTTGTTTATTTTCTTTTTGCGGCAACATACGCCCAAAGTCGTGAATAGTTATAAACAACTCTTATTTATGATGATGTGGTTGGTGGTTTTTACTTATTTGGTGTATTGGATAGAAAATACGAATCTGATAAGTTTATATGTTGTGCCGTTCTGTATTGTGCCGATTGTGGTGAAAAACTTCTATGACGATATTATTGCTTTGTTTACGCATATTGGCGTGGTCTTGTTAGCGAGTTTGTTGTCTTCACTTGGTTTTGAGTTTATTTTTACGCAATTATTAGTTGGGGGAATCATCATTATTGCCAATGTAAAAACTCGCTATTGGTCGAGATTTTTCTTTTCAATGGCTTATTTACTCATTACCTATCTGGTCGTTTTTATAGGTTTATCGATGTTGAAGCAAGGAACTTGGCGGTTGGATAATTGGGAAATCTGTGGTTGGTTTTTTGGTAACGTGTTTTTGACGTTGTTGTCTTATCCGTTAGTACCTTTGTTTGAACGATTATTTGGGTTTACTTCGGATATTACGTTAGATGAGTTGTCTAATCTTGATCAGCCGTTATTGAAAGAGTTGTCAATGAAAGCACCTGGTACTTTGCAGCACTCACTGCAAGTTGGGCATTTGTCAGAAGCGGCCGCAAATGAAATCGGTGCCAACGCTTTATTAGTAAAAATTGCGGCATTGTATCATGATATTGGAAAAATAAATAATCCGACTTTTTTTATTGAAAATCAGCAACGTGATAACAATCCACATAATAACTTATCGCCCTTTGATAGTGCCAAAATGATTATTAATCATGTTTCTGATGGTTTACAATTAGCCAAAAAATACGGTTTACCTAAAATCATTTCTGAATTTATAGCTACACATCACGGAACGACACGAGTAGAATATTTTTATCAAAAGGCAAGACAGGATAATCCGGATATGACGATTGATCCTAATAATTTTAAATATCCTGGCCCGAATCCAAATACGAAAGAACATGTCATTATGATGTTAGCGGACTCGATTGAAGCGGCATCTAAGACTTTAAAAAATCCAACTGAAGAAACTATTGAGCAGTTGGTAGAGAAAATAACGACAGGAAAAATTACTCAATTTCAATTTATCAATGCTCAACTAACATTTGAGGAGTTAGAAAAGATAAAGGCGGTCTTTAAAAGGGTGCTAAAGAGTATTTATCACAATAGAATCGTTTATCCTGATGATATGAAGCAGTTGTCTTCCGGAGAGTGATGGGGTACGAATGAGGATAAAATTCAGGTGGTATTTTTGATAAAGGAAGCGAAAGGGACAGTTTCTTATTTCGTGATAAATATCATTTTGAGTATTGGTTTTGGTATTTATGGCAATAATAATATATATAAAAATTGATAAATATTTAAGGTGGAAGAGGGAAAACTTAGTCGTAAAAACTATTTTTTAAAATAAAGTTTAATGATTTTTATTGTGCAAGGTGCTGATTTTTAGTTGTTTACAAAAAAAACAATGAAAAAAGTCGTAAAAACTTGCAAATTAAATAGAGATTAAACCTATCTTTGCACCGTTTTTTTTTACAAACTATAAAATGATTTAAATTATGGCTGATACTATTCAGAGCAGAGTAACTGCAATCATAGTTGATAAACTTGGAGTGGAGACTTCAGAAGTGACTGCAGAAGCGAGTTTCACAAATGACTTAGGTGCAGATTCTTTAGATACTGTAGAATTGATTATGGAATTTGAAAGAGAATTTGAAGTTGCAATTCCTGATGACAAAGCTGAACAAATCGAGACTGTTGGGGATGCAATCGAGTATTTAACTGCAAATGCTAAGTAAGCTATTAAGGTTAAAACATCTATTCGCCCAGCTTTTATCATAAGTGGTGACGCTTAAAGTTGTTTGCTGTGTGAATATCTTAAAAGAATAAAAAATAAAATGAGCGAAATTGCGAAAAGAGTGAGTTCTATTATAGTTGATAAACTTGGAGTAGAAGAATCTGAAATTACTAATGAGGCGAGTTTTACGGATGATTTAGGAGCAGATTCTTTAGATACGGTAGAGCTAATCATGGAGTTCGAGCGGGTATTCGAAGTTGCAATTCCGGACAGCGATGCTGAAAAAATAGTAACTGTCGGAGATGCGGTAGAATATCTAAGTTCGGCTACAGCACAATAGTCGCTCATTAGTTTTAGGACCATACATCGGCTCGTTTTGATTTATCAAAGTGACTGATGTGTGGTCTGTTATTTTTATGGCTTAGTAAAAAATCATCAATGAAAAGAGTTGTCATAACAGGCTTAGGAGCAATTACTCCAATTGGTAAAACCTTAGAGGCATACTGGGAAAGTCTCAAGAATGGTGTTAGCGGAGCTAAAGAAATTACCCTTTTTGATACCACCGAATTTAAGACAAAATTTGCTTGTGAGGTCGAAGACTTCAAAGTTGGAGATTATATTCATCGTCGTGAAGCTCGTCGTATGGACAGATTCACGCATTTTGGTATGATCGCAGCGGATGAAGCAGTTGCAGATTCTGGATTTGATTTGGAAAAAGTAAACCTTAATCGTGTCGGTGTTATTTTTGGGGTTGGTCTCGGTGGCTTAATCACGATGGAGGAAGAAGCGGAAAAGTTCATATTAGGCAATGGAACACCTCGCTACAATCCGTTTTTGATACCTAAAATGATTTCTGATATTATTCCTGGTTATATTTCTATCAAGTACGGGTTTAAAGGAGTTAATTATTCTACAGTTTCAGCTTGTGCCTCTTCTTCTCATGCGTTATCTGTTTCTTACGATCAAATTCGATTAGGTCGTGCAGATATTATGGTAACTGGTGGAGCAGAAGCAACGATTGCTAAGATGGGCGTTGGTGGCTTCAATGCTATGAAAGCATTATCGACTCGCAATGATGATTTTAAAACAGCTTCTCGTCCGTTTGACTTAAACCGTGATGGTTTTGTGATGGGAGAAGGTGGCGGTTCTATTATTTTAGAAGAATACGAACATGCTAAGGCAAGAGGAGCGAAAATCTATGCAGAGATTGTCGGTGTCGGTGCGACAGCTGATGCACATCATATTACAGCACCTCATCCTGAGGGCGAAGGTGCAGCTGCCGTGATGCAGATGGCGTTAGAGGATGCCGGAATTTCTCCTGCTGATATTGATTACATCAATGTACATGGTACATCAACTCCTTTGGGTGATGTAGCGGAGCTGAGAGGTATTCTAAAAACTTTTGGTGAGGCAGCCTACAAACTGAATATTAGCTCAACTAAGTCGATGACTGGTCACTTATTAGGTGGAGCAGGTGCAGTTGAAGCGATTGCCTCAATCATGGCGATTAAACACGGAATTATTCCGCCAACAATTAATCATCAAACGCCAGATCCTGCGATTGATGAGCGTTTGAATTTGACTTTAAATAAAGCGCAAGAGCGTGACGTACGTTATGCTTTGAGCAATACGTTTGGTTTTGGTGGGCATAATTCTTCTGTGATTTTCAAGAAATTTGAAGCATAAGAATTGATTTTAGTCAATCTATAAATATATAGAATAAGGATTCTACTCCGTGTAGTATCCTTATTTTTTTGCCCGTTTTGAAAGGGATTAATATAAAATTCCTAAAATGAAACGATTTCAAAATGGACAATTTCATTTTTTATTTTACCTTTGGAATTGGTATTGATTGGAGTAGGCAAAAGTGCAAACGTTCAATCATGATTATTAATATTAATTTTGACGCTATATGATTTTATATTTTTTGTTAAAAAATAAAGGAATCGAGATATAACATTATAGAGCATCAAACAATCAAAATTTTGGGATTAATAAGGTCAATTAGAAGATTTTACAATTATTACCTTTCTCCCGACAAGGCTTTCGTTAGACGAATCACAACGTTAGTAGGATTTGTACCCGCAAATGTTAATTTATTTAATTTAGCATTTTCCCACAAATCATCAAGCAACCATGAATTGTATGCAATTCAGAATAATGAACGATTAGAGTATCTTGGAGATGCTATTTTAGGAACAATTATCGCCGAATATTTATTCCGAAAATACCCAAATCGAGATGAAGGGTTTTTAACTAAAATGCGATCAAAGATTGTTAATCGAAAGATTATGAATCGTATGGGAGATAGTATGGGGTTGGATCTTTTTATCGTTCATAGCAACAATAGCAGGTTGAGTCGCTCAATGCTTGGTAATGCTTTAGAAGCCTTAATCGGAGCCGTCTATTTAGATGTCGGCTATCACCGCACACAGCGTTTTGTTATTAGAAAAATACTTAAATCGCATGTTGATGTTAGAAGGTTAGAAACTTACGATGACAATTACAAAAGTCAGCTTTTGGAATGGTGTCAGAAGAACAAAAAAGAAGTAGCGTACAATGTATTAGACAAGTTTAAATTAGAGAATCGAGATAGATTCAAAGTTGCCGTCTTAATTGATGGAAATCAAAAAGCTGCTGCTGAAGATTTTAGTAAGAAAGCAGCAGAACAAAAAGCTTCTCACAAAGCACTTCTGAAAATTGGTGTTTTAGAAAAGTAAAAGACTTTATGATTAAGGTCGAATCGAATGAGGAATGATAAAGTATTCGGTAGTTTATTATTTCAAAATTCCAACTAACAGTCAAAATTGATTTTTAAAAAAAGGTCGTTCCAGTGATTTGGGGCGACCTTTTTTAGTGGAAGCGTTCAAGTGAGCGAAACGTCGCTTAGACTGTAAAATAGATGAAAAGCGATTTTATAAAAACGTTTCCGTCTATCGACGATCTATTTATTGAGTAAATTGGCTGCATCAAAAGTCAGAAAAAAATTGAATTTTAGTTTCTTAATGCAAGTTTAAAGTTTCTTAATCGAAAAAGTCCAAAATCTCGATGGTAATGACGAGAATTCTTCCTTTTTTAGAAAACTACAATCATAGTAATGGCTAAAAAAAATTGGGAGACACAGATACAAGAGTCGAAGTTTAGTAAACTTGTACGAAATGATTGTATTAATACCTTTCCAAAAATTTATTGAACCTTTTTACCATTCGTTTTGTATTTTTGCAAATATTTTAATGGATGAATGCTAATTATCAATTATCCATTCTCAATTTTCAATTTAAAAAAATGTTTCCAAAGTACGATGTAATTGTGGTAGGTGCGGGTCATGCGGGTTGCGAAGCGGCAGTTGCTGCAGCAAATCTTGGCTCGAAAGTTTTATTGGCGACAATGAATATGAATACGATTGCTCAAATGTCATGTAATCCTGCAATGGGTGGCGTAGCGAAGGGACAAATCGTGAGAGAAATTGATGCAATGGGCGGCTATTCGGGGATTGTTACCGATTATTCGATGGTACAATTCCGAATGTTGAACCGCTCAAAAGGGCCTGCAATGTGGAGTCCGAGAGCTCAAAGTGATAGAATGATGTTTGCTGCCAAATGGCGGGAAATGTTGGAAGCTCATCCAAATATTGATTTTTGGCAAGAAATGGTTTCTGGAATTATTGTCAAAGATGGCATGGTCAAAGGGGTGCGAACGCAGTTAGGTTTGGAGATAGAATCGACTGCTGTCGTTCTGACAAATGGAACATTTTTAAATGGAAAAATCCATATTGGCGAAAAGCAATTTGGTGGTGGAAGAGCTGGCGAACGTGCCGCAACTGGCATTACAGCACAGTTGTTAGAATTAGGTTTTGAGTCGGGTCGAATGAAAACAGGAACACCGCCGAGGGTAGATGGTCGTTCGTTGGATTGGGACAAGATGGAGTTGCAACCTGGTGATGAAGAAATTACAAATTTCTCCTATACGGATACGCCAAAAATCAAAAAGCAATTGCCGTGTCATATCGCTTTTACAAGTCCTGAAGTACACGAAATGTTGAAAACAGGCTTTGATCGTTCACCGATGTTCAATGGTCGAATTCGCGGACTTGGTCCTCGATATTGCCCATCGATTGAAGATAAAATTGATCGTTTTGCTGGTCGAGACAGACATCAGTTGTTTGTTGAGCCGGAAGGGTGGAATACTTGCGAGATTTATGTGAATGGTTTTTCGACATCGCTGCCCGAAGATGTGCAGTATGAAGCACTGAAATTGGTACGAGGTTTCGAAAATGTGAAATTTTTCCGTCCAGGTTATGCGATTGAATACGACTTTTTCCAACCGACACAATTAAAATTATCGTTGGAAACTCGCCTGGTGAAAAACCTATTTTTTGCAGGACAAATCAATGGAACAACGGGCTACGAAGAAGCGGCTTCACAAGGCTTGATGGCTGGAATTAATGCGAATCGTGCGGTTGAAGAAGAAGAGCCGTTTATCTTAAAACGTTCGGAAGCTTATATTGGTGTTTTGATTGATGATTTGGTGAATAAAGGTACAAAAGAGCCGTATAGAATGTTTACGTCTCGTGCCGAATAT
The DNA here is from genome assembly GCA_965662365.1 of Saprospiraceae bacterium. Lineage (GTDB taxonomy): Bacteria > Bacteroidota > Bacteroidia > Chitinophagales > Saprospiraceae > CAWVWD01. Next base: position 23,639 of record CBFIHR010000034.1, read on the forward strand.
CGCATTTTGTTACGTCAAGATAATGCGGATTTGCGTTTAACGCCTATTGCTCACAAGTTGGGAATTCGTAATATGGACGAGCGTCTGGAACGGGTAAAAGCTAAAGAACAAGCGGTAAAAGATATCGAAAAGTTGTTTAAAAAAACCAGTATTACGCCTGATTTGGTGAATGGTTATCTGGAGTCTGTCGGTAGTGCAAGCATCAAGCAAAAAGTCAAAGCACAGAGTATTTTGCTGCGACCACATATTTCTATCAATGGAATGAAAGAGGCTGTGCCAGCGTTAAAAGAAGTGGTAGATCGCTACGATGCAGATTTTGTGAATCAAGCAGAGATTAAGATGAAATACGCTGGTTACATTTCTAAAGAACAAGAAATGGTCGATAAAATGAATCGTTTGGAATCGGTGCGTTTGGCAGATGATTTTAAGTATGATTCGTTGGTGTCGCTTTCGGCAGAAGCACGAGAAAAATTGAATCGTTTAAAGCCAATGACTATTGGTCAAGCCAGCCGAATTAGTGGTGTTTCACCGTCAGATATTTCGGTTTTATTGGTGCATTTGGGTCGATAAGTGATTATTTTCAATAAAAAATTAAAAGCGTTTATTCAGTTTTTACCGAATAAACGCTTTTTGTTTTTTCTAAAGATTTTGATGTAAAATTATACTTAATTTTATTAGAGGCTAAAGCATCTTATTAAACTTGTCGTTATTAATTTAATACGAAAAGAAGACGAACTATTTATACCTGAGCCACCACATCATCTTTATCCTCCACAAATAGCACCGAAATTGCACCCAAAATCATAATAATTCCAGCTGCAACAATCGCATACATGGCTTTTCCATCATAAAAATATTTTACGATTGGACCGCCAATGATACCGTTGGTAATTTGCGGAAGCGTAATGAAAAAGTTAAAAATCCCCATATAAATTCCCATTTTTTTCAATGGAATAGAACCAGCTAAAATCGCATAAGGCATTGCTAAAATACTTCCCCAAGCCATACCGACTCCTACCATTGAAAAATGTAAATAACTTTTCATTTCGGGTGAAGTGATTAACAAAATTGACATTAAACCTAAGCCACCACAAACCAAGGAAAAAGCGTGTGTGCCTTTACGGCCGATTTTTGCAGCAATTAATGGAAGTAGGAAAGCGTAAATCGTAGCGACCAAATTATACGTTCCGAATATTGGACCGACATAATCTCCGGCTTCGTTGAAGGCTGCCGAAGTCGTGTCGCCAACTTCTACGCCCCAAATATGTTGAGCTAAAGCAGGAGCTGTAAAAACCCACATCGAAAACAACGCAAACCAAGAGAAAAACTGAACCAAACCTAATTGCTTCATTGTTTTTGGCATCGCTGCGAAATCTTTCAAAATTGAAGCTAATCCACTTTCTTTTTCCTCTGATTCTCCTATTTCTTCTCCGTCAAATTCCGCTTGTTCTTCTGGCGAATATTCAGAAGTTGTGAATATTGTCCATAAAATAGTTGCCATCAATAAACCTGCACCGATGATAAACGAAAGCATCAGATTCAAAGGAACGCCACCAGATTCAGAGGTATTCGCAACACCAAACCATTCTGCTAACACATAAGGCAACCAGGAACCCAAAACTGCACCGATTCCGATAATCACGGTCTGAATAGAAAAACCTAAAGTTCTTTGAGCAGAAGGCAACTTATCCGCAACCAACGCACGGAAAGGTTCCATTGCAATATTTATCGACGCATCCATGACCATCAGCATTCCTGCTCCGACCCAAAGTATTGGAATAAATGCGGTAAATAATTGTGAATTGGGTAATAAAATCAATCCGATTGAGGCCAAAATTGCACCTAACAAAAAGTACGGCCGACGACGACCTAATTTTGTCCAAGTATTATCACTATAATGTCCAATAATCGGTTGAACAATCATTCCCGTAATCGGAGCGACTAACCAGAACCATGATAAATGATGCACATCTGCTCCAAAAGTTTGTAAAATACGGGAAGCGTTCGCATTTTGTAAAGCAAATCCACACTGGATTCCCATAAATCCAACACTCATGTTGATAATTGCAGCAATGCTTAACCGAGGTTTTGGTTTGCCTTTACTTTCTAATTGAATTGTTCCTCCTCCTGCCATAATTTATTGGTTTTTATTTGGTTTTAGTTAATAGAAACCTGACAGGTTTTCAAAACCTGTCAGGTTTAATACTACTTGAAAGAATACACTTTGTACTCCCACGGTTTCATCTTCAAATACTCATCAGCTTCAAAAGTTTTCTCTTCCCCAGAGAACAACTCTGTATAAGTCCCCGCATACGCATCACCAGGAAGACTTGTTGTAATTGCTTTGTTTGACAAGTTTAAAATAACAAAAACTTTGTTACCGTCTTTTTCACGAATATAAGCGTAAACCTCGTCATTCGCATCAGCAGTTGGAACATAAACAGGTTCTGCACCATAAGTACCATTCCACAAGGCAGGATTATCTTTTTTGAATTGAATCAATTTGGTGTAGAAATCTTGAAACTCATAAGTTCCCCAATCAATTTCATCTTTGGTGAAGAATTTTAAACGCTTATTCAATCCAGCTTCCTGACCATTATAAATCAACGGCATTCCATCAAACGTAAAAACCATTACGGCAAACGTCAAATGTCCTTCGCCCAAACGTTCGAAAACCGTTCCTTCCCAAGTATTTTCATCATGATTTGTGGTGAAATACATGTGATACCCTTTTTGAAAACGCTCACGGTCTTTTTTTAAATATTCGTTAAAATCACTCGCTTTGGCTTTTTCTACCTTATCACCAACTTGTGCGGTTTGACTGCGTTCTTTCTCTACGGCTTCCTCTTTTTCAATATAAGATTCACCAATTGCATTCATATAATTTTTGAAATTCCAAGCATAATCCGCTACAAAACCACCTTCATTACGCTGTGACGGCACTTCCCCTTCTGACAACATATAAACATTAGGATTGACTTTATATAACTCTTGAATACAAGTTGCCCAAAAATCAGTCGGTACTTGATGTGCAACATCGCAACGGAAACCGTCCACGCCTTTATTGACCCAAAACTTAAACATATCAATCATAGAATCACGCATCGCAGGCACATCATAGTTTAAGTCCGCTACATCTGTCCAATCCCAAGGCTCTTCGTCTTTGTTTGGATTTTGAGGCGAGATGATATTGCCGTCCGCATCTTTGGTATAAAACTCTGGGTGTTCTGTGATCCAGTGATGGTCAAATCCGGTATGATTTGGCACCCAATCCAAGATGACTTTCATGCCTAATTCGTGGGCTTTCGCCAATAAGGTTTCAAAATCCGCCATTGTTCCGAACTCTGGATTCACGGCTCTATAATCTTTAACAGAATATGGACTTCCTAAACCTTCTTTTCTATTTTTTTCAGAAATTGGATGAATCGGCATCATCCAAACGATGTCGATGCCCATTTTTTGCAAGCGAGGCAAGTCATTAGTTATTGCTTCAAAATTTCCTGCTTCTGAATACTGACGGGTATTTACTTCATAGATCACCGCTTTTTTCGACCAATCATAATGTGTCGGTTGAATTTCTTCTACAAGAGTTTGTTGTTCCATAGTCGATTCCGTTGTGTTTTTACAGGCTGTCATTCCTAAAGATAGCACAGCAAATATGATAAAAATAGTCTGTTTCATTTGGTAAAATTTGGTTGATAAAAAGTTCAAAGTGTAAAAATAACACATTACAGAGCAATCTCAAATCAATTCGATATTTTGTTATGGTCGTCACCAGAAAAAAGAACACTTAAAGCCATCATTTTTATAAAAATATTGTTACGAAAATTAGCATTGATATTTTAAAGATAAATACTTTTGAGGTTTTCAATTATTTATCAGAATAGGCGATAAAATTATTGGAAAGGAAGAGCAAATGCAAGATATCACAAAACGCTTATTATGAAGATTTTAGTAAAAGTAAAGGAGTAGTGAGTGAATAATTCCAAAAAAATTATAAGGAGTCTCTCAAAAAAAATTGAAAAAATTGAAAAAACTTTCTTCAAAAAATTGAGTAACCTCCATTAGTAATATTCAGGTTTCTTAATTTTAAGACCGAAAGTAAAAATCATTTTAAAGGGAAACAATGTATCAACAAACACTTGATTATTTATACAATCAGTTGCCAATGTTTCAGCGAATTGGCGAAAAAGCACTCAAACACAAGCTGGATAATATCCAGGAATTATGTAAAATATTGGATAATCCGTATGAACAATATCCAACTATTCATGTGGCAGGAACAAACGGCAAAGGCTCAACTACACACCTTTTGGCAGCGTTATTTCAAGTGAAAGGCCTCAAAGTCGGTGTTTATACCTCACCACATTATCGAGATTTTCGGGAACGCATCAAGATTAATGGCGAGTATATCAGCAAGGCTGAAGTTGTTGATTTTGTTGAAAAATATAAATCTCATTTCAGTGATATTCAACCTTCTTTTTTTGAAATAACCGTAGCGATGGCGTTTGATCATTTTGCTCAACATCAAGTTGATATCGCAATTATAGAAACGGGTTTAGGAGGGCGTTTGGACTCCACAAACATTATCACACCGATACTGTCCGTTATTACGAATATTGGCTATGATCATCAAAATGTTTTAGGGGATACGCTTCCGCAAATAGCCAGCGAAAAAGCAGGTATCATAAAGCCTAATGTTCCAGTTGTTATTGGTGAAACACAGGACGAAACGCAGCGAGTTTTTATTGATAAAGCGCTTGAAGTGGCCGCTCCGATTTCATTTGCGGATAGTTTTTATACCGCTGTTCCTTTAGAAAATAATGGTATAAAATCTTATTTTGAAATTCGAGAATTGGGGCATCATAGCTTGATTTTTAATAATTTAGAATTGGACTTAGCCGGACATTATCAAGCGAAAAACTTGGTTACGGTGATTCATGCAGCCGAAGTTTTACAAAGTTTGGGTTGGAAATTTTCGGATAGTGAGATTATCGAAGCAATGGCTAACGTTAGCACCTTGACAAAGATGATTGGCCGTTGGCAAACGATCAATAAAAATCCATTGACAATTACAGATGCAGCGCATAATGAGGACGGGATACGTCAAGTTGTCCAACAATTAGCAACGATGAAATATAATTACTTGCATATCGTTTTGGGTATGGCAAAGGATAAAGATCAATCGAAGATTTTACAATTATTACCTAAAAATGCGTTATACTACTTTTGTAAACCTGATGTTCCTCGTGGCTTAAAAGCCAATTTATTAGCCGAAAAAGCGGCAGAATTTGGACTAAAAGGCGAAGTTTACGATTCCGTCAATGAGGCTTTGCGTTCTGCAACTGGAGATGCGACGGACGAAGATTTGATTTTTGTTGGTGGCAGTTCGTTTGTGGTGGCGGAAGTGGTATAAATATTTTTTGTTTTTGGAATGACAAAGAACACAATCAACTTCTCTATTTTTGCTAAAATTGATGGAAAATCAATCACTAATTACTAATCATCCTGAGATTTTGGGACAGGTAAAATCACTAAAATTTTGAAAGCATATTTAGATTTATTACAAGATATTTTGGACAATGGCGTTCAAAGAGGCGATAGGACAGGTACGGGAACAATCAGCGTTTTTGGGCGACAAATGCGTTTTGATTTGAACGAAGGTTTCCCTGTAACGACTACCAAAAAATTACATTTACGCTCGATTATTCACGAGTTACTCTGGTTCTTGCAGGGTGATACAAATATCCAATATTTAAAAGAAAATAAAGTCAGAATTTGGGACGAATGGGCAGATGAAAATGGCGATTTAGGACCAGTTTATGGCAAACAGTGGCGAAGCTGGGCTGCACCAAATGGCGAAACCATCGACCAAATTTCAGAAGTGATTCATAGTATTAAAAATAATCCAAATAGTCGCCGACACGTTGTCACGGCTTGGAATCCTGCGGATTTGCCAGACATGGCCTTGAGTCCGTGTCATTGTTTATTTCAGTTTTATGTCGCTGATGGCAGGTTGAGTTGTCAGTTGTATCAACGAAGTGCGGATACTTTTTTGGGCGTTCCGTTTAATATCGCTTCGTATGCCTTATTGACGATGATGATTGCTCAAGTTTGTGATTTAGGTTTGGGCGAGTTTGTTCACACTTTTGGCGATGCACATTTGTATTTGAATCATTTGGAACAAGCGAAATTACAGCTTTCTCGTGAACCTCGTGAACTGCCAACGATGTGGATTAATCCCGAAGTAAAAAGCATTTTTGATTTCAAATATGAAGATTTTAAGTTAGAAAATTACAATCCGCACCCGACGATTAAAGCACCGATTTCTGTTTAGTATTGAACGCTGAGACGCAATGACGCAGAGTTTTAGATGGAAGGTGTTTTTAAAATGCCTTCCATTTGTTTTGCTGCCGAGTTTAACTTATTAGTACGTGAAATGCCCAGACGCATACAAATTGTAGCCACATTGTGCCATCTAATAAACCCGTAAAGTAGTAATCATCGGTTTTATCAATCGAAATGCGAATGAAAATGTAAGTGGATATTAGCGAAAGCCAAAGTCCAAAAGCGGCAAAGTAAATCGGTGAATCGGGAACGAATAAATAATTGGCGGAAGCCAAAATCAATAAAAAAATAAAGGACGCTAAAACTAATTTCATCGTGAACGGAATGCCATAAACGGCAGGAATCGTCTTGACATTATTGTACTGGTCAACTTTTAAATCTCGAATATCGAAAGGTAAAGTAATCATAAAAATAAACACGGCTCGCTCAACGAAAATCAATACATCAGACCAACTCACCGACCTAATTTCTATAATTGGTAAAATGACGGTGACGTAAGCCCAAACGATGGCAATGAGAAATATTTTTATCCAGTTCAAATCTCGCAAACGTAACTTTCTATTTTTCTTAAAACCTAAAAAAGGAATGACATAACCCAACGAAATCAATCCTGGCAAAACTAAGGCTAACTGCACTCGAAAACTGACCTGAAAAAAGGCGTAAATTAAGCCAATAACCGCAATCCCAGTATAAATCCAAATATGATTTTTATAGGTATTAATAATGTGAAATCGACCTTCTTTTAAAAACTTTTTGACAGAAAATAAGCCAACTAACCGATGCGAGGCATAAATAAACATCGTCGCAAAAAACACTAAAACAGATAAGGTATCCAACTCAAATTTACCGAATAGAATTAACTGCGTTTGTGCGGTCAAGGCAACGGCTGCAACAGCAATGTAAACGTTGCTGTAAAGGAATAAATCTATTATTTTACGAATAAGAATGGTTGCAGATTGTTGGTTGTTTGTCACTGATTATTAGTTTTGGTGTTGTGAGCTGCGTGTTATCGGTGATCACATTCGTCACACGTCCCACAAATTTAGTGAAACGTTAGAATATTGTGACAAACAATTCAGTAAAAGGTATAAAACAAAAATTAATTTGGCTCGTTTTATAATACGTGAATTTTTATTTTTAATTTGCTGCGTAAACTAAAGGAAATTTTTGTGAATAGAGAATTAATTCAAAAATATACGACGAGAGAATCCCGATTTTTGGTATTTGATGATACCCTTATTCACTATCGAGATGAAGGCGATAAAGATGCGTTTCCGTTGTTATTGTTACACGGTGCGTTCTCGTCATTACACACCTATAATGGTTGGACAAAAGAACTGAAAAAAGATTTTAGAATCATTCGGATTGATATGCCTGGATTCGGGTTAACTGGCCCGAATCAACGTGGTGGAAATCATGGAATGACGATGTATAAGCGTTGTATTCTCACGGTTTTAGACCGTTTGGGCGTTGATAAATGTCATATTGCAGGTAGTTCGCTCGGTGGCTGGGTGAGTTGGGAGTTTGCAGCAGATTATCCTGAGCGAGTTGAGAAAATGATTTTGCTTGGTGCAGCAGGTTTTTTGGAACAAAGAAATATTCCGTTGCCGTTCAAAATGGCTCGGACACCGTTCGTAAGTCGAGTCGCTCGCTATGCGATTAAGCGAAAAGTATTGGTTCAGTTTATTAATCAGGTCTATTATGATAAAGCAAAAATATCGGAAGCTCTAATTGATCGATACTATGATTTGTTTACACAGGAAGGTAATTTGAAGGTGTTTTTTGAAATGGCTAATTCAAAAATACAAGAAGATGTTCACAAATTAAATAGTATTGAAACGCCTACTTTATTAATGTGGGGAAAGCACGACGTTTGGATTCCTGTCGAAAATGCGTATCGTTTTTATCGTCGATTACAACATTCTGAAATTTTAATTTATGAAAATTGTGGTCATTTACCGATGGAGGAATTACCTCGGCAATCGGCTAATGATGTTCGAGCTTTTTTGTCAGATGAGGCAACGGTCGAAGCACCGAGAATTAAACGGCGTTTGGTAGAAATATAACGCTCGATAGACTGTTTTTATCTTGCCAGAATCGTTGTTTTATGATCTTATATGGTAGCATTTTCAAAATGACGAACGGGCTTTTAGTTTTTCTTTGCTTCAGCTATTTCACCTGGCTTTTGCATCGATATTCAAAAATAAAAATAAATTATTTATAATAAGTAATGCGTAAACCTTGTGTTTTGGGTATAATGAATTGTAATAATCGAATGACTCATTTCATTTCTTTGTAAAGTAGTAACTGTTGATTTTCAGTATTTTATATTCATAAATTCTCTTTTTTATTAATATTCTCCTTTGCGTGAATAGTTCCCTTGATTCCTATATCAAATGCTCTTTGTGGCGATTTTAAATTTTCTAAAACTAAGGATTTTAAGGTTTTGAACCTCCTTTGTGATAGACTTACCTGATGAAGTTTTTACTTTTTTGAGATTTTTTATAATGCGAAATACTTGATACCGGATTTTTTTTGTTTGATAAAAAGTAACACTTTCAAAAAGTAAGCGTCTTAATGTAGATTTCGTTATTTTTACGGAATAATCGAGCTTGATTAACAATATAAAATCGGATATAAGAATTAAACACATCAATATTTATATTAAGTACATATAGCATTAGAAAGACGAATTTTCTACGTTGACGTATCTTAATATTAAAGCGGAACATTAAAAAGTAAGCATTATGAAAAAATGGAGAACACTGGGTTTCATGACATTGATCTGCGTATCAATTAACTTCTCGTCTTGTACGCCTGAGCAACTTGGACAAATTATTGACATTGCGACAACACCGACAGAAACGCCATTGACGCAAGAACAAATTATTGGAGGATTGAAGGAAGCTTTAATCCAAGGTGCAGTGAATGGTGCTGCAAAAGTTTCGGCAACGGACGGTTATTACAAAAATGATTTAATCAAAATTTTATTTCCGCCAGAGGCTCAAAAAGTAGAACAAAAACTACGTGATTTAGGAATGAGTAATTTGGTTGATGACATGATCGAAAAAGTCAATCATTCGGCTGAAGATGCCGCTAAAGAAGCAGCGCCGATTTTCAAAAAAGCTATTACAAGTATGACAATTGCAGACGCAATGGATATCTTAATGGGTGAAAATACAGCAGCAACAAATTACTTAAAACGTACAACATCACAAGATTTATATAATGTTTTTGAACCTGTTATCGTCAAGCATTTGAATAAAAGAGGTGCGTTAGATTCTTGGACGAAAGTCGTAACTCGTTATAATCAAATCCCTTTTGTACAAAAGGTCAATCCTTCGCTACAAGATCACGTAACGACTAAAGCTATTGATGGAATTTTCCACATGATTGCTAAAGAAGAGACGCTGATTCGTAAAGATCCTGTTGCTCGTACAACAGACTTATTAAAGAAAGTTTTTGCGAAACAGGATAATAAGTAAGACATCGTAAAAAATAGAATTGTAAAAAACGTATTATCATTGATTTGGTAATGCGTTTTTCTATTTTTGTACCTCATGAGATAAAATAAAAATATGTCAAATAAAAAATACATTCACGGTTACAGCGAAACGGAACAGGCTCGGCTGGTGTCGCAAGGTCAGGTATTATCGCCGTTTATTTTTGATAGATTGGATTTGACTTCCGTCAAACATTTACTGGAAGTCGGCAGTGGGGTAGGAGCGATGACTTTGGCGATTTTGGAACGTTATCCTGATTTGCCGATTACGTGCTTAGAGATTTCGGCGACACAATTGGCAAAAGCTAAAATTAATTTACCAAAATCTAAGGTTGGTACGCAAATACAATTGCAACAAACCGATGCTCGACAAATGGATTTTGAGGCAAATTCAACGTTTGACGGAGCGTTTTTGTGTTGGGTTTTGGAGCATATTCCGCAGCCAGAACGAGTGTTGTCGGAGTTGTATCGAGTGTTAGAAAAAGGGAGTCAAGTTTTTATTACAGAAGTATTTCACAGTAGTTTACATTTGTTTCCGCATTGTCCGAATGTGATGAAATATTGGCAAAAGTGTATTGATTTTCAAGCGACAATTGACGGCGATGCAAATATTGGTCATCGCTTAGGAAATATGTTACACGACGTTGGGTTTTCAGAAATTGACGTACGACCTTATCCGATGTTTTTTGATAAACGTCAGCCTGAAAATCGTAAAAAGATATTGACTTATTGGCATGGGTTGATGTTGTCTGCTTTGGAAAATATGCTACAAGCGAATTATTGTACGTTGGAACTGTGGCAAAAGGCAGAAGTTGAACTATTGACTTTGTTGAAGAATGACGACGCTGTTTTTTATTATTCGTTTGTGCAGGCAACAGCGAGAAAAAGTTGATTATTGAATTATTTTTTTATCAAAAATTAAGATTCGATATCCCCAAATATTTGGTTTTACGTTGTTCATTGATTGTTCTGTTGTACTGGCTGACGTTTATGCTTGAATTGAATGGTACAAAAAAATAGTTGGAAAGTGCTTTCGATGTACTTTCCAACTATGACAATTCAAATTAAAATTTCATAAATTTTTTAGTAATAATCGTATTATCCACATTCATACGAATGAAGTAAAGACCGGTGCTTAACTCTGAAACATCGATTGTATGATGGTTTTCATTCTTATTAATAATAGTTGACTTTACAATTTGACCATGTAAAGTAATGATACTTGTCTCAATTTCTGTATCGATTATTTCATTAAATAGGATATTCAACTGATCATTTACGTTTATCGGCATAATCGCAATATTATTTTTCAAGTCATTTGTAATAGTGACTATAGCAATTTTATGGTATTCAGATTCACCATCAAAATCCATTTGGCGTAAACGATAATAGTTTTCACCGTTTACCGGACTTTCGTCAACAAATGAATATTCTTGTGTTTGATAAGTTGTCCCTTTTCCTTTTACTTGTCCAATAGCTTCAAAGTACATTCCATCCGTACTACGTTCTATATCAAAGTAAGCATTATTTTCTTCGGTTGCGGTTGCCCAAGTTAAGATGGATATTTGTGCCTGTACTGTTGCATTGAAATATAAGAGTTCAACTGGAAGAGCGGTGTTATCTGCATTTAATCTACCCGGTGAAAAATTAACAGGATTAGTGCCTATTGTCGAGTGTTTTACTAAAGCGCCCGTATAGTCAGGATTACGAGCAATAGATTGATTGTCACTGCCTTCAGAACCATAAGAAAGGCGGACTAATTCTGTTCCGCTACCGTCTTTAATAATGACATTATCACCATTATTAGTTAAAATAATAGAACCCGAAGATGCGACTTGTGTAATACCCGAAATTCCGGTTGGCGTACCGCCTCCAAAAACCGTGATGACCTTTCCTGCCTCTACAATGGTATTCGCCGGAAAAGTATGACGAACACCAGTATTATCCGAAAGTGTAAATCCCGAAATATCTAAATCGACTGAGTCGATATTGACAAGTTCTATAAACTCATCCTCAGAAGTATCGACAAAACCGTCACCATTTGCATCTCCGGTTGTTCCGTCAGGATCTGCTAATATTTCATTAATCACCAAAGGATATATTTCATTATCTTCATTAATAATATTAATCGTAGCTGATAAGCCATCATAATTATCATCTGATGCTAAATCATTTGTGGCTACTGTGATAGTTGTCGTTTGATCACCATCAAGATCTGTATCATCAACTCCTGTGACCGTAACTGTCTGTGATATATTATAATTAGCATTGGTAAATGTTAAAGTCATTGGAGATACTGTATTTTCATCAGTATCGGCGCTTGATAGATTTAAAACTACATCTGTGGCGGGTTGTGTATTTAAAGTTACATCAAATGTTGCTGTCGTACCTGTTTCATTTGTGTTTCCTGATATTAGAGAAAGAGCGATAAATGGCGTAGTAGCAGAGACTCCTTCTACTTTGAAGTTATCTACTCCGAAATAATCTCCAGCACCATTTTGGTCAACTTTCACCTGAAGACTTACACTGTCAGTACCGTCGGGTATATTAATCGTTTCCGTTCCATTTGCAGAACTTGTCGTCAGTGTGACTTCTGTTTGAGGAGTTCCATCGACAGAAACAGTGTAAAAAACATCGTCTCCATTATCAAATTCAAAAACATCATAATCAAAACTGATAGTCACATTATTGTATCCTGAGACAGAAATAGTATTAAAATCGATAGTTGCAAATGTTCCATTTGGATTATCGCTATTTTCGATATCCTGTCCTCCAAAGAAGTGAGTACCATCGGTTGGAACGTTACTTAAAGAGCCTAAAGAGCTAACAATATCCCATATATCATCAGTTTGTGTCAAAGTACCTGATAGTGGACTTTGAACATAAGTCCATGTATCAGAGGGAAGACTCTCAAAACTTTGAGCCACAATAGTTACCTGCCCGAAAGATGCATAATTAATTAAAAAGCAAAAAGTAAAAGGTAGTAGATTTTTCATAAGAAATTTTTGTAGATAAAAAATAATAAGGTTCTATGTATAATCGTATTTTATATTTTTTATGTTCAATTACCTTGCTACTTAAAAAGAAATTGTTTTTTATAATAAATGTTTTATAGATAACAAGATTATTTTCATATAAGTGAATATTTGTTTAAAATAAGTATTTAAGTTGGATGTATAAAAAAATAATTATTTGTAATTATTGATACTGTTATATAAAAATATGTCAAATAATGAAGTTTTTAAAATATATAGTTCTGATTTTTTGGGATTTGTTAAAATATATTGTTTTTATTTTATGAACGGATTTTATCCTTAGTATTTGTAATTGTATATTTTTAGGTCAAAAAATATAGATAATATACACCGACTTTTTATAGAAAGCGAATGAAAAGCTGGAAGGTAAAATCTAAAAAAGATAACAGTAGATTACTTTTAAGTAATGGATGAAGTACGATTAATAAAATAATTCTTTTGCACGTTGTTTTATACGAACTTTTTAAGGTTTTTCTATAATTTCCTTGGAATTAATTCAAAGCAATTTTTACTAAAAAAAATATCAATTATTATAATTCAAACTAATAAAAAATAACTTTAAACCATGTGAATCAAATGAATACGTTCAAGATATAATTATCTTATATTAAGATTAAAATTGTAAAAAATGCAATCAAAAACCTTTCAATAGCTAACTTTTTTCAAAAAAGTTATTATATTTAGTCCTCCGAAAAAATTACTAAAATCATCCAATAGATTGGAAATTAAAACGATAAAAGAACTTAAAAATCAGTTTCTAATTTGTCGAAATTTTAGAAGGAGTTACCACCTGGAAGGAATAAATAAAATATTTCTATTTTATTATTCTTATTTCAATTATCTTCCGTTTCAAAATGACTGTTTCTAAATTTTTCTAGAAAATAGACACAAGTTATTCTGATTACTTTTAACTATAAAATGAAAAAATCCATATCCTCATGGTCACAAAACCACCTATTGCACTGATAGTTTTTTCTAATGATTTGGATGATTATTTGCCAAATATAGAAACAGAACGTAAAGTTATCGAGGAAGCATTGGAACATTATGACGATACAAATCGTCTAAAAATTATTACTCGGTCTTCTGTGAGTATAGATGAGTTGTTCCGGCTGTTCAATAAATACACTGGACGAATTGCACTTTTTCACTTTGCAGGTCATGCAGGCGGTAGAGGGTTGCAGCTCAATCAGACCGTAACGAATACACAAACTGGGAAAGCAGAAGGCTTAGCGGACTTATTTAGAAGAGAAATTAAGCAGGGTATTCTAAAATTAGTTTTTTTGAACGGCTGTTCGACTGCCCCACAGGTCAAAGCACTAAAAACAGCGGGTGTTCCGTCTATTATTGCGACAAATTACCCTATCAATGACAATAAAGCAGTACGAGTCGCTAAACAATTCTACAGAACGTGGACAAAGGCGGATGATCTTCTACGAGCCTTTGACGCACCATTTACAACTATTCTACAAGCCTTTGAAGCAGCGATTGCTTATTTAAAATTAGAAAATACGGTCGTCATACAAGATGCGACAAGAGGTTTTATGTTCGATATTGATGAAGTCAAGACCAATGAACCGTGGGAATTGTTTACTTCGACTCCAAGTCAAACTTTAGACTTTGAAGTAGCCAAGGAAAGTAAGACATTCAACGAGTTTTTGGTAAGAAGAATGATTGAACGGTTAGTATCTTATAGTCGTCCCGCCTCGAAGTTTTTACCCATCGCTAATAAAAAACTACCAGACTGGGAGACGAATTTGGCGATTAGTAATAAAGCAAAAGAAATCATTGTATATAGTTTTGTTGGAGTCTTGGGCATACAGCTACAAAAGTTGTTTGCTATCGGAAATGAGGAGATTACTACCGAAGTACGACAGCGGAAGTACATCGAAAATAGTTTGTATACAGCAAAACGCATCTTAAAATTGGTCAACTTTGCATTACTTTCAAAGTTATGGGACTATCGCACACAAGCCCTTGATTTCAAACTTGACGATAAACAAAGAGATACGATTCAACACTTTTTCGAAGATTCGTTTGAGATGGATATTTTAGGATATTTCAAGTTTTTGCGAAGTTTATTTTCTGTTTACAAAAACAACGATATTACCTTACCGTTTTCTACCGAAAATCACTTTGAAAATGTTTTAGCTTCGAGGAGTAGTTTAGAAAAAGCTTGTGAACGATTACAAAAAATCCAACAAGCATTTGATAAATCACAGATTAAGTTATCAGATTGTTTTGCTACTGAAAAACAACTGGTGATTTTATTAGAAACCTTTATCTTTTTTGCAGAGTACAAAATGGTTTCTATCCGTCAAATCAACTACGATGAAATGCGGAATCAATTGCCCCGATACATACATACGTTTACGGAATTGGGTATTGATGCCAAGCAAAATATCAATGCAGAAAAAGTAAAAGCAGAGGAAAATCCTGTCACAACTGATGCGATTCTCTTACACAAAGATCGCTATCAAAATAGCATTAATCTGTTTCCTTTTATCATTGATTTACACACACTTACATTCGAAGATAAAGCGAATATTTGTTTCTATGACTCCAGGGACTTCAATGATGGGAGTTTAAATTATCGCTTTTTACAAAATAATAAGGTTCAGAATATCATCTTTGAGAATATTGGAGCGAAAGAAAACATAGCAAAAGTCGTAACAACAAAGGAACTATTCAAAACACTAAAACTCGATATGGTACATACGCAGTTTAAGGAAGCAAAAAAAGCAATTTTGAATATTGAAGAGGAGGATGAATTTGGGGACTTATTCGATTTGGAGTTTGACACGGATTAGCACGGATTACACGGATTTTATTTTTGACGTAATTGATGTGTGGGTTTAGATACAGATTAGCACGGATTTTATTTATAGTTAAAAAATGCCGCGGGCATCAAAAAAATCCGTGTAATCCGTGAGCATCTGTGTCTCAAAAAAATAAAAAGTATGAGTAAACTTATTGATGAGGATAAAACCTATGCGATTATTGGGGCTTGTATGGAGGTACATCGGCATTTGGGGCATGGGTTGAAAGAAACGGTTTATCAAGATGCACTGGAGATTGAGTTGGGCTTAAGGCATATTCCGTACAAGCGAGAACAACGATATGAGGTCATTTATAAAGATCATGTATTACCTCATTATTTTGTGGCAGATTTTGTTTGTTTCGATAATATCATATTAGAATTAAAGGCAGTTGGGGAACTGCATTCTGAACATAAAAAGCAAACGCTGAACTATATGGCAATTGCTAAAAGTAAAGTAGGATTATTAGTTAATTTTGGTCAACAGTCTTTGGTACATAGGTGATTTGTGTTGTGATATAATAAGACACGGATTAGCACGGATTACACGGATTTTATTTTTGACGTAATTGATGTGTGGGATTTAGATACAGATTAGCACAGATTACACGGATGTATTTATAATTAAAAAATGCCGCGGGCATCAAAAAAAATCCGTGTAATCCGTGAGCATCTGTGTCTCAAAAAATAAATATGAAAAAATATCCATTAAAGTTTTTAGATAGTTATACAAAAGCAGATACCGAAATCTTCTTCGGGCGAGAGGAAGAGGTCAATGCTTTGTATGAAATGATATTTCAGACCGATATTCTGTTGATTTATGGGGCTTCGGGGACTGGGAAAACGAGTTTGATTCAGTGTGGACTGGCGAGTAAGTTTGAGTCACATGACTGGTTGGATATTTATGTGCGTCGAGGTAGCAATATCAATACGTCGTTAGAAAATGCCCTGAAAAAAATCAGTGCCGACTTTAACGAGGAGGATTTAGACTGGCTTGATGATATTAATTTAGAAGAGGAAGCAACCGCATCTACTGCTGTCGATACGAAAGCGATGGACACCTTAGAAAAACAATTTAAGAATATCTACCAAAATGCTTTCCGACCAATATACCTGATTTTTGATCAATTTGAGGAACTGTACATTTTAGGTACAGAAGACGAACAACAAATATTTGTAAATAATGTCAAAAAAATCTTACAGCTTGACCAACCTGTTAAAATGATTTTTTCGATACGGGAGGAATATTTAGGATTTTTGTATGAATTTGAGCGAGATGTGCCGCAATTTTTAAAAAAGAAACTCCGTGTAGAACCGATGACGTTGACCAAAGTGCAATCTGTTATCAAAGGTGTCACGACTTTTGAAGATTCTACAATTGATATCAAAGATGGGGAGTTAGCACCGTTTACAGAAGCGGTGTTTGAGCGGTTACAAGGGCGAGATGGTGACGGGCAACATAAAAAAAGTCTAACGATTGAGTTGCCGTACTTACAGGTATTTTTGGATAAATTATATGTCGAAATAACAAAGGATAGACAACGGCAGACAGAAGCAACTTTTAGTTTGGCCGCTTTACACCAAATTGGAGTGATAGACGATGTCTTACGGGAGTTTTTAGAGGAACAAGTTCAGATGATTAGTCAGCGACTTCGAGCAACTTATGCACCGCTGAATGCAGAACACATTTGGAAAATCCTTTCCCCCTTTGTTACTTTAGATGGGACAAAAGAACCGATACCTCAATCGGTTATTACGAATAAAATCAAGTCGATATTCATAGAAGAGCAGGAAAGAAACCAAAAATTAAGTTTAGGGACTGAAGCGGAGGATTCGGAAAATGCAAGTCAAGAACGTGTGGCGGTTACGGAATTAACCAACGAACAAAATGAAGCCTTGACACAAGCCTTCATCGAAGCCTTTATCAAAAGTAAAATCATTCGCTACTTAGAGAATGATGAAGTCTATGAAATCGCTCACGATGCACTCGCTGCCAAAATCGCAGAAAAACG
>CBFIHR010000035.1:0-40970 GCA_965662365.1 Saprospiraceae bacterium
ATCTAAGGCGACCGTCAAATCTTTATCGTTGGCGACTAACCAACCTTCGATGTCTTCTGATGTAATGATAAAGTCTTCCATTTGTAACTCAAATGTCTGCCCATCAATCACTAAATCGTATTTACCCGCTTTTTCTAAGTTCGCAATATCGTCTTGTGTCATGGCTTCGATAGCTGCTTTTCCAGCTTTCATATTGCGACCCAAACGACGACCTAACGTCTTAAAGTTTGGCTTCACCCCTTTTTTGATAATGCCCGAAGTATCGGTGACGTATTCGATTTCTTTGACGTTTACTTCTTGCAAAATCAAATCTTTTACGCCATCAACTTGTGCGATAAAGGCTTCATCCAAAACAGGTAACAAGACTTTTGATAACGGCTGACGGACACGTAGGGTATTTTTCTTACGCAACGACAAAATCAAAGAAGAAATGCGTTGTGCATAATCCATGCGCTGCTCCAATGCCTTGTCAATCAAGGCTTCGTCTGCCGTTGGAAAATCTGTTAAGTGAACAGAAATAGCGTCTGATTTACCGGTTGCGGCATTCAAGTCACGGAATAATTTATCCGAGAAAAACGGTGCAACAGGCGACATCAATTTCGCAATTGTTTCCATACAAGTATAAAGCGTTTGGTAAGCCGAGATTTTGTCCGCTTCATAGTCGCCTTTCCAGAATCGACGACGACACAAACGCACGTACCAATTACTTAAATGATCACCTACAAAATCTTGGATTTTACGAGTCGCATTGGTCGGTTCGTAATCTGCAAAATCTGCTTCCACATCCTTCACCAACGTATTTAATAATGACAAGACCCAACGGTCAATTTCAGGGCGTTCGTCCATCGGAATCTCCGCTTCTGAATACGTGAAGTTGTCAATATTCGCATAAGTCGCAAAGAAGTTGTAGGTATTAAACAACGTTCCAAAAAACTTATTACGAGTTTCCACTAAACCATCTGGGTCAAATTTCAAATTGTCCCACGGTTGCGAGTTAGAAATCATATACCAACGGGTCGCATCTGCACCGTGATTCTCAATAGTTTCAAACGGATCAACGCCATTCCCCAAACGTTTCGACATTTTGACACCGTTTTTGTCTAAGACTAAACCATTGGAAACCACGTTTTTATACGCTACCGAATCAAAAACCATTGTCGCAATTGCGTGTAAGG
This sequence comes from Saprospiraceae bacterium, assembly GCA_965662365.1. GTDB lineage: Bacteria > Bacteroidota > Bacteroidia > Chitinophagales > Saprospiraceae > CAWVWD01. The sequence continues at coordinate 1,176 of CBFIHR010000035.1, forward strand.
TATAGAACCAGCCACGAGTTTGATCAACGCCTTCAGCGATGAAATTCGCAGGATAATTTTGTTCAAATTTCTCCTTATTTTCAAACGGGTAGTGCCATTGTGCGTAAGGCATCGACCCCGAATCAAACCAAACATCAATCAAATCTAACTCCCGTTTCATCGGTCTGCCATCCTCTGAAACCAAGATTACATCATCAATATATGGTCGATGCAAATCTTTCGGTACTTCTTGATTTAAACCTAAAGCCGCATTTGCTTTATCGATTTCCTTGCTCAATTGTTCGATAGAACCAATGCAAATTTGAGCCGTATTCGCAGGATTTTCTTCATCAACCTCTGTTCTCCAAATCGGCAACGGAATTCCCCAAAAACGAGAACGAGATAAGTTCCAATCTTGTAAGTTTTCCAACCATTTTCCAAAACGACCTTCGCCAGTTGATTTTGGCTTCCAATTAATCGTATTGTTCAATTCTTGCATACGTTCACGCATCGAAGACGCTTTCACAAACCAAGAATCCAACGGATAATATAAAACAGGCTTATCTGTTCGCCAACAATGCGGGTAATTGTGTTCGTATTTCTTTACATCGAACGCCTTATTTTCGGTTTTCAATTTAATAGAAATATCGACATCTACATTTTTATAATCAGCGTCATCTTTATAATCTTTTACGTAACGCCCCGAAAACTCACCAACACCATCAACAAACTTTCCCTGTTTGTCCACTAAAGTCAATGCACCGATACCATATTTATCACAAACACGCTTATCGTCCGCACCAAATGACGGTGCTAAATGCACGATTCCAGTACCATCTTCTGTCGAGACAAAATCACCGACTAATACCTTAAACGCATCGCCATTTTCCGGTTGTTGATACGGCAACAATTGCTCATATTCCAACAATTCAAACTGTGCACCTTTAAACTCTGCTGTGATTGCGTAAGGGATTTTCTTGTCGCCAACCTTGTATTCGTCGAAAGACAAACCTTCGTTTTTCTTACTGAACCATTTATTTAATAAGGCTTTCGCCAAAACAACATTGATGGCTTTTCCAGTATATTTGTTAAAAGTTTTGACTCGTACATAGTCGATCTTTCCACCAACGGCTAAGGCTGTATTTGACGGCAAAGTCCACGGTGTTGTCGTCCAAGCGATGAAATGCACCGCTTCGTCTTCCCCCAAACCATCATGCAGAAATGCCGATTTTTCATTACGAACAACTTTAAATTGTGCGACCGCAGAAGTATCTTTTACATTCTTATAACAACCCGGCTGATTCAACTCATGCGTACTTAAACCCGTACCGGCAGCAGGAGAATACGGCTGAATTGTATAACCTTTATACAACAAACCTTTGTTATACATTTGTGATAACAACCACCAAACCGACTCGATGTAATTATTCTCAAACGTGATATAAGGGTCATCTAAATCCACCCAGTAGCCAATTTTCACGGTAATATCGTCCCAAAGATTTTTATAACGCATGACCGTTTCCCGACACGCTTTGTTATAATCATCGACCGAAATTTTCTTACCAATATCTTCTTTCGTGATGTTCAGTTCTTTCTCAACTTGCAGCTCAATCGGCAAACCGTGCGTATCCCAGCCACCTTTTCGGTGAACTTGATAACCTTTCATCGTATTGAAACGACAGAAAATATCCTTAATCGTTCGGCCCATAACGTGATGAATTCCAGGTTTTCCATTCGCTGACGGCGGCCCTTCGTAAAATACGTAAGTTTCTTTCCCTTCTCGGTTTGAGATAGATTTCTCAAAAACCTTGTTTTCTGCCCAAAATGCCAGAACTTCCTTGTCGATTTCGGGTAGGTTTAATTTCTTAACTGTTTTATATTTAGCCATTTGTTTGGATGTTTTTCAAATTTGATTGCAAAAATAAAAAAAGCTCTAACAGATTCGCAATCTGTTAGAGCTTTTTAATAATGACCATAATCAGCAGCTTCACAGATTGCAAGAACCTTGAATAATAATGCTAATTATAATTATGTTGAATGAATTTGTCATTTCTAGTTTTCTAATTTGACGCAAATGTAAGTTGTTTTTATGAAAGTTACAAATGTTCAAATTAGATCCAAACCTAAAAATCCATTTTTCATTCGCTTACTTCGTCTTCAGCCATCCCGTCACACTCATTCTCATTTGATGACTCAACAAGACTTCATGCTCTAATTCATTACTTTTAAAAAAGACACATTTACCATTTATCGGAGGGATAATTTCCTGATGATCCGGAAAATAAATACACAACTCACCGCCATCTCCCTTTTTCCAATCTACATTCAAATACATAATCATCGAAAAAGCCCGCTGATGATTATCTTTAAACTGATCCAAATGTCGTTTGTAAAAACTACCTTTTTCATAAAGTGCATAATGAAATTCATAATCGACAATACCAGCATAACAGGTTCGATTAAGATACGCTACGAAATCATCTATTAAATCAAAAAAGCGGTTTTCGTGCTGATCATTATGACTTCTATCCAGCCAAAATATTTTATCGCTACGAAATGCTTTATCTTTAAGAAGTTTCGCATTATTTCCAATTCCTGCTGACTTTAAAGCTTCATCGGCATATAATTTCAGCAGATTTGATCTTAAATTATGGGCTAAATCTACGCTCAAAAAATGCTTCACTTGACCAACTTTGTTATCCAAATAACTATCAATCAAGGACTCGAAATTTTCATTCAATATTTAAAATTGATACTTCAATGGCATAAAACCAAAAGCGGCGCAAGATAGACTTAAATTAGATAAGAATATTTTTTATTTTCGTCTCCATAACAAAAATTTTAGAGCGTTCAGGAATTGTCGCTGCGACGGATTTTTAGATATTATTCCAATTTTCCCATTTGTATTTATAATAAGATTTCCAAATTGATTAAACTTTCCTATCTTTGCCGTGTTAGTTGCATATACAACGAATATTTATGAATCAAGAAGACTTTAATCCTTTCAAAGAAATCGGATTTATTACCGCTCGAACACACCGGACGATGCTCAACACATTGAATCAGCGTTTGATTCAAAATGAAATCGGTATTACAGCAGAACAAGCTTTTGTAATCATCAATCTTTTTTCGCAAGATGGAATACCACAACAAGAGTTATCCGATAAGATTTTTAAAGAAAAATCAAGTACTAAACGATTGATAGACAGCTTAGAACGAAAAGATTTGATTATTAGAATACCGGATCAAAATGATAAACGAAATAAACTTATTTATCTGACACATGGCGGAAAAAAAGTTAATTCTAAATTAAGGAAAGTTATATTTCGTTTGCTAACGGACGCACAGGAGAACATTGATAAAAAAGAAATGGAAATTTGTAAAAACGTATTAACGCAAATTTTTAATAACTTAAATAACGAAAATAAAAAATAATAGTTGCAAGTACAACTTTGTCTAAACATTAAAGTATCATAATGAAACCAATCATTAATTTTTATATTGAGAATACACCCGAAGGTAACCTACTAAAATGGGTTGGAAACGCTAAAAGCCGAAGCTCAATTACGATTGAACGATCAATTGACGAAATCAATTTTGATGCGATTGAAGAAATCCGATTACAAAAAACAGATGGTGAGGCTTTTGAGTTTTTGGATGCAGAATCTCCCAATCAAAAAACCTTCTATCAACTCAAATATTACGAAGGCACGGAGTTAGTCGATGCATCGCCAATTGTTTACACCGGAGAGAAAAGAGCATTTGACAAAAAAGCATTTATTACAAGAATTGTTGCCGCAGTAATTTTATTTGCTTTGGCCATTGTGTTGGTCAAAAACCTATCAAAAAAAGCCCCAGAACCAGAACGGCCACCGTTGACACAACGATCACAATATGTCAATACAGCAACGGTTGCTTACACCAATCACAGTACGACAATCGAAGCATTAGGTCAGGTGATCGCTTCACAACCGATTGATATTGTGTCTGAAGTTTCGGGCAAAATCGAAAAAGGTGATGTCACATTAAAAAAAGCCATCCGCTTCTCAAAAGGTTCGCTCTTGTTTCAAATTGATGATACGGAAACGATTTTAAATCTGAAATCTCAACGCTCGAATTTTCAAAATGCGATTGCTTTGATTTTGGCAGATATGAAATTAGATTTTCCGAATAGCTACCAAAAATGGCAAGATTACTTTAATCGGATTGATATTAATAGCAGTTTACCAACCTTGCCCGAGGCTGCCGATCAAAGAGAAAAAACCTTCCTTGCTACTCGCAATATTGCTGGGCAATATTACAACATCAAAAGTGCCGAAGAACGCTTAAATAAATATCGTGTATTCGCACCTTATTCTGGCGTGATTCAGCAAGTTTTCACCGATGCGGGAAGTGTCGCTAATCCTGGTACAAGAGTTTTACGTGTTCGCAAAGCCAATGATTTAGAATTAGAATTACCAGTTCGTAAAGAGGACATTCAGTGGGTAAAAGTCGGTACACGAGTTAAAATATTATCGGAAGATAAACGCAATTCGACAACAGGAACAGTCAACCGAATCGGTACAGAAATCGACCCGACAACGCAATCTGTTAATGTTTATGTTGCGGTGAAAGGTAGTGGTATCAAGCTATACGAAGGTATGTATTTGTTTGCCGAAATTAACGGCAGTTCGATTCAGAACGCAATGGAAATTGATAGAAAGGCAATTTTTGATAATAATAAAATCTTTGTTGTCGAAGATAGTACGTTGGTAATGAAAACGGTCAATATTCATAAAGTAAAAAAAGAAACGGTTTTGTTTTCAGGTGTTGACGAAGGAAAAGTCGTCGCTGCTGAAAAGTTCTTAGGAGCAGTTGAAGGTATGAAGGTTGTGCCTTTGAACTAATCGTTGACGGTTAGCAACGAACAACGCTAAAACCTCAACGATTTTCCCCGAATCATCAAGTACGGGAAAAAGTAGGTTTTAAGATTGTGAATTAAAATAGTAACCCTAAGGGTTAAATATGAGTAGCTGCGTGTATATGCAGAAAAACATCCAGTATGAAATCAATAATAGAAAGTTTTGTAAAATATAAAATTTGGGCAAACGCCTTGATAATATTGACGTTTGTGGTCGGCATATTATCCTTGCTCAATGTAAAAAACACCAGTTTTCCGATTGAACCGTCTAAGAATATTTCGGTGCAAGTCACTTACCCTGGGGCTGCTCCAGAGGAAATTGAGGAAGGCGTGATTTTGAAGATTGAGGAATCGCTCAAAGGGGTCGAAGGGGTGAAAGAAATCACTTCGACTTCTCGAGAAAACTTCGGTTCGGTCAACGTGGAGATTTTGAGTGATTATGATGTCGATGAAATGGTGACAGAGGTAAAAAATTCTGTTGATCAGATTTCGGCTTTTCCTGAAGGGGCAGAAAAACCGATTGTTTTTAAACAAAAAACGACGGATTTGGTCGGCGTAATGTTGCTGCAAGGTGATGTAACTCGCAAAACATTGAGAGAATATTCTCGACAAATTGAAGATGAGTTATTGCAATCGGAGCTAATTTCTCAAGTCAATACGCTGAATATGCCTGACTTAGAAATCTCGGTCGAAGTACAGGAAATGATTTTGCGAAAGCATAATTTAACATTCGACGATATAGCAAATGCAATCCGTAGGAATAATACGAATGTCGCTGCTGGTTCTATCAAATCGACTAATGAGGAAGTTCTTATCCGGGCAGATGCTAAAAAGTATGAACCTGTTGATTATGAGAGCATTATGATTCGGTCTAATGTTGACGGAAGTCAATTAAAGCTGGGCGAAATCGCTACAATCAAAGAGCAATTGGCAGACGTACCCGATAAGACAATTTATAATGGAAACAATGCGATTGCAATTCAAGTATCGAAGTTGAGTTCTGAAGATTTGTTGGCCATTACCGATTATTTGTACGATTATATTGAGGATTATAACAAGGTAAATCAAGAAGTTCAACTGATTTTGTCGATTGATAATTCTAAGAATCTATTGGAACGTCGAGCTTTATTATTAGAAAACGGTGGTTTAGGGTTAGTCTTGGTAATGATTGTCTTGGGCTTGTTTTTGAGTTTACGATTATCCTTTTGGGTGGCGTTTGGTATTCCGTTTTCATTCTTGGGAATGTTCATTATTTTTAATTTAATTGGCGGAACAATCAACTTGATTTCCCTTTTCGGAATGATACTCGTTATCGGAATTTTGGTCGATGACGGAATCGTTATTGCTGAAAATGTCTATGCACATTATGAGAAAGGAAAATCACCTGCAAGGGCGACGATTGACGGAGCCGCAGAGATTTTACCGTCTGTTTTTGTATCGGTTTTGACCACAATTATGGTTTTCACAGTTTTCTTTTCGGTAGAAGGTCGAACGGGAACGATTATGCAAACGATAGCGATTGTGGTAATTCTAACTTTGGGTTTTTCACTACTCGAAGCGATGTTGATTTTGCCGGCTCACTTAGCTGAAAAATCCGTTTTGGAAGCTGGAACCGAAAAGCCGAAAAATGGTTTTCAACGATTTGGGCAAAGTTTTAGAAATAAAACGGAAGGATTTATCAATTATTTACGGGACGGCCTGTATGCGCCTGCGTTGAGATTGTTTATCCGCAACCGGTATATCGGTATGTTGATTCCGATTTTATTTATGGTCGTAGTCGGTTCGGCGATGGCTGGTGGTAAGATTAAATTTACTTTTTTCCCGGTTATTCCCTTAGATTATGTGCAGGTTTCACTCGTTATGCCGGCAGGTACTCGAGAAAATGTCACCGAAGAAAAACTGGTGGATTTATCAACCCGAATTATCAAAATCAATGATATTATTGAAAAAGAAAAGGGCGTTAAAAATATCGTCAAAAGCATGCGTTTGGATATTGGCACGAGCGGATTAGCTATTGGCGGACGTGGTGGCGGCAGCGAAACCGGTAGTCAAACAGGAAGTGTTTTTGTTGAGTTGAAAGATGCCGAACAACGAGGTGATGTCACTGATACGGACGTAACAAAAGCGATTTCGAGAGTTATCGGGACGGTGCCGGAAGCAGAAAAACTGGTCATTGGAGGAAGTACGTTTTTTGGAAAACCCTTGTCGATCAGTTTACGCAGTACAAATTTGGAAGAGATAAAAGGTATGAAAGACGAACTGTTGGCAGAACTCCGAACTTTTCAAAATCTTCGTGATATTGCCGATAGTGATGTTGTTGGACAACGAGAAATTCAAATTAAACTAAAAGATAAAGCCTACGCTTTAGGCTTGACACATGCTGAAATCGCTCGACAAATTCGTCAGGGATATTTTGGAGAAGAAATACAACGAATTCAGAAAGGTAAGGACGAAGTTCGTGTTTGGGTGCGTTATACGCCCGAGGATAGAAAATCGGTCGGTCAATTTGAAGGTGTACGCATCAAATTGGCAAACGGCAACGAATATCCGCTGTCGGATTTGGTGAGTTATGCACCTGATAGAAGCGTGATTAATATCAATCACTTGGACGGTGCAAGAGAAATTCGGATTGAAGGCGATGTCTTGGATTTAAGCGTTTCTGTACCTGCCGAGTTGGCGAAAATCGAAAAAAATGTCTTACCGCCTTTGTTGGCAAAATATCCTTCGGTCAGTTATACTTTTGAGGGGCAGGCTCGTCGAAGCGGCGATGTTCAAGGTTCTTTAAAACGTAATTTTCCTTTGATTTTTTTAGTGACATTGATTTTGATTGCTTTGGTTTTCAAATCATTTTCACAAGCCTTGTTGATTGTGCCGATGATGTTGGTATCTGTTTTCTGTGCCTTTTTAGGTCACGGCATTGAAGATATTTTACAAGGTTCAACCGTTGTTCCAGTGTCGATTTTAAGTGTATTCGGAATCTTGGCATTGCTTGGCGTTATCGTCAATGATGCGGTGATTTTCTTGGATAAATTCAACCGAAATATCAAAGATGGTCAAAATATTAAAAAGGCGATTTACGAAGCTGGTTTGGCTCGTTTCCGTCCAATTTTATTAACTTCTTTGACAACTGTCATTGGATTGTATCCAATTATTTTTGAAAAAAGTTTTCAAGCGGCTTTCTTAAAACCAATGGCAATTTCTGTGGCTTACGGTGTCTTGTTCGGAACGATATTTATCCTACTATCTTTTCCAGCTATTATATTGGTTGTCAATGATTTACGTCGAGGCATTGGCTTTTTAACAAAAGGCTATTGGAAAACTCCTGAACAGGTAGAACCTGCGATGCGACAATTGTTAAAAGAGAAAAAAGAGAAAATTTGACGAGCTTCGAATTTTAGAAACGAACGTCACTCAAAACCTTAGCCATTTCCGTCCTGCTGAACTTATTTCAGGATGATGGAAATGGATTTGGGTTTCGGGATTGAAAACTTATTAAATACTGTTGAAAAGTTAAAATCAACCATCTAATATTGATAAATAATATTAAAAATGATACATAATAAATCTGCGAAAATCTGTAGACTCTGCGTAAGATTTTCATTATATATTGTTCTTCTATTCGGCTTTTCGCCAATAATAGCACAAACAAACCTAAACCTATCCGATGCGATAAAAATAGGCTTGTCTAATAATTTTCAGATACAAATAGCGGAACAACAAATCGCAATTACAAAGAACAATAATAACCTTGCACAAGCCGGAAAATATCCAACGATTAACCTTAATGCCACCTCTAATAATGGTTTTCAAGATATCAACAACCCTGCGTCATTTTTAGATGGTGTCTCGTTAACTTCGCTGGGGCTTACGCCAAATGTAGATTTGCAGTGGGTGTTATTTGACGGCTATAAAGTTCGGATTAACAAAAAGCGTTTAGAACAATTAGAAATGCAAAGTGCCGGAAATAAAACTTTGATTGTCGAAAACACCATTCAGGCAATAATTCTGGCATATTATCGGGCAGCGATTGAGCAAGAAAAAATTGGCGTCTTTGAAGAGGTCTTGAAACTGTCGAGAGATAGATATGAATATGAAATTGTACGTCGAGATTTAGGTGTCGGTAGTCAATTTAATATTTTGCAGACCAAAGATGCTTATTTGAGTGATTCAATAAATTTGAAAATGCAAGAAACGGCGTTGGATAATGCCATTCAAAACTTGAACCTCACGATGGGCGTTGAGGACTTGACGACGACTTATACGCTGACGGATTTATTGGAATATAATCGTGCGGTTTACGATGCTGACGCTTTAGAACAAAAACTCTTTGCCAACAATCAAAATCTAAAAAACCAGTTTTTGAATTTACAATTATTAAAAACGGAAACCGAGTTTCAGCAATCGAATGAATCGGTGCGAGTGAGCATGAATACTGGCGTAAATTATGCACTGGCACAAAACTATTTGGGCGATAGGTCTGCAACTGGTCGCACATTTCAATATTATCTAAATTTTTCACTAACCTACAATTTATACGATGCTGGACGTACAAAACGAGCAATTCAGAATGCAATGATTAATGAAAAAATCGGTCAGTTAACGATTGACGACCAAAAACGTACTTTAAGAGGTCAATTGCGTTTGAATATCGCCAATTATAATCATCAAGCTGACATTATTGAGCTAAATAACGCCAGAGTGCTGAATGCTAAAGAAAACTTAGAAGTCGCCGAAACTCGCTTCAAAAGTGGTGTAATTACGTCTTTCGATTATCGAAATGTGCAATTATCTTATATTCGTGCAGCCTTGACGAAGTTAGAAGCTGTTTATAATTTAAAAACAACAGAAACAGATATTTTAAGGTTAAGCGGTGGAATTATTGAAGAATAAGTTTTTAAATATGAATTTACGGAATCGAAAATTCAGCTTCATTCTACAAGAACGGCTATCTCAAAAAGACAGCCGTTTTTGTATTTCAAAAAACGATTTTATCCGATGTAAAAAGGCTTATTTATACGCTCATTTTCCAGCGTTAACTCATCCAAATATCAATCTTATCAAATCATGGTAACTTTTCTGTCTGTTCGCTCGTAACTTATTTTATTATAAATTTTTTAACAATCAAAAACAGAAATGATGAAAAACTTATTTCGGATAATGTTAATATTAATGACGTTGACCGTTTTCCAACAAACGGCATCCGCACAAATTTTTTCATGGGGCGTTCGATTAGGAGCAGCATCCACTGACATTGACGCAACTCCACAAATGATTTACGAAGGCAATGCCAATATAGATTCTTTACGAATGACTGTTTCGGACGCTAATTACGGCATTCATGGTGGATTATATGCAAGAATAAAGTTAGGGCCGCTTTATGTGCAGCCAGAGGTTTTATTCAATAGCGAAAGTTATGATTATACAGTCGAGGATTTGAATCAAAATGGTTTATCAGAAGTACTTAGTGACCAATTTAACTCTTTAGATATTCCAATTATGGTTGGTATAAAAACTGGCCCGATCCGATTTCAAGGTGGTCCAATTGGCTCTGTTTTAATTTCTAATGACAATCAATTGGAAACTTTATCCGAAACTTACGAACGACGATTATCTAATCTTACCTGGGGTTATCAAGCAGGTTTAGGCGTAGATATTGGAAGTGTAAATGTAGATTTGAAATATGAAGGCGGTTTGAGTACCTTGGGTGATAGCTATGAGATTTATGGTAATACCTACAATTTTGATTCAAGAGAAAATCGTTGGGTTTTAACCGTCGGCTTGAAGTTTTAGAAGGGCTAACTTCTCAACAACAATCAAAAAGAGCAAATAATTTAACCGTTATTTGCTCTTTTTAGTTGACAAAAAGTTAATTCCAAATTCTTATGATAAAATCACCTTTTTATACTCCATCTCGTAGTAATACTTTAGATATCAAACAAAATAAATAAACCTAAAACTTATCACCAAACGCAAAGTTAGGCTTACGGTGCATCCAGCGGCCACGAGTGAAATCTGGAAAAACTTGTGGGGTGCTTCCCGAAGCAATTGACTTTTCGGAAAGTGGCGTAATCGCCAGCCACGTTGCAGCATCATACACATCAAAAGGCGGTGCTATATTTTGCTTTGCACACTCCACAAAACTATTCATTAAGAAAAAATCCATACCGCCATGCCCTGCACCTGTAGCCTCTTTTTCATAGCGTTTCCAGAGTTCATGATCATATTCTTGCATGTATTTATCTTGACTTTCCCAGCGATGTGATGGACTTTTTCCCTCTACGTAAATGGATTTGTTCACGTCCATCCAAAGCCCTTTTGTACCTTGCACTCTGAATCCTAAACTATAAGGTCGAGGCAAATTCGTATCATGACTTATAATAATGGATTCTTCGTTTGAAGTCTTGAGTACAGTAGTTATAACATCACCCAATTTAAAATTCACCTTTGCATTTGGATGGTTTTCACCGCCATTTTCAACGATGTAATTATGTAAACCTCTCGATTTTGAAGCGGTTGATGTTAAATATGTCAGACGATTTCCACGGTTGATATTCGTATATTGAGCGACTGGCCCGATACCATGTGTCGGATACAAATCACCATTCCGATAAACTGAATGCGTTGTTCGCCATCTGGCTTCGCTAAATCCTTTTTCACCAAACTCAACGCCACCGCCATAAGGTTGCTGTCCGTTATTGAATTTGACTGCTCTCAAATCATGCTGATAACCACATTCTAAATGCACCATTTCCCCAAATAAATCTGCACGAACCATATTCAAAACTGCCATGACATCACGACGATAACAGACATTTTCTAAGAAAAATAAATGTGTTCCACTTTTTTCGTGTGTATTTACCAGCTGCCAACATTCGTCAATCGAAAAACCGCCACAAACTTCAACGCCCGTAAAGATTCCAGCATTCATGGCCGCAATTGACATTTCGCTATGCCAACGCCAAGGGGTAGAAATAACGACTGCATCAATCGCCTCTTTTTCTAAAAGATTCAAGTAATCTCGTTCACCATTTTGATAGGCTTTAGCTGTTTTTTTACCTGCTTTCGCAATCATTTCATTCGATGCTACAATCGCATCTGCATCAATATCACAAATCGCTGTGACTTCACAATCGCTTCTTCTCAATAACAAATCTAAATGTCCTCGACCTCGCAGCCCGACGCCGATTAAACCGATTTTCAATGTTGATTTCAAAGGTGATTGAACCCTTTGCTCAGTCGCTGCAATAGCCGTATTACCAACAGTTAAAGCGGCACCTGCCAGAGTAGTTTTTTTTAGAAAATTTCGTCTGTTAATATCATTCATGGTTATTTGGTTTTCGTTTTTGTAGGCTACACCTACGACAAAAGAACATTATTCTAAAACGGCAATATTCCACTCATACATAAAGTAAGCATCCGTTTCAAACAGCAATGTCATGTTATATTTTTCAATTATATTTTTTCCATTGTACGCCACGGATATGGCCGGCTCTTTTTTATTTTCACACCATTTATTACCTTCCTGATTGAGTTGTTTAGAATACATCACCAAGACTGGTTTCTTATTCATTTTCTCTAAAAGACTGGCACTCGGTTTGGCTTCGTTAAAGATAGTAAACAATTCTAAAACATGATAATGTGGCGTTCTGCCCATTTGCGAAGCCATCAGTGGCAAGTTTGTTATCCGTTGCAATTGACAAGTTTGATTGAGCCAATTAATCGGTGCGTCAATGGTATGTGTCAAATCTTCTGTACCTTGATGATAATACGGAATTGGTAAAATCGCTTGATATTTTCTCGCATCAATGCGATCTGCAACCGATACGATTTCCGTATAATTGTCTTTATTAGAAATATTATTGGGTTTTCCTTGTGTGTTATGATGGTTAATAAAATCCTTAACGTCCATTACAAAAATCACCAATAAAGCAATTGTCACTATTTTAACATAAATACTTTTTGAATTTGATAAAATACTATCAATTAAAATAATAATTCCAAAATTAACAACCCAAAATAAAAACCAACTCAACCGAGCAATACAACGGAAATGATTCACTAAATCCGATACTTTTTTGACATAATAAAATGGACTTAAATAATTATAAATTTTAAAATTGAAGGCCTGAAACTCATTGCCTAAAGCCATTATTATCATAAAACCTGCGGCAAAAATCCAGTAATAGAAAATGCGGTTTTTATTATTTTTAAAAATAGTAAAATAAGGTTTGACGATATAAAATCGTTTGATAATCCTTAAAACTAATAAAATCAATAAACCGAATGCAGCCATTCCGCCCAGATAAGCGTAAGATTCGTAGTGCAGCCCTTTCATTGTTTCAAAGGGAAATTTCACCCCATTATGATTGTATGAATGAAACAAGGCGGGAAGGTGTAATTCCCAGGCATCGTAGCCGAAACCTTGTGCCGGCAAACGTTCCGCATACTCCTCATCTATAAGTCGAATAATCAAAAATGAACCAACTAAAGAAAAGACGGTCGGTATGATTCCATAAACTAACGGCTTTCGCCAATTCTCCTCACGAAAATATTTATCAACTGCCCACGCTAACGCCCAAAGTCCAATGAATATCACATTCATCATTAAGTAATATAAATGGACAAATGCACCGAAAAACAACATTAGCGTCAAGCCGATTATCCAATTTCGGATAGTTTTGGAGTTTTTGGCGTAAGTGATTTTTTGAGTAGCATACATCGAAAAGAGCAAAAGCCACGCCCAACCCAAATTCAAATGACCAACAAACGGACGCAAAATCTGTGGATGAATCCACGCTAAACCAATACTGGCGATAATCAATAACCAACTGTGGTTCAACCGAGGTTTTAAGATCAAATAGGATAAAATCGCAGCCCAAAGTTGACCTGAAATCAAAATATAATTGTAAATCGGTAACACATAATCACTGATATCAATGATGTAAGTATTGATAAATTTCAAAGGAATAGAAATCGAAGGTGAATTATCGGTAAATAAAGCATAATCTCCAAAGGGATAATCCAGGGCTGTAAACCTTAGCCAATCGGGATTTTGATTCACATAAATTTCAAAACCGTAATAATTACGAAATCCGTCAAAGATATTTTGAAATAAATAGTCGTCCCAATTAGAGAAGGCTTGATTAAATGCAATAACAATCAAAATTAATTGAATAAAGATTGTAATCAACAAGCCATATTTTTCGATAGTATTTTTTATCATTTCTTTATTTTTAATCACTTTACCCCCAAAGAAGCAATTGTGCCTAAAGTGTTAGAAAACATTCTCGAAGCGTTGGATAAGCGGATTTTTCACGAGAAAAATTAAATTTATTTAGAAAAAAACGCTACAAAATCCTTATTATCCAATGTTTTAAGAGAACGCTATAAGCCCAAAGATAGAAGAATGAATTTAATTCTATGCGATTTTTAAAATCCCATTTCATAGAATTTCAAACCTCATTCGTCTATTTACAACAATTAAAAATTATTGAAATCGCTTTTTCATTTATCTGTATAAAAAGTAATTCGTAGTTTTGCACCGTTTTTTGGTGAAACACCAAAATTCTATTAACATGACAAAAATTACCAATTAAATATAATAATGGATAAAAATACCATAACAGGTTTTATTTTGATTGCGGGCATCTTATTGGTCATGCAATACTTAAATCAACCTTCAGAAACAGAGATTAACCGACAGAATTTTATTAAAGATTCGATTCGACAAGAACAGTTACGTATAGATTCTATTGCGGAAGCTAAAAAAGAAGGTATCGAAATGCCTTCTATCACTAATGTGGTTGATACACTACCCGATTCCTTAAAAGTAACCAAGTTAGCCGGTGATTTCGGTGCATTTGCACCGTCAGCAAGCGGAAAGGCAAAAGAAGTCACTATTGAGAACGACTTAATCAAATTGACTTTCTCAACAAAAGGGGGACGTATCATTGACGCTCAGCTTAAAGAATACGAAAAATGGTCAAAGGATTCTGCCGTCGGAGAATTAATCAAAGAACCCTTGCATCTTTGGGAAAACAAAAAGAATAAGTTTGAATACTTAATTCCGATAAATGGTGCGAACCGTAGTAAAATTCGTACTTCAGAGTTGTACTTCGACGCTGATGTAAAAAATAACACCGTGACGTTCCGAGCAAGTGCTGGTAACGGCAAATATATCGAACAAAAATACGCCTTGAAAGATGGCAAGTACATGTTAGATTATGACTTAAACTTAGTTGGTTTAAATAAAGTCATTCCATCTGATGCTGAAAATATCGAATTACGCTGGGACAATTATCTGGATAAAATCGAGCTAAATGCAGAATATGAAGCCATGTACACCTCAGCGTACTACCGTCAAGTCGAAGAAGATCCTGATCATTGTAGCTGTACAAGCGACGATGAAGAAGTCGTCGAAAAAGTACAATGGGTCTCACATACACAACAGTTTTTCAACTCTACTTTAGTTGCTGAAAATAATTTTGCTTCCGCAAAAGTCGCAACGGTAGGAATGGGAGAAGATAGCGAAGATTTAAAGAAATTAGAAACCAGAGCATTCTTAGCTTATGATGCCGAGCCGACTGTAAACTATGATATGCAACTATATATCGGGCCTAATGAATTTGATCGCTTGAAAGCTTATGATATGGATCTGGAAGAGATTATTCCATTCGGTTGGGGAATTTTCCGTACAGTCAACAAATGGTTGATTCGTCCGACTTTCAAGTTTTTATCCAGCTTTATTGGCAATATGGGGCTTGTCATTCTGTTATTAACATTTTTAGTCAAATTATTAGTTTATCCATTGACTTACAAGATGTTATACTCACAGGCGAAAATGGCAGCTTTAAAACCTGACTTGGAAAAATTACGTAAAAAATACGGTGAAGACCAGCAGGCGATGCAAATGAAAACCATGGAGATGTATCGTGCTTCGGGTGTCAATCCGTTGGGAGGTTGCTGGCCAATGGTGCTACAAATGCCGATTTGGTACGCCTTATTCCGATTTTTCCCGGGTTCGATTGACTTCCGTCAAGAATCTTTCCTTTGGGCACACGATTTATCGACTTACGATTCTATCCTAAACTTAGGAACAAGTATTCCGTTTTATGGTGATCATGTCAGTTTATTCACCTTACTTTGGGCAGGAACGACCGTAATTTATTCGTACTACAATATGCAAAACATGCAAATGCCTACGCAACAAGGAATGAATGCTAACATGATGAAATATATGCAGTATTTGATGCCAGTCATGTTCTTATTCTTCTTTAACTCGTACGCAGCAGGTTTGACCGTCTATATGTTCTTTAGTAACTTATTCAACATTACACAAACGTTAGTAACGAAAAATGTAATTATTAATCACGATAAGGTAAAAGAGAAGTTGGCGACAAACCGTAAGAAACCTAAGAAAAAAGGTGGCTTTGGAGAGCGTTTACAAAAAGCGTTGGAGGAACAACAAAAAATCCAAGAACGCCAACAAGCTGACAAAGAAAAAAAGAAGAAAAAATAGTTTTATAAAAATAAAAGGCATCTCGATAGTTATCGAGATGCCTTTTATTTCATTTAAGATGCCCTAATTATCCTTTACATTTCTAGAATACCCAACAAATACATGCTGAACATAACTGCCGATCAACAAAAAATATTATTATAATACCTTCATTGCCGCCAGGTCTTGACGCAATTGCTCGGGAGATTCAAAATGAATCCCGTGTATTTTTGCTTTTATCGCTGCATCAATATTACGCTGACTGTCGTCAATAAATACCGCTGTTTCTGGCTCAATATTATACCTATCCAAAATCAGGTTATAAATTCTATGGTCGGGCTTTTTCATATTCTCCTTACCCGAAACAACGATGCCTTCAAATAATTCTAAAAAATCAAACCGCTCGATTGCATGATGAAACAGTTCATCAGACCAGTTCGTCAATGCGTACAAGCGATATTTTTTACTGGCATGAATTTCCTTTAGAATCTCGACCGTTCCATCAATAGCACCGTCAAGCATTTCCGTCCACCTATCAAAATATGCCCGAATTTCAGTTTCAAATGCTGGATATTCTTTGACCAACAACTCAGTTGCCACCGACCATTTTCGCCCTGCATCTTGCTGCTCGTTCCAATCCATCGTAGCGATATTTGTTAAAAAATACTCCATCGCAGCCTCGTCATCAAATAGCTTTCGATACAAATTTCGTCTATCCCAATTTATCAATACATTACCTAAATCAAAAATTACAGTTTTAATCATCTTTTTATCCTTACTCATTACAAAATTTCAAATTTATCTTTCTACCATTCCCACCTTCGATTCATCTTTTAGCCCTTTGAAATAACCAAAAAACGTAGATTTTTCAGCCTTTAACACCTTTCCTACAAAGATGTTATTTTTCCAATAATCGTAATTTGTTTCATACCAATGTTGCCGCCCTTTGTGGTCTTCGATTTCAAAAAAATAAGCCTCTTTTTCCGCTTTAATCCGATATTTTTGAGCATCATTGTCCACAAATGCCGGTACGTCAGCCCAACTAACTTTCTTCGTTTGCCCCGATGATTTATAATCTTTAAACGGTTTCCATCGATAAATCTGATAAGTATATTTTGTTTTATAAACAGGAAATTTTTGATAAATCGGCTCTTCATACTCCTCCGTTTTATCTCTGTAAATCGTGCGAGTACAATATTTATCTTCAAAATAACCATTTCCTAAATCCCGTTTTCCACACACATACTCTTCTGTTCCGGCTGCCTCTCGTACCGTTCGAGTACGAGTTTCATAACCTGTTATCTTTCGGTCGTAATGATGAATTTCTTTTTTTTGCGAAATTAATTTTCCGCCTTGTGGCAATTTCCAATCGGACTCCGTCACCTGCTCATACGATTCTACCTCGATACTTCTCTCCCACTCCAATTGCGTAATTTTCACATCAATGGTAGAAGATATTTGGCTTAAGCCAATGTAACCAAAGGCAATAATTGCAATGAAAACTAACACTTTGGGTAGATAACTTTTTCGAGGTTTAGGCTTTTCGGCGGCTAACTTTTGAGTTGGTTGAGAAGAACGAGGGACAGCCGATTCGGTAAATTCTCTAACTTCGAGCGACTTTTCCGAATCGTCCTGCATCGCTCCACAAGACACACAAGCCTTGTAGCTGTTGCGATTGCTGTTATTACAAAACGCACAAACCCAATTTGCTCCTTCTTTTGCTTCCGCAATTTGGTTTTCGTCCGTCACCTTTGAGTCAACGCCACGAGGCATATAAAACACAACATCCTCCGGACGTGACGAACCACAGGCCGAGCAATGCACATGTGGCCCTAAGTTTCCTACATTACCACAATAGTCACAATCCCATCTTCCAACGTATATTCCCATTTTCCTAATGATTTAGATTTGTCGTATCACAAATCTAATGGATTCTTAGACAACTTAAAAATTAAATTTTGGCCTTTCTTGTACCTTTTTTCCATAACTTTAAATGAAACTTTATCTTTGATTTCTAAATATGACCGATATTCAAACCAACGTATTATGACATCAATTATAAGTTTAACAAATGTTAGCCTTTCACAAGAGAAAGTCGCTGTATTAGAAAATGTTAATTTTGAAGTTAACGAAGGTGATTTTATTTATCTAATTGGAAAAACAGGCAGTGGAAAATCAAGTTTGCTGCGAATTTTATTTGGTGATTTGCCGCTTCAAAGTGGCGAGGGGTTCGTCGCTGGTTACGATTTGAAAGCATTATCTCACAAAACAACTCCACTTTTACGCCGAAAACTCGGCATTGTTTTTCAGGATTTCAAATTATTTAATGATAGAACTGTTTACCAAAATTTAGAATTTGTGCTAAAAGCAACAGATTGGAAAGATAAAACTAAAATCAAAGAACGCATCAATGAAGTTTTAGCCGAAGTTGGTTTAGAAACAAAAGGGAACCGAATGCCTTTTAAATTATCGGGTGGAGAACAACAACGAGTCGCCATTGCGAGAGCTTTGTTAAATTATCCAACCATTATTATTGCAGACGAACCAACGGGTAACCTTGACCCAGAAACGTCAGAAAGCATTATTCAATTATTAAAACAACTATCTGAAAATCAAAAGATTACTGTCATTATTGCAACACATGATTATCCGTTATTAGAAAAATATAAAGGAAAAGTTTGGCAGTGTCAATTTGGTAGATTGATAGCATCCTAAACAAAAGAATTACCTATTTTAATCGTATAATTTTATCAAAAAAAGCGACTATCTTTCATCACCAAAAGACTACTTGAATGAAATACTTTTTTACAGCTATTTTATTATTGACATTTTTAACAACAACTTTTTCGCAAAAAACGAAAATTAAACAAACGATTCGAGGTACGGTAACAGATGCGATAGATGGATTACCTTTAGAAGGTGCAACGGTCTATTTACTTCCAAGTAATATTCCTTTTGGCACAATTACAGATGATGACGGTAATTTTCGGTTCGACTCGATTCCTGTTGGTCGTTATCAACTCAAAATTACATATATTGGTTATAAAACCATGTTACTCTCGGAGGTTCTATTAGAATCCGGTAAGGAAGCCGTCAAATATATTGAATTAGAAAAAGGAACGGCAAGCCTCAACGAAGTATTGGTCGTGGCTGGTCGCCCGAAACTCAATACGTTAAGTGTCCAAACCATTACCCCCGAACAAACGCAACGCTTTGCAGCGACTTTTTATGACCCAGCTCGTTTGGCAACTTCTTTTGCAGGTGTCGTCAGTCAAAACGATGGAGCAAATAATTTGGTTGTGCGTGGAAACTCGCCTACGACAACAACTTGGTGGCTCGAAGGGGCAGAAATTGTCAATCCTAACCATACTGCTAATGCCGGTACTTTTTCGGATAGAATCATGCCGAGTGGCGGCGGCGTTAATATTATGTCCACTCAATTATTAGGAGATTCTTATTTTTTCAAAGGTAATTATCCGACTCAATACGGCAATGGCTTGGGTGGAATTTTGGATATGCGACTGCGTCCTGGTAATAATGAAACGCACGAATATACCGCACAAATCGGCCTTATCGGAATTGACTTTGCAGCAGAAGGCCCTTTCAATAAAAATTATGAAGGCTCGTACTTAGTCAACTATCGCTATTCTACTTTAGGCTTATTGAGCCAGCTCGGTGTTCCGTTGGGCGACGAAGAGATTAGTTTTCAAGATTTATCGTTTAATATTACTTTACCAACTGAAAATTCAGGAACATTTACAATGTTCGGTATGGGCGGACGAAGCAAAAATACATTCGAAGCACAACGAGATAAGGAACTTTGGGAATTTCAAAAAGATAGACAAGATATTTATTTTACTTCGCAAATGGGTGCTATTGGAGGAACGTATAACCTACCCTTTGCGGATAAAGCTATCTGGAAATCTACTTTTGTCATTTCTACAATAGAAGCAAATCGAGAAGCGTTTCAATTAGACTCGAATTACACTCGAACTCCCATTAATAAAGACGTTCGTCAAGAAACAAAGGCTTCATTGAGTACAATGGTGCAAGTACGATTTGACGAAAAGTTACAACTAAAAACAGGGTTAATTGGTACACAATATATTCAAGATGTCAGAGCAGCCGATTATCTACGAGAAGATTCGTTGACGATTATTATGGATGGTTTAAGAAAAAACTGGCTGTTTCGACCTTATGCTAATTTAGAATATCAACCGACAAATCAATTACAATTTAATCTTGGAATCGCTTACGCTTATTATATGGCGAATCAGACTGGCTCACCAGAACCGCTTTTCTCGATAAACTATGATTTCAAAAAGAATCAATCGTTGAGTTTCTCTTATCGCCTGCAATCACAATTACAATCGCCTACGGTGTATTTTGGCACTCAAATTCCTTCTAATTCTTTCTTTCCAGGAGAAGTTAATGCTTTTGGTTATAACCAAAATTTAGATATGAGTAAAGCACATCATTTGGGCTTAGCTTATCAAACAAATCTCCTTAATCAATTGAATATCAATGTAGAAGCTTATTACCAGCATTTATTCGATATTCCAATTATTGATCATCCTAATAGTACATTTTCCGTTATTAATTTATTAGATGAAATTATTCAAGATACGCTCGTCAATGCAGGTACAGGACGTAATTATGGTGTCGAATTTACGGTTCAGAAATTTATGGATGAAGGATATTACTTATTGTTAACCAGCACTTTATTCGAATCAAAATATACCGCAGCGGACGGTATCGAAAGAGACTCCCGTTTTAATGGTAATTATGGAATGGTGCTATCTGGCGGAAAAGAATTTCAATGGCAAACAGCAAAAGGAAAGGAAAAAATCTTTGGTATAAATTTAAAACTAACGTATTTGGGAGGCTTCCGAGCTACGGCAATCAACGAATTAGAATCTTCTAACAACCAAACAACGATTTTTAATGAAAATCAACCGTTTTCCAAGCAATATCCTAATTATTTTAAAACAGATTTACGCTTATATCTAAAGAAAAACCATGAAAATTACACCACGACTTTAGCCGTTGATATTCAAAATTTGACAAATCAACAAAATGTTGCATTCGATTATTTTGATACTGAAAAACAAGAAGTCATACGAAAATATCAGCTGGGCATTATTCCAATTTTGGTATATCGAGTAGAGTTTTAATATAAAAAACGGTAGAACAAAAAAGAAGTTATAAAAAAGAGTTGTCTCAAAAGCTTTCCAAATTACCTTGTAAATCAATCGTTTACAAATATAAAATCATCAATAAATGATTTTTCCTAACTTTTGAGACAACCTCTTTTTATTTAAAAATAGTGCCTTAAACAATTCCAATCAATTTCAATACCCATAAAACAATCGTAATCGTAATAAAAAGACCTCCTAAACTTGTGATAAAACTCGATGTCAGAATAACACCTAAACCGATACAAGCTAAGCCGACTAACGCTAAAGACAATAATTGACCGTTACTAACGCTAATATTTTCGGCTTTTTCTTTGAGTGTTTTTTTGACCTCTTTGACTTTCGTCAATACCTTTTTCCATTGTTTTCTGAGTTGTTTTTTCAAACTTTTTTGAGCTACTGCTTCATTTTGAGCCGTTGCATCCATCGAACGCACTGTTTGAACTGCGGCAGAAGCTGACATAGAAAAAGTAGAAAAAGTCACACAAAAAATAAACGCTAAAAACATCATTCCTTTTGTCTGTTTCATAATTTCTATTTTTTTGGATTTTATAAAATTGTTAGTTGTAAACCTTCAAGATAGGAGATTTTTCTTGATCAGAAAAAAAATTAGTTTGAACGAAGTCGAAATTTTATAAAATGAACATTTGAACTATTTAAAGCAGCTATAACACAGATTGTAACCTTTAGAAAGTATACTGCCAGGACGATGCTTTTAAGAACAAAAGAGGCATCACCCTAGCAGAAAGGTTATAATCAGCAAATTTTTCCTTAAAAATTGCTCTTATACTAAGATAGTTTTATCATTTTCTAATCCTTGATGAACATTCGAATTAATACCGGAATAAAAAATAAATCACCAAATAACGCACTAAACAGCGTCACGCTGATTAATGTACCGACAATAATACTCGGTGGATGCACAGAAAATAATAAAATCATAAATCCAAAAAACAGAATCACCGTCGTTAAACAAATCGCTTTTCCTGTTTCTAAAAATGTGATTTCAATCGCATCATCGACACTTAGCCCTTTATTTCGAGCCAACTTAAATTTACTCAAAAAGTGAATCGTGTCGTCAACGGCAATTCCAAAAATAATCGCAAAAACGATGGAAATACCAGCCTCCAGCTCTACTCCACCAAACCCGAGCACCGCTCCAGCAATCAATAAAGGAATCAAATTCGGAATAATCGAAATGATTAGCATTTTCAAGTTTTGAAATAATAAAACCATCAACACACTAACTATTAGCATCGCTAAACCTAAGCCCCAAAGAATACTATTCCGAACATATTGCGAATTTTTATCGACCACTAAACTCGTTCCTGTTTGCTTCATTGTTATAATAGACGTATCGAGATTAGACGCTGCCCAGTCGTCGATACTGGTCGTGATTTCTCTAATATTGTCTGCACCAATATCTAATATTCGTCCCGAAATTCGAGTATTTTTTTCGTCTTTACTAATCAGAACATTAACAGCATCATCTGGTAATTTTTCAACATATCTACGTTTATACTGCTCGAATTTTGCCTGACTTTCGGGCATTTTATAAGCCGATTGTCGATTAGCTTTAGTAGCTTTATTGATACTCTTATAAATTGTCGTAATCGAATTAACTCGTTGAATTTCAGGATATTCTGCCAAGTGATTTTCAATTTTTATGATTTCTTGCACGACTTTATAATCATCCGCTTTATAATCTCCTTTTACAAAAACAGCAATTTCAAACGGTCGGAAACCCACAAAATTCTTTTCAAAGAATAAGAAATCCTTCGTGATTTCTCCACCTTTCGGCAAGTTTCCTTCAATTCTATAATTTGTCGTGATTAAACTAATGCCATAAACACAAATTGCAATTGTCGCCACTCCGCCAATAATTATTTTTCGGTGGTTATTTTTAGTGTATTTATTAAACCAGACCATCAAATTTGTCCAAAATGATTCTCCTTTTCCTAATTTAATAATTTGATTGACATCAAATTTGGAGACAACGGCTGTTGTAAAGAACACGACGGTGATATAAGCAATAATGACCCCAAAAGCTGCATTGACTCCAAAGTCACGAATCGGATAAATTCGGGAAGACACCAGAGACGCAAAACCGATTGCAGTCGTGATTGAAGTCAGCAGAGTCGCCAAACCAATTTCCTTAATCGCTATCCAAATCGCCTCTTCTTTCTCTTTTCCTTTCTTGAGTTCGTCAATGTATTTGGAGAGGATATGTATCACATCAGACGTACCGACAATAACCATCAAAACAGGATAAAGTGCTGCCATAGCGTTGAGTTCTCGCCCTGTAGCCCCTAAGAAACCCATAAATAAAAGCAAACCCAAAACAACTGAGCCCATCGAAATAACCGTTCCCCAGAATGTTCTAAAAATTAGGAATAAAATAATGATAACCAAGACATTAGAAATCGCAGCTGAAACAATAATTTCTCGCTTTTGCATACGTACTAATTCCTTTTGAAAATTAGAACGTCCTAAATAATGTTGGTCATCAAATCCAAAACTATTCACCAGTAAACGGACCGAGTCCATCAAGTTTTCTGCCTCTTCTTGAGGCATTTTATCTACTGTTTTAGCAAATAAAACGACAGAGGTTGCATCTTCTGAGATCAAGTTCCCGACAAATCTTTCGTCCTCTAACAACCGTTTTTTGTCCTCCTCATATCGACTCGGGTCGTCTATATGTACCGCATCAACCTGCGTAGTGAATAATGGACTAATTATCGGATATTTTATAGTCGTAATAGATTGAACATCTTTAATGACTTTTAATGGTTTGATGAGTTTACCTAAGCTATCAAATTTCTCTAAAAAATCCTGTTCAAAAACACCTTCTTTATTTTCGACCGCAATCAATAAGAAATTATCGTCTGCTTCAAATTTTTCTTTAAATCGCTCAAAAAACTGTAAATCAGGATCGCCTTGCGGAAAGAAATCTTCAAAATTAAACGAGAATTTTAAAAAAAATAAGGATACAGCACTGCCTAATGCTAAAGCCGCAAAAACACCAATTATTAAATTTCTATATTTTGTTATCATATTAAATTGAACGCAGAGATTTGAAGTTGCTAAAATTATCCAGTCGCTTCTGCCCTGTTTATTTGTTTGTAAATCGAAATTTTTGATCGAACCTCGTAGAACTTTGAAAACATCGCAGGTTCATATTTTATAAACTTTCAATTTTTTTTGAAAGTGACGCCTTTTTAACAGATTTCTTATTGATTTGTTGTTACGAATTTAATTAATTAGGCAAACATAAGCAATGAATTATTCAACACTAAAAAAAACGCTAAATTATTCTTTTTCTCTTGTGATTATTCTGTGATTATTCTGTGATTCTTTTATGGTTTTATCTGCTTATTTCTAATTTTACACCATGAAAATCTACCAACCTTTTCAGTTCAAACAATTTGAAATACATCAGCAACAGTCGGCAATGAAAGTTGGAACAGACGGTGTTTTGTTAGGAGCATGGGCAGCCGTCGAAGGTGCAAAACGCATTTTGGATATAGGTACCGGTACAGGCTTGATCGCTTTGATGATGGCACAACGTAATGAGAAAGCATTAATTGATGCGGTCGAAATTGATAAAAAAGCTTACGAAGAAGCTAAGTATAATTTTGAAATCTCAAAATGGTCAAATCGTTTAAGTATTTTCCATGATTCAATTCAAGATTTTGCTAAAAATACAGCCGAAAAATACGATTTTATCATTTCAAATCCACCTTATTTTATTAATAGTACAAAATCAGATAAAGCGGCTAAAAATCAAGTTCGACACACTGATAGTTTATCTTTTGATGAACTTCTAAACGCTGTAAATCAATTACTTACAAAGGACGGAAAATTTTGTGTCGTGTTGCCATTCTATGAAGGTGAACAGTTCTATAATTTGGCCACCGAGCCATCTCTGAGTAATCGAGACACATCGGGACAAGCGAAAGCCAATAAACTATACTGCATAAAAAAAGTAATAGTTCGAGGTCGTGAGTTTAAACCTGTTGAGCGACTATTAATAGAATTTTCAAAAGAGAAAAAAACATATGAGGAAAATAATTTAATAATACAAAATTCGCCAAAACGACATGATTATACAGAAGATTATATAAACTTGACGAAAGATTTTTATTTATTTATGTAATCTATGATCAAGTTATACTTAGCGTAAAAAAAGAGCGAATATTCCTAAGAATATTCGCTCCTTATTATTTAAACTTATGCCAAATGTAACTTGACACAATTGTTATTACTGCTTGATCATCTGCTGTGTAAAGCTGTTATCTTCTGAAGTAAATGTCACGAAGTAAATACCTTGTGCTAAGGTAGCAACATCAACTTGAGTTGTTCCATTTACGTTATTCAACGTTTTGACCACTTGTCCTAAAGCATTTGTAATACGAACCATCTCGATACGTTCTGTTGTTTCAATCACAAACATATCGTTCATTGGGTTCGGGTACATTCTGATTGCTTCTTCTAATTGATTTTTAGTATTATTAAGAATTTCAATATCCGCTGCATAACGAGGGAATAATTGATATCCATCATCATACGGATTTGAAGAATCAAATTGTCCTCCGATTCCTGTAATTTTCACAACATCTGTTGCTAAAATAAAAGGTGTTGTCCCTGCAATATCTACATCGCTATCAATACGAATAGCATACGTATTCGTACCATCTGTAAAGTCTGCATTGAATGAACCTCCGCTTACGTCCCATGAAGCTGGGTCAACTAATGTTAAGTTGGTAATAGTAACTAATTCAGATTCAGTTGATTCGTCTAAAGCAGTCACGACTGAAGGTACAACTAAAGCGTTACCTGTAGAGACAATCGTCAATGAATCAGGGTTGATTTGTGTCAAACCATTGAATTGAGAAATTGTACCTTTTAAAGTCAATTCGTCTCCTTCTGTCACGACATAACCACCAAAATCATTTGAACTATATACTCCAATTCCACCTGTTGCATCAATCAACGTAAATCCTAAATCACCATTACTTGCTTGCATATTCACACCGTGCACGATACCTGTAATAGCACACTGAACACCTAATGAATCAGAAACACCATCTGCATCAACTGATGAAACTGTTGCAATGTCATAAGCTGGATAAGACGGCGTTACAACTGTCGGGTTGTACGGAGAAATATCCGCTACATAACGAGGGAAAATCTGATAACCATCATTATAAACTGAAGATGAAGAAGTATATTGACGGCCAATACCAGTTACATCAAATGTTCCTGTCGGTGCCATCATTGAGTATAAATCGACATCATTATCAATACGCATTAAGAACGTATCTGTACCATTTGTAATATCTACGTTGAAACCTGAACCTGAGTTATTCCATTGTGCTGGATTCACTAATGTTACGTTTTCAATTGTAATTAATTGAGACTCTGTAAACTCACCTAATGAATCCACAATATTTGGTAAACGTAAAGGATGACTACCAGAAACTAACATAATTGAATCTGGGCTAAATTGTGTCAAACCACGGAACTGACCAACTGAACCATTGATAACAACATAATCCCCTTCTGTAACAGTGTAACCAGAAACTGACCCAAAATCAAATACAGAGATTCCGCTACCGTAACGGTCAATTACTGTAAAATCTAATCCACTTCCACGGAAGTTAACACCATAGACAAAACCTTGGATTTGTGCCATTGTACCGATAGAATCTGCTAAGCCGGTTGCATCTTCCGTTCCCAAAACTTCGATATCATAATACGGATTTGGAGGACAAGTCGCTGCATTTGCTGCACCCGGAGAAGCGAAAATTGTTGAGAAACTCACTACAAAACCAGCGTCGTTAATCTCAGGTAACCAGTTAGAAGCCATTGTATTATCTGCATTCGGATCACATAATGCCAAAGAGTTACCAGCACCATCTGCCATTTCTGTCCAAGGATAACCGTCATCATAAGTCACCATATCAACAGTTGCTCCGCTAGCATCTACTAATTCAATCGTTTCGCTGCTGTTTACTAAGTTTCCTGAAGTCCATTCAGGAGCTGCGAAACCATAATCATTATGAAAAGCAATTGAATCCTCTGTTATAACCAAATAATCACCTGGTTGCATAATGATATTACCAAAAGTGTGTGTGATACCTTGTGCAAAAGAATAACCTGCTAAATTAACAGCCGTTCCTTCATTGTTATACAACTCAATAAACTCAACATCTGTACTTGGAGAGTTATACATGATTTCATTAATGACAATATCTGGCGTAACTGCATCACTTGGATTGATTGTAATCGTATAAGTTGCGTTTGAGCCGATTGTCGCATTATTTGTTGCATTAGACAATGTTAGAATAATATCCTCTGCCCCTTCTGTCATCATATCATCAATGATAGGAATCGCTACTGTTTCGTTTGCAGAGCTTCCTGCAGCAAAAGTCACTGTAGTCGGAGAAGTAAATGTAAAATCCGAGCCACTTGTAGCTGTACTTGAAGCATCTACAGAAACATCGATAGAAGTTGCATTAGCATTTGCATTAGCGATAGAAAGTGTAACATTCACTGTACCTGCATTCTCATCAACTGTAATAGAAGAACTACCAAATTGTACTTCAGGGTCTAAAGGATTTGATGGTAATACAATGACAGTTCCAATCATACCCGCAGCGTGAGGATCACACTGATAAGTGTATGTTCCAGGAACATCAAACTTGAAACCGAAAACCCATGCTGCTGAAGAAGCACTACCGTTTGTAAAACCTACAGGGTTGTTAGGGAAAGTAGCAGTTGTACCGTTGATATTGTGAGTACCACCTGTGTTTGTCCAAACAACGCTATCGCCTTCTGTGATTGTTATAGAAGAAGGGTTGAAGAAGTTACTTCCTACTGCAACATTGTGAACAGTAATTGAAGCTCCGTGAGAATATGTACCAATAGGAAAAGGAGTTGCCGCAGTTGCGTTAGATGTTTCACCATCATTTACATTAATACCGCTATAGGTCCAATCTGCAACTGTAAAAGTCGTGCTTGCTGTTCCCATATCATTACGATAAGCCCAACCATCTAAATAGTCCCAGGCAGTACCTGAACCATCAACATTAATATCACCAAAAACATCAACAGCTACTCCGTTGTGGAATAACTCGACTGCATCATCACCATTGATTCCTGCTGAACCATCTACAAAGTCTGGGTTAAAACCGAAATAAGTATTAAATTCAGTTGTTGTTGTTGACATATAAAGGAAAGATCCTGCTGTTGCGGCCTGAGCTGGAAACGTATATTCTTCGCCATCTGTACCGCCGCCATTATTTGCAGAACCAAATCCATAGGCACTTAAATCTGAGATATTGTTAATGACGTAAAACTCAACAACTTTAGGTGTTCCACCTGAAAGAGGTCCATCAAAAACACCTGTGATAATCATGTCTTGAGCCGAAGCACCAAAACAAAAAAGCATTGCAAGTAATGTACTTGTAAAAAATCGCTTCATAACTATTCTGTTATTATTTGTTATATAAAGATAATAAAACACAAAAATAACTATTCTATTTTAGGTTTTAGGTATAGAAAATATGAAAACTTGTCTATATGTTATTAACTTTCAATGAATTGAATATTAATTAATCATTAATTCGATTTTCATTACTTTTTCAAAATATTATTTTGCTAAGAAAAGCAAAAAATAAACGTTTTACATCGATTCAACTTATTGGATTAAATTTTGCTATCTTTCGCATTGAATACCGAGAGACCTAATCGATTCAAGATGATAAGAAATCTAATACTCCTTCCTATTGCTGTTTTATTGTTGTTCGTAGCTTATAGCTATGATACAATAAATCAAGTTAGCCTTGGTTATTATGAAGAGAAAATAGAAACTAAGATACATCAATATGAGGAGGAAATCATCAAAATGTTCGAAGATGACGCCTTTATCGAAAAAGCGATTTCATTTGATTTTACGGATGCAGAATTAAGTCAGTTAGAAAAATTATCAAGCAACGACTACTCTATTTTTATTTATCAAAAACCCGATTCGCTTGTATTTTGGACCAGTAACAAAATCCTTCCTTTTGATGCCGAAGTCGATTTTTCGGAAGAGCCAATTTCAAGATTTAGTACCATAAAAAAAGGAGGCTATGCTGTCCTAAATTATCCGTACAAAAAAGGAGACAAACAATACGCCTTGATTGGCTTGATTCCTATCACTCAACAATATGCGATTCAAAATGAATATTTGGTCAATGGATTTACAATCATTGATAATATGCCCAAGGAGATTTCCTTAAAATTTGACCTCACGAACTATGAGGTTAATAACCTTGCCGGAGAACCATTATTTTACCTTGATGCTGGTAACGAGACTTATTCAGATCAAAATCAACAGTTTTTGATTTTAATTTTCTATTTATCGGGTCTAATCTGTCTTTTTTGGTTTTTGAATAATCTTGCTAATAAATTATCGGTTGCCTACCCTTCGTGGGTTGGTGTCGTTTTCATTATTGCTACTGTTTTCTCGACACGACTAATCACAGCGCTTCTTGGTTTTGACGAAAAATTTGATGATTTAGCGATTTTCAGTACCAAATATTTCAATACCCATTCAATTATTTCCGTTGGCAACTTATTAATCAATGCGATTATTGGTCTATGGTTAATGATTTTTGTATATCGCAATTTTAAACTACCTGCTGCATTTTATAAGAAACAAGAATGGCATAAATATTTAGTTTTAGGGATTTTCTTTCTCTTGTTCATTGCTATTTTTTCAACAACCGAGACTTTCAGACGATTAATTCTATATTCTAACAAATCTTTTGATATTGATACCCTCTACAGTCTTCAATCGTTCTCATTGGTTGGTACGATTTCTATCTCATTGATACTGCTGACTTTGTTTCTATTTATTGTTAAACTAAAAATATTAATACGCCCTCTAAAAAGTGTTTCATTGAAGCAACGCTTTTCGATGTTGATGATATTCGGGATCGTTTTTATCCTGCTCTACTTACTGCGTATTTTTGATGATGCACTTTTATTCAGTGGTATTTGGGGTATTTTTTCTGTTCTAATCGCTCACATTTTTATTCGTCAAAAACTACCAGGTTTTTTATGGTTAGTCGGTTGGATTTGTATCTACGGAGCGTATAGTTCGATGTTATTTTATCAATTTAATGACTTAAAAGAAATTCAAAATAGAATTTTCTATGCCGAAAATTTAGCATTAGAAAGGGATGTTTATATGGAAGAAAGTTTTGATAATGTCGCTGTTATGATTGCAAAAGATCATTTTATCAAAAAAATCTCCAATTTATTTATCCCTCGAAATCGAATTATTGATCAAATTGAAGGAGAATATTTAAAAGAAAATTTTTCGAATAATTATGAATATGAAGTTCACCTTTATAATTCAGATAGTACCGGAACGAAGGGCGAAAACTTAAGCTATAGCTACTTTACAGCACTTATAAATAATTCTAAACCGACGGATAATCCGAATCTTTATTATTGGAATAATAATAAAGGAGAACAAAAATATATTGCAGATATTCCGATTCGTGCAGACAACCGAAAATATTATAAAATCGTCATTCTTTTTGAACCCAAAACTATCGTCAAACTATCTGATTATCCAGATTTATTGTTGGATAAAAGTTTTGATTTACAAAGAAAATACGAAGATTATAACTACGCTATTTATAACAACGGCAAGAGAATTAAAGAAAATGATAGCAACTTTCCGGAACAGCTTGATTTTGGACTAACTGATGATAAAAATAAAATTGTCCGAAGGGGTGAAATGAGTTATTTAATTCATCAGACCTCCGATAATCGAGTAATTATTATTGAAAAAAAAATTAGTGATTTGGGAAGTAGTTTTTCCCTTTTCTCCTATACATTTTGTTTGTTTTTGGTCTTATTTTCGTTCTTGATTGCCATGAATAGGTTAGCCGAACGATTGCCTTCTGGCAGTTTTTTAGATATTCAGTTTTCACCTTCTTTACGGAATAAAATCCAGAATAATGTCATTGCTATCGTCGTCTTGGCGTTCATTGGTATAGGTGTAACGACTGTATTTTACTTTAGAGCCGAGGCCGAAGAGTATCATTCAGGACGGTTGAGCCGTAAGGCTCGTGCTGTAGCTGAAACGGTAAAATACGAAATGAATGAAAAAAAGGATACGTTTTATCTACCCGATATAGAGGCATTAGATAAGATTCATAAATTAAATGTGAATATGTATAATCCTGATGGCTCTATTGTTAACTCATCACGACAAGAAATTTTCACAAAAAATCTCTTATCGTTCCAAATTGATCCAGCTGCTTTTCATGCTATCGTGAACCTGGAACAAGAATTAATCTATAGAACTGAAAAAATAGGAAATCTGGAGTATCGTGCTGCTTATATACCGGTCTTAAAAAATGAAAAATTAGTGGCTATTCTTGGTTTGCCGTATTATACTGAAAAGGAAAATTCTCGAAAAGATATTGGCATCTTCATGGGGCGTTTGCTAAATGTCTATGTCGTCATATTTATTATAGCTGGTGTGCTTACCTTCTATTTGACTGGCCAAATAACAAACCCTCTGGTGCAGCTAAGTCAGCAAATGCAAGGCGTAGAATTAGGTCAAAAAAATGAAAAACTAAGCTGGGAAACACAAGATGAAATTGGGGACTTGATTGAGGAATATAACAAAATGTTGGCAGAACTGGAACGAAGTGCCAACTTACTCGCTAAGTCTGAACGAGAAGGTGCTTGGCGTGAAATGGCTAAACAAGTCGCTCACGAAATTAAAAACCCATTAACGCCAATGAAACTACAGATTCAATTTCTACAACGCGCGTACAAATCTCGTCCCGAAGATATTGGACCGTTATTGAAACGAACAGCTTATACACTTATTGAACAAATCGATGGTTTGACTCGTATTGCTTCTGATTTTTCAAGCTTCGCAAAAATGCCAACAGCGAATAATGAACATTTAATACTTAATAATATTGTAAAATCGGTATTCCAATTATTTTCGAAAGAAGAAAATATTAAATTGTCCTTGACTTTACCTACGACCGATTGTCTTATCTATGCCGATAAAGACCAGACCGTTCGAGTATTAAATAATATTATCAAAAATGCGATTCAAGCTATTACGCTTGCCATAGATTATAATCGTGAAGGTGCGGTTGATATTGTTTTAGAACAAAAAGATGAAATCGCTTTGGTTTCTGTCAAAGATAACGGAATTGGCATTCCTGAAGATAAAATCGAAAAAGTATTCGTCCCTAATTTTACAACTAAAAACTCCGGTACGGGGCTTGGTTTAGCGATGTCAAAAAATATTGTGGAAGCTACCGGTGGAAAAATCTACTTTGAAACAGTTGTGAATGTCGGAACTACTTTTTACGTAGAATTTCCGATGGTAAAACCAGATATTTCAAAGGCATTAGACGATTGAATTTATTTCAAAACGTAACATATCTATCTCTAAATCAACTAATTTTAACGAATATTATTAGTGTGAAATACTTTTTCATTATTGTTTATATCAAAAAAGCATCGGTGAACGACCAGCAATTTCTTATATGTTTTTCATTACAACTGTGCAATGAATTTTCATATAAAAAACTGCCGATAGCTACCTAAACGAATTTATAAAAAACTGAATATCAATTATTTAAACAACTAAAATTTATAAAATTCATTTTTTAATTTTAACAAAATATCAATACCTCCTTCTTATCGTAATAATTGAATTGTTCCTACCCTGGTATATCGGACAATATCAACATCAAGTGGATTTCTAAGATTTTGATAAATGATTTTATTGAAAGGACCTACTGGCATCCCTCGCCACGGTGTATCTTCTCCATCATCAAATGTTGCAGTCACATGCCAGGTATATACATCTTGTGGCATTGGTTTTCCATTGAAAGTTCCATCCCACGCTTCCTCGGGCTGACCATCTACTAATTTGTCTGATTCCCAAAGTAGCTCACCCCAAGAAGAATAAATCTGAATGCGATAGGTCTTTAAGCCGACTCCTTTAGGTCTAAACTCTCTGACGGCTGGTACACCAACATCTGGTGAAAGTGCATTTGGTATGAACAATCCTTTGATATTATTTAAGAATAAAGTTTGTACTATCGTATCTGCACAGCCAAAATCATTAATAGCGATTAAGGTTATCGTTTTTTCACCATTAGTGAAGTAACGATAAGTTGGATTTCGTTGGTGTAACGTATCCCCGTTTCCAAAATCCCAAATAAAATGTATTGCATCAGGTGTCGATAGATTTTCGAAAACCACAACACCATCATTTGGATCTGTATTTGGTTGAGTAAAATCAAAATCTGCTATTGGCGAAGTATGAACATCTACTGCAGCTGGAAAACTCATTTCATCAAAACAAATATTATCCATCGAAACGGTTAAAATCACGTCATATACTCCTTCTTCTGCATATAGATGCGACGTAATCGAATCTTGTGAAATGTTACCATCACCAAATGACCAAATGTATGTATTGGCAAATTGACTCAAATTATCAAACTCAACCAATAACGGAGGACAACCAAATTGTGGATTCAGTATAAAGTCTGCAATTGGATCCTCAAACGCTCTAATCGTTTGAATTATGGTATCTGTACATCCAAAGTCGGTATAGGCCACCATCGTAATGTCATAATAACCTGCCGCATTATATAAATGTGTTGGTTCGGCAATTGAATCTATAGCATTATCTCCAAAGAACCAGCTATATTCAATCGCACCTGTGGATAAATTGTCAAAATCAACCGTTAAAGGAATACCACAAGTATCACTGATAATCGGCACGAAATCAGCTACCGGATTTGGTGTTACCTTGACCGCATCTACAACCGTTACTGTGTCGAAGCAAATACCGTCATACCCAACAATCAAAGAAACCGTATAACTACCCAGTGCGTTATATGGATGCGTCGGACTATTTTGAACAGAGCCGCCGTTTCCGAAGTCCCACAACGAACTGTTATAGAATAAACTTGTATTCGTAAAAGTCACCGGCAAAGGTGGCTCACAACCGTGTGCGGGGTTGTACGTAAAGTTTGCTACTGGATTTTCAAATGCTCGAATGACTTGATAGGAAGTATCCGCACAATTGAACTGATTCACGGCAATCATTCCAATAACATGAATACCTGTATCTTGATAAATTGCTGTTGGATTATTCAAAATAGAAGTTGTTCCATTACCAAAATCCCAAAAATAACCTGTTGCTCCTGTTGACTGATTAGTAAAATCAACAGTTAATGGCAATCCACAAGTATCTGAAATAACTGGTGTAAATGCACTAACTGGTTTCGGATGTACGATAATCTGAATACAAGTCGTATCACTTACACAACTATTGATGCTGGTATTAACTAAACAAACGGCATAAGTTCCTGGTGCATTAAAAGTATGTGTCGGATTGATTGCAACAGAGGAATTTCCATCTCCAAATGTCCAAGCGGCATAATCTGCTCCGATTCCTGTATTCGTAAAGTCCACGGTCAACGGTACACAACCATCAAGCACCGAACTTGTGAAGGTCGAAGTCGGTCGGGGCAATACGGTAACGATACTGGAGTCAGAGGCTGGACAGCCAGAGGTATCTGCAAAAGCGGTAAGGTGAACTATGTATGTTCCGGCAGTTGTATAAACGTGCTCAGGATTGTTCAATAAGGAACTATCGCCATCGCCAAAAGCCCATACTTGCCCTGTCGTTCCGACTGATGTATTGACAAAATTGACGATATCGCCTTCACAAATTGAATCATTATGAACAAAGCTGACTTCTGGCTCGGGATAAACCGTAATATTGACGACAATGGAATCGAAGCCACAACCGTTATCAACTTTGAGTTTGACAGGGAAAATGCCTGCCGAATCAAAGGTGTGTGTCGGATTTTCCAAAATAGAGGTGTTCCCATCTCCAAATTCCCAATTGTGTACTATATTAATACCTGAAGATAAACTAATAAAATCTACCGTCAACGGCTCACAACCGAAAGTTACATCAGGAATGAAAAACGCATTAACATTATTCGGTAATATTGTGATATCATGCTGTAAGGTATCTGCACCACATTCATTGGTAGAAATTACCGTGACATAATATGTTTGATCGGTAGAATCCGTGTAGTAAGTATGTGGAGCCGGAATCGAATCATAGCTTATCGTGCCATCACCAAAGTACCAAGTAAAGGTTTCTGGATTTCCGACTGAATAATTCGCAAAGTGAACAGTGTGTGGTGAACATGCCGTATCTACATTCGGTGTAAACCGAACAATTGGTATTGGATGCACCAGTACGGAGTCCAAATGATAAACTGTTCCACAAAGGTTGGAAACTTCTAATAAAATGTAATAAGTCGTGTCCCATTCTCCTTGTTCAAAATCAATAATCGGTGGTGTTTGAAGCGTACTCGAGTCACCGTTTCCAAAATCCCAATAATAAGATGGTTGATACCCAAAACTTTGATTTGTAAATTCAATTGGTAATACCGCACAACCTTCTGTCGTATCCATTGTAAAAAATGCGGTCGGTGGTTCCGTGATATAAATATTCGAACTGAACGAATCAATACAGCCATTAATGGAAGTCGCTATAAGTTGAATCGTGTACCAACCTGTGTCTTGATAGGTGTGTGTCGGATGTGGTGCAAAGTTTGGAATCGAGCCATCGCCAAAGTCCCAAGTAAAAAATGCCGTTGTGTCCACTGAAGTATTGGTAAACTGAATTGGACCATCAATACAAGCCACCGGAATTTCTTCAAAACTCGCCCCTGGCATCGGATGTACGGTGACTTCTAAGCTATCATAATTTGTACAAGTCGTAAATGGATCCGTATAGTTATAAAAAACATGGTACGTTGAGTCCCAAAACGATCCATCAATATTTGGATTGTAAATACCGATAGGATCAATAATAGCATAACCTGACCAAATTCCATTGGTATCCGGCGTATAGCCTGTTAAAGTATAAAGTGGATCGTCAGCACAGAAAATCAAATCTTGTCCAGCTTCTACGGCTGGTATTGGTGCTACAAAAATATAAGTCGTATCAAATGTTTGACACGTTCCAAATCCATACTGGGCAATAATCATATCAACAACACCTGTACCTCCGACTGGAATCGTATTTCCAATAATTGACGGATCATATAACCCGTTGACAGCATCAATAATACCTGTTCCAAACCAGGTAATTCCTACATTCGGTTCATATAATGTTGAATCAAATAAAAATGGCATATCATACGCACAAACCGTATCATACGGAAAAGCTTGTGGAATGATTGGATCAATAACATCTATGCGTGCCGTATCTGTTGTAATACAACCGTTTTGATCTGTATAAGTATAAAATACAAAGTACGGACTTCCTGCTATTCCGCCAGCGGCATCTGTTCTAAATACACCATTTACAACATCTATAATACCTGGTCCAGACCAAATGCCCGAGCCATTATCCGGATTTGACACCGTTTGAACTACCGGTATATCTAATGTAATATCCATCGGAATCGGATTATCACAAACTATCGTATCAAATATTTCTACTAATGGATGTGGATTAATTGTCGCAGTTATACTATCTGAATTTTGACAACCTGTAAAAGGATCAGTATATAAATAAGTCAGAGTATATTGCGATATAGTCAAAGTTGGTGTTCCTGGATCGGAAGGGCTAAAAATTCCTGGGAAGGCATTAATAACTCCTGTACCCGACCAAACACCGCTTGAGTCTGGCGAATATCCTGTTAGCGTATAATTTGGATCTTCCTCACAAAAAGTAATATCCGCTCCTGCATTGACAATCGGAATAGGTGCAACGTAAATAAATGTTGTATCAAATGTTTGACATGTTCCCGTTCCAATCGTCATAATAATTGTATCTACAAAGCCAACATCGCCAAGCGGAATCTGATTAATAAAGGTAGATGGTGTGTATTCTCCTGTTTGAGGATTCGTAACCCCTTGACCTGACCAAGTTACGCCTATATTTGGTTCGTATAAAGTCGAGTCAAATAAAAACGGCATATCATAAACACAAACCGTGTCATACGGAAAAGTTTCAGGAATTTCTGGTTCAATGACACCTACAGTCGCTGTATCAATCGTAGCACAACCATTGCCGTCTATAAACTCATGAAACACCAAATAATTACTTACACCACCTGCCGAGTCTGGATCAAACCATCCATTATTTATATCTACAATGCCAGGACCTGACCAAACTCCAATACCGTTGCCAGCATTTGCAACAGTTAATACAACAGGTGACTCTAATATCACTGTTACCGGATTCGGATTATCACAGACAATTGTATCAAAAATAGTAACATCAGGGTGAGCGTTTACCGTCGCAATTAGACTATCTGAATTTTGACAACCTGTAAATGTATCGGTGTATAAATATGTTAACGTATATGGCGAAATAGTTAAATCTGGCGTTGATGCCACTGTTGGATCAAATACCCCTAATAAACTATCGACAATTCCCGTCCCAGTCCAAACTCCACTGGAGTCTGGCGTGTAATTATTTAAGGTATCTGATGCGTCAAATTCACAATACGCTAAATCCATTCCCGCATAAACACTTGGAATTGGAGCGATAAATATAAAGGTCGTATCAAACGTCTGACATGTTCCCGTTCCAATACTCATAATTATTGTGTCAATCACACCAACTCCTCCAATATTAATTGAATTACCAACCACTGTTGGAGAATATTCCCCTGTTGAGGCATTGGTAATACCAGTTCCTGACCAAGTCACACCAAGATTCGGCTCGTATAACGTCGAGTCAAATAAAAATGGTAAATCGTACGCACAAACGGTATCCATCGGGAATGCCTGCGGTATTTCTGGTTCTGTGACACTTACTAATATACTATCCATATTGATACAACCATTAATATCCGTGTACGTATAAGTCAAAGTGTATGGCCCTAACAATGATCCTCCAGCACTATCTGTTCTAAATACACCATTAACTCCGTCAGTGATTCCTAAACCTGTCCAAATTCCACTTCCATCATTCGGAATGGATTGCACCGTTGGTACATTTAGAATAATATCAGTCGGATTTGGATTCGCACAAACAACTGTGTCAAGTCCGGCATCTACTAAAGGTAATGCGTTAATTGTTACCGTTAAACTGTCATTATTACCACAACCTGTAAATGGATCTGTATAAAAATAAGTCAACGTATAATCTGTACTTGACAAGGTATTTGTTGTCGTAATAGTAGGGTCGAATACACCACCCAAACTATCAATAATCCCAAGCCCTGACCAGTAACCGCTGGAATCTGGTAAGTAATTCGTTAATGTATGCCAACCATCTTCTTCACAAAATGATAGATCTTGCCCTGCTTCTACGGCTGGTGTAGGAGCAATAAAAATATACGTCGTATCAAATGTCTGACACGTTCCCGTTCCAACCGTCATGTAAATTGTATCAACTACGCCTTGACCACCAACAGGAATTAAATTCCCTAAAATACTCGGATCATACAAGCCAGTCTGCCCATTAACTACGCCTTGTCCAATCCATGTTACCCCTATTGTTGGTGCATAAGCTGCTGTATCAAATACGAATGGTAAATCATACGCACAAACTGTATCATACGGAAAAGCTTGTGGAATTATCGGATCTGTCACCGTTACAACTAATGAATCATAATTCACACAAGTATTCGCATCTTCGTAAGTATATGTGATTGTAAATGCTCCTAAAATACCATTTACAGGTTGCGTTAGTGGCATCGAATCCGTACGAATTAAACCATTTAAACTATCCACCACACCGATTCCTGTCCAATAGCCACCTAATGGATTTGGTGTTGGTAATCCAATATCAATAGGATTTGGATTATCACAATATGATGTATCCAAACCTGCATCAACAACCGGCAGTGGATTCACAGTTTGTGTCAATGTATCAAGATTGGTACAGCCTGTGAACGGATCAATATACGTATAAGTCAATTGATAAACTCCTCCTTGATACACGTCATTTGCTAATCCAGGATTGAAAATACCTAGTAGGCTGTCAATAATTCCTGCACCTGTCCAATAGCCGTTCGAATCCGGTGTATATCCCATCAAGGTATCCAATTCCCAATCAACACAATACGTGTTATCATTTCCTGCTTCAACTTGTGGCGTTGGTGCAATAAAAATATACGTCGTATCAA
>CBFIHR010000036.1:0-40603 GCA_965662365.1 Saprospiraceae bacterium
ATTCGATTCTGATTGATGATTATTACGACAAGTAAATTTTAAAGTACCGTTGTCTAAAAGAGTCGTTTTGATGTCAATAACAATATGATCACTCAAACTCGCTGTGCTATGTTTAAAGGCATTTTCAATAAAAACAATCAAAATTAAGGGAGCGATTTGATAATCGGCTCGAATATTTTGTGTTTGAAAATTCACCTCGCCTCGTTCTTCGATTTGTAGTTCGTTTAAGCTAATAAAATGTTTCATCTGCTCCAGTTCCTTTTTTAAAGGTACAAAAGCTGTTTTGGTTTCATACAACATGTATCGCAAAACAGACGATAATTCTAAAATAATTTCAGGAGTTTTTGGCGAACTTTCGATGGCGTAAGAATAGAGATTATTGAGGTTGTTAAACAAAAAATGCGGATTTACTTGCGACTTCAAAAACTGTAATTGACTTTGTTGAACAGCTGATTTTAAGGTTTCGACTTCACGCTGTTTTATCAAGGCATCCCAAGCGAATTTAAAGCCTGAAAGTATGATTGTTACAGGAATAACGTCAATTAAGGTATAAAATAACCCAAAGAATTTTTTCCCTTTTGTATCAGGAAAATAGATTTGTTCTAAAACTAACTCTTCGATAAAAATCGTCGCTAAAAAAACGAATACCAAACCTAATCCGAATTGCCAGTATTTATTTTTATAAAAAAAACGAGGTAGTAAAAAGTAATTGATAAATAACGCAGCAGCGGCATAATTTAGAAAAAAGAAAAATTGATGTGTTTCAATAATTCGGTGTTTTTTATCAATGGCGTAAAAGATAAATACCAAAATATGTAACACAATTTGAAATAGAAATTCTTTGGAATAAATCCATTTTTGTTGCTGTTTCTGAACCATAATTCAAATGTAAATCATTCGATACGATTCCAAAAATGGATTCCTATAAACGACAAAAAATTTAGGGTAAACGGTAAAATACAAAGACGTTATAATTTTTCAATGGATAATTATTGGATAATTATTGTTCAGATTCCTCCAAAAATAGCCATCGTTTGCTGTAGCACTTCTGTTTGTCGTTCACCGCCCAAAATCTGTCGTTCAAAGAAAGCACACCGGAATCTTAAACATCTGCTGTTATTTTGCATTATCAATGAAAAACAAACCAAAATAAAAATAACTATGAATACAGCGTTACTAAAAAAATGTGTGTCAAGTCTTCTAATAATATTTCTAAGTATCTCAAGTATTTTTGCCCAAAATATAACACTTACCGGAAAAGTCATTGAGAAAAATAGCGAACAAGCCGTAGAATTTGCGACCGTAATGTTAGCGGATAAAGCTACCAAAACCGTCATTGGTGGAGCGACAACAGATATTAATGGAAATTTTGAAATCAAAACAGATAAGCAAGATTTTTATATCGAAGTGACGTTTATTGGTTTTCAGAAAAAGACGATAGAGCGTTTTGAAATTGTTAATGGAAAAGTCAATTTAGGGGCAATTGTACTGACAGAAGATAGCGAAATGTTGGAAGAGGTAGAGGTCGTTGCCGAAAAATCACAGACGGTTTTTAAGTTAGATAAACGAGTTTTTAATGTCGGTTCTGACCTAAGTTCAACAGGTGCTAGTGCTTACGAAGTCTTGAATAATGTACCTTCCGTCAATGTGAATATTGAAGGAGTGATTAGTTTGAGAGGAAGCTCAGGCGTACAGATTTTAATAAATGGAAAACCTTCTGTGATTGCGAGTGAGCAAGGAAATGCACTCGGTACGATTACGGCTGATATGATTGAAAAAGTGGAAGTCATTACCAATCCTTCGGCAAAGTACGAAGCCGAAGGAACATCGGGTATCATTAATATTGTACTCAAAAAAGAAGAACGAAAAGGACTCAATGGTTCGATCTCATTAAATACTGGTTTGCCCCAAAATCATAGTGTTGGCTTGAGCCTAAATCGTAGAACGGAAAAGTTTAATTTGTTTAGTCAATTCGGTGTTGGTTATAGAGAATTACCGAGATTTGGTGAGAATATCAACCGCAATTTGCTGAATAATGAAACGATTTTTAGCGAAGGCACAGAATATCGAAATGAGCAGTTTTATAACATTATTTTAGGAACGGATTATATTATTAATCCTCAAAATATCATTACACTTTCGGGAAGTTTCGCCTACGAAATCGAGGATCAACCCTCACGAAATGATTTTAGAAGAGAAGATGAAAATGGCATCATCGCCGAATGGTATCGAACAGAAATAACTTCGGCAACTAATCCAAAATTACAATACGAATTGCAATACAAAAGTGATTTTAAAGATGATAAAGACCACGTTTTGTTATTTAGTGCAATAGGAAATGTATTTGCGAAAGACCAAGAATCAGAGTTTGAAAATATTACAACATTCGGAAATTTAGCGAATGAAAATCAACAAACTCGTACTAATTTTAGTGAAACAAAATATACTTTTCAGTTAGATTATACTAAACCTTTTTCTAAAAATATGACATTGGAAACCGGGGCAATGTATGTGATTCAAGATGTACAGAATGACTTTGCCGTTTCTAATCTGACCAATGGCGAATGGATCAATGATAGCAGTCTAACCAATATTTTTGAGTATAAACAAAATGTCTTAGGGCTTTACGGAACAGGTTCTTACGAGACAGGCAGCTGGGGTTTCAAAGCCGGCGTTCGTTATGAGTTTACGGACTTACAAACCTTATTAATCAACACAAATGAATCGAGTAACCAACGCTTTGGTAATTTCTTCCCAAGTGGATTTATTTCTTATAAATTTAGTGATAGGTTCTCGATGCAAACTGGCTATTCTCGTCGTATTTATCGACCTCGTTTGTGGGATTTGAATCCGTTTTTTAATATTCGTAATAACTTTGTCATCCGTGCCGGAAACCCTGATTTACAACCAGAATTTACAGATTCTTACGAAGTATCGTCCATTTATATCTTAGATAAAATATCTTTAAACTTTAGTGTATATCACCGTTATACGACAGAAGTAATTGAACGGATTTCTTTATTTGATAATAATGTAACGACTTTTATTCCTTATAATATTGGTACAAATCAAGCGACTGGTTTTGAGTTTAATACGAAAATCAGCCCTAAAAAATGGTTAACACTGAACGGTGATGTCAATATCAATTACTTCAATCGAAAAGGAGAATTTGAAGGTCAAAACTTTGATTTTGATGCGACAGTTTGGTCAACAAAATGGACAGGAAAAGTAAAATTACCGAAAGATATTGATTTTGAAGTAACTGGCCGCTACGAGTCAGAAGAGCAAACTATTCAAGGAATGCGTTCAGATATTTTATTTGCAGATTTGGGCGTTCGTAAAAAGATTTTGAAAGGAAAAGCAGTGGTGAATTTGGGAGTTCGTGATATTTTCGCTTCTCGTATTCGTGAAAACGAAACTATTCAAACTAATTTTTATGCGTATAGCAGAAATCTTCGTGGACGATTCGTAACGCTTAGTTTTAGTTATGGATTCGGAAAAGGAGAAGCCATGGAATACTCCGGAAAACGAAGATAATCTACATATTAAAAAAGGTTATTTGCCTATAATCCACGTTTCATAGTGTGGATTATAGGCTCATTGACTATCGGTTTACCTATGATCAGGAAATATTTTTTCCTCAAAAGTTTAGTACGTAAAAGGCTATTTTCTGAATTATAAAAGCTAAAGCGATTTACTAATTTATTTTGATAAAACAACGTAACTATTTGATTATAAACCTACAAAGTTTTCCAAATCTTACAGGTTTCTCAAAATATCAACGAACTTTCGAACCAGTCTGCTATTGTTAATTCTAAATCAAATCCTTTAACTTAAACTTCACATCAACCTCTTCGCCATCTCTCAAAAGCGTTAAGCGGACGATTGTCGCTGGCTCACTTTGTAAAGTATCATTAATATAATCTAACGATAATCGTTGAATCGGTTTACCATTACATCTTAGAATCAAATCACCAGTCTGAATACCAGCAGCAGCTGCAGGAGAGTCAGGAATAACGTCTGCAATAATGAACTGATTAAAGCTATTACCTTGCAGCCTGATGTGCAAACCACTTCTATCTGGTGCAAACGGTTCGTAATAATTTTGATTTTCACGTAAATACATTTTCCTATGAACGCAGTCATAAATCACGTCAAAACGGTTCAAAATACCGCCACCTATCAATCCATTACTATTAGAAATAGTATCGACCCAAAACGGCATTTGAAAGTTCGTGACTACATCATTAAAAGTAAAACTGTTAAGTGCCAAAAAATTCACTCGCCCGACAT
The DNA here is from genome assembly GCA_965662365.1 of Saprospiraceae bacterium. Classification (GTDB taxonomy): domain Bacteria; phylum Bacteroidota; class Bacteroidia; order Chitinophagales; family Saprospiraceae; genus CAWVWD01. Next base: position 4,294 of record CBFIHR010000036.1, read on the forward strand.
AGGCTTCCAAATCGCCGCCAAGCACCTGCCCAAAAGTACCGTGAATATATTTTTCGGGTAAAACAATACGATCGTCAGAATTCATATCTAACATCAGACTCAAACTCGCCCCACAATCCACCAATAATCGATTCGCTATGACTTCACCATTATCTAATTGTGTCATCACATTAATATATGGTTTACCTTGTATCAATTCTATGTCTAACTCTTGAAAAGAATTCGACGGCTTAAATCTATTAGGCTCTATTAAAGTCATCACATTTATTTCATAATCGACCTTGACGACATAACGCATAAACAAATCCATCCCCAGAATGCCATCAATTGGAATCCCTAATGATTTCCCTAAATCAAAATAATCTTCCTCTAAAACTAATGCTGTCTGCAACACCGCCTCTACCGGCCCAAAGTCGTAGTTTAATCCATGTACCAGCTGCGCATCTACGAAAGATTCCTTATCAGCCCCCATGAGACGATATTTTCTACCATACTGTAAATCCAGACTATCCAAGTAAGATTTTTTTGTGATCAAGGTATGACGCACCCCTGTATCAACGATGAATTTGACTTGAGTAGAATCGTTTATCATGAACGGTAATATGATTAGATTATTGATTCGTTCGAACTTCAGTTTGACTTGTTTTTTCCCTTTTTTCTTAAATGAATAGCCAAAAGCTTGTCCAGACATATTCGTTGAACAAGTGACGATAATCGCAATAACCAATAATGATATGTAATTTTTAATTTTCATAACCTTCTAATTTTTGACCCTCAAAGCCTCTATGAAATTGAAATTATGTAGAATGAGTGAGTGCGATAAATAAATAATAAAATGTGGTGACTTACCGCTCAATGACAAAAAATAAACAACAGTAAAAAACACCTAAATCAATTATAATTTAATACAAAAACCGACATGAAACAAATAAAATTTTGCTATTCATATTCGATTAACTTAAAGTTAACATTAAATTAACATTGTAAATCTACTCAAAGTTTATCTTAAAAAATGATTTTGTGTGTTAAATTTTATTAATTTGACATATTATAATAATTGCTGAAATTGCATTCAAGAAATAATAATCATTAAGAAAATTGATTATCAAATCAATAAAAAAAACTTGCATAGGTTAAAATATCTCAAAAGATTTATTGTATGTTTGTATAAAAAGCAAATGATATTTCATAAAAGAACATCCCTGTAAGTCTTTTTGAGGTTTACAGGGATTATTATTAAATGCAAAAAAATGACTTACCGTAATTCTGTTATTATTGGTACTGGGTCTTTTCTTCCTGAAAAGATGATTGATAATAACTACTTCTTAAATCGTACTTTCTACAAACACGATGGAACAAAAGTCACGAAACCTACCGAGCAAGTAATACAAAAACTGGAAGAAATTTCGGGCATAGAATCTCGCCGATATGCTGGCGATAACACAGATACAGTTCAATTAGCAGTTTATGCCTCGGAGCAAGCAATTGAGGATGCGGGTATTGATAAAGAGGTAATTGATGGGGTAATTGTCGCACATAATTTTGGTAACTTAAAGAGTGGTTTAGATTATCCGTTACTGTTACCGAACTTAGCGGCTCTAGTCAAGAATCGTTTAAAAATCAAAAATCACCAGTGTTTCGCTTATGATATTTTATTTGGATGTCCAGGCTGGGTACAAGCCATGATTCAAGCTGATCAAGCTATTAAAGCAGGTGCAGCAAAAAATGTCTTGGTAGTCGGTGTAGAAATTTTATCTCGTATTGTTGATCAGCATGATTTAGATTCCATGTTATTTGGTGACGGTGCAGGGGCGACAATTTTACAAGCACAAGAAGGCGAAACACCAACGGGGCTTTTATCTTCACATACTTACTCTCATTGTTTGAGTGATGCCGATTATTTAAAAATGGGCAGCTCATACAATAACGAAAAAAGTGAAGAGGAGATGTTCATTAAAATGCAAGGCCGCAACGTTTATCGTTATGCCGTGACACACGTCCCTGATTTAATTACAGACTGCCTGACCAAAAGTAATACAAAAATTGAGGAAATCGATTTATTTCTATTTCATCAAGCAAATGCAAAATTAATCAAAGCTGTTGGTACAAAGTTGTTTAAAATGCACAACTACGATGGTGATTATGATAAGTTAGTGCCGATTACTTTACAACAAACAGGTAATTCATCTGTCGCTACAGTTCCAACTTTATTAGATAATGTACTGCGAGATGACTTAGAAGGTTTTAATATCAAAAAAGGCGATAAAGTCCTTTTTGCGGCAGTCGGTTCGGGCATGCACGCCAATTGTATTATTTATCAATTTTAAAAAAAGAGGTTACATATTTTTGGAAAAGGTTTGGGAACACTCTCAAACCTTTTTTATGTATCAGACCTCTCGCACGTCAAAAATTGTCCACGTATGAAATCGTTTCAATGTCTCGTCACTATCCTGATATTTGGATTATCCAATCTCTACAGTCAATGCACCGATATCATCGTAGCCGACTCCAGTTTTGAAGCAGGGGTTTTATACTACGATTCTACATGGACACCTGACGATGGAATTTCGGTTGTCACCTCACCAGTTTTTCATGGCAGTCACGCTGTTTGCAGCAATGGCGGCGGTGTTTATCAAAGTATTAATGTCATTCCAAATACGACCTATTATTTGAGTTGTTGGGTAAAAAATGGCTTGTATGATTTTAGCCTCCGAGTAGATCATTTACCTTTTGGTGCGACAATAGATACAAGTTTAGTAACGACCGATGACTGGCAGTTTGTATCCATGCCTTTTACAACAAATAATGTTGATACGATGGTAGGGATACGATACTGGAGCAACGGAGCTTGTGTTGATTTAGTTCGAGTAACTTGTGAGCAATTGACGGCCACAACTTCCCTTCAAGTGGAAAAGCTCACCGTTTTTCCAAACCCGACACAAGAAAAATCTATCCTTAATTTTGATCATTTACCTGATGCTTATTATACCTTAAATATTTTTAACTCAACAGGTCATTTAGTAAAAACCATTCCGAATATTCAAAATAATCAAATTGAATTGTATCGGGATAATTTACCAAAAGGTTTGTATCTCCTACAACTACGAACTAAAAATAGTGTTAAAGCTATCGGGAAATGGTTATTAGAATAAAGAAAATTCAAATGAAAAAAATCGTATTAATTATCATTGTCATAATTGGCAGTTGTACTGCTATGCTCAGCCAAGACAGTACTAAACAATTAGTTTTTGAATATCCAAACGCTATCTACGGAACGGGGGCAATCGGCGGACTTTGGGGAACATTCAACCTCAACTACGAACGACAAGTCCGAACAACTAAAATCAACCTTTTCAAATCAGTTGGTGTACGATTTGGTAGCGGTTATTGGGCGACCTGGGGCTCTACCGGCCCACATGTCATATTGACTCCAGTTTTCCTAAGCGGAACCGGAAAACATCACTTTGAAAGTAGCATTGGTGGAACATTATTGTACGATCAATCAAGCTATGAGATTGGTGTCAGCAATGCCGAATATTTTGGAGAACAGATTCCATCACGAACTCAATACATGATATTTGCACCAGCAGGCACGTTAGGATATCGTTTTCAAAAACCTAATGGAAAATTTATTTTTAGAACCGGAGCAGGTTTTCCAGATATAGTTTATATTAGTTTTGGGGCATCATTTTAAAATTATAAAAGTAGAACGGGCAGGAATGTCCGTTCTACTTTTTACCGTTGTTCAGAAGAGGAATTAACTAAACCTCTCTGGTTCTCTGAAATTGTTTGCGATTCAATAAAATCAAAAAAAATAATTCAAATAAATTACCCCGAGGTTTCGGGGCAGGCTGTCACCGTTTGCCGTCCACCGTTTCTTCAAACTTCCACAAAGCTTTTCAAAGAACCATTTTTCTATTTATTTCCCACATGATTAAAAGACTTTGGATAATACTTATCTCTCAACCAAAACGCGACTCTGACCAATAAAATAAGTGCAGGTACGTCCACCAAGGGGCCAATAACTCCCGCAAAGGCTTGTCCTGAGTTCAAACCAAAAACAGCAATCGCTACGGCAATCGCTAACTCAAAATTATTTCCAGCAGCAGTGAAAGCAACAGCAGCAGTTTTATCATATTCTGCTCCCATAGATTTGGTTACAAAAAAGCCGATAAAAAACATCAAAGTGAAATAAATCAAAAGTGGAACAGCAATAATTAAAACGTCCATTGGTATTTCCACAATCAATTCTCCTTTGAGGGAAAACATCACAACAATCGTAAACAACAAAGCAATTAAAGTCATCGGTGAAATCGTCGGGATAAATCGAGTCGTGTACCATTCTTCTCCTTTTAGTTTTACCAAAATCAATCGGCTCAAAATGCCCAGTACAAATGGAATACCTAAATATATAGCCACACTTTCCGCAATTGTCGATATTTCGATATCGACAATTGCACCTTCAAACCCGAAAAAAGGCGGTAAAACGGTAATGAAAATCCAAGCATAAAAACTGTATGCAAAAACTTGAAAAATACTATTCAAAGCTACCAAACCTGCTCCGTACTCGCTGCTTCCTTCCGCAAGATCATTCCACACCAAAACCATCGCAATACATCGAGCCAAACCTATCAAAATCAAGCCGACCATATATTCTGGATAATCTCTCAAAAAAGTAATGGCTAAAATGAACATCAAAACTGGTCCAATAATCCAATTTAAAACCAAAGAAATAGACAGGATTTTTACATTTTTAAAAACCTTCGGAAGCAAGGCATAATTCACCTTCGCCAAAGGCGGATACATCATTAGTATCAACCCAATCGCAATAGGAATATTCGTCGCACCACTACTCATTCCATTAATATAGTCAGGAATAGTCGGTAAAAAATAGCCTAAACCAACGCCTATCGCCATCGCTATGAAAATCCACAATGTCAAATAACTATCCAAAAAACTTAGCTTTTTTCGAGCTTTACTCATTGTTTTCTGTTTTAACATTAGACAAAACATATAACATTTCTCTGCCGATTTGTAAACACCTTTCATCATATTTTGCGGCTTCCAAATCTGTTCCGTCAAAGGCTTTCGGGTCATCAAAAGGCAGTGCCAATCTCAAATCCATTCCAAATACAATCGGACAATTTGCATCTGCATCTGTACAAACCATAACTGCCGCAAAATCCGCTGTCGGATTAGGTACAGTTTCATATTTTTTAGAAAAAGCGATATAAGGCGACATCTCTGCTGACCATTTGATAGCATACCTCGGATTTGTGGCTGCGGCATCGTCCGCTTGAATATCAAAACCGACTCGCTTCAAAGCGGCTACCGCTCTCGGATTGAAAGCAGTTGCCTCCGTTCCGCCCGAATAAGTTTCCAATTTTGGCAACTCAAAATAAGCTGCACCAACCGCCAACCAAAGTTGTCCCAAATGACTTCTACGAGAATTATGCGTACAAATCACAATGACTTTTGGCGTTGTGCCTGCTTGATATTTTTTACTCAAATAGTCGCTCAAGACCCTCAATTGAGTTTGACGTTCTGCTGAAATCGTATCAAATTCTGCTTCACGAGCCTTGCAAAAGGTGCTAATGCTATCGAATATCTGTGTGTTTTCCACCGTTTTATTTTTTTTAAAATTATTCATTCCTTAAAACCACTAACAGCAACCGCTGCCAGGTTTACAAGCATTCGCCGAAGTCGTTTGAAGTTCTTTTAATTGTGATAATTTGAATTTAGGTTTAGCTAATTTTTCGGTCGGAATCCCGCAATTGTCCTTAGCCAAACAGTCCGTTTGCTTCGTTGTCAAAAGGAATTTTTGCCCATCAAAGTCCAAACCGAATTTCTCAATCGTTTGCCCTTGATATTCTACCTCGACTTCCGCATCTTCAATATTCAAGACTTTTTCGGATAATTCGATGATGTTCACCAGCTTTTCGGGGTGCAATCTGTGGTCATAATCATTAGCATTCCAAAGCTGAAAATTAACCACTTTTTCACTGCGAACAACTCCGCCGCAATCAATAAATCGCTTCTCAATTTGTCCTACTTCCGTTACGTGAAAATGCGACGGAACTAACGTTCCATTTGGTAATTGAAACTCCAGTCGTTCCATTCCATTCAATGTTTCTTTTACACTTGATAATTTCATAACTCTATTGTTTTATTGCAATATAACGATTGACTAATATAAAAAAATACTAACAACAATTATTTTGAATTTCCAATTGTCCAAATAATACGGTCAACATATCTCGCACTTCGTACCAAGTCGCTGTATTGATACAGTAACAAACGCTTGTACCTTCAATCGTTCCTTGTATCAAACCGACCTTTTTCAACTCTCTCAAATGCTGTGAAATAGTCGCTTGAGCTAAGCCAATTTCTTCGACTAAGTCACCACAAATACAAGTTTGTGTCTTTAACAAATACTGTAAAATAGCTACTCTTGCAGGATGGCCTAAGACCTTTGCGAAAGTAGCGATTTTGTTCTGTTCAGTTGTAAATATTTCTGATTTTGTTAATCCCATTATTTCTTACAATTGTTACATCGCAATATTACGATTAATATATTTATAAATACACTATTTTCATTAAAATTTGGTTTCTTTATCTTTTTAAACTAAATTTAAACTAAATTTTAACATTATTATAAACGAGTATACGTTTTAATAATACTATTCGTATAGTTAATATAAGATAGCAAAATCCGAAAACCATGCGACAAAAAATAGCAATAAGTTGGTTATTTCCAGCAGCAATAATATTGCTATTATATACACTTATCCCACATTCGCATGACTTCATTACCTCACACAAACACCAAAGTTGTGAACATCATAAACACAATTTTTGGGAGTTCGTAGAACATTTATTGGAACAAAATTGTGGCGAAAATTACTTAGAATTTTATCAAATTACTTTTGAAACTGGTTTTGATAATGATAATTCATTAATTTCAAATCAGTTGCCACAGTTTAAAACAGCTAATCATTTCCTATTAATAAAAAAACCATTTCCTACAACCGATTATAATTTAAAAAATCCTTGCCTCTTAAAAAATCTTACCTATCGAGGGCCACCTTTTGTTTAGTTAAGAATTGATAATTGGGAATCCTATGGTTTGTGCTTATTTAGATGTTCAATCTTGATAAATCCACAAAACCAAAACTCCAACATTATCCAAGTTTCAAAGATGTTAGAACAACTGTAATTACAATTAGTAATTAATTACTTCAACACTAATCACTCCCGAGATTTCGGGACAAGCAAAAAAAAATGTTCGATAAAATAATCACCTATTCCGTGCGGAATAAGTTTGTGATAGGAATACTTGTACTCGCACTTATCGGTTGGGGCAGTTATAGCTTGACGCAATTACCGATTGATGCCGTGCCTGATGTGACGAATAATCAAGTGCAAGTTATTACTAATTCACCGAACTTGACCGCACCAGAAATTGAAAAATTTATAACCGTGCCTGTTGAGTTGGCACTACAAAACCTACCGAATGTGGTTGAATTACGTTCCATTTCGAGGTTTGGGTTTTCGATGGTAACCGTTGTTTTTGAGGACGATATGGGAACATATCTACCTCGTGAACTCGTTGCACAACAACTCAAAATGGCAGAAACCGAAATTCCCAACGGTTTGGGAACGCCCGAAATGACACCGATTTCATCGGGTTTGGGCGAGGTTTACCAATATACTTTATTTGTCAAAGAAGGATTTGAGGACAAATACGATGCGATGACATTGCGGGAAATCCAAGATTGGATGGTGAAGCGGCAATTGTCAGGCATCAAAGGCGTAATCGAAGTGAATAGCTTTGGTGGAAAATTAAAACAGTACGAAGTCACGATCAATCCGTCGCAACTCAAAGCGATGAATGTGACGATGACCGAGGTCTTTGACGCACTCGAAAACAGTAACGAAAATACGGGCGGTGCATACATCGAAAAAGACCCAAATGCGTATTTTATTCGCTCGGAAGGCTTGGTGGAAAACCCTGCCGATATTGAAAAAATTGTTGTTAAAAATCAAGGTGGAACACCGATTTTGATCCGTGATGTGGCGAAAGTAAAACTGGGTTTTGCTCCTCGATTTGGTGCATTGACACGGAATGGCGATGGCGAAGTTGTCGGTGGAATCGTGATGATGCTCAAAGGAGAAAATGCCGCACAGGTCATGGAACGAGTCGAAGAACGAGTGCAACAAGTCAGAAAATCATTGCCAGAAGGTGTAGAAATTCAGCCGTATTTAGTGCGGTCAAAACTAATTAATAATGCCATTCATACGGTTGAAAAAAACTTGTTGGAAGGTGGCTTGATTGTCATTTTCATTTTGGTTTTATTGCTCGGAAACTGGCGTGCAGGATTGATTGTGGCTTCGGTGATTCCATTGGCGATGTTGTTTGCAGTGAGCTTGATGAATATTTTTGGTGTTACTGCTAACTTGATGAGTTTGGGTGCGATTGACTTTGGGCTTATCGTCGATGGTGCGGTGATTATTGTGGAGGCGATTGTTTATCGGCTATCATTGCGACAAGCAAATAACGAAACAAATTCGGGACTGACACAAGAAGAAATGGACGAAACGGTGACAGATGCTTCTATCAAAATTCGGTCGTCAGCGGCCTTTGGTGAAATCATTATTTTAATTGTCTATTTGCCGATTTTAGCCTTGTCGGGCATCGAAGGCAAGACATTTGCACCGATGGCTCAAACCGTTTCATTTGCAATTTTGGGGGCATTGATTTTGTCTTTGACTTACGTCCCAATGATGTCAGCGTTATTTTTAAGCAAGAAAAACACCACGCACGGCAATACATTTTCAGACAAAATTATTGGCTTTTTGCAATGGTTTTATACTCCAATTTTGAAGAAGGCTTTACAATTTAAGACGATAATTTTAACAATCACGCTGCTATTATTTGGCGTAAGCCTATGGAAATTCACGACTTTAGGAGGCGAATTTATACCGACTTTGGAAGAAGGCGATTTGGCGTTGCATCAGATTCTACCGCCTGGAAGTTCGTTGGAAAAATCCGTGGAAGTTTCTGCCAAAATCCAAAATATCTTATTAGAAAATTTCCCCGAAGTCGAGCAAGTCGTCACGAAAATCGGAACAGCAGAAATTCCAACCGATTTGATGTCAATGGAAACGGGCGATATTATGGTGATTTTGAAACCTAAATCAGAATGGACTTCGGCGAAAACTCGGGAGGAATTGATGCAGAAAATGGAAAAGAAAATGCGAGAATTGCCTGGTATTGCTTATGAATTTACGCAACCGATTCAAATGCGTTTTAATGAGTTGATGACGGGTTCGAGAGCCGATATTGCGATAAAAATCTATGGTGATGACCTCGATCTACTTTTTCAAAATGGTAAAAAAATAGAGCGACTGGTCGAAAATTTGAAAGGCGTAAGTTCAGTCACGGTAGATCAAATTATCGGAATGCCACAAATTATTGTGCGGTACGATTATTCAAAATTAGCACAATATGGCTTGCAAGTAAAAACTGTGAACACCGTTGTCAGAACTGCTTTTGCAGGAGAAAAAGCTGGAGTAATTTATGAGGGCGAACGTCGTTTTGACTTGGTCGTCAGGTTGCCCGAAGCAATGCGAAAAGATATTGAAAACGTTCGAAATCTGTTAATTCCGTTGTCGAATGGTCAATCTGTTCCGCTTTCGCAAATAGCCGCAGTCAATTTGGAAAAAGCGTTGATGCAAATTTCGAGAGATAATACAAAGCGAAAAATTACGGTCGGTGTGAATGTACTCGACCGAGATGTTACCTCTTTGGTGAATGAAATTCAAGCTATTTTGGACGATAACTTGGAATTACCACCCGGTTATTTTATCACTTATGGCGGTCAGTTTGAAAACTTTCAAAACGCAACAAAACGCTTAACAGTAGCCGTTCCTGTAGCTTTATTATTGATTTTTGCCTTGCTTTATTTGACATTTAACTCTTTCAAACAAGCGACTTTGATTTTTACAGCAATTCCATTGGCTGCGATTGGCGGAATTTGGGCTTTGGTCTTTCGAGGAATGCCGTTTAGTATTTCGGCAGGTATTGGTTTTATAGCCTTATTCGGCGTGGCTGTTTTGAACGGAATTGTCTTAATTGGCTACTTCAATCAATTGAAAAAAGAAGGATTTACAGATGTTCGCAAGCGAATTTTGTTTGGCACAAAAGTCCGTTTACGACCAGTGATTATGACGGCATTAGTAGCTTCGTTAGGATTTTTACCGATGGCGTTGTCGATGTCGGGCGGTGCAGAAGTACAGCGACCTTTGGCGACGGTGGTCATTGGCGGTTTGATTACGGCTACGCTATTGACGTTGGTGGTTTTGCCGATTTTGTATGAGTGGATTGAGAAAGAAGGCAAACCACAAAAGATACAATAGGAACAGAAGGTTTTCACAAAAGTATTTTTTTAAATTTTCTTTTGTGAAATATCTATTAGGTCTATTGTGCCTTTTGTGGTTCAGAAAATAATAATGAAAAAATATATAAAACTATTGCTACTACTTATTTACACGACTTCGCTGCAAGGTCAGTCGTTGGATAGTTTGATGAAAATAGCGATGCAATCGCATCCGTCATTGAAGGTGGCAGATTTAAAAATAAAGCAGCAGGAAGCCTTGAAAAGTTCAGGTTTTGAGTTGCAGCCGACCGATTTTTATTATTTGGGGCAGGCGTTTGGTTATGAGAATGAGTATGATCAACATGATTTTGGGGTGCGTCAATCGTTTGAATTGCCAAAAGTGTATCAAGCTAAAAATGCGTTGATTGAAGCCGAAACAGCCTTACTGAAAAGTGAGCGAGTTTTGACGGAAGTCGAATTGAAAAAAATGGTGGCGAATTTGTATTGGCAAGTTGTCGCTACTTATCAAGAACAACAGGTTTATTCAATTTTGGATTCTTTTTATAATGATTTTGCGAATTTGGCAGCCTTACGAGTCGAAACTGGAGAAACAAGTAGAATTGAATTGCTACGAATAGAATCGAGTTTTAAAAGTTGGACAATTCAAAAAAATGAAACCGATAGACGCTACGAATTGGCTCAACGACAACTGGCATATCTGCTGGGGCGTGAGAATTGGATTAATGTAAAAAACGTGGATTTGCAACAGTTATCGGTAAATCTACCTCAAGTCAATGCGGCAAATCATCCGCTGATGCGGTATTACGAACAACAAAAAAATAAGGCAATAAAACAAGTTACCATCGAGGAAAATAAATTGTCACCAACCTTTAACTTAGGTTATGCGTCGCAAATATTCGATGGAAATGCTGGATTGAATTTAGTAGAAATCGGTCTTGGTGTTCCGCTGCATCGAAAACCACAACAGCAACGCATCGAAGCCGCTAAAATGAACGCTGCTATCATTCAGGCGAAAGCCGAAACCGATAAATTTACATTAGAAAATGAATGGAAATTGGCGTTGGCAAATTTGGAAACTTTAAATGGGCAGATTTTTTCAGTAAATCGCTTCTTAATGGAGAATGTATTGGAGTCTGTCGCTTTGGCAAAAATCGGTTATGAAGGCGGCGAATTGCCTTATTTTGAATATTTGTCGGTTATTGAACAAGCGATTTCGCTTAGAATAGAACAAATTCAGTTGATTCAAAAATATAACGAAACGGTGATTTTAATTAATTATGGTTTTGGAATAGAATAAAATTGAACGACAAAAGCAACAAAAATTTAGGATTTTTCTTTTGTAAAATTCTATCGTATTTATTGTTCCTTTTGTGGTTTCGTAATAATAAAAATGAAAAATATTATAAATAAACTATTAATTATCAGCTTATTAGCAATAGCAATTGGTTGTCAAAATGAAGCTGATCCACACGCTGGTCACAATCATGATGAACACGAAGGACATCAGCACGAAGCGGAAGCAATTCCCGAAAATGAAGTGCATTTATTGAATGCTCAGGTCAAGACGATTGATGTTGAGTTAGGTGGCTTTACGAACCAAAAGATGTCGGATTTTGTGACGGTAACTGGTCGCCTTGACGTGCCGCCAAATTCGGTGAGTTCCGTACATGTGAAAGAAGGTGGATTTATTCGGAATTTAAGAAAAATTGTGGTTGGAACGGCTGTTCAAAAAGGGCAAGTTCTGGCGACTTTAGAACATTCGAGTTTTATTCGAAAGCAGCAGGAGTATCTGGAAATTAGAAGCGAAATGATTTACTTGAATCAAGAAATGGAACGCCAAAAGCGATTGAGTGAAGCGAATGCTTCGGCTTTGAAAAATTACCAAAAAGCCCAATCAGATTATCGAGTCAAGGCGGTACAATTGAATGGAATTGAGCAATATTTGAGTTATTTGGGGATTAATTTGGTTGATTTAAAAAATGAAAAAATCACGAAACAAATTGCGATTGTTGCACCATCAAGCGGCTATGTATCGGCTGTAAATGTGCATAACGGAATGTTTGCTCAACCTGAAACGGAATTAATAAAAATCGTCAGTGATGCTCATCTTCATGTAGAATTAGAGGTATTTGAGAAGGATATACCTCAGATAAAAATTGGGCAAAAACTGACATTTGAGGTTGCTTCTAATCCATTGGAAAGCTACGAGGGTAAAGTCTATTTGATTGCACCGACATTTGAAAATGACAAAAAAACGGTACACGTTCACGCTCATATTATTGGGCGAAAGCCCGAGTTTCGTCAAGGGGCGTTTGTGAATGCAAAAATTTGGAAAAATCAAGTAACAGTGCCGTGTTTACCTGAGAAAGCGGTAGTAATTGCGGACGATGTTTCTTATATTTTTGTAGAAAAGAAAAAGACACCGAGCGAAATCGAATACCTTAGAATTCCGGTAAAAATAAAGCAGAAGATTAATGGCTGGGTATCAATGGATTTGATGGAGGCTTTACCTGAACGAAAGGAAAAAAAGATTGTACAAAATGCAGCATTTTATCTAATTGCAGAAATGAATAAAGGCGAAACTTCACACTCGCATGCACATTAATTTTTTTAGTGAATAGTGATTAATCAATACTAACGAATCACTATTCACTAAAAAACTAAAATTATTTTTCTATTAAATGTTCTGTTTCGTCATCTACAGCGATATGAGGTGGTTTATTTTTTTTCATAGCAGCACCAAAAATAAGTGAAATCAATGCCCCAAAAATCAATGCGCCCATATATCCAAAAAGAGACCCTTTAAGACTTGGAATAGCTTCTTGTTCTGCATCTGCTAAGGCTTTTTCATACTCAGCACTACCCTCTTCTAAACCGCCCCATTCTAATATTTTAGCAGTCTGTTCCATCGTTTTTTCTACCTGTATATCTACTAATCCTGGATCAATCATGGTTAGTAATACATATTGAAATATAACGGCAAAAAAAGTAACAACAGCATAGGTGATAAATGCACTTGAAAACATTTCTCTAAAAGAAGCAAATCCGCCTTGCAAAGTTCTATCATCTTGACAGGCTTTCCACATAAAGTATAACGAAATAACTAGACTCACACTGCCCAACGCCATATTGAATGTCTGGTCTGTAAAATAAAGTAACAAGGCATAAAGTACACTTATCAAACCTGCAATCACACCATATTTAACTGAATTCTTTTCCATAATTGTATCGTTTTAGTTTTAATTGACTTTGATTTTTTTTGATTTTTTTGATTATAAATTCTAAATCTTACGATGTCAAATTTGGGGTTTTATTATCAAAAACTCAAATCTTTAGGCTAAGACAAATGACGATTAGTCGAATAAGGAGGCGTGAAAAAATTTATTTTTAATTAAATCTCACTAAATGAATGATTTGCAGCTATTTTGAAATGATAAAATATAAATTTATTAAATCAGATTTCTAATAAGGATAAAACACAAAAAATGAAAGGTGAAGCCGAAACTTCACCTTTCATTTTTTGTGTTTGTAGTTTGTGTACTGCGTTTTTTATGAAATATAAACGGGACTACTGACAAGCGATCAAATATTTACAAAGCCTCATTTGATTTTACCAATAACTGAAAGCCATTACCATGAATATTAACGATTTCAATATTTTCATCACCTTTTAAATATTTACGTAATTTCGTTACGAAAACATCCATACTTCTTGCGGTAAAATAATTGTCTTCCCCCCAAATCTGCGTCAAAGCAATCGAGCGAGGCAAGACTTCGTTCATATACAAACAGAACAACCGTAATAGCTGTGCCTCTTTTGGAGAGAGTTTATCTGTTTTATCACCTAATGTCAAAATTCGAGTTGGATAATCGAAGTGATATGCTCCGATTGTAAACTCTTTTTGATCTTCATTTCTACCATCCGAAGGTTGACTGCGTTTTAAAATCGCTTGAATACGATATAACAACTCTTCGGAGCTGAATGGCTTAGTGATGTAATCATCCGCCCCGATACGAAAACCCCCAATGACATCTTCTTTCATCGATTTAGCCGTCAAAAAAACGATTGGCGTTGTTTTGTCGGTTTCTCTAATTTCTTTTACTAATGTAAAACCGTCCTTTTTCGGCATCATTACATCAAAAATACATAGATCATATTTGCCTTGATGAAATGCACGAAAACCCGCCTCTCCATCAGTCGCCAACGTGATATCGTAATCGTGCATTTCTAAGTAAGAACGCAATACATCACCGAAGTTTTGGTCATCTTCTACTAATAAAATTTTTGCTTGGTTATTCATTATTTTGATTTTTTTAGTTGTAAATGTTTGTAAAATTCATGAGTTAATCTTTGGGGACTAACTATTCATCATGTGGTAATAATCAGAAGATAAAATCTCCAATTTGATTTCACGAACTCGGCATCAATCAAGCTTTTAGTAAGTGAAATGATGGAATTATTCTAAAACATTACTTAATCTTATGTTTGAAGGTTAATATAAATTTACTCCCTTTACCTAACTCCGATTGAACAGTAATATCGCCTTTGTGTTCAGACACAATCGCTTTCACATAACTTAATCCCAAGCCAAATCCTTTGATGTCGTGACGATTTCCGGTATGAACTCGATAGAATTTATCGAAGATTTTTCGACGTTGTTCTTTTGACATACCTAAGCCATTATCTTTTATCATAACTTGAACGCCACCATCAGTATTTCTGGTATGTACTGAGATTGCTGGTTTTTCGGGAGTATATTTATTCGCATTATCCAAAAGGTTGTGAATCACATTAGAAATATGTGTTTCGTCAGCTTCAATCACAGCGTTTTCAGCCTTTAAATCTTGTAAGATTTGGCCATCTTTTCGCTCAACTTGTAAGCTAATATTGTCCACTGCTCTCGAAATAATCTCATGAATATTAATTGGTTTAATCATTAAATTCACTTCCTTTCTATCCAACAAAGCCATCGACAAGACTTTTTCGACCTGCTTATTCATCCGTTTATTTTCAGCTTTGATAATATTCGCAAAACGTTGAACTTTCTCAGGCTTATGTAATATCATCGGATTTCCGATAGAATCCGCTGCCAACGAAATAGTTGCAATCGGTGTTTTGAACTCGTGTGTCATATTATTAATAAAATCATTTTTAATTTCTGACAATTTCTTTTGCTCCAAAATCACCTGAATCGTATAAGCAAAACAGAATAAAATCACACCTGAAAACAAAATCGAACCCAACAAAGTCGGTAAAACCGAACGCCACATATAACCGACTTGCCCAGGAAAATGAACAACTAAATACCCCGGCACATCAATATCACTCGGAAACAACCGAACCTTATATCGAGAAACCGTCAAGTCTTGTAAACTCGCTTTTAGCACTTTTTTGTTTTGTGCCTCTTCTTCATTTTTTAGGTGAGAATCCGTTAGTACGAAACTCTTTTTTCGGTCAGAATAAATACCATAAGTATAATCAATATCTATCCCTTCATTTCTTAACTCATCTGCTAACAATTGATTAAAATCACTAACGTCAATACGTTGCATAATCGGCTTATTACAAGTCGAACGCTGTGCAAAGGCCTTCGTAAAATGACGATAATAAATATCTAAATGCGTATCAATTCTACTATTCTGGCAAGCAATACACTGGCAGTCTTCGCCGTGATTCTGGAAAAAGTCATCTGACTCAAAAACCATCAAACTATCCACAGGCATTTCTTGTACAAAAGAAAACTCGACCGAAGACTGATTGCGTCGAGCATTATCCAATATTTCTGCCTTTTCGTTCTCTGTAATACCGCCAAAACTCGGTGGTAAAAAGTCAGAAGTCGTCGCATAAACTTCTGCTAACTCCAGTTTGGACACTACCGCATTAAGCGACATGAACACGTTTTTATTAAACTGTTCCTCACTTAATTTTATAGATTGATTGATCCAGTAAGCCTGCATCACGATTACACCTAATAATGCAACGCTCATCAATCCGATAATCCACCAAAGTGCATTTTTCTTCATTTATATAAATTCGGTGTGTTTTTTAAATAGTTATGAGAATCGTTCATCCATCAACTCTACTCTGAAACCTTTCAGTATCAACAAATTAAATACAAAAAAGATTATTATGAAACATACAAATTTATTAAGAAAGCATACGTATCATTATCTTTGTTAATGGTTTAACTTTTCATTAACTGGCCATCAGGAATCAGTTCTTGAAGCTGACATTCCTCAACTGCCCAATAATGCCGAGATTTCTATAGCCCAAAATGTTAAAAAATGGAAAGCAATTATTAAATAATAACTCAAATAATTGTTGAAAACGATAAAAAAACGGCTGTTTAAATAACCGTACAAGGTTTTATTAAATATTTGTTTTGGAGCTAAAACGTTAGCATTATTTTACTTCTTTATTAATTATTTTGCTGTTCAAAAATGCCAAATAATCTTTGATGGCAAATTTAGTCTCATCCAGTACGGCTTCATAATTATCTACCGAACTTGACTTTTCCATATATCGGGTCAAATCATTCGCAATAAAAATATAAGCACTTTTTAGTTCCTCAACAGCCTGTTGTGTATGCCCTAAATTGGGTTTCGCTAATTGCGTTTTTGCTGCTTCAAATTGCTTCGGTACATTGGTTAGCCAAACCATGATTTTACCTAAATTTTCTTCGTTTAGGTTAGCCTTTATCGCCTGAAAGGGCAAATAAATATCCGGTTGTCGTGTTTGGATTTTTTCGATATTAAATAATGTCAACTGCTCTGTTATTTGTCGATTATACATCGAGTCTTCCAATATAAGTTTATCTTGATATTTACTTAACGCTGTAATCATATTATTAAAATAGGTAGTATCATAAATCATTAAAGTATCCGATTTTGTAAAATTATTAAAGGACGGATAAGTCAAATACGACTCTATTTCTGATTTTATATTTTCATACGCATACGGTTCTTGTGACTGACAACTCACCAAAAAAACGATAATCAACGCTAATATTCTGGACATGGATTTTATTAACATAGCCAATAATTAAATAAAACAATCAAACTTTATAATGTGAGCGGAATACAATTTTGCTCAAAATAACTTGCGAAACAACAATATAACGACAATAAAACACCTAAAAACTCCCAAATACATCAAAATGTTACATACAGATAAGAAAATGTTACATAAGGGAAAGTCTTTTTTAGCATTATCCATGATATTTGCGATAATTTAGAAACAAATCACAACAACTATAATATAGTAGATTCTCAGTTTAAATGTAAAGAAATTAAATCGTTAGGTTCACTTTTCATAATCCTCGGACATCAAGTCCGAGGATTTTTTTATTTATCCATTTTTGTATTAAAATAAGATATCGCTTCGATTAATATATTTGTTAGTTCGTTTTTACCGGTCGTCAAATATTGTGTTAAGATGATAGAGTTGTGAGGTTGACAGCCTGCCCAACAACTCATAACTAAAACGCCTGCTTAATCTTCTTCCCTTGCTGAAAAGACCGAATCAATAAAATCAAACATAAGACGGCAGCGACTAATCCATATTGGGCGAAAGCCAAATTATTAGCATTATAAAATAAATATGCAAAAGTCGAAGCGGTGATTGTCAGCAGCGTAAACATCACTTGCTGTCCCAGATGATATAAGAGTTTTGCTCCTTGATTGATGCCGTTAATTTCAACTTTGAGTTCGCCTTTATCAATAGTTTTAAGTGTTTTTCGTAGGTCATCTGGCAATGCCAATAAACTCGATAAAGTTCGCTGTACCAAATCACTGACGAACTTCACCCAGTCTTCTTTTTCGCCCAGCACAAACTTTTGAATATATGGTCGAACCGTATCCAACGGGTTCATCGTTTCGTCTAAAGTATTACAAATTCCTAACAACAAAGTCGCCATTCGATTCAATAAAACATAATCTTTGGGAACTTGAAGCGTATTCGCAAGACCTCGAAGACCGATTTCGTTTTGCACCTTAAATAAGGAAGAATCCAGCGGATTGACTTTTAGATTTTGAAAATTTAATCCTTGTATATCTATTTCATTTTGTAAAAAGTAACGAAACGTATCGATCAACTTTTCGGCAATCGCCTCGGCTTCTTTACCTTCTGCAATAAATCCTAAATCCGATAGGATTCGAATAATTGTCTCCGAATCATTTTTGACCGCCGCCTCGATTAATAACGGAATTCCTTGCTGCATTTTTGGATCAAGTGTAGCGACCGCACCGAAATCTAACAAGACAATCGTTCCATCTTCTTGCACCAAAATATTACCAGGATGTGGATCAGCATGATAAAAGCCATCTTGAAAAACCATTTGGCAATAAGCCGCCACTAATTTATTGGCTAATTCTCGTTTATCAATTTGCCATTCGTCAAGCTGCTTAACATTATTGATTTTCACGCCATCGCAAAATCCTGAAACCAAAATCCGTTTTGTCGAATATTCGGCATATAATTTTGGTGTAATAATACCTTCGATGTCTTTGATATTTTCACCAATAACAAGCATAGACTTTGCCTCTTGCTCAAAATCCAGCTCTTCTTCAATCATTTTGCGAACCTGCGTATAAACGTATTCAATCCCCTTTATATCAAAGAAATAACCGACTAATTGCGTCAAGCGACGAATAATATCCAAGTCAATTGTAGCCGTTTTTTCAATGTTAGCATGTTGTACTTTAACGATGACTGAATCCCCGTTTTTGAGCGTTGCCTTATGAGCCTGACCAATTGAAGCTGCTGCGATCGGGGTTTCTTCAATGGTATCAAAAACTTCGGCAATCGGTCGTTGTAGTTCGGTTTCTATCCGTTTTTTTGCTTCTGCAAATGATCGAGGCGGCAGCTGATCTTGAAGTGCTTCTAAAGGTTCATGAAAAGCTTCTGGCAAAAAACTGGTCATAATTGATAGTAGCTGCCCAACTTTAATGAATAGACCTTGAAGCTCCAAAATCACCTCTTTAATATAATGTGCATTCTTAACATGAACCGCCATAATCCGCTTGCTGTAATATTTTCGCCCAAATATTTTTTCGCCCAAAAATAACCTGACATAACGCATAGTCACGACAAAAGCTGTCCAATAAGCTTTGCGAGAACGCCAACCTCGATTGTAAAAACGATTCATTATGTTAATAAATTAATTAATGATTAAATATTGTAGCAAAGTTAGTCAACAGACTTTTAATAAGTGTTTGATGCCGGTTATTCTACAATTAGAATAAAGATATTCAATCGTTTTTAATAAAGATTTAACGTTATAGCCCCAAAAGTTCGGGAGATTGAAATGAAGACAGAGATAGAGTTTTAAGTGCTGTACAGTCATAAGATCATACAACTTCTATTAATAACTTATCATTTAAAATTTTAATAATCAATAATTTATATAAATAATTAAATGATATTTATAATAAAAAATCGGAATTTTGACTTAAACTCATACCAACAAAAATAAATAAGCTGCAAGAAAAGGAACAGGAAAGAAAACACTATCAAATCGATCTAAAAATCCACCATGACCGGGTAATAAATGCCCCGAATCTTTCACGCCATAACTACGCTTTACCATCGACTCTACCAAATCGCCAATTGTACCAAAAATTAAGGCAATCACAGCGATTGCAGTCCAATCATTAATAGATAATTGATTCGTTAAATCAAAACTAAAATTATCCGATAAAAATCGAATAATTGTTGGCAATAAGAAAAATAAAATTATCAGTAAACCAACGCCGCCACCGATACCTTCCCACGTTTTTTTAGGTGAAATACGTGGGAATAATGGTGTTTTTCCAATCTGCGAACCGACTAAATAGGCTGCAACATCAAAAGCAGCAACAAATGCCCAAAGCCCTAAAATCGGTGCATTACCAAACTGAAAATGTATCGGAACGAACAACGAAAAAGGCACACCAACGTAGATAAATCCCATAAAAACATAACCTATATTAATGATCGGCTCATCTGCATTTAAGAATAGTTCAACGATTATTATTAAAGATAAAATCGGTAAAAAGACAAATCCAATTTGTCTAAGTCCAAAAAACGACGGATGCAAATAATGCCCCGCCCAAAGTAGAAATGGCGAAATACCAATGACGACACCAATAATTCTACGAAGCAAATTAGCTTTTGAATCTTTCATAATAATGGTGTAAAACTCCCAGAGTGCCAATATACTCACGACTCCGAAAAAGCCTAAAAAGGTGTAGTGATTCCCTGTTAAGCAAGCGATAGCAACAATTAAAAGCGTAATGGCTGTAACAGCCCTTTGTACTAAATCACTCATCTATGGTTTGATTTTCGTTTGTTTTGTTAGGTGGTTTTTCTAAATTGAATTTTCTAAATAAATTGCCTAATCCTAAGATAATCATCAAAGATACGACAGCCGGAATAATCATTTTACTCACATCGACCTCAGCCGTTTCGACCTGCAATTCTGTACTATATTTAAGAACAACTTGACTGCCATTAAATACAAAATGTGCAAAAATCGGTATCCAAAGATTACGTGACCAAAGCAAGAAATAACCGAGCATCGCTCCCAATAACATTCGAGGAATAAACCCCTGCATTTGGCCATGAATCGCACTAAACAGAATCGCTGTTACCCAAACCGCAGCATGACTATTTTGAAATAATCGCTCGAACATCGGCTGCAAAATCCCACGGAACAACAACTCTTCGCCAATCGCTGCAACTGCTCCGACCGCAATCAAAGTCAAGACCAACTCATACGGACTGTTCATGACTAAAAGATTTTCAGCCATTTCGTTTGCCATTTTTTCCATTTCCATCATCGTATCAGAAATAGGAATCTGCTGATTGAGCCACATCGTGAACATCACAAAAGGAAAAGCCGCCAGAATAATGATACCACTATATAGTATATTTTTCGGGTGAGGTATTCGGTTGAGTTGTAAGCCCGACAAGGCGTTCTCTCGATTCCGCCATATTGCGTAAGCTATACACGGCAAAGCGAAAGTGAAAGAATGACTTAGTATCAAGTAGTATCGAACCGTATTTCGAGCGGTAGGCTCACTGTTTTTTGATAACGCTTTCGCAAAATTAGAAAAGCTATCAACCCCCAGCACCTGTCCTAACAGCATCGCTACTGCTGTCCCGATAAGGGCAAACACAAAACAAAAAACCAAAAAAATCAAAAACTCCTTGATGAACGCTTCAATATTTCTTTTTTGATTGACCACTTAATTAAGTAATGCATACTTGCGAATAAACAGCCCACAAAATGACTACTTATTCGCAAGTACTTTATTTAGAACTACAATTTTAGTGAAAATCAAGTACTTAAAAGTATTTGTAGCATTTTTTAGATAAAATATGAATAAAATTTGATTATTAAACCGTCTGTCATATGCTACAACATAAAGACCTCAATAATTTTAGAATTACTTTTTTCACTTAGCATTAATCACATCATGTAAATACGCTAAAGTTTCCTTTGGGTTAGTGTTGTGAGGAACGTGTGCCGCTTTTGGAAATATTTTGAAATCATAACTGGGTAATAATTTTAATAACTCTTGCGCATAATCCATCGGAAAAAGACCGTCTTTCTCGCCCCAAAGTACATGAGATTTGATTTTTAAATCTTTCAGTTTTTGATTTAAAAAATAGTCTGAACTCGATAAAGCATCTTCCAGAAGATTTTCAAAATCTATCGTCGTTTCTTTGACCAAAGCGTCTAAAAAGAAAGTTGGAAGATTCAACTTCGGATTGACAATTGCACGGATTTTGCGTAAAGCGTTTTTTCGATCCTTTGGTAATAATAAGTTTCGATCCACTTCCCACTCCAAACCCGCACTATTGATGACAATCAGCTTTTTGACCCGTTCGGGATATTCTAATGCAAACTGAAAAACAATCGCTCCTCCCATTGAATTACCGATAAGTATTGCGGGTTCATCTTCTGTTTTGGCTAACAAAAATTCTAAAATACTCTCTCCCAATTCTTCTAAGTTACGAGAGGCTGTCCATGGACTTTTGCCGTGGCCAGGCAAATCAGGAATCGTGACACGAAAATCTTTTTTCAACTTTGGTGCAATCGTACTCCAGTTGCCGGCATGAACCATAAAACCATGTACCAAAATCATATTTTGTCCTTCACCACCAACAAAATAGCCAATTTTTTCGTGTTGCGAATCAAACCATTTGTAATCATAGCCCGATATCGCAATTATCCCTCGATGAATCCGTTGAAAAAATGCGACAGGTTTCCAAAAAAAGTAAACAACAACCAGTATGAAAAGAAATACGAGAAAGCCTAAAAAAAACCAGTATATCATATCAGATATTCTTTTAACAAAAACAATGAAATTATGCTATCAGTAAAAAATCCTTAGAAATTCTTTAGGAACTGCCACAAAAAAACACAAATTTCCGCATAGTAGTTTTTGTTGTGCTATAAAATAATTCACTTTTATCCTCTGAGTAGTTATGAATCAGGTCTCATTCTAAAAATAGTAATTTGACTGGAATCGAAAGCTGTGATGCGTTTCAGTAAAATGCAGGAAATATTTAGTCAAATATCAACCAGATTCCTATTTTCTACGAATTATGAATAATTCCTTAAAAACAAACTGATTACATATTCTATTTGGTCTAAGAATTATTTATTATTGTATTTCAAAAGTTGATTGATGTTTAAAATTAGCAAATTAGCGGCAAGACATTTTGAAAAAACCTTGCCGCTTGTCCAACTCTAAATGTAATCTGACCAAATAGTTATGCAAGAAAAAAATCAGTATATCTCAAAAGAAGTAAACAAAGTCGAATCAGT
This sequence comes from Saprospiraceae bacterium, assembly GCA_965662365.1. Classification (GTDB taxonomy): domain Bacteria; phylum Bacteroidota; class Bacteroidia; order Chitinophagales; family Saprospiraceae; genus CAWVWD01. Next base: position 27,509 of record CBFIHR010000036.1, read on the forward strand.
AGAAACAGCATCTACAACAACTGATAAATTATGGTATAAAGATGTCGTTTTTTATGCCTTACAAGTCCGTTCATTTTACGACAGCAACGGCGACGGCATCGGTGATTTTCCGGGTTTGACCCAAAAATTAGATTATTTATCTGACCTGGGGGTGAACGCACTTTGGTTAGTACCGTTCTTCGATTCGCCGATGAAGGACGATGGTTATGATGTGTCGGACTTTCGAAATATTCATCCGGATTACGGCACTTTGGAACAGTTCAAAACCTTTTTGGCGGAAGCCAAAAAAAGAGACATCAAAGTCATCATCGAGTTGGTCATGAATCACACGTCTGACCAGCACGAATGGTTCAAACGTGCAAAAATGGCAGCGCCTGGTTCTAACGAACGAGATTTTTATATTTGGTCAGATACGCAAGATAAATTTAATGATGTTCGCATTTTGTTTCCAGATTATGAAAGCTCCAATTGGGCGTGGGATTTTCAAGCGAAACGATATTATTTTCATCGTTTCTTTTCTAATATGCCAGATTTGAATTACGATAATATCGAGGTTCAAAAAGAAATGATGCGTATTATTGACTTTTGGTTTGAAATGGGTGTTGATGGTGCAGTTTTATCTTCTGCGGCTTATTTGTTTAAAAGAGAAAATACAAATTGCGAGAATCTACCCGAAGTACATCATTTTTTAAAGAAAATAAGGAAAAAAATAGAAGAAAAATTCCCAGATAAAATATTGATTTCGGAAGTCAATATGTGGCCAGAAGACGTAGCGAATTATTATGGCGACGGCGACGAAATGCACTTAAATTTTCATTTTCCGCTGATGCCTCGTTTGTTTATGTCAATTCAGACGGAAGATAAATTCCCGATTGTAGATATCTTAAAACAAACGCCTACCATACCCGAAAACACACAATGGGCGTTATTCCTACGAAATCATAATGAAATGACGCTCGAAATGGTAACGGACGAGGAACGGGATTATTTGCGTCAAGCATTGGCACAAGACCCTGCGGCAAGGTTGAATCGTGGGATTCGTCGTCGGTTGACTCGCTTAGTTGGTAACGATAGACGAAAATTTGAATTATTGAATATTTTGATGTTTTCGTTGCCAGGTTCACCGACCATTTATTATGGTGATGAGATTGGAATGGGTGATAATATTTATTTGGGCGATAGAAAAGGTGTCCGAACGCCGATGCAATGGAATGGCGGTTTGAACGCTGGTTTTTCGGATGCGAATCCGCAAAAATTGTTTTTGCCAGTCATCAGTGACCCGTTGTATCGTCACGAGGCGGTAAATGTAGATAATCAGCAGGGGAATATGGCTTCGGTGCTTTGGTGGACAAAACGATTGATTGCTGTGCGTCAGCGTTGGAAAGCATTTAGCCGAGGTTCGTTGGAGTTTGTCGATTGTGCGAATAATAAGATTTTAGCGTTTATTCGTCGTCATGGTGACGAGAAAATTTTGATTGTTGTCAATCTTTCTTCTTATCCGCAAGCTGGAAAATTGGATTTATTGGAATTTAAAGGACAAAAACCTGTGGAGATTTTTAGTCAAAATAAATTCTTACGAATCAAAGAGGATTTATATCCGATTACCTTATCGCCTTTCGGTTATTACTGGTTGTCTATTGAAAATTCTGATAATGAAGAACAAACAACAGGCGATTATAAAGTTCCACAAATTATTTTTGACGCATCGTGGCGAAATGCGTTTAATAATTTTTCTACCAAAAACCGTTTTGAAAAACAGGTTTTGGAAAACTATATGATGCAAAGTCGTTGGTTTGATGGAAAATCGAAAAAAATCGTTCGGATTGCTATCGAAAATGCGATTCCTGTCGAATATGAAGAAGGCGAATTGGCGTATTTGTTACAAGTCGAAGTGCGTTATACGACTGGTTTGCCAGATACGTATAGTTTGCCAGTGGCATTTATCAAAGGCGATGCGGTGACACATTATGAAGTCAATTATCCGAAAAGTATTATTTGTGAAGTCTTGTTTGGGGAAGGTCGAAGTGTCGTGATTGATGCGATGAGTAATGTGAACTTTACGACCTATTTGTTTACTCAAATGGCAGCAAATCAACGGACGCAATTGAATCGTGGTGCGTTGCATTTTCTTTCCGGTAAGAATCTACAAAATCTCAACTGCGACCCTTCGAGGGCAAAATCTCGCTTGTTGAGTTTGGAACAATCGAATACGTCTGTTTTATACACTTACAAAGACGAAAATGATAAAGAACACGAGTTTTTCTTTAAGCTATACCGCAAGTTAGAATATGGTCTGAATCCCGAATTGGAGTTGGTTCGTTTTCTTTCGGAAAATACAGATTTTGAAAATTCTCCGTCTTTCTCTGGTGGATTAGAGTTTCGAGAAACGCCGAGTTCGCAGCCATTGATATTTGGGCTTTTACAAGAAAAAATAGCAAATCAAGGCGATGCTTGGCCATTGATGTTGGATTCGTTAGACCGTTATTATCAACAAGTTTTAGTTAAAAATGGGAATAAAACTGCTCCGAAAAAACTGATTAAAAAACAGGCTATTACGTTTGAAGATATTCCAGTATCGCATCAAAAACTGATTACCAGTTTGACTTACGAACGAGTCACCAAATTGGCAAAACGAACCGCTGAAATGCACTTAGCGTTAGCATCAGACGACATCAATTCGGCATTTAAACCAGAAGGTTTTAGCTTGTATTATCAGCGATCGTTGTATTCGGCACATCGTAAATTGGTGGATGATAAATTTAGCTTATTAAAAAAGCGATTAAATGATTTACCAAAGGCAATCAAACCGACTGCCGAACAAGTCTTGAATATGAATGACGCTATTTTAGCATCGTTCAAGCAGATTTTTAGTCAAAAAATAGAAGCGTGTAAAACTCGTGTTCACGGTGATTATCACTTAGGGCAAGTTTTATTCAATGGAAAAGACTTTATCATCATCGACTTTGAGGGCGAGCCAAATGCCACAATGGGCGAACGACGCTTAAAACGGACACCGTTCAAAGATGTCGCAGGAATGTTACGTTCTTTCCATTATGCGGCTTACGGCAAGATTTTGATGGATAAAAATTATCAAAAGAAAGATAGTGCAACGATGCAAAGTTGGGCAGCGTTGTGGTATCACTATATCAGTCGCTTCTTTTTGAAAACGTATTTTGAAACAGTCGGAAATGCTTCCTTTATTCCAGAAAAAGAGGAAGAAAAACAATTGTTGTTAAGAACTTATCTTTTAGAAAAAGCGGTCTATGAAATGGGTTATGAGTTAGGCAGTCGTCCCGAATGGCTGGTGATTCCTTTGACGGGGATTTTGGATATTATGGAGTAAAATATTAGAAAGCCGTCCCGATGTTTTGGGACGGCTTTTTGTATCTAATCAAATTTTTCATAATCCGCATAATTAAACGGATCTGTCTGACTATACCAATGTATTCTAAAATATCCTGTTGTATCATTATAAGTAGTATAAACCCCAGTTGATGATACAGGACCTTGACCACCGCTATTCCATGGTTGTGTATAGATTTGATTAAATTGAAAATATCCTGTTAATATTCTATATGGTTCGCCCTGAAATGACCAACCTATAAGTGAATCTTCTATAAACCAAATCGTATCTGCCAAAACATATTGAGCATCAATAGAATCCTGAATTTCTACCCATTTTCCTTGTCTAAATTCAAAATCACACGCTAAAGGATTAATACCTTCACAAGAATCAGATTCTGTAGGTTCATCCTGAATAATAATCGGCGGTGGATAATCTTCATTACAACCATAATAAATACAACAGCCGATAAATAGTATTGGAATGATTAATTTATTCATATTTCATTAGTTTTTTAGTAACAATTTTATCACCTATTTGAAGTCTAACGATACATAGGCCGTTGCCTTGATTAATTGGAATTTTTAGTAAATGTTTTCCAATATCCAATTGTCCATTTTGAGTATAAATTAATTGTCCTGTGGCATTAAAAACATTTAAGCTATAATCATCACTTTGTGTTAAATTAATACCTAAATTGAAATTGTTCTCAAAAGGATTAGGATAAATAGTAACATCAACTTGTTGTTTAATATTTTCATTGATATTATTAGACTTATCCGTTACTACAACATTATCCTCAATCGTAGGATTATCTGTGGGAACAGTTCGTGGTAATAACCAATCATTACAATTGCCATTAAAATTATCTGTATATGCACGAAAAGTAGCACCATTAGCTATTTTTGTTCCTACTTCTAATTTTATTTCCTCTGTTGCTTTTAAAACTATATCAGCCCCACTCCCAACTACATAATCTCCAACCGCAATACCAGTGATAGGTTTAACATCACTCCCTGTACGAATACGACCTATACTTTCATAAAATTCTGTACCTACATCTATTTGATCTTGTAAGAATAACGTTTTCATGTATTGTAAAGATTCGTAGGCATCTAATAATCCATATCCTACCTCTTCATGCCAAGAGCCATTTGGACGACCTGCTGTAGGCATATAATTATAAGAACCCTCTTTTTGTGCAGTACTTTCTATAATATCTCTAACTTGAGCTCCTGTTAAGCAAGGATTTTCAGCAAGTATCAAAGCAGCAACACCTGTTACATGAGGTGCGGCCGCAGAAGTTCCGCCAAAATCGGGAACAATTCCATTATTCTCAGTAGTAGTCGGTATAAATGCACCTGGAGCAACAATATCTAATTCGGAACCAAAATTACTTCCCCAGCCTCCTTGATTGCAAGAGTTTGGGTTTATTCTTTCTGCACAAGGAGACATCGCTCCTACGGTAAGAATATTATTATTAGAATTACCCGGATATCCAACCGCCCCATTATCGTTTCCTGATGCAAAAACAACCACCATACCTAAACCATTTCGACCATTATCTAAAGCATTTGTAATTGCATCATCTAATGTTTGTGAAGGGTTATCTTCATCCCAACTCCATGAACAATTAATAACATCTACCCCTTGTTCTACCGCAAAATCGAAACCTCGTGCGATTTTTTTCTGTATACGAGGTCGTGGTCTCCCACCTACTAAATTTGCACTAATTGATATTAAGGTTGAATTAGAAGCTATTCCTGATATTCCTGTTTGATTAGGAATTCCGCCAATAATCCCAGCACATTTTGTTCCATGTGAATCAAAACCCGAATAAACTGTGCCTACATCATCATCATGAACATCATAACTTGGTGTTTGAGACGAAAAGTTTAAATCGTTATGAAGCTCAATTCCACTATCAAAAACAGCAACTTTAACATCAGGAGAACCTAATTCACCTGTTAGGCTTGAGAATACTAGTGGACAAATATTAATATCTATTGTTGGTGTGAATGTTATATTTCCCACTGTAATTTGATTACCTGTTGAATTTAGTCCCCATTGATTAGGATTATCAACACAATTTAAATATATATCTGACATCAAATCAGGTTCTACAGCACTAAATATATTTTGCTCATGTAGCAATGCAGCTATCTCAATTGTATTAAACTGAGTAGTTGAAGTGCATTCTACAATATACCATTGTCTATTTGGGTATTTACCTAAAATATTCAAATTATACGTTTCACAAACTTGTTCTAATAAACTAAAATCCTGATTACTGTTTAATTTAACATAAACATACTGAGATATACCAACTTCGTTACCTTTTGAATTTAATAAATAAGGCATTACAAGACTAACGGCTGTTTTTTCTCTAATCTCTTCCAGATTAGAGAAATATTGGTGTTCAGATAAATTCTCATTAAAATGAATAATCGCCCAATAATTTTGAATAGGTAATGATCTTCCATCCTCATTATCTTCATCTAAACTATATGAAGTAGAGATTATATCCGTATCCAAATCAAGAATAGTCACATTATTTCCTAAAAGTTGAGCTAATTCATCAACTTCTATATTCTCAGACAATTGTAAATAAGCCTTATTGGTATTAACTTGAAAATGCTTCTTTTCATTTTTATAGTAATAGTAATAATTGGTCTGACTGTATGTTTTAATTGAAAATAACATAACAGTAACCAATACTATAATCATTGATTTCATATTATTTTTGATAAAATTTTATTTGTATAAAAAATAAACTAAATGACTATGACATAAAAGAAGATGCTTATTTTTATACAGATAAAAATAAGCTAATCTATTCGTCTAAAGGTATAATCATAACGTTCAGTACCTATAATTCCTGTTCTAAATTTTTTAAGAGTTAATCTTCTACCTAAGTTTGAGAATTCAAAAGCATAACTATTTCTATGTCCTGATGGCTCTTTAAAAAAAGCGATGGTATCCAAGGATACAAATCCATAAAAATATTCATTATTTCGATAGTGACGATTGCCAACTATACTATTATCTCCATAAAAGGTTAGTTGATCATCCTTGTCATCTACATTAGCCCAAGTTCCAATTAAATCCTGTTTTATAGCCATAAAAGGATCACCAGAATCATCATCTTTAGAACAATTTGTCAATGAAAAGATAATTAAACCCACCAAAAATAATTGCAATATTTTTTTCATAATTATTAATTTTGAAGTAGTCGTCTGATTGCCAGATAACTCTTGTCTAAATTCTATTTTAAACTTTCAATTTCTTGTTTAAGTCGTGTATTTTCTGCTTTTAAAGCCTTTATTTCTTTGTTGATTTCAATTAAAGCGTCATGAATGGCTTTATTTTCTGCTTTTGAATCTTCAATTTTTTGCTCTTGTTCCAAGGTATAAAGAGTCAACTCTTCCACCTTTTCCAAAAGTTTAAAACTTAATTCCTTTAAAGGAATACGTCCATAAGCTTCATATTCAGCAGCAGATCTAATATTCGGTAAGTGATGGTTAAGGTCAATAAATTTTTGTAACTCTATTAAAGGCATTAAGTCGTAATCATCTTCAAAAACGTAGTCAGGAGGAATAACATCTAAATCTACTTCAATTTCTCTTGCATGTATTAATCCGTCAGCTGTTAATTCTATTTGATTAGCTCCATCAGAAAGTAGTAAACGACCATTTTGAACCAAAATATCTCCACCTTCTACATGTAATAACTTTTGAGGGTTGGCAATTCCGATACCAACATTTATTGTGAATTCAGCTACTCCATTAAATTGTGTGAAACCATCAAACTTTGCAGCATAGCCAAAGTTAGTCGCTTTTCCCCATATTGCCGTACCTGAACTGGTATTAGTTATAAATTCAGCGTCTCCATTAAACTGCGTCATTCCATCAAATTTTGCAGCATGACCGTTATTAATTGCTTTTCCCCATATTGCTGTACCCGAACTGGTATTAGTTATAAATTCAGCATCTCCATCAAACTGTGTTAGCCCCTCAAATTTTGCAGCATAACCGTTATTAGTTGCTTTTCCCCATATTGCTGTACCCGAAGTTGTTTCACTAAAAACACCAATTTTGGTATAAGCATCTACAAAGATTCCATTCTGACTTTGACTCGTCTGTGGTCCTGTAGTTCCCATTACAAATAAACGATAAGTTGGATGGACATAATCAATATTATTGAACTTATCCATGTAACCACCAATGCTTACGTGTTCAGTATTACCTGTCGTAAAAGTAGTGAAGTTACCATAGTTTGTTCCGAGTGTTTGCCCAAAAACGCTTGTCGCAGCGAAAAAGCTGCAAATCATTAGTAAGAAAGTTAATTTTTTCATAACTTTAAGTGTTTTGTATTATTTAATAAATGATATATAAATAGGGCTATCGAAGCCTCGACTCTTCGTTAGTCCTTATTTTTTTGCCATAGATATAGTGTTTCGCTCTTTTTTCTTCAAAAAGCGATGATTCTAAGCCATTTCATTGCAGACATTTCTACAATTATGTGTTATTATTTTTTTACAAAAAGAAGATTCTAAGAAATTGTCTTACTACCTCTATTCTTGGATTCTTGGATTCTTGGATTCTTGGATTCTTGGATTCTTGGATTCTTGGATTCTTGCTTTTGTATATGATTACAATATTATGTTATTATTTTGATAAAAACAAGAAAGGAACGCAATAATTTAATTTGAAATTAAAATTTAACATATTAGAACAAAAAGTGATTTTTTGAAAATTATTTTTTTGAAATAATCGAAAATACTTCGTTTATATCAGAAAAAGAGGAGGAAAAACAGTTGTTGTTAAGAACATATCTTTTAGAAAAAGCGGTTTATGAGATGGGTTATGAACTCGGAAGCCGTCCTGACTGGCTGGTGATTCCTTTGACGGGAATTTTGGATATTATGGAGTAAGTTGAAAAAAGGCGATAAGCCCATAACTTATCGCCTTTTGTGAAAAGTTTTTATTGTTTAATTACTTGAAGAACTTTTTTTGTAAATTCTGTTTCCACTTGAATAAAGTAAACACCATTTTTATAAGATGCCATATCAATTGTATAATGGTGCAAACCTTTACGGAATTTCTTTTTCGCCAGAATATTATCTTGAATTTTACCAACACTATCATATACTTTTAAATCTATATTAGATGTTTGTTCAAGAGTAAAAACTATATTAAAGTAGTTAGTTGTTGGATTTGGGTGTCCTTCGACTACAAATATAGTTTCAGTATTATCACCGTTATCTAAAATATTATTGTCTAAATAATTTTCAATATTAAATTCCATTTCGTCTGGTAATTCTATTGCTGTAATTTGTTCCCATAATTCTCTTTCCGTTGGAATTGTTCGAGGAGCAATAAGACATCCGTTATTTAATTCAGCAGTAAATGTTGCTCCTGCTTCAACTTCAAACCCATCTACCAATTCAATATCTTGACCAATAAAACTATAATTAGCTCTATTATATATTCTTAGTTCTCCATCATTTGATATTTTATCATCGGATTGTAAGATGATGTGATTATCAGGCTGATAATCTTCAGCAGGAAAGTATTGTCCATTTAAGTCATCAAGATTTTCATAACAATTAATAGTTCGTCCACCATGACCGAAAAGCATGACACTATAATCAACAGAGGGGTTTAAAGCATCTCGAACACTTGCATTATTAAAAAATAAACCAAATTTTCCAAAACCACTTGCAGGCCATTGGCAAGCATTTACATTTTGAAAAAAGTCTCGAGATGCCTCAGGAGACCAAGATAAAATTCCAATTAAATCACCATTTTGATTAAAAACAGGTGACCCCGATGAGCCTGTTTCAGCAGTTCCATTATCCCAATTTGTATAAAAATGTGGTAAACTTGGTATATTACAAACAACTCCTATACCTATGTTGACATCGAATATAGATAGAACTCCATCAAGTGCATCAGTAACAAATCCACATGAAGCACTATAAACATCTAATGGGATGCCAATTGCAGCAAAAAATGCAGCGATACCTGTTCTACCTAATCCTAATATATTTATATTTATATCATTATCATTAATAAATACTTCTAATCCATTTCCATCAAAATTGACTCCAGAAGGAAAAGTTATTTCTGGTGGAATATTCCATAGAATTGGGTCAATAGTACCTGCATCTGCTCCTTTTTTAATATCGCCTCGTGGATGATGAATCATTCGTATCGGTGCGTGGTAAACATTATTCGATAAAATATCTGTAAGAATAAACGGATCCCAACCAACATAATGTACATTAAAATGTGGAGGAATGGGAGTTATAATTTCACATAAAGCAATATCTGTCCAAACCCCTTTTTTGATTAATCTTACTTGACTGGTATGTGCATATTGATAACCGCAATCATTTACAATATCAGATTGAAGGGGGGTAGCTATATCATTATTTACATTATTCCAACCTTGATTATTTAATGCAACCGAGGTATTTAAAGCATCAGGACTTTGATAATTAAAAAAGAATAACCAATCCTCTCCCTCAAAATCAGCATCACTAATGCAATGTGCAGCGGTTAAAAATAACTGCCTCAAATTCCCTTGTGAAACAGCTTGATTGATTAAAACTCCTGTGCAATCATTGCCTCTATCAGTTAGACCTCCATCATTAATTCGATTGTACTTAAAAGTAGCCCGAATAAGGTCAGCGTTATTTAATGCCCATGGAGTATCAAATATATTATTGTGACAATTAAGTGCTGTTCCAAAGTCAGGATCACCTACATTCGTTGGGCATTGTCCATATATTACAAATGGACATAGAGTTAATATGAATAAAATAATATTCTTCATGTTATTGAATTTCATAGTTAGTTAAAGAAAAAGAACCATCATTATTAGTAAATGCAATTATACCAACATTTGGAGCGAAGTAATATTTGATTTCATTTGTCGATTCAAACTTTATTACATTTTCAAACCCCATAGTATCTACTATCGAAAGTTCCTCACTGTAATTGTTAAAAAATAGATTTAGGTTCTCATTATAACTAATGTAAACAGGAGAAGTAACCAAAAATCCTGATTGATTTTGGTTAGTATTTCTTTGTATGTGAAATGTTGTCGTATCAACAATTACAGGTGATAATGAACTAAATAAATATTGTTGAAATATCTCTGGTCTAATAGTTTCGTACTCATCGCAGAAGTCATCTTGAGTGTAACTAACCTCTGTACTAATCACAAAAACACTATCTTTTAATCCATTTGTGCTATCAATATATACCCACCAATTACCGGGTTGATAAACATCAACATAATCTAACAATGGTTGATGAATTGGAAATTGTGTAGGATTATTACCACAGCCACAACTACTAATGAAACCGATTACTATGATTGCCAATACTCCTAATAATAACTTTTTCATATTTTTTATTAAAATATTTGAATGGTTTGAAAATAATAGTTTTTGTAAGCGTTTAGCATTAATAAATCAGACTGTTTTCCCGTTATAGAACAAGAAAGTAGATGACCTTGCCAACAATATAACTGAATAAACATAAACATAGTCAATCCGTTTCCTTCATTATATTGGATTCCTATACTCCTACCGTTATAATTCGCTGTGGACGTATTTTGTAAACTTACTAACTGTCCATTTGATAAGAATAGTAATTGTTGGGTGAATAAGTTCAAAAGACTATCTACTGTAACTCCCATTGAACTTACATAAAAAGAATCTATAAAGTGAGCCTGCATATTATGAATAGAATCATGGAGACCCTGATAAAATATAACATTTGTATCAACAACAATTATCGGAGTGTCAATCATTTCAAAACTATAATTGTTTGCTGATATAGGATACCAATTATTTTGAGTAATAGCTACATTGTGTATCCCTACAAGTAAACTTATAAGTATTAAGTATTTTTTCATAGCGTGGGTTAGGTTTTATTTTTTAATAGAATTTTGTAATTCTGAAATCTGTATTTGTAGAAGCTCAAGTTGCTTTTGCTGTAATGCCAAACGCTTTTCCTGTTCAATGGTATAAAGTGTTAATTCCTCAACTTTTCGCAAAAGAATTTCGTCCATTTGTGCGACATCAATACCGTTTGTCTTTACTTCTTCGGCAGAAGGCACGTTGGGTAAGTGTTGATTTTGAGTGATAAATTGCTCGACTTGGGTTAAAGTTGGCAACTTGTAATCTTTCTCAAAAACATAATCGGCCCAATTAGTTTTTAAATCTACCTTTACTTTTTCAGAACGAATACCTTTTTCTACATATAATTGATATTCAATATCATTTATGGATTTATCTGCTACATCTTGAATGGTAGTAATAGTATTAGAGTTTTTGGACCCAAGATAAACAGCACCATTCTCACACATAACCATTTTACCACCATTAACATCAAAACCTAAACCATAAAAACTGGATAATACAATTGGTTTTCTACCTGTATTTTGAGCCATCGAAAGATTAATTAGTGAACCATTCCCCATAAACAAACCGTAGCGTTGTGTACCAAAATCATTAGGTGTAGAGGAAAAGTAAGAGCCATTTAGGCTTATACCACTCCCAACACCTTCTGTTGTAATCATACCACCTCTTACGGCTAATTGTTCATGTGATTGAGGTGCAGTAGTACCAATACCTATATTTCCATCGCTATTGATAAATATTCGAGTGTTACTCAAGGTTTGAGCAGTACTCATGATATTACTCACATCTGTACCACGAGTAATAAAAAACAAATTCCCCTGATTATCGCTATGAATAATTGCACCGCCATTGTTAGAGCTATTTCCTGTAAAACTCCAAGCACTACTACCGCCCGAATTATTAGCACCAAAAGCTAAATAATGCCCTTGATTACCACTTGGAGCCATAGCGAAACCTAAGTTATAACGGTTTTCACCTGTTCCAATAACTAATTTACTCCCATTGTATGTAAGTATGTTTGGATTTAAAGAAAATACAGAGCTTAAATTATTACTACTTGAACCAAACAGAAATTCTAATGATGACGTAGCTTTAAAATCCCAAAAGTAACTTGCAGTATATTGATGAAAAGCATAGCTTTGTAATCGTAGTTGAGGAATATAATCATATCCTCCTCCTAAAACTGGATATTCGTCAGATTTAATATCCAAACGAGAAACAGGTGTACTGATACCAATTCCTACATTTCCACTTCTATTGATACTTCCTGTAGTATTATCCGGACCACTCCATTGTTGCCCCAAAACGCTTGTCGCAGCAAAAAAGCTGCAAATGATTAGTGTTAAAACTAATTTTTTCATAGATTTATAAAGTTTATAATTAAACAATAGGACTATTGTAGGTGAAGTTTTAGCGGACACACACCTCTTTAGTCCTTAATTTTTGCCAGTACTTTAGTGTTTCGTCTCATTTTCTTCATTTTTTTTGAAAAAACTCGAGAGCGATAATCATTATCCCATTTATTGCAGACATTTCTACAATGATGTGTTATTAGTTTTTTACAAAAAGAAGATTCTAAGAAATTGTCGTACTGCACTATGCCTATCTTTTAGGGATTCTTGGATTCTTGGATTCTTTTGTATTTTGTTTTACAATATTATGTTATTTTTTTTGATAAAGTCAAGGAGTAGAATAATATTTTTGGGATGAAATTAAAATTTAACATATTAGCGTAAAAATGGATTTATATATTTTTTAAACTTTTCAATTGTCAAAAAAAAAGAAGAAAATAATTTAGAAAATGCCGTCCCGAAAC
>CBFIHR010000037.1:0-40111 GCA_965662365.1 Saprospiraceae bacterium
GGCTACGGCATTTTCTTCTTTTGTTGCAGTGAAGGTTGATAGTTCGACGGGAGTTAAAGCAGTTACTGTAAAATTTGCTTTGAAATTTGCACCGCCATTGTTCTCATAAACTTCGAAAGTACCGCCATTATAATTACCATCTGCTTCAAAGTAGATCTCTACCTCATAACCTCCCACTGATGTTACACCAGATAGTAAATCAATACTTAACGAACTTTGCCATTCATTATTAGGATTACCATCCCCTGTAAAATAAGGTAAATCTAATGTGCTGAAATCCCCCGGGGTTGCTCCAGATTCGTAAATTCTGTAATACATCCTTGCTCCAGAAACCCAATCTCCGCTATTTTGGAATGTTTTGCAACCTGTCAAAGAAATAGTTAGCGTCTGTGTAGATGCATCTGCAACAGTTCCTAATGATGCTCCATTAAAAGAAGTACCTGAAGAATAATTTCCGTAATTTGAAACAACTCCATCAAGACTGGTATTTACATAGTACTCCCAAATTCCAGACCCAGCATGAATAGAGCTGACTAATAAAGAAAAAAATAAAACCGTAAATAATTTTCTCATAATTTGTAATTTAAAAAAGCTAGTAGCAAAATTGATTGAATCGTTTTATAATACAAAAGTAAATTAAATCTAAAAATTGACCAATATCATTGTGTATTTTTGACACACTTCAAACAAAATATCGTTAAATGAAATTATTCACTATTTTTATGAATATTTTAGGTGCTTCGGCATGTAGCCAATGCCCAGTATTTGGAATAGTTTCCAACTGCATGAGTGGGAAAATCTCTTGAATATCCAGTATATCTTCATCTCTAATATACTTTGACTGCCCTCCTCGAATAAACAAAACTTCATCGTCATAAGCGTCATCTACCTCTATTGTTGATAAAATTTCTTGATAATTTTTATACAACACCGGTAAATTCATTTTCCAACGATAACCGCCTTCTTTTTGTCGAGCCAAATTTTTCATTAAAAATAATCGTATTCCATCGTCTGGTATTTTCACTTTAAGCACTTCATCAATCGCTCGTCTATCCGTGAGATTCTCCAAATCTAAGTCAAACATCGCTTCAAAAATAGTTTGATGACCACCTTTATATTTTTTCGGTGCAATATCGACGACAATTAGTTTCGACACCATGTCAGGATAATCCAACGCAAAACGCATCGCTACCTTACCGCCCATCGAATGCCCCATAATTATCGCTTCATATATATGATGTTGAAACATAAATCCCTTCAAATCTTCCGCCATAATTTTATAGGAAAATTCGTCTGAATGTGGCGATTTTCCGTGATTACGTTGATCAATTATAAAAACCATATGGTTTTCTGCCAATTTTTTAGCAATAGTTTGCCAATTATCTAAAGTTCCAAAAAGTCCGTGTAGAATAATAATCGGTTCGCCTTGACCGAATTGTTTGTAGTTTAATTTCATTTTTTACATTTTTTGCAGTCGCAAAATTATTAGTTTATTCTGAATAAAACCGTTATTTGCATTCAACTTAAATTACAAACTACAACAGAATGAAAAAGTTTTTACTATACACATTACTACTTGCTTTTGCTGCATTTCAGGCTTGTCAAGAAGAGCAAGTTCCTACAATTGAAGACGCTGTCAATTATTTCAATGATAATCAATTTGAGAAAGCCTTAACAACAGTAAATCGAGTTTTAAAGGATAATCCACAAGATTATTTTGCATGGACAATTAAAGGTCGTTCGCTTTTTGCGTTAAACAAACCGCTCGAAGGAATCGAAGCGATGAACAAAACCATCGAGCTAAATCCTGACTATTTTCAAGCTTTTGCTTACCGAGGTACGATGTATAAGGACATTGGTGAAAACCAAAAAGCTTTAAAAGATATTAATAAAGCTATCGAAAAAGATACAACAAACTTGGATTTGCTACGGATTCAAGCCAATACGTTGTATAGCTTAGGCGACAATGAAGCCGCTATTGAGAAATTTGACAAGTTAATTACGTTAAACGATAATGATGAAGAGAGTTTCGTTTATCGTGCAATCTTAAATAAGCGGCTACGATATTATGATGCGGCTTTAGCCGATTTTAAAAGAGCCATCGAAATCAATCCAGCATACGATTTTGCATATGAAGCCAGAGCCGATTTTTTTACCTATTCGTTAGCGGATAATTTCGAGCAAGCGATTGAGGACTATACCAAAGTTATTACAACTTTCAATGAAAATATTCCTGTTCAAAATCAAGCCTATGTCTATAATAATCGAGGTTTTGCAAAGTATCAGGCCAAAGATTTTGAAGGAGCAATTAAAGATATTAATACGTCGATTGAGTTCTTTCCAGAAAATGCGTACGCTTATAAAAATCGTGCTTTAGTCTATCTGGCTTCCGCCAATAAAGAAGCGATGTGTGCTGATTTAGCGAAAGCAAAAACACTGGGTTTCGAAGAAAAATACGGACAAGAAGTGAATGAATTATTAGAGGAAAATTGTAAATAAAACCGCAATCGTACCTTGATAAATCATCAAAACTTTAACCTAAATTTAATCAAGGTGTAAATTTAACACTATGAAAATATGTATATTTGTGAAAAACCAATTTTAAAATCAAAGAAGTAAAAATATACAACTATGTTAAAACGACAAAATCCGACAGAAACAAAGGCATGGAAAGGCTTAGAGGAGCATTTTAGCTTAATCAAAAATACGCACTTAAAAGAGTTGTTTGAAAAAGATGCTAATCGTTTTCAAAACTTCTCGATACAGCTTGAAGATATTTTAGTTGATTTTTCTAAAAATAGAATCAATCAAGAAACGCTTGATTTATTGATAGAATTAGCGAAAGAAACAAATTTGGCGGAAGCCATAAACGATATGTTTTCTGGCGAAATTATCAACGAAACAGAAGGTCGTGCCGTGCTGCATACTGCTTTACGCAATCGCTCCAATACTCCTGTAATGGTCGATGGAAAAGATGTGATGCCTGACGTCAACGCTGTTTTGGCAAAGATGGAAAGTTTCTCAAATCAGGTCATTAATGGCGACTGGAAAGGCTACACGGGCAAGCGAATTACGGATATTGTGAACATCGGAATTGGTGGTTCGGACTTAGGGCCTTATATGGTGACGGAAGCCCTGAAACCTTACTGGCAAGATGGAATTTCGGTGCATTATGTGTCAAATGTAGATGGAACGCATATTGCGGAAACGCTGAAAAAAGTCAATGCAGAGACGACTTTATTTATGATTGCGTCAAAGACTTTTACGACACAAGAGACGATGACCAATGCGTATTCTGCTCGTGACTGGTTTTTAACACATGCGAAAGATGACGCTCATGTAGCGAAGCATTTTGTCGCACTTTCTACGAATGCCGAAGGTGTTGCCAAGTTTGGTATTGACACCGACAATATGTTTGAGTTTTGGAGCTGGGTTGGTGGTCGTTATTCTTTGACCTCTGGTATCGGTTTGTCAATTGCTTGTACGATTGGTTTTGATAATTTCAAGCAACTATTAGAAGGATTTCACGCCATGGATGAGCATTTCCGTACGGCGGATTTTGATAAAAATATCCCTGTTATTTTAGCTTTAATCGGAATTTGGTACAATAACTTTTTTGAGGCGGATTCGGAAGCCATTTTGCCTTACGACCAATATTTACACCGTTTTGCAGCTTATTTCCAACAAGGAAATATGGAAAGTAATGGAAAATATGTCGGTCGTGATGGTCAACCTGTCAATTATCAAACTGGCCCGATTATTTGGGGTGAACCCGGTACAAACGGTCAACACGCTTTCTATCAATTGATACATCAAGGGACAAAATTAATTCCATGCGATTTTATTGCACCTGCAATTTCACATAATCCGATCGGCGATCATCATGATAAATTATTATCGAACTTTTTCGCACAAACGGAGGCGTTAATGAATGGAAAATGGGACTCGGAAGTTTTGGCAGAACTGAAAGCGGCTGGAAAATCAGAGGAAGAAATCGAGACACTTGCACCATTTAAGGTGTTCAAAGGTAATCGTCCGACCAATTCTATTTTGGTGAAACAAATTACACCTTATACTTTAGGCAATTTGATTGCGATGTACGAACACAAGATTTTTGTACAAGGTATTATTTGGAATGTTTTCAGCTTTGATCAATGGGGCGTTGAGTTAGGGAAACAACTGGCAAAGAAAATATTACCAGAATTAGCTGATAATGAGAAAGTTAATTCGCACGATGCTTCTACAAATGGCTTGATAAACGCTTATAAAGCGATGCGATAAGTTGTGATTCATTCTCAAACTATCCGTCATTCCTGCGTATGCAAGAATGACGGATAGTTTTTGATTTTTATCAAAATCACATCATTTTACAATAAGTCTAAATTGTGTTAAGCGGTTTAGATTATTTTCATTTTTAGTAATGTAGTTACTAACTTTGTTTACTATTTTGGAAATTGTATAAACGACTTATGAAAGTAACAGAACATATAGAACAGGCAAAAGGAAAAACACTAATTTCTTTTGAAATATTGCCACCGATGAAAGGCGGAAGCATTCAATCGATTTTTGATACGCTTGACCCTTTGATGGAGTTTAAACCGCCTTTTATTGATGTGACATATCATCGAGAGGAGTTTATTTATACGAAGCGGGAAAGTGGTTTTTATGAAAAAACAGCAATTCGTAAACGCCCTGGAACAGTTGGAATTTGTGCGGCTATTATGAATCGTTATCACGTTGATGCTGTTCCTCACTTGATTTGTGGCGGTTTTACGACCGAAGAAACGGAAGATGCTTTGATTGATTTAAGTTTTTTGGGCGTCGATAATGTTCTGGCACTTCGAGGCGATGCCCGAAAATTTGAGGGAAAATTTATTCCTGAAAAAGGTGGTCACGCTTACGCAGAAGATCTGGTAAAGCAAGTACACGAAATGAATGAAGGGCATTATCTTGATCCAAATGTTGTGAATGGTTCGAGTACGGATTTTTGTATCGGTGTCGCTGGTTATCCAGAAAAGCATTTTGAATCGCCTAATTATGATAACGACCTTTTCTTTTTGAAACAAAAAGTCGATGCTGGGGCAGACTATATCGTGACACAGATGTTTTTCGATAATGCAAAATATTTCAAATTCGTAGAGGATTGTCGAGCAATCGGTATCAATGTTCCGATTATTCCGGGATTAAAACCTGTTACTAAAAAGTATCAATTAAACTCTCTACCTCGTTTATTTTCTATTGATTTGCCACAAGATTTAGCGACAGCAATTATGAAAGCTAAAAACGCTGAAGCTCGTCGTCAAGTTGGTATTGAATGGTGCATTATGCAGTCGCAAGAGTTAAAGGAAAAAGGCGCTCCGTGTTTGCATTATTATACGATGGGAGACGCAAATACGATTAAAACCGTTGTCAGTGCAGTGAGTTAGATCGATTAAGGTTTTTATTCAGAGTTACCGATAAGGGTTCGATAACAACTTTCACCGTTCCTAAGTTTGACCTATTTTTTTAGTAGAAAAAGCATTGAAGATACATTAAGGATAAATTTTGTTCTGTACTTTCAATGCTTTTGAAGCTTTAAAAAAGCACGTAAAATTACACCTTCAACTGCTTCTTTACATATTTCCCGATATCTTCCATTGCTGATTCACTTTGTGGAATATTCGGATTTGAAATAATAAAAGTGTGGAACATATCTTCGTACTCCATGTAAGTTATATCCACGTTTTCCGCTTTTGCTTTTTTCGTAAATTCTTGAATTTGTGTTAATAAAACTTCACACTGGCCGACTTGAATCAGCATTGGTGGAAAAGCTGACATATTGCCATATATTGGCGTAATCAACGGATTTTTTTCATCTTGATTTTGTAGATATTTCTCTGCACAATCCAGTAAAAACGGCTGTCCGCCAATATCGTATTCGTCATTTGTATCAATTGAGCCACCTTTTGCCATCGGCTCGACCCACGGAGAAATTAGTACGGCAGCTTTAGGTAATCGCTTCTTTTCAAACATAATCGCTGTACATAACGAACCGCCGGCAGAGTCGCCCATTATGATGATATGCTCGTTTGGTAATTTATTCAATAAATAATCATACGCATTTTGAGCATCTTCGACTGCTGCAGGAAAAGGGTTTTCGGGAGCCAATCGATAGTTAACACTATAAACATCAGTACTTGTTTTTTTGACTAAACGGTTGATGAAATTACGATGTGTGTCTGTCGAACCATAAACATAGCCGCCACCATGAAAGTACAAAATCGCTCTATTCTGTTTCTTCATACTTTGCCCGAACCATTCCATCGTGCAGTTATTCAACTGAATTTCGGAACTAAAAATATCCGAATCGTTTCGTAAGGCTCTCGCACTGATTTTTTGAAGATTTCTATACCATTCTGTTCCCCAACCCAAACTATGATCAATTGTTCGACGCATTGTCTTTCGAGAAAGTTCTGTTGTGAGCCACCAGGTTGGTCGTTTTGCCCCCCGCAACACTCGCTTAATGATGCTATCCACAACGTGATAAAATAATTCGAAGGTATATATTACAAATCTTGTCATCTTTCGGATTTTCAGTTTGCCCAAAATTACTGTTTTTTTAAAAGATTCAAGATTTTATTCATCGCTTGACCACTAATTTATTGTCACTTCGCTCCTCCCAAGACCTCGGTAACTCATTTATAACTAAAATAGTTATTAAAAAAAGAAACAAAATGATGGTTTTAAATAATTCCTAAAGTTTAAAAAAATAGTTCTTGAGCTAATCGGAAAGTATTCGAATGAGCTTCTACAATATGTGCGATTCGAGGAGAATAACCTCCGCCCATACTCACCGCAACTGGGATTTCATTATCCAAACATTGCTGAAAAACGAATCTATCTCGCTCTTTACAGCCATTCATAGACACACTTAATCGCCCCAATTTGTCTGTTTCCAAAATATCAACACCCGATAAATAAAATATAAAATCCGGTTCTAAATTGTCAATTAATCGAGGTAGCGTTTCTTTTAATGTCGCCAAAAAAACAGCGTCAGTCGTTTTGTCAGGCAAACCAATATCCAAATCAGAAACTTCTTTTCGCAACGGATAATTGTGTTCACCGTGCATACTAAATGTAAAAACACGACTTTCGTTTTGAAATATTTCTGCCGTTCCGTTGCCCTGATGCACATCTAAATCAACAATTAAAATAGACCGTGCTAAGTTATTGTTTAACAGATAGTTAGCAGCAATTGCAATATCGTTTAACAAACAAAAACCTTCGCCACGATTGGTAAAAGCGTGATGTGTTCCACCAGCGACATTGAGTGCTACTCCGTATTTTTGTGCGAACAAAGCACAGTCAATTGTTCCCTTCGCAATTCGGATTTCTCGCTCTACTAATTTTGCGGAAAGCGGAAAACCTGTCGCTCGAATTTCTTTACGAGTAAGTTCTAAATTTTTTAGCTTTCGCCAATAATCCGTATCGTGTGTTGTAAGAATTGTCAGTTCATCCAAAGGCTCTGGCGAAAATAAGTTGGCTTCCGTTATTGTGCCTTCGTAGATTAATTGTTGTGGAATCAGTTCATATTTTATCATCGGAAAACGATGACCTTCTGGTAAAGGATGCTGATATATTTCGTCGTAGGCTATCTTTAACACGGTTCGTTTTTATCTATTTTAAGAGTGTAATAATCGCTGTTTTAACTGTCGTATTAGAATAAAAAAACAATTAAAATGTTCAACGATGACATTTAGGATTTTTACTTTATACACTCCAAAACAATCGAGTATTGAAAGTAGAACGGCAATTTTTCACCGTTCTACTTTTCCGAAATATTAAAAAACTTCTTTAAAAATTTCGTGTGAATTTAATGTTTGAAAATCATCTATATGATATTGATAAAACTCAATCAAACGGTTTAACAACTTTTGACGATTGTATCGGGTGAGTTGTATATTGTGTGATTCCGTAATTGGTAAATCGCTTAATTTTTGTAATAAATCGCTTTGATGATGACTCAAACTATACGTATGCAAGGGTTCTTCGACGGTAAAAATGCCTTCTTTTAAATCAAAATAAGACTTTTCTTTCTCATAAGTTCCACCTGGCATAAATCCAAGATATTCAGCTAGTTGCACCATAAATATTAAATGTAAATTAGCAACAGAATCTTTAGTCAAATCCAGATACATATAGGTATTCCAAATAAATTCAAATAACGCTGAATTAGGCGGAGCTTCTTTAACGGTCTTTTGTAATAATTCAGCGATAAAAACGCCGACAGCACTTTTTTGTAACTGAAAAGGAATTTCGGAATAAACGTAAGCAGGTTTGATTTCTTTGGTGCGGTGCATTTCTTTATTCTCTCGATGATAGGCTACAATATCCAACAAAGACATGACTTGTAACAAACTCGCACCGATTTTCGCATTTTTTTTCCGTACGCCCGAAATAATGTAGGTTTGCAACCCTAGTTTTTCGGTGTAAACATCACAAATCAAGCTGGTTTCAGAGTATTTTACCGTTCTTAAAACAATACCTTTTGTTTTGATCAACATAAAATTGATTAGGAATTAATCGTTAGGAATTAACCGTAATTATTAATTCTATTTTTTCTTATTTCTATCTTCAGTAATTTTAGTAATTGAACTTAGTAGCCTTATCAATTCCTAATTAATAAAAAGAATCTTAGTCACCATGGCATCTAAGCCATCTCTGCGAGCACTAAAAACCAGATAAACTCCTGATGCTGCTTTACGACCGTTATAATCTCTGCCATCCCAAATCGCTTGTCCGCCATTTGCTCTGGTTTCGTAAATCAACACACCATTGATATCCGTAATCTTAACATTTGCCTCTTCAACTAAGCCACGAATCGCAATTACCCCATTATAACCTGGTCGTACAGGATTTGGATAAGCGATAACTTCACTTTCATTGTGTATTTCCGTTCCTTTGGTCGCATCGCTTTTGTAAGAAATCAATCCTCTATCTGTGCCAATATAAACTTCGCCTGTTTCATCGTCTATTGCTAAAGCCGTAATGTTGTTACTATACAACGGTGAATTATTGACATTAAAACGTAAAACTTCCTCTTCTCCATCATCAGATTGCACAAAAATACCGGCGGTTGTACCAAACCATTTACGATTTGCACCGTCAACCATGATGGCATTAATCGTCTGTGCTTTTAATAAATAATCTCCAAAATCATCTGCAGAAGTCACAACTCGACGACCGAAGCATTCGCCCTCAAATACTTTAAAGGTACACTCAAAAAGCATTGTCCCTTGTGACGTTCCGACCCAAACCTCACCGTCTGCATCAAGTGCCAAGCTAATCACATCATTATTAGGTAAAGCAGAGTTGTCCGAAGTTAAAATCGCATAACGTTCATCACCAGCTACGTTCAAATCCCCTTCATCAAACACTAAGATTCCGCTTCCGCTTCCACTACTTTTCGTAGCAAACCATTTATAACCATTAAAATCAACAATGACATCTGTGATTCTTTTGAAAGCACTCGGAGCATCAAAACTCGTCCAAGTTCCATCCGTTTTAAATACAGAAATCGGTCTATCGGCTCCATAATTACTCACCCAAAGATTCCCGTTATCATCAAATGCTAACCCCGAAACTTTATATTTTGATTGATCTAAAACATCCGGTTGAAGTGAAGTTCCCTCTTTATAAACCGTGATATTTTCACCATCTACTTCTACAACACCATCGCCAAATGTACCAATATATGTTTTACCATTGCTCGGATGACTCACCACTCGAATATGATCCGGAACACCTTCTAACTCTGCATAGGCATTGTTACTATAACGCTTCCAGAATCCTTCATTTAATAAGAAAGTTCCTGAATAATCGCCTGTTCCTGTCCAGTTTTCAATCGTTCCACTGGCAACCCAAACTTGACTATTTTCACTAACGGTAAGCCCCTGAACACCTTCGTCAAACGGAGCGTTTGGAGTGATAGCAGCGTTTGTACCACCAATTTGATAAAACCCGCCACGAAGCTCATCGACATACCAACGTCTTCCGTTTTGGTCAGCAATAACCTGATTCAAATCAGCAAATAATTCTGGATTATAACCAATATAATACGTTCCATCTGCTGACAAAGTCGTCATACGAGCAGGCGTTAGTTTTCCGTCCCAAGAGATCACAAGCCCAGTGTTGTTATAATCTGGTTCAATGTATTTAATCTCGTAATTTGCGTTGTAAAATTGAGGTAAGGTATCAAATGCTACGCCCGACCATTCATAAACGGTGAATTTTTCCCAACGATTATTTTCAAAAACTTTCAACGTATCATTAATACCTGCATACATTTTATCTTGAAAAATAGTCGCCGAATAGGAATACGTATCCGACCATAAATTATTTGTTTCGTCTTGCTTTCGCCAACTTGAAAAATCTAAAAGATTTAAAGTCGTATCGCCTTCAAAAACCCCTTGATCTGTAAAGGCATATATTTTACCGTCTAAGACCGCCGTAGCATTGACTTTCTCGGGATTAGAAAAGGGAAAAGTTCCCTTGACTTCGTTTCGAACGACATTCACTTGCACGACCCCGAAGTTACACGCCAAATACGCATAATCCCCATCAAAAGATATATGATTGATAGTTTTATCTGTGTATGTCAAAGTTTCTTTAATAGAAACAATATTATTGATTTGTCCATTTTTGATTAAATCAATATTCCCATTTTCATAAGCAATCAATAGCGTTGCATTGTCCCTGTTATATCGAATCGTCTGAATATTAATATCACTCAAGCCATTTACTTTATGTAACCTTTCGATAGATAACTCCACCTTGTCAACAATTGCGATTTGTGCTTCGTACGCCAAATACACTTTATCTTCACTCTGTGTAACGCTCACGCCTTTTCGAAATGGTAAATGTGCTTTCCATTCACCAATAGCAATATCTTGAGCAATTAATGAAGTAGTTAGCAATAACAATAATAAATTACTTACAATTTTTTGAATCATGCTTTTTTTAACTAAGAATTATAAACTAAGAATTACCGAAATAAGATAATTCTTAGTTTATAGAATTAAGGTACGAAGTTAAGGATTTGTATTAAAGTTTAGTATCAAATATCTAATACATCACTTACTCTGACAGGAAACGTATAAACCAACGAAAATATATGGATTCAGTTAGAAAAAAGTTTAAATTTATTTTGTACAAATGGTATTTACAGGTGAAAATAATATAACTGGGATCATTCAAAATCTTTACTTTTTGACCTTATTATCTTAAAAGGAGATGGTAAAGTCATTTTTTTATTGGCGACAACTTCTCTAATTCACTATATTCGTCAATAATTAAAACGGTATAAAGATTAGATAATAAAATAATTTATCACATTGCATACACCAAAAACGAATTGAATAACATCAATCAGGTGAGATTTCAATCAAAGGTTATTTTTTAAAGTGTAAATAAAATGCAATGGATTGATAAGTAGATTGAAGTATTCATTGCGACGATAAAACAACATAACTAGCTGATTATGAAAGTATAAAGTTATCAAAATAAATACATCAACCTACTATGACATAACGAAATTTACACTCCATAAAAAAACTGCCAAAATCAGTGACAGAACAGGAATTAATACAAAAATGCCGCAACAAGGAACGTCGAGCTCAGAAATTTCTTTATGACCGATATGCACCCAAAATGTTTGGAGTGTGCCGTCGATACGTAAAGAATTATCAAGATGCCGAAGATGTAATGGTAGAAGGTTTTTACAAAGTGCTGTCAAACATTGACAAATTCAAAGGTACAGGAAGTTTTGAAGGTTGGGTTCGTCGAATTATGGTCAATCAAGCTTTGATGTTTTTACGTAAGAACAATAATTTCAAACTTTCGGTAGAAATTTCAAATATCACATTGCCAACAAGAGCCGTAGTAGAAGATAATTTAGCAGCAAAAGATATTTTAGATTTATTAAATATGTTGCCGACAGGTTATCGAACAATCTTTAATATGTACGTGATTGAAGGATATAAACATAGAGAAATCGCTGAAATTTTAGGAATCAGTATCAATACTTCAAAATCTCAATTGATTTTAGCAAAAAAGCGAATGAGAGAATTGGTAGAAAAAAATTATCCTGATTCGTACGCTGCAGGAAGAAGCTAATTTTTAATATTAATTATTAACTAATAATTATTGACGTAACGCAGTAATTACGATTTATATAAAATAATTAATAATTAACACTCAACAGTTAATTAAAATGTATAACGAAGAAGATTACATATCAAATCTTTTTAAAGATAATGAGCATCTATTAGAAGAAAAGCCTTCTCGACGTGCTTGGGCAAAACTGGAGGAAAAACTGGACCAGGATAAAGTCCGTAGTACTCGTCGAATCTATCGCTATATTTCTACAGCAGCTGCAGTTATTGCCATTGTTGCCATGGTTTCCGCTATTGCTTTATTTAAAAACGGCAATAGTTTAGTCGCTGATAATCAAATGATTACAGTTGAAAATCAACAACAAAAGGAACTTGCTATGACTAAAGCAGGCTCTGACTGGCGTAAAGAATATGCACCTGAGACTTTAGAGGAAACAGAACAAACTGCGGTAGCAGAAAAAGGTGATAGAATCGCTAAAAAAAGTTCTCAAACCGAAAGACAACCGATTATCACTGATAACGCTTCTTACGATAAAAAACAAGAACAGGTGTCACCTTCGACTCAGCCTAATCTTACACCTAAGGCGAAAACAAAATCTGGTAGCACTCCTTTCGCAACTCCTACCAGACCGAGTTCACCCGAAATACAAGTAGAGTCTGCCAACGCTAGTCGAGAGGTTATAGGTGAAAAAATAAAACGGCATCTTCCACCCGCACCAGCTTCAAATATGTCTGATGATACTGATTATGAAGCGATCAAAAGAAAAGCAGAGCAAGAAGCAAAAATTGCAAAAAATCATGCTACAAAAAAAGAATATCAAACGACAAGACCAAAAAGTGACAAAACCAATACTAAAGAAATTACAAAGATTACAGTAGCTGATTTCCAATGGCTCACAGGAGCTTGGTCAAATACAACACCCGACGGTGTATCATACGAAAAGTGGACTAAAACGGATAAAAATACTTTGAAAGCGAAGGGATATTTGATTCAAAATGGTGATACTACGTTTGTAGAATCTATGCAAATCAAAAAAATTAAAAATAAGATTTACTACGTTTCTAACTTCGGAACGGATAAATCTTCTACTAAATTTGAATTAACGAACTACCATAATGGTGTAGCTACTTTCGAAAATAAAAAGTCAAAATCTCCAACAAAAGTTGTCATTACTAAAAATGAAAATAACAGTTTTACAATTACATTTCAAGAAGCAATTACACCAAAGTTACAGTATCGAAATAATATCGAAAATGCCCGAGCGACTCGAAACATGTCAAGGGCTTTCTGATAATTTTAATAATTTTGGTCGTATAGATGACTAATTATTATCTGATGGCAAACTTTACATATTTCGTAATTATTCAATTTTTAAATGAAAAATTGCCAAAATATTATTCGAGGTATCTACTTTGAGGTGATTAATTCAAATTTTATGAAGCAATTTTGATTTTTCTATCTCTCCAACTGTTAATTATACCTTAATGAATACGAATAATCACTTTTTTATTATCAACTAAATCTTATTTTTGCGGCTGAAAGATATTTTTAAATATTGATTATTCTAACATAATTTTATACAAATGAAGAGAATTTTATTTTTTGCAATAGCAATCGGCTTGTTAGCAGCTTGCTCGCCAAAAACAGTCGAACGTGTAGAAGGAAAACATTACGGTGAAACTATTTCTGAAAAAGGAGCGATTTCTTATGATAAGTTGTTGGCTCAAATGGATAAAAAAGGTGGTGTCGAAAACGTAAAAGTAGAAGGAAAAGTAGAATCAGTTTGCCAGAATAAAGGTTGTTGGATGACAATCGTTTCTGATAATCCAGAAGATGAAGTGATGTTTGTCAAATTTAAAGATTACGGTTTTTTCATGCCGCTTGATCTTTCGGGTAAAAAAGTCGTCATGCACGGAAACGCATTTATCGAAGAAACCTCTGTTGATGAATTGAAACACTTAGCAGAAGATGCAGGAAAATCGGAAGACGAAATTGCAAAAATTAATGCTCCTAAGAAAGAGTTTAAATTCTTAGCTGACGGCGTTGTAATTTTGGATTAATAAATTTAATAAAAATCAAAAGCGTTCAATGATAAAATTCGTTGAACGCTTTTTTATTAATAGCCTCTACAGTTGATTAAAATCTTACCCCAGATCCTTCACCTCACTCACCAAAGCCTGCAAACTCTTCTTCGCATCGCCAAATAACATCTTGTTTTTGTCATGAAAAAATAGCGGATTTTGAATACCTGCGTAACCAAAACTCATCGAGCGTTTCATTACAACTGTATGTTTAGCATCAGTCACATTAATGATTGGCATGCCGTAAATTGGGCTACCAGGATCATCATTGGCAGAAGGATTGACAACATCATTCGCACCCACAACAATGACAACATCTACATTTGGTAAGGCATCATTCGCCTCTTCTAAATCTAATAATTTCGGATAAGGCACATCGGCTTCCGCCAATAATACATTCATGTGACCTGGCATACGACCTGCAACTGGGTGAATTGCGTAGCGTACTTCTACCCCATTTGCTTCGAGTAAATCGTCCAATTCCTTACACGCTTTTTGAGCCTGTGCGACAGCCAAACCATAGCCTGGCACAAACATCACCGACTTTGAATAAAATAATTGAATCGCCATATCTTGTAAGCCGATTTCTTTCACATCTCCATCAACGCCTTTTGCAGCAGCTGTTTCACCACCACCAAACGAACCGAAAATGACATTCCACAGCGAACGATTCATGGCGTTACACATCAAGATCGTCAAAATTGTCCCTGAAGCACCAACTAAAATACCACCTACCAACATAATTTGGTTACCGTAAATCAAGCCTGCAGCGGCTGCGGTTAAACCTGTGAAGGAATTTAACAAAGAAATCACCACGGGCATATCCGCCCCACCTATCGGAATCACGAAGGTAAAACCGTAAAGCAGTGATAACCCTAAAATTAACATACTTAACTTAAAGGCATCGTCAACATTTACATCGAAACCAACTAAATAAGCGATCAAGCCTACAATTACGATAAGTAATCCATTATTGATAAAAGTTGGAGCCGGCAATTTTAATGATTTATCTTTAACTCTCCCATCTAATTTTGCCCAAGCCAATAAACTTCCTGTGAATGCAACTGCACCGACAAACAATGCAAAAAGTATTGTTCCTAACTGCGTCGAGGTCATTTCACTTTCTCCAAAGAAACCATTGTTTAGCTCAACTGAAGCAATCAATACCGCACAGGCACCACCAAAACCATTAAATAATGATACTAATTGTGGCATATCGGTCAAGGCGACTTTTTTAGAAGCAAAAGCCCCAATACCGCTTCCAACTATCATTCCACCAAAAATCCAAGCGTAATTATTCGGTACATCGCCCAAGGGTGCAAGCATCGAAGCAATGATTCCTAACCCCATTCCTGCAGCGGCGTACAAATTCCCTGTTCGAGCAGAATCAGGCGAACTCAACTTACGTAATCCTATAATAAATAAAATTACACCTATAAAATATCCTATTTCTATAATTGTGTTTAACATTTTTTTGAATTACTCCCGCAAATTTCGCTGATTTTCGCTGGTTTCTACTGATTTATTTTCTGAGTATTTGATAAGCAATTCCAAATTGCGATCAGACATAAAAATCTGCATTCTCTGCGAAATCTGCGGGAAAAGAACTATTTTTTCTTTTTGAACATTTCTAACATTCGGTCTGTAACCATAAATCCACCGACCACATTGATCATTCCTAAAACGATTCCTAGAAAACCTAAAATCAAATTAAGATAATCGTCAGATGCCGACTTTCTGATGAGTAAAATCGCACCGATAATAACCACGCCACTAATCGCATTCGCACCCGACATCAAAGGTGTGTGCAAGACAGTTGGCACTTTTGAAATGACTTCAAATCCTAAAAATATCGCTAAACACAAAATATAGATTTGAAATATATTGTCGCTTATAAATTCTAACATTGATTCATTGTTGGACTGTCAGACTGTTAAATTGTTAGACCGTTTTGATTGAATCAGTGATATTTCCTACCATTGATTCACAGTATAGCAATTCAACAATTTAACAATCAATTATTTTATTTAAGACAAGATTTCGCAATGATTTCATTTTCCCAATCTAAATCAATTTTACCATCTTTAACCATTATTTTGAGATAGTTATGAATATTATTGGAAAATAAAAAACTGGAATCGGTCGGCATTTTTGCAGCTAAATTAGAATCACCGATAATCGTAATGCCATTGTGTTTGATAACTTTTCCATCTTGTGTAAGTTCACAATTACCGCCAGTTGAAGCTGCCAAATCGACAATAACAGAGCCTGTTTTCATCTTTTCAACCGTTGATGCTGGTATCAAAATCGGTGCTTTTCGACCACGAACTTGTGCCGTTGTAATAATAATATCGGCTTTCATTGCTCGTTCTTGAACATGTGCTTTTTGTCGTTCTAAAAAATCTTTCGACTGCTCAACAGCATAACCGCCGGCTGCCGAATCATCTTTAGCTCCTTCGACCTCAATAAACTTCGCTCCCAAACTCAAGACCTCTTCTCGTGCAGCCGCACGAGGATCAGAAGCTTCGACAACCGCACCGAGTCGCTTTGCAGTCGCAATCGCTTGCAATCCTGCGACACCTGCACCCAATATAACCACCGAACAAGGCTTGATACTTCCAGCAGCCGTGATTAACATCGGAAAATAACGTGGTAAATAATTCGCTGCTTCCAGAACGGCTCGATAACCTGCAACAGAAGCCATAGAGGATAAAACATCCATAGACTGAGCGATTGTCGTTCGAGGAATCATATCCAAACTGAATGGAATGATATCAAACTGCTTCAAATGCTCAACGACAGAATCATCGATGTACGGAGCGAATAAACTGATAACCAATGTTTTAGACTTCAACTGTCGTAAATCCGCATCAGAAGGCGGTTGATACGTTACTAAAACATCAGCATTAGAGAGAATCTCTTCTTTATTAGTGACCTTGCCATTTGCGGCTTCATATTCTGCATCAGAATAATTCGCACTTTCTCCAGCTTTTGATTCTATCCAAACTTCAAAATTAAGTTTTTGAAATTTTTTAATCAATTGTGGTACAATGGCAACTCTTTGGTCATTTTCATTTAAAATGCCAAGAATCATGCTTTATGGTTTTATTTGGTTTCTAAATTTTTTTTACAAAAATCGTCATAATGATAATTAGTAGTTGATAATTTGATTGTAATCAATACTATACTAAGAAAATTGTTTTGCGCTACAATAAAAAATTTTAGATTAATAATTTGATATCTCATTAATATTCTATCAAATTATTAACAAAAAAATAATAAAATGCAAAATTTAATTCATAGTTAATAATAAAGGCTACACGCTTTGAGGCAGCTCAAAAACAAAAGCAACACCCACATCATAATTGGAGTCAATCCATATTTTACCACCGGCTTTATCAATTATTTTTTTGACAATAGCCAGGCCTATTCCTGTACTTTCTATAGAATCTCGAGATTCTAACATTTGAAATACCTTAAAAATCTTATCATGGTATTTTTTAGCAATTCCAATACCGTTATCTCTGATTGTAAATTGAAATTTGTTTCCTAAATCTTTCCAATAAATATCAATTTTTCCAGCTGACTTATCATTGTATTTGACAGCATTTCCAATTAAATTTTGAAAAATCTGATAAGCTTCTGTTTGATTAAAGATAATTGAAGGTAATTCGTTTGGCAGATTGATCTCGAAATCATCAGGAACAACCGTATCTATAACTTCAGCTACAAGTTCTTGCAGATTGACTTCTTTGGCTTCAATATCTTGATGACCGATTTTTGAAAACTCTAAGATACCATTAATCAAACTATTCATACGATAAATCCGTTTTTGAATCAATTGAAAATAGTCGTTAATCATCTCTTTTGATAAATTCTCTGCCCTAAAGTCTTCACGCATCATAGTCACTAAGCTTCCTATTCCTCGAATCGGTGCTTTCAAATCGTGAGAGACAATATAAGATAACTCCTGTAATTCCGTATTTGTCCGTTCTAATTTAGCAAAATTGGCTTTTAATTCTTCTTCTGCCGCCTTTCGTTTCGTGATATCTCGGATAGATAAGATAATTCTTCTTTGATTTTCATTATTGATAAAAGTCGTGACCGAAACCGAAACAGGAACCTTTTTTTGATGCTTTGTTTGTAAAATCGTCTCATATTTCAGTCCTTGACTTTCGTCATTAATACCCTGAAAATCAGTTAATAATATAGTTGGAAACTGATTTTTTAAATCCTTAATCGTAAAATTTGTCAGACGAGTAACCGCCTCATTAATTGTATTAATTTGACCATCATTATTGAGTACAATAACCATTTCAGCCAGTGACGCCATCACATTATCTAAATAATTTTTAGACACAGTCGTTGAATCAATCGTTTCCAGCATTTTATTAAAATTATTGTACAAAATGCTAATTTCATCACCGTACGGATTATTTTCTATTCGCTTTCTGTAATTTTGAGTTTTAACAACAGCTTCGATCATTTTAACCAATTCGAAAATTGGACGAGTGATGATTTTTTGAATCCACGAACTTGCTACAATCAACAACACAAAAGCTAACACACTCAAGAACACAATTCCAATGTAAATATTCTTTAATAATTTTTGTAAATTATCTGTATTGTTGATGATAAACAGCGTTCCCAGATTTTCATTTTTGTACTGAATAGCTTTATAATGAATAAAGTTTTTGTCCTCAAACCGATTCGTTTTATTTTCTAAATAAGCACTTAAAACTGTACTGTCAATCATTTTATAACTGGCAATAACTTCATTTTTCGTATTCAAAACGGCTGCATAAGTGACATCTGGTAATGCTTTAAAATTATCTAAATCGTCTTTCAAAGCATTTTTATCATCAAATAAAAGATTAGGTACTACAAAAGCCGTTGTCAAATC
This sequence comes from Saprospiraceae bacterium, assembly GCA_965662365.1. Taxonomy (GTDB): domain Bacteria; phylum Bacteroidota; class Bacteroidia; order Chitinophagales; family Saprospiraceae; genus CAWVWD01. The sequence goes on from CBFIHR010000037.1 coordinate 19,138, forward strand.
TGAAAAAGCCGTTACTTGATTTTCTACAGCCAACCTTCCATTCTTTTTGATAATATAAATGCTGATAATCGTACCAATGATAATCACCGGTAGTATTATCGCAACATTAATCAAGACAAGTTTGCGTCTAAAAGGTAGCTTATTAAAGAAATCTATCATCAATTGATTGCTTGTAGTTTCGTGTTTAGTGATGAATAAACAGCACCATCAGGTACGTTTGATTTCTTTTTCAGAACAAACCAAAAAATCATGAAACAACCGAACGTTATGAGGTGATTTTTTTTAGTAAAGTTATTCGGAAAAAGAAAAAGTATTATAATATTGACTATTTATTCTTCATCACTTAGCCTCTAAAGTAAATAAATATTCCCATGTTTGGTTGATTATTGTTAATTACCTCCAGAATAATTTAAAACGCTAATCAGGGTTGACATAAAATTTTTCCATCCCTAAATCCTCCAACATTCTGTACGCTTCTTGAGTAGTTTTTGTGATTTTTTTAATCGGAATCTTTTCTAAATACGCATTAAGTTCCTCATCGCTCCCCATCTCTAACAGAGCATTGACAACCGCTTCACGAGTTTGCTTATCTACTCTCGGATGAATTACAATCGGATGCGGAGGCGTTTTTTGAGTTTCATAAAATATACGCAATTGATTTTTAATATCATCGCCCAACTCATTGAAAGTACGCATAACGCCACCTCCAGCACGGGTTTTTCCTTCCAAAACACTTAGATAAGAGTTCGTATGCGTTTTGACATAAACCGGTTCTATCTCAATATTATGAACCGTCTTTAGTTCCGTTCGCATCAATAAGGAAGCCCCCAAAGCATTCGGAGCAGGAAACGATAACTTTTCGCCATCTAACTCCTTAATATCTCGAATATTATCTTCTTTTTTGACCACTAAAACTCCAAAAAGCGACTTCGTACCATCACGAAGTACCGCTTCATAACCTTGCATCTGATTCGCTACGACCGAATGATACGGGTTCATATAGGCAATATCGTATGTCCCTTTCTGATACTCTTTTTCGAACTCTGGGATACTCGGCGTTCCGATAATTTGAAATTTATACCCAGTTTTCTGCTCCAATTCCTCAATAATAGGAGACCAAATTGTTATAATTCGCTTTGGCGAAAATTGCGGCACAACCCCAATTTTTAATACTTTTTGAGTTGCTGCCTGTTCTATTTCGCTGGTCGTAGTTGATGATTCTGCATTTGGATCACATGCCGAAAATAAGAATATCAAACAGCTAAATAAAATCGTGAAGTTTAATAATTTCATAATTATACAAGATTTATATATTCGTTACTTTCTGAATAGGTGTTTATTTAGAAAGCAAATATTCGATATTTACCTATTTACCTTATCTACTATTTTACATCAATTCTATTTTTGTAGCCAGTGACAACCAAAGATAATATCCGTTTGTCCCTTCATTAGCTGCAATATTTTGAATATACTGCCATGAGTTTGTCGGTAAAATATACGAATATCCCAGGGTCAGCGTCGAGCCTTTTTGAACTCTATACTTAGTAATAATATCTAATTCCCCTCCTAAATTTTGTTTCATTATTACATTATTATCATCAAAGATAGGATTTGTCAAATAGAACTGATAATACGTAATCATCGTCGATAAATCTTTGATAGGATTAAGATTTAATCGTAAAAAATATTCAGTTAATCCACCACTGTTTGTTTGTGCTTCAAGATTATTCCTAAAAAGGTTCGCATTTCCCCAAAACGCAAACCTTGCCCCTTCCAAAATATCAAAGGTGTGCAACGTATTTTGATAATCTACATTTGTATTTGTCGCATCATGACCAGACGTATATTCTGTACCGAGGGTAAGTGTCCCTTGTTTAAAAAGCTTATACCCTACTTTTCCTGCTAATAAGTAAGCCGATACACTACGACCGTCATTATGCTTTCCAAATTGATAAAACCCCTCTGCCTGAAATGAAAATTTATCAATCGAATGAATCACTTTTGTTCCGATAGTTTGCTTATAAAAAACAGTGTCTGAATTTACTTTTTGATAACCAGCACTGATAGCCGTCCCTGATAAAATGAGACCATTATCAAAATATTTCTTTAAATATCCAAAAGTGAAATTTTTAAAAGTACTATTATTAAAAAATTGATTACCAAAAAGATTCGCTTGACTATTATTCAAGCTATAGCCCAAATCAACATACAACGAATCTTTTGCATATTTCGCCAAAATTGCATCGTACGCAAATCCTTCTTGACGGCGATTTCGCACGGCCATCATTCGACCTCTGTCATATTGCAACGCCTGACGACCGACTCTTATCCCCCAATTTTTTGGTAAATCATAATGTATCCAAGCTTCGTAGAATGATAACATATCCTCCTCGCCCCAAGTTCTTGCATCTTGACCAGTCAACCTGAATTTTAAATTATCTTTCTGATAATCCGCAGTTAAACGAGTGCGTTGATTAATTAAATAAGCCGGTTCTTGATTAATACTTGGCAACGAAGCAAATCCATAACGCAATTCGCTGCGAGGACGAACTTCTGTACTCAAATTCAGTTGTGCGAAACTCTGAACAATAAAACACATAAAAATGCTTGTCCAGAAAGTAATTTTTACTTTCATAATTAAGGTTCTAATATATTAGTTGGAAAACTTTGGCCTTTAGAAGTATCAAATATTGATTGAATAATTCGCCAAAGTTATTTTTTTTAATAAAAAGATAATGAGACTTTATACACATTTTAGCTCCTCATAAATATTTCATCGACCGAATATGAATATTTTTCGGATTTCCTATCGTCTAAATCATACCATTTTATTCATTTATTTTTCATAAAAATGATTCCGGAAAGCGAAAATAAGGTATCAATTGCTTATGCTCCTCTATCAGCCACAAAATAGGACATCGACTTTTGACAATCGGTTTTTCGCCTTTTCCATCTGTAAAATAGACAATCGCATCTGCTCGAAATTTATCATTTGCGTAAGCAATAACAGGATTAAAGGACGTTCCTCCTTTGCCCTTGACAAATTTTGGCATTTTCCCGTTATAATCATAGTATCGGTGTATTTCGACATCACATTCTACAATATGAATCAGCGCACCTTGTCGCCAAATATGGTAGATTTCATCGAAAAATTGTTGAAATAACGTTTCTTTAATCGAAGCAGAAGTATCTATCGCAATTAAGATTTTTTGACGTTTATAGATTTTCATGCCGGGTGTCGTGCCGTAACGTTTTGAAGGTCGACGGATCGTATTTTTCAGAAAAGTTTTTCTACTTTTATTCGTAAATAATCGTAAAACTCGTTTCCAATTAATACTTGACTGTCGTTTTTTTAATCGTTCTTTTATGAGTATTTCCAAGCCTTGCGGCAAATCACCAACATCATTACTTCGCTCAAAACGTTGCCAAGCAGTAGATAACGCCTCCATGATTTTTTGTTCAATAATTTTTTGTTCACCACTTGTCTTTGTTTGTCCCCAAAGTGTATGTTGAGCGAGTTTTTGATGAGATTCCGTCAATGTTTTTTGTAAAAATTGTCGAGCATTAGTATTCCCATATTCTGGTTCAATAAGGATTTCTAAAAATCGCTTATAATAAAAATCGAGCGTTTTATTAGGTGGCAAGTTGATATCACTAAAATCATTTAACGTAATCGAATCATAGGTCAATTGTTCCGTATCAATCAACTGATTAATCGTCAAATCAGCAGCAACGCCAAATAAATCATCATTTTGATAAGTTTCAGAACGATTCAGATGACCAAAAATTAGATGTAACAATTGATGTTTAATTTCTCCTTTTTTTAAATCTACCTTGTGCAATGTATTCTCCCAGTAAGTTTCATTGATCAATAGTGCCAACTCATTATTATCATCGACATCAATCGCTATCGTTTCCGTTTTATCAGAAATTTGCTTTTTGAAATGCGTCAGAAAATGTCCAAAAAACGGCTCTTTAAGCAATAAATCAATTGATACTTGATGTACAGGATTTTGCATTTAAATGTATTTTTTATGGAAATTACAGCACTTTAAAACATCAGATATTTTTATAGGAGTAAAATAACTTTATATTTTTATTAAAATTCCACCGATTGAAAAACCGGCGGCTGTTCCACAAAGTAATACTGTGTGTCCTTGCTGAATTGTACCATTTTCCATATTTTCAATCAAAACCGACGGAATAGAAGCTGCAATGCAATTACCTTTAGTTTTTAAATTTCGTAACACCTGACCTTCTGAAAAATTATACAGTTTCTCAAACATCCAAACGCCCATTTTACTCGCTTGATGCGGAATAATGAAATCAACATTTTCAATCGTTCCTTCTAAATCTTTAAAAAAATCATTCATAAAAACAGGGATTTTTTGCTTTGCCATTCGCAGCAGTTTTTTCCCTTCCATTTTGAAAGAGTGCAACTCTGGCGAATACGGATTATCCTTAAAGAACAAAGCATTGCCACCACCACGAATAATCGTATTATAAGCTCCTTCCGCATAGGTTTTCATATCAAAATGAACCGCACCGCCCACCGCATTTTCATCAAAAGATAAAATCATAGCCGCTGCACCATCACCAAATAACGTCAAGGTTTCCCAATTCTCTGGGTTCAGGCCTTTTGAAGCTATTTCACTGCTCACGATCGCAATATTTCGATACCTTTTCCCATCTAAAAAACGGCTCGCATAATCCATTGCAGCGACGAAACTAAGACAAGTTGCGTCCATATCAATACAGGCAAAATCCGTATTTTCACTTTCAGTCAATTCATATTTTATCAAGCTCGATTGATTCGGTAAAGGATAGTCATAAGTTGCTGATGCAGAGATTAATAAGTCAATATCATCGACTTTCATCTCGGCTTTTGCCAATGCTTTTTCCAATGCTCTCGCACCTAAAAAAGCATTCGTTTCAGTAATCACATGATGTCTGACTTTTACACCAGAGTAACGTTCTGACCAACCATTCGGTAAACCATATTTTGATTCTAAATCACTTGATTTTACTATATTTTCAGGGTAATTTGTGCCTAATCCTATTATTCTGAACGGTTTCATAATTTTAATTTTAATCGTAAAACTCAGTAAAAATACCAAAATAAAAATGGAGAATAAAGTTACCTTCATTCTCCATTTATATAATTTACATTGAATGTCGATTCGTCAAAACATACAATTACCAACTTGCTTACGCTTCTACTTCCAACGCACCACAATCTGCAATAACAACAGCAGGTCGAGGTCTGTCAGAATAGTCTGTCGGTACGTTTTCAATCGCTCTTACAACGTCCATCCCTTCGACAACTTCCCCAAAAACAACGTGACGATTATCCAACCAAGCCGTTGTTACTGTTGTAATAAAAAACTGAGAACCATTTGTATCTGGACCAGCATTAGCCATAGACAAGATACCAGGTCCGGTGTGTTTTAATCCAAAATTTTCATCATCAAAACGGTCACCGTAAATAGACTTTCCACCACGACCATCACCGCTTGTGAAATCTCCACCCTGAATCATAAAATCCTTGATTACACGGTGAAAACCTGATGCTTTATAGCCAAAACCATGTTCGTGTGTACATAATTCATAAAAGTTTTTAACTGTTTTTGGGACAATATCACCAAATAAGCCAATCACAATTCTACCAGCTTCTTCTCCGCCAATCGTAATATCAAAAAATACTTTGTGTGTTATATTCTTTTCCATAATTATGTTAAATTTAAAAAAATCTGCCACAAAAGTACAACATTCAAATTCATTTTTATAATGAAAAATTGACTCATGAATTTACTCATGCCTATTTCTTAATATTTCAACGACTTCCTGCAATTTTACACCTTTAGCAACCAATAAAACCTCCAAATGATACAACAAATCCGCTGCCTCATTCAAAAACAAATCTCGGTTATCATCTTTCGCCTCAATCACAACTTCAACTGCCTCCTCTCCTACTTTTTGAGCGATTTTGTTAATACCTTTTTTAAATAATGAAGCAGTATATGATTTCGTGTGAGGCTTATTTTTTCTATCCAAAATCACTCGCTCCAAATCATATAAAAACGCATCGTCACGATTCACTTCTTGAAAACAAGTATCGCTTCCCGTATGACAAACTTCGCCAACAGGATTTACTCTTATCAATAAAGTATCCTCATCACAATCTTCTTTAATACTAACCACATTTAGAAAATTTCCAGAAGTTTCGCCTTTCGTCCAAAGTCGATTTTTCGTCCGACTAAAAAACGTCACTTTTCCTTCTTCTTGAGTTTTTTTCAAGGCTTCGGCATTCATAAATCCTAACATCAAAACTTGATTCGTTTTCGCATCTTGAATGATAGCTGGAATTAAGCCGTTTAATTTATTGTAGTTTAAATTTTTCATTTGCTTATAAAAAACCATCATTCCGACATAAATCGGCCAACCTACGTCGGAATGACAGAAATAATTTAGGTTTTCAAATCCGTACAGGAATATTTTTATTGTTCAAATAATTTTTCAAATCCAAAATCTCAATTTCTCCAAAGTGAAAAATACTTGCTGCCAAACCTGCATCTGCTTTTCCTTTTGTAAACGTATCATAAAAATCTTCCATCGAACCTGCTCCGCCAGACGCAATTACCGGAATTGACAAATTTTCCGAAACCATTGCTAATGCTTCATTTGCAAAACCGGCTTTCGTCCCATCGTGATTCATTGAAGTGAATAAAATCTCACCAGCACCACGACTTTCCGCCTCTTTGCACCAATCCAGCAATTTGATTTCGGTCGGAATACGACCACCAGCCAAATGCACCAGCCATTCGCCATCAACTTCTTTCGCATCAACCGCTACAACGACACATTGTGACCCAAATGCCAACGCCAAATCATTGATTAATTGTGGATTTTTGACCGCAGCCGAGTTCACCGAGATTTTATCTGCACCACAACTCAACAAGACTTCCACATCTTCCACCGACCGAATTCCGCCGCCAATCGTAAACGGAATATTCAACTGTTCTGCTACTTTTTTGGCTAATTTCGACAGTGTTTTTCGCTTTTCGTGTGTCGCCGTAATATCCAGAAACACGACTTCATCAGCTCCAGCTTCCGCATATTTTTTTGCCAATTCCACAGGGTCACCAGCATCTCGTAACTGTACGAAATTGACACCTTTTACTGTTCGTCCGTCTTTGATATCAAGGCACGGAATTATTCTTTTTGCTAACATTTTTTTATCTAAACCACAAAAGGCACAATGGACACAAAAGAATTATGAAAAGTCTTTTGTAAAAATCTTTTGTGCCTTTTGTATCTTTTGTGGTTAAAAATCAATTAGAAATAAACTCAGATAACTCTTCCAAAGAGATTCTATTTTCATAAATCGCTTTACCGATAATCGAACCATAAAGTCCCATTTTAGATAATTCCTCAACTTCCGAAATCGTAGAAACGCCACCGGAAGCAATCAGCTTAATTTGTGGATACTTCTTCAAAATATCCGCATACAACTCCATCGAACTACCCGACAACATACCATCTTTTGAAATATCCGTACAAATCACATATTCAACACCTTGTTTTACGTAATAATCCAAAAATGCCCAAATCGTCACTTCCGTTTTTGATCGCCATCCTTGAATCGCAATATTACCATCTTTGACATCTGCCCCTAAAATGATTTTTTTCGCAGTGTAATGCTCCAACCAGGTCATAAACAAAGACTTATTTTTTACTGCGATTGTCCCAGCTGTGACTTGTTTTGCACCCGAAGCAAACGCCAATTCAATATCCGCATTCGACTTGATACCACCACCAAAATCAATATCCAAATGCGTATTATCTGCAATCGCTTTCAAAACGCCATGATTCACAATATGTCGAGCTTTCGCCCCATCCAAATCTACTAAATGTAGGTTCGTGATCCCGATATTTTCAAACTGTTTCGCCACTTCGAGCGGCTTTTCGTTATACACTTTTTTGGTGTCGTAATCACCTTGCGATAAACGGACACATTTACCGTCAATAAGGTCAATTGCAGGTATTATTTTCATATTTTTTATATTTTTCCAATTTAAAAACGTTAGCTTTTTCCGTCATACCGAACTCGCTTCGGTATGACGTTTTTCCCAAAGCCTCGGTAGGAAAGTGTTTAGTTCTAAATCTCCAAGAAATTCTGAATTATTCGTTCTCCAACCGTCCCCGATTTTTCAGGATGAAACTGTACCGCATGGAAATTATCCTTCTGCAACGCTGCACTAAACGGTTGAATATAATCTGTTTTAGCAGTGGTAAATTCACTTAATTCTGCATAAAAACTATGTACAAAATAGACGTATTCTTTTTCTAATTCTTGATTAAAAACTGGCTTTCTTAAATCAAAAATCGTATTCCAACCAACATGCGGAACTTTCAATTTTGGCTCAAACTTAACCACTTTTTGCGGAAAAACTCCCAAACATTTCGTGTCGCCTTCCTCCGAATAATCACACAATAACTGCATTCCTAAGCAAATCCCCAAAACAGGTTGTGTTAAATTCGGAATAACTTTATCTAAACCAAGTTCTCGCAAATAATTCATCGTCGTACTGGCTTCGCCAACACCCGGAAAAATCACTTTTTCCGCTTTTTGTATTGTCTCAATATCGTTCGTCAAAACGGCCTCAACGCCTAAGCGTTTTAGAGCAAAAATAACCGATTGAACGTTGCCCGCATTGTAGTCTATTATGGTTATCATCTTCTCGTGTTGATATATGTTTGAATCACAAAACACCCTTTGTCGAAGGCAAAATATCTGAGTTCACCTCTCTACGAATCGCCATTTTTATCGCTTTCGCAAATGCTTTAAAAATCGCTTCGATTTTGTGATGTTCGTTTTTGCCTTTCGCTTTGATATTTAGGTTGCATTTTGCGGCGTCGGTAAACGATTTAAAAAAATGAAAAAACATTTCGGTTGGTAAATCACCAATTTTTTCACGTTTAAATTTTGTTTTCCAAACTAGCCAATTTCGTCCACCAAAATCAATCGCTACTTGAGCCAAACAATCATCCATTGGCAAACAAAAACCATAGCGTTCAATGCCCCGTTTACTACCCAAAGCCTCATAAAAAACTTCGCCTAAAGCAATTGCTGTGTCTTCAATCGTGTGATGTTCATCTACTTCTAAATCTCCATCAACTTTTACCGTCAAATCAATCCCAGAATGACGAGCAATTTGGTCGAGCATATGATCAAAAAATCCTAAACCAGTAGAGCAATCTCCAACACCTTTACCATCTAAATTTATTTTGATAAAAATATCAGTTTCTTTCGTTGTGCGACGTACTTCCGCCGTTCTATCCTTTAGTTTCAGATACTCATAAATTCCCTCCCAATCAGCAGTAATCAAGCCGCAATGTTCGGTCAAATCACCCGTATCGATAGCTGGATTATCACTAATTAAAATACCTTTTCCACCTAAGTTTTTCGCCAATTCGACATCCGATAATCTATCGCCTATCACAAACGAATTTTCCAAGTCGTAATCGCCTTCGATATACTTTCCCAAAAGTCCTGTATTCGGCTTTCGTGTCGGAACATTTTCGTGTGCGAATGTTTTATCTATAAAAATATCTTCAAACGTAATTCCTTCATTTTCAAAAGATTTTACGATAAAATCATGAACTGGCCAAAATGTATTTTCGGGAAAAGATGCTGTCCCTAAACCATCTTGATTGGTAATCATCACCAATTTAAAATCCAATTCTTGAACGATTTTTGCTAAATATTGAAATACATTCGGCAAAAACTCCAAGACCTCAAAACTATCGACTTGTTCCGTAATCGGTGGTTCGACGCAAAGCGTACCATCACGGTCGATAAATAATATTTTTTGCATATTTTTATTTTTTAGACGCGAATTTTCACGAATGCAATTTATTCCGATTTTTTATCGGAACTAATTATTTTCATTCGTAAAATTCGTGGAAATTCTTGTCAAATAACCTTTTATTATTTTTATTCGTTATCTTGTATTATTAAATCATTTAAAATATGATGTTAGAAACTGCAATAAGAGAAATTACCGTTTCCGAATACCATAAAATGGCGGAAGTTGGCATTATTCAACCTGATGAAAAAGTCGAGTTGATTAATGGTAAAATTATACATAAAATGTCTCCAGTAAATAAACGTCACGCAAGTCATGTCAAGCGAATAAACGAATTATTTAGTTTTAATTTTTATAAAAAAGCTACTATTGGAGTTCAAGATCCAATTATTATTAATAATGATTCAGAACCTGAACCTGACATTTCCGTTCTAAATTATTCAGAAAATCAATATGCTAATGGACTTCCATCAGATAAAGATGTTATTCTATTAATCGAAGTAGCTGATTCAACTTTAAAACGTGACAAAACTACCAAACTTCGACTTTACGCTTCCGCAAATATTCCCGAATATTGGGTCGTGAATTTGAATGATAATTGTATCGAAATTTTCAAAAAACCTAATGGTAAAATTTATCAACAACATTATATTTTAATTAATGATGATGTGATTAATTTACCTTTTGATAAGCAATTGAAAGTATCTGATATTTTGAAATAATTTTTTTAGACACGAATTTTCACTAATGCAATTTATTCCGATTTTTTATCGGAACTAATTATTTTTCTTCGTGCAATTCGTGGAAATTAGTGTCAAATCATTTCCCTCAAACAATTCACCAAAATTCCATTTTCCTCATGTGTTCCTACTGTAATTCTCAAACAGTTATCACACAAAATTACATTAGAACGGTCACGAACAATCACCCCTTTTGCAGCTAAATAATCATAAACTTTTCGAGGATTATCAAATTCTACTAAAATAAAATTCGCATCACTCGAATAGACTTTTTTTGTAAATTTTAAATCGCCCAAAGCTAATTCTAACCAATATCTTTCCTTTAATATTTCCTTGATATAACCTTTTGTTTGTTCTTGATTTTCAAGCGTTTGTAAAGCTACTTTTTGTGTTAATTGATTGATATTATAAGGTGGCTTCACCTTGTTCAATAAGTTCACAATCTGCGTATTGGCGAAAGCCATACCTAATCGAATCCCCGCCAAACCCCACGCTTTTGAAAACGTCTGTAAAATCACCAAATTTGGATATTTATTAATCCATTTGATACAACTTTCTTGCTCTGCAAAATCAATATAAGCTTCATCAATGACGACAATTCCATTAAAGTGTTTGACCAAATATTCCATCGTTTTCAAATCAAAACTATTACCTGTCGGATTGTTCGGCGAACATAGAAAAAGTAGCTTCGTTTTATTTTTCACCTCGGCAGCCAAAATTTCGTCCACATTTGGCTGAAAATCAGGTGTTAAGTTCACGGTCTTTATAGCCACATCCGCAATCGAAGCCGACACTTTATACATACCGTAAGTCGGTGGTAAAATCATGATTTCATCTATACGAGGTTCGCAAAAAATCCGCATCAACAAATCAATCGCTTCATCGCTGCCATTTCCTAAAAAAATATTTTCAACCGCTACATTTTTTATTTTACTAATTTGCTTTTTTACCTCAATCTGCAGCGGATCGGGATAACGATTGAAACCAGTTTCAAACGGATTTTCATTCGCATCTAAAAAGACCTCTGCTTTGCCTGTAAACTCGTGTCGAGCCGAAGCGTAAGGCGAGAGTTTTTTAATATTGCTTCTTATTAGATTATTGATATTCATGTTATTTCTTTTTTCCCATAGGTACAACCTATTCATATTAAACGCTTCCAAAATTTTTAAAACGAATGACCTTAAAAAGGTCAAATATGATTAATCATAGGTTGTACCTATGGAAGCAAGTCGCAATGTCACTGCCATTTTATGAGCCATCAATTGCTCCGCTTCTGCCATCAATTCCACCGTTTTTCCGATATTCTGAATACCGACTTTTGTAATTTCTTGATACGTGATTTTCTTTACAAAAGCATCTAACGAAACGCCTGAAAACGCAGTCGCAAAGCCATTTGTTGGCAATGTGTGATTCGTCCCAGATGCATAATCCCCAACGGCTTCCGGCGTATAATTTCCAATAAAAATAGAACCAGCATTGATAATTTTTTCGGCAAATTCGTTGGCGTTTTCAGTAGCGATAATTAAGTGTTCGGGAGCGTAAAAATTGACAATTTCTATCGCTTCTTTTTTGCTTGACGCAATAATAGAAACGCTGTTTTCTAAAGCTTTTTTTGCAATTTCTTGGCGAGGAAGTTGAGCGAGTTGTTGGGTGATTTCACTTTGAACTTGCTCAATAAATTGTTCAGTCACCGAGGCTTCGGGACGAGCTAAAGCGACTAAAACCACCTGAGAATCCGCACCGTGTTCCGCTTGCGACAACAAATCAGCAGCAACAAAAGCAGGATTTGCCGTTTCGTCTGCGACTACTAAAACTTCCGAAGGACCAGCGGGCATGTCAATCGCCATTCCTGATTTACTAACGAGCTGTTTGGCAACAGTTACGTATTGATTTCCCGGCCCGAAAATCTTGTAAACTTTCGGCACGGTTTCCGTTCCGTAAGCCATCGCACCGATAGCTTGAACACCACCAATTTTATAGATTTTCGTTACACCGCAAAGATTCGCTGTGTAGAGAATGGCCGGATTTATTTTACCATCTTTTTGCGGTGGCGAACACAAAACAATCTCCTCGCAACCAGCCAAATTAGCAGGAACAGCCAACATTAAAACGGTCGAAAAAAGTGGTGCAGTACCGCCAGGAATGTATAAACCAACTTTCTGAATCGGCACCGATTTTCGCCAACATTTTACGCCAGGCATGGTTTCGACTTCCAAAACCTCCGATTTTTGAGCAGCGTGAAAAGCGGTAATATTCGCTTTTGCTGTTTTGATAGCGGTCTTTAGTTCGTCCGAAACTTGACTTTCTGCCGCTGCTATTTCCTGTTTAGAAACTTGAAAATCAGCTAATTGTACTTTATCAAACTTTTCAGTAAAACGCTGAACGGCTTTATCCCCTTCATTCTTGATTTGATTTAAAATATCATTAACCATTGGTTCTAAATCAGATAAATCAAAGGTTGGACGTTTTAAGATTTCTGCCCAAGATTCTTTATTTGGATATGTGTAATTTTTCATTTTTTTATTTTAGAAACCGTCTTAGTTTTGAAAACCGACACGGCTTGATCCCTACAAAACCATTTTTTCAATTGGCATTACCAAAATTCCTTGTGCGCCAGCTTTTTTAATTTTACCGATATTTTCCCAAAATTCGCTTTCGCTAATAACGGAGTGCAGTGCCGACCAGCCTTCTTCTTGTAAGGCAACAATACTCGGACTTTTCATACCGGGCAAAATCGAAGTGATTTCAGCAATTTTTTCATTCGGTGCATTAAGAACAACATATTTATTATTTTTTGCTCGTTGCACAGATTCTATTCGAAAAATTAACTCTTCTAAAAGTCCTTGTTTAGCTGCTTCTAAGTTTGGATTCGTGATTAAAACCGCTTCAGATTTCATAATCACTTCGACCTCAACTAAGCCGTTGCTTAACAATGTGCTTCCTGTACTGACGATATCGCAAATCCCTTCTGCTAAACCGATATTTGGAGCGATTTCGACCGAGCCGCTGATTTCGTGAATCGCCGCCTTGATGCCGTTTTTGTCTAAAAATTGTTGTAAAATAACAGGATACGAAGTTGCAATATTTTTGTTCTGAAAATACTCCAGACCACTGTATTTCTCACTTTTAGAAATTGCTAACGACAAACGGCATTTTGAAAAACCTAAGCGTTTTTTTAAAACCACAGCTTTATTTTTTTCAACAAAAACATTCTCGCCAACGATACCTAAATCCGCAACACCATCTTGAATATATTGTGGAATGTCGTCATCTCTCAAAAACAAAAAATCAATTGGAAAATTAGAAGAACGAGCCATCAGCTGGTTCTTTCCATTGTTGATTTTTATACCACATTCCTTTAATAATGCTTTCGAATTATCGCTTAATCTTCCCTTTTTTTGAATCGCTATTTTTAGTCTCAATTTTTAGTGATTAGCATTTAGTGATCGATGGTTGATTTATCAAATAACCAAAAATTACTAAATAAAAAAGCGGTTTGCCGATGGACGACAAACCGCTTTTTGTTAGAAAAATTTTATTTAAAAATATTCACACAGCAATTACATCATCTATCGGAATAGAAGTCTGAATGATGATGATGTGTATGAATATTGAACATTTAATACTGATTTTTTTATTAATTTTTGATATCGCAAATGTAAGTTAGAAATGATTGGATTTCCAAATAGTTCTAAGTTTTTTAACAATTTTTGAGTTTTATGATAAAAACCTGTGAACAAGATTACCTAAAATTGTTGACTGCCCATCAACTGAAGATTGAATTCTATTTCATTCAAAAAAATATACATTTATTTTAGTTTAATATCTTTTTCAGCTCTTACACAAGCTCAATAACTTATAACATATTATGCTTTAATGGCTAATTGTTCTAATTGTTCGTAGTACGGCTGACATTCCGCCAAAAGCGGTTTTAAACGTTCGGGAAAAAGTTGTGTTTTGGGTTTATATGGTGCAAAAGCAGTTGATTTATGGACACTTTTATACCAGTATTTTGCCCAGCAACCGTCTTCTTTTCTCGCTCCAGCTTCCCATTTTAACATATTTTCATCAAATGGAATTTCCAATTGTTCACACAACGCTGAAAGGACTTTTCGAGGATTCAAAAGTACTTGCTTGGCTTCTAAAACGATGACTTTTTTGCCCTTTGATTGTAAATAATTCAAAATTTTCACCTGCGAATCATAACCAACATCAGACAAAGTTGGCGTAGCTACTTGTTGAACATAAGACAACAGCATTTCCTTTGGATTTCGAGTCAAAATCACATTTTCACATTTATCAATAAATGACCACTCTAATTCTATTAGATGATGTGCCATGTGTTTGAAAAAAGCGACTTGCGTCGAATGATTCCCCATAAGTGTTTCCACGACTTTTTCCCCGTCATTCTCTTGTGTTTCTAATACCTCAGCAGCTCCAGGATGATATTCATAAGCTGGAGATTTTGATAAATAATGTGCATATAAAGGTTCGTCAAACACAGTTGTGTCCTTACGTTGAGCGAAAGCGTACATCATCGCTGTTGATATATTTCTTGGCCCTGACCAGAGGTTGATTTTCATGTTCTTACAGTTAAACGCTTTTGATTTTTGCTACTTCACTTTCGATTAACTCGTGGTAAAGATGACTTAATTTTCGACTTAAATTACCGAATTTTCCTTCGCCAATTGTTCTACCATCAACTTTCGTCACTGGCGTCACACCACCGAAAGTCCCTGTAACAAAAGCTTCGTCTGCACCATAAACATCAAACAAAGAAAAATTCTTTTCATAACATGGAATTCCATTTTCATGACAAACTCTGATGATGTTGTGTCGAGTGATGCCATTCATGCAATACTGACCAGTTGAAGTCCAGACTTCCCCATTTTTAACCATAAAAAAGTTAGTTGCGTTACATGTCGAAACAAAGCCATGAATGTCTAACATCAAAGCTTCGTCTGCTCCAGCTTCGATAGCTTGAACCAATGCCATGACTTCATGTAACTTACTGTGACAATTTAATCTTGGGTCTAAATAATCGGGCGAGCCTCGACGAATAGTACTTGTAAAAAGCGTAATTCCTTTTTCTTGAGAATCTTTACTGGCGGCTTTGTGTTCAGCGATAATGACCAAATTTGGCCCTGAAATCGTCAATCGAGGGTCTTGTGAAGGTGTTTTCTTAATACCTCGTGTTATCATAAATCGCACATGCACACCGTCATACATATTATTAGCATTCAGGGTTTTCCAAACTTCCGCTATTAGTTCGGCTTTTGTCATTTTCAAGTCCATTCCGACAGTCGCAGCAGCCGTCCAAAGTCGATCAAGGTGTAAGTCTTCAAAGACCAAAACGCCCTCGTGTAATCGTAAGGCTTCCCAAATGCCGTCACCAACTAAATAACCGCTATCAAAAACAGAAATTTTGGCTTCGTTTCGTGGAAATAACTCGCCGTTGACGTAAATTAATACATTTTCATTTCGCTTATCTGGTAAAGCGTTGTGTGTGCCGTGAACCATAATTTAATAATTAGTTTTTGCAAATAAAAAGTCGAACAATTTGCCTTGCTCGACTGGTCTGTATTCTTAATATTCTCAATACTTCAATGAAATTATCTTAAAACTGATTGCCAAAGTACATTTATAAATTGCTATAAAAATGAAAATCTACTTCAAATCTACCTCGCCAAATTTATAAAAAAAATTCCCTGTATTCAACAAAAAACAACTTTCGTCAAAAAACACCACAAAATCAAACAGACTTCTTATTTTTGTGGCAAATTTGAAATGCGTATTTATTAATAAAACCATTATGAAAAAAATATTGTATTGGATTCCAACCTCGGTTTTCCTAATTGTCTTCGGATTATTGTTAGTCATCTTTCATGCACTTCAATACCTTGGATTAAAAATATTTGGCTACGAAGGGCAACGAAACGCTGTTGATGGCTTGATGTGGTGCTTGAATCATATTTTGAAAATCGTTGGTTATCCTTTTACAGTTGACAATCAAGCAGGTGATTTGCCGACCGATAAGCCGATGATTATTGTGAGTAATCATCAAGGCATGTTTGATATTTCGATGATTGGCGTTCACATGCGAAAGCATCATCCAAAATATGTTTCGAAAGCGTCTTTAGCCAAAGGGATTCCGAGTATTTCTTTTAACTTACGTCACGGCGGTTCGGTATTGATTGACAGAAAAAACGGTCGAGAAGCAATTGTAAAAATCAAAAAGTTTTGTCAATATTTAAAGCAGCATAATCGTGCAGGAGTCATTTTTCCGGAAGGTACTCGTACTCGTGACGGCAAGATGCGACCTTTTAAGCCGATGGGGCTGAAGGTGATGTTGAAAGAAATACCCGAAGCGACGGTCGTCCCTGTTGCGTTAGAAAATTTTTGGACGATTGAGCGGTATAATTTACAACCGATTCCGTTTGGTAAACGATTAAAATGTACGATTCTACCGGCGATTGATAGAAGCCTGTTTGATAATAATGATGAGCTGATCAACGAAATTGAGCGACAAATAAAATCGGTGACTGGTGATGACTAAAATCAACCATTACGTATCTGAATTTCTTAACTCGTTGACGTAAGTTTCATAAAGTGGCAAATCTTCTTTTGTCCCATTTCCCCATTCGGGTTTCATATCATTTTTAAGACGAAAATAATCGGCAATAATATCCGCCTGTTGTTCAAGATTAAAAGCGGACAAACCTTTATAGGCGTATTTTTCCAGTTGTGGTATTCCACCATAGTTATACCCTTCCTTTGTTCTTTGGGCGGCCAATGCACGAGGCATATAAACCGCACCCATTTTTTCATATTGCCAAATATGAACCAGTTCATGTATAAAAATATCGGCTTGCAAGTCGCCCCAAGAATTAATCGTATGAAAACTGACGTAAACGATTTTTCGTTTTTTTGCTCCGAAATATGCTTTTTTATCCCAACGAATCAATTCATAATTCAAGCCATCTCCAAAAACCGTTTTAGCAACTTCGATTTCTTTAGACGACAATGGCCGAGTATTAAACTTGATAAACTCTGCAACTGTTTGATAAAAACCGCCAATTCCGAACAATTCCATAATGTAAATAAATAATGTTCCCCACCAGTTTCGGATAGATAAACGATGTTCTTCTTCTGTTAGATTTTCTTTGAAGGCGGTCTGGTAAGCACGACCATGAACGAACAATAATTGAATGCGTCGGATTCGTTTACCGAACTCACTGACCCACCAAAGAAAGCGTTCTTCAACTCCCATGTATTTGTTAATCAATTGATTACGGTACCAAGATGCATTTTGTGTTACTGTTGTCATATTATCTTCAATTGGTTTATTCAATTGGTCAAACTTGATTAAAAACTATATCAATTATTGGTTATAACTGAACAAACTTAATGTTTTTTGTAAGTAATTGCAATAATTATCCGTGAAACTTACTCAAAACCCCGAGTCTTTAAATTTAAATAAACTGTAAAAATATCTACGACTTCATCTCAATCATTATATTTGCAACCAATGAAAAAATGGTTTCAACATATTAACATAGCGACTTGGAAAATCGTCGTACTCATTGGTTTGCCTGTCTTAAGTACTTTGATGCACTTACGAGCATTTCCGATGGACTTGATTGGCCCACACGTCTGGCGACAATCGCAAACGATGACGAATGTTATTAATTTCTACGAAAGTGATTTTAATATTATGAATCCTCGTCGCAATAATCAAGGTAATCGAAGCGGAATCTATCGTATGGAATTCCCGATTATGCAGTGGGCTTTTGCAGGAGTTATAAAGATGACTGGTCAGCCCTTGCTAGTCAGCAGAATACTGACCTTTATTCTAAGTTTAATCAGTATTTTAGGGTTTTATTTTTTATTAAAATCATTGCTTAACCATGAAATAATTGCTTTAATTGGAGCTTGGGCCTTGAATTTTTCGCCAGCATTTTATTACTACGCTGTTTCTCCTTTACCAGATAATTTTGCCTTGTGTGCAGGCATTTGGGCGATAGCTGTTTTTCTGAGATCACTGCCAGAACCAAATTGGAAAAACACCATTTTAGCCGCTTTTTTAATGAGTTTAAGTATGGCGGCCAAAATGCCTTTTATTTTGTTTTATGCAGTTCCGTTTGGGTTTTATGTTCTAAAAATCATTCAGCGAAAGCTGATCTTACAAGACGTCGGAAAGGGATTGATTTGGCTTGCACTCTTCGCTCCTACGCTACTTTGGTATTTGTGGGTTATTCCAACTTGGGAAGGCAACGGAATTGTCGCAGGAATGTTGGCATTAGCCGACTCGCCAATTATATTGTTGGATTATTTACAACATAATTTATTTTCAAATCTACCTGAATTATTACTCAACATCGGTGCTGTACCATTATTTATTGCAGGATTTTATTTTATAAAAAAACGAAATGTTCATCAACATCAACTATTTTATCCGCTATTGTTTTGGGCATTTTTAACCTTATTGTATTTCTTTTTTGAATTAAATATGATTGGCAAAGTGCACGATTATTACTTATTTCCATTTTATCCGATATTATTTATAATCGTAGCCTACGGTGCATTTCACTTGGCAAATACTAAAAATGGACAAAAAATTGTCGCCATACTTCTAATCAGTTTGCCAATATTTGCTTTTGCAAGAATACAAGGGCGTTGGAATGTCGAAGCACCGAGATTTAATAAAGATTTATTACAAAATAAAACAGAACTACAAGCGATTTCTCAAAAGTCAGATTTAATCGTCATAGGAAATGACGCTTCCGATGCGATTTGGTTTTATCATTTGGATAGAAAAGGTTGGGGATTTTCTAAAAAATTTCCTTTGCAGCCACAACGATTAAAAGTAATGATTGAAAAAGGGGCAAAGTATCTTTACACCGATAGCGAAGCAGTTTTGAAACACCCAAAATTTCAACCTTACCTTCGAAATCAAGTTGGCAAATTTGGAAGTATTTATGTTTTTGAATTAAAATAACGGCTATTCTGAGCGGACGATTAAAATTTATACCTCTGTTCATTTAGCTATACCAGCTTCGGAGTAATTTTCCGAAGCCGGTCAGTCAATTCAGCTAAAAACTTTGTCTGACTATTTATTTTTTCTGATACTTTACCTCACCATTTACAATCGTATAAAGCACCTCTGTATTCAAGATTTCCTCTTCTGCACAATTCAATAAATCATTCGATAGAATTACAATATCTGCAAATTTTTCTACGACCAAACTTCCCTTAAACGGCTCTTCAAAGCCGCCATAAGCGTTATTAATCGTCAATGATTTTAAGGCTTCTAAGCGAGTCATACAATTTTCGGGATAAAAACTGTCATTCGTTCCGCTGATTTTGCGAGTTACCGCAGCATAGAAGTTTTTAAGCGGCGCAACATCTTCTACAGGAGCATCTGTTCCATTGACAATAATAGATCCTGCTTCAATAAATTTTCGCCAAGCGTAAGCCTCTTGAGCGGCACGCAACTTACCCAAACGAGCCGGAACAAAAATCGCATCAGAGGAACAATGTACGGATTGCATCGAAGGAATAACACCTAATTTGGCAAACCGTGGAATGTCGTTAATATTCACATGTTGAGCGTGTTCGATTCTCCATCGCCAAGTATTTGCCTCCTTGTGCTTCATAAAAATATCCTCATACATATTTAATATTTCACGATTTGCTTTATCGCCAATCGCATGAATACACATTTGTAAGCCAAACTTTGCCGCAAAATCAGCATTGGATTTTAAATCCGCCAAAGGCGTGACATTTTCTCCAAAATGATTGGGTTTATCTTCGTAAGATTTTAGTAGCCACGCCCCTCTCGACCCCAATGCACCGTCCGCATAGCCTTTTATTGCTCGACAAGTAAAAAAGTGATTTCCAATACCAATTTTCGGAAAACCGACCAGGGTTTCATCGTTAATATCCTCTTCTGACGAAATCATCGCCCACAATCGAACGTCCAATTCTCCGGCTTTCGCCAATTCTTCATACCAAGCAATTTCTTGAAAAAACGACCCAGCATCTTGAAACGAAGTCAAACCTTTTTGTAAACATTCGGCTTCCGCCAATTCTATTTTTTGCAACCATTCTTTATACAATTCCTCCTCGGTTAATTGACTTTTATACTCCTCATATTTTTGAGTAATCAACGCTTCTGCCGTTTCAATAAAAACACCAATTGCTTTTCCGTTTTTATCTCTGACAATTCTACCACCTTCTGGGTCTGGCGTTTCATCCGTGATGCCAGCAAGTTCCATCGCTTTTGCATTCGCATAGATAGCGTGTCCGCTTGCATGCGACAAAATCACCGGATTATCAACCGAAACCGCACTCAATCCTTCATGA
>CBFIHR010000038.1:0-40042 GCA_965662365.1 Saprospiraceae bacterium
TATCATCTAAATCCAACCATTCTAAGTCTTGTTTTTGGAAAACATCTTGCGGTAGGGACGTGAGTCCTTGTCCGTTTAAATCCAATTCTTTATCGTTTTCTGTATTACAGTAAGATAACGTTAATACGATTACCGTAGCAATAGTAATAATAAAGGTGTTTTTCATTTGAATCTTTTTTTGATAAATGTTTAAAAATATTTACTGTAAATGCCTTTATATAATCCTTCTTTATGTTGTATGACCAAAGATAAATCCAGTACCTCCACAAAGCAATACCCTCCAGAGGTGATTTTTTAGTTTAAAATTGGCTTTCGCCAAATGATAGCCTGTGGGAAATTAAAAATTGGAGAATTGAAAATTCTTTGATGAAGGCGGAGGTTTTATTCTCGTAAATAAATGAAGTAGCATCGAGGTTTAACCATGATAAAGCTTTATTACTTTCCTACAGTTGGAATTTTACCATCATAATCTCGACTTTTCTATCCTGCAAATCGCATCAATCGACTTTTTAATGGAAATATTCCAAATGAGAATGGAAAAGGCCTTTTCACAAGCATAGGATTGGCCACGCTACTTCGTTTTAAGGATTTTTTTTTGTGGGAAAATATTCTCCAAGTTGGAGTATTATTTCTCAACTTTGGGAGAATGTTTTCCAAATTGGAAAATAATTTTTTAAATTTGGGAAAGTATGCTCCAGTTTGGAAGATTATTTCCTAAGTTTTAGTTAATGTTCTCCAAATTGGAGGACGATTTCCCAAAATATTTTTTTGATGTTTTTACACTGTTTTGCAGTTTTTCGTACTGGGGTTTTCTAAAAACGAGGCGGTTGAGGACTTTTACTTGCGTTAAATGCGTAAAATCCTATAAATTGAAAGGAAATAAGGCAGCCGATTTCATTAAACAGTTCTGTAACAGACCATTTTCTAATATTTAATTCATCGTTACCATGTCAAATAAGATTTATTTTAATAGCCTAAACAACGGCAAATTCGTCACCTTCATGCGTGATGTCATAACCCTTTACAACAGCGTATCACTGCCTGCCCTTGCTCCTTTTGTGACGGCTTTGTCTGATGCTACTGTCGATTTGAATGCTGCTTATCGGCAAGAACGAGGCAGTCAATTAACAAAGCGTCTGCAGGAGCTGGACGAACGTCGAGATAATGCAATTCTGGGAATCAAGGGGATTGTAAAAAGTCATTTTTATCATGTGAATCCGAGTATGCGACGGGCTGCCGACCTCCTTCTTCGCAGTATGAATAAGTACGGTAAACGCATTAACAAGATGGGTATGCAAGAGGAAAGCGTTACAATCAAGGCTTTGCTCGACGAATGGACAACCGATGCACTCCTCGCAGATGCTATCAATTTATTGCATCTTCAAGATTGGCAACAGGAATTGACTGCTGCAAATACGGCTTTTCAAACGGTCTTTATGGATAGGATACTAGAGAAAGCAGCGAAGCAAATTCCTTCGTTCACAAAACAGCGGCGGCCTGTCATCACTTTATACCGCAAACTTAAACGTCAAACGTTGGCTCATGCCGAAATCGACCCGACGACTTACTCTGTTATCGTGAGTCAGTTGAATGAGTTGATTAAAAAATATCGGGTTTGAGGTTACTCTGCAGCTACCATGTCTATACAAATAGGCAACGGCTGATTTTCTCTACTCTTAGCCTCCCCTTAATCCCTCTAAAGTAGAGCAATTACAGACCATATTTCTCTACTTTGAAGAAGTTAGGGGAGGTTAAAAACTAATTTTTAAATACCTTTAATACCTTGCCCATCTATTAGGAGGTTGATAGGCTGTAGGTTGTGTAGCACTTATTAATCATTCTTCGGAATTACCACTGTCTGTATCGCTTTTCCGCTAATTTGTAAATTTACCGATTGCCCATTCAAATTAATAGAAAAAGTCTTTGACGCTTCACCTTCATTTAACAACACCACAACAATATTATCCTCTTGCTCAACCGCTGTCACCTGTAGCGCTTCGTCGCTGCATGCTAAACCGATACGCTTCGCACCAGGACGAATGTATTTGCTAAAGTGGGCTAACGTATAATAAATTGGTGTGAAATATACTTCATCGGCTTCCTCATCTACAATCACCGGAGCAACGCACCAATTCTTGAACCAGTTCGGGCCACCTTGACGATTTAAAACCATATTCCAATCGACCCAACCATCAACATGATTATTCAAGCAGCCGATAATATCACGAGCATAGCGATACACGGGAACATACTTTGGGTGTAGCGGTTTGTCTTTTTCGGGTGCCCAATCCCAGCCCCAATCTGTACCTTCTTTTGACCAATACCAAGCATCGTCTTGCCAATGTGGAATTTCGGAATCTACGCAGGCTTCGGATTGAATGATGTGTTTATTCGGTGCTTTTTCGTGTGCATATTGCAATTCATCAGGAAATACTTCATAGGTACTGGCGTACCAATGTACCGCCACGCCATCAAAATATTTTGAAGTCGCTTCATTTTGATACATATCATCGACCCATTCTTTGAGGTGTTCCCGATTTTGGTCGTAGCCCAGAATTTTTACAGCTCTTTTTCCATCTTTTTCTAATTGCGGCCCTAAATGATTTTGCACAAAATTAGTCATTTCGGCAGGCGTATAGTGCATACTTTCCCAGTTGTTTCCATTTCCAAGCGGCTCATTTTCAACGGTTATCCCCCAGATATCAATACCTTCCGCTTTGTACGCCTCAAGGTATTTTGAGAAAAACAAAGCCCAAGTATCGTAGTACTCTGGTAACAGCTTTCCACCGACCCATGCTTTATTGTCTTTCATCCACGGCGGTGCTGTCCACGGCGAAGAGATGATTTTGAAACCATCTTTTGAAATCGCCATTGCATCTTTAATCATCGGAATAATGTCGTCTTTATCTTCTTCGATTGAGAAATTCGTTAAAGCGGTATCTCCTTCGACCGATGCGTAAGAATATTGACTTAATGAAAAATCACAAGAGTTAATATGCGTTCTGGTCAAGGAATAGTTCGCTCCATTTTCACCAAAGTATGCCTCCAGTATTTTTTTTCGGTTTGCTTCACTTAACTTATTTAATAAATAAGCCGATGCTTCCGTAAATGAGCCACCAAAACCTGTAATTGTCTGATACTTTTCATCAGGATTCAAAGTGATTTTAATTGTAGGCTCTTTTTCGGGAAACGCTGATATTTGCATAAGTTTATTACCTTTCGCAGATGTTTCATAAACTTTTACTTTCATAGATTCACTGGATATATCGTTATTATTCCCTTCCAAAGGCTTTTTAGGCGTACATGTTATTAGCATCGTACTTATAAATACAAGAAAACTAATTTTTGAAAATATTTTTATCATAATATTGGTTTGTAAATTTAGAATAAGGTCCACTATTAAAACGGAATAGCAATACATATTTTGACAACATAAAAAGGTCGAATGTAAAAAAACATTCGACCTTGCTGAAAAAACTGTTTTACTGGCTATCCTCTTGCCAACACTTCATCGACTAAACCATATTCTTTAGCGGCAGGTGCTTTCATCCAATTGTCACGATCACAATCTGCCTCGATTTTATCATACGGCTGACCGGTGTGATGTGCTAAGATATCGTACAACTCTTTTTGTAATTCTTTGATGAGTTTATACGAAATTTCCATATCAGATACCTGACCTTGCATGCCCCCTAACGGTTGATGAATCATCACACGGCTATGTGGCAAACACGTTCTTTTACCTGTCGTTCCGGCTGCTAACAGTACCGCTCCCATTGATGCGGCTAAACCAGTACAGATTGTCGCTACATCTGGCGAGACATATTGCATGGTATCATAAATGCCTAAACCATCAATCACAGAACCGCCCGGGCTATTGATAAACATCTGAATATCACGCTTCGGGTCAGTCGATTCTAAGAAAAGCATTTGAGCTTGAATGACATTAGACACGTAAGAATTGACAGGTACGCCCATAAAGATGATTCTATCCATCATCAAACGAGAGAATACATCCAAACCAACAATATTCATTTGGCGTTCCTCAATAACATTTGGTGTAAACCCTTGAATGTTTGGAACTCCAGCTGTGGATTGATCCATGTAGTTTTCAAGGTGCATGCTATTCATGCCCAAATGTTTGACCGCATATTTTTTAAACTCATTTTGGTTAAACATAGCAACCAATTTTTTTATGCTTTTATGAATGTTTACCGGTGATTTATTAATAATTACCGATTAGTCAATAATTCAATAAATCAAGGGTAATTATGTTCATTTATAAGCTATATGTAATAAAATATTTATTTGTTTTTGTAGAACTTTCTGTATCTAAAATTAGTCAACACCTATAAAAGGATGTAGCAATTTTAATAAAAAAATCAATTTTATTCTATCAAATACTCCTATTGTTTATCAATTATTTGTCCAAAGCGATAATTTAACAAACAACCATCTAATTGACAGTATTATCTTGTCAAGATGACAGGTTACGCTCTCTTTTATTTTTGCTTATCTTTTACAGGCTCGTATTTCTTCAGTTGAGCCTCCATCGATAAGTCCGCCTCTTTGACGACTTCGCCAGCTTCGTATTGATACAATATGTAGCGGTTGACTTTTTGAGTACCGTCCTTAGCTATCGCTTTATAGACCCAATCGCCGGTTCGTTTGCCATTTTTATAATTCCCCGTCCAAATTTCATCTTCTGTCGTTCCGAAGGTTCTTATTTCGTAATACCCTTGCATCTGACCATTGTTCACAATCCCTTTCAATACCGTGTTTCCGGCCTCATCAAATAGATTAACAACACCATTGACCTCACCGTTTAATATGGTCAACTTAGCCTTATAACCAGATTTATCAGCCGTTTCAAACAGTTCTAAATAATCTAATCGAACATAAGCAATTTCATCTAAATACGATTTAATGAGCATAAAGGTCGAGTCAGAAAAGGGAATGATATAATCACAAAAATCAATATTACCATTATTCAAATCTGAAAAAATCAAATAGCGTTCTCCTTTTTCCAGTTGAAACGAACAAGAAGTAATACAATCCGAGTAAAGTGTTGTTCTAAAATCTAATTTCCCTTTATAATTTTTTTCAACAAAAGCTTGATGAGAGATTTTATTGTTCTCTCCACATTCTTCTACCTCGGTCACCGTTGCCAAAAAAACGTTTTTCGACTCCAGGAGATACATAAATGAATTATCGTATCGCTGACATTCACAGGCTTCTGTTGACGACACGTTTAGCATAACAACGCTAATCAATAAAAATATTATTTTTCTCATTATTCGTATATAGTTATAAGCTTTAAGACCTTATTGCATTCTATGAATTGCTACAAAAATATTATCAATTTACAAAATAGTCTGATATCATTGAGTAATTTGACTTTTTTATCCCAAATTCTATTAAATTTATTGGCAACTTCCTATGATATTTCCCTTTTTATCAATCAAATAACACTTTCGTCCTTTTTGTACTTTAGCGATTCCATCAACAAAGAAATCAATTTTGTGATACTTAAAAGGAATCACAACCACGCCATTTCTATCAATAAACCCCCATTTTTTACCTTTCAAAGCCTTTGCGATACCATCACGAAAGTCACTGACTGCATCATATTTTGCATCAATTACCATATCGCCTTGTCGATTCACAAAACCCCATTTTTCTTTTTGTTTTACTTTTAGTAAATCTTCGATAAAGTATTTACCAATGTCTTCATATTCCAACGGAATCACGATTTCCCCCGCTTCATTAATAAAGCCATATTGTCCATTTTGCGATACACGCACCAGGCCTCGATAAAAACTACTCGCATCATCATATTCTATCGGAATAACGATTCCACCATTTTTATTAATAAAGCCGTATTTGAACCCGTTTTTATCCTCATTCTCAAGGCTGACCTGTGCCAAGCCATATTGAAACCGCTTAATTTCATTGTATTTTATAGGAATAATCACCCTGCCGTCATAGTTAATCGCCCCCCAGTTTCTATTCTTATAAACGAGTGCCAGACCATGTTCAAAAGGTTTTAAATTTTGATATTGATGTGCCAAAAGTGTTTCCCCTTTTGGCGAAATCAAGCCATAACCACCATTTTTCAAAGCAATACTTCGCCCTTCTCTAAACGCTCCAATATTAGAATATTCGAACGGGATAAGTGCTTTCTGATTTCGGTCAATTACACCCCAATTATTTGATTTTTGAACTCTGGCACCGACTAATTGAGGGTATTTTGTATCATCATAAAGATTTGAAAATGAACGAACTTTCTCATATTCTATCGGAATCACTACCGTGCCGTTTTTATCAACAAAACCCCACTTAAACTGCTTAGAAACAGCGGCTAATCCATGCGTAAAATTTCTAATCTTTTCATATTCAAATGGTACAACAACCTCATTCTTAAGGTTAATCACACCGTAAACATCGCCTTTTTTAGCAATACTTAACCCTGCCGAAAAAGACTGCAACTCATCGTATTCAATCGGAATAACAACTGCACCATATTTATCAATCGCTCCATACTTACCACGCTGCCGAATTACCGCTGCACCATCTGAAAACGAATACACAAAATCATATTGAAAATCAATCGCTGCCTTTCCTGACTTATCAATAAAGCCCCATTTATTATTATTCCGAACCGCTGCCAGACCATTAAAAAAAGATTCCGCATAATAATACTCAATCGGAATAACAACTGCACCTTTTTCATTAATAAAACCATATCGATCATCCTTTTCGACTCGTGCCAAACCCTCTCGGAAATCACTGATATAATCGTACATAATAGGAATCACAGCGGAATCATTTGTATTCACAAACCCCCAAAGTTCGTCTAAACAAACCAGCGCCATACTATTCTGAAACGATTGAGCATAATTATACTTTAACGGAATTTCCCATTCTAATTCTGTATTCAAAAAACCATACTTGTCATTATTTTTAACTAATGCCAAGCCATTTTCAAAAGGGTTTATTTTATCATAAACCGTTGGTAACACTTCTTTTCCGTTGATATGAGCAATGCCGTACAAACCGTTTCGCCTTACGGCAAATAAAGTATCTGCAAATGATAAGTTTCGAGGAATTTTTACAAGATCATAGCGTTCACTCCACCTTGAAACCTTCTTTTTAATCTCATTTTGAAAGTGATAAGATTTTTGTGCAAAGGTTTGAAAAGTGATCAATAATAAGATTAGTGTTAGTGTGTTTTTCATTTTATTAGTTTAATTATTCAATCAATCTACTACAAATTAAAACAGATTAAACGAAATTGAAAACTCAACTCATTTAATCTGTCTTGATTAATGATTTATGCTAACTTTATAACGTCATTTTTACGAGAAGTCGTCTATCAAATCTTCAAAAACAAAACTATACCAACCTTTTCACCACTCTGAATTTCAACAATATAACTGCCCTTTTTCAAATCTGAAATATCTATATTTAACTTAGAAGTCGTTTTCATCAGTTGACCATTTACATCAAAAATTTGTATTTTTTCAATATCCGAAATATCCGAAATATCCGAAATATCCGTTTCAATCGCCAAAAAATCACTTACTGGATTTGGTAAAATTTTAATTTGATTAGACATATCAATCGGATTTGCATTTACGGAACAGTTCATTTGCGTACTCACACTTTCATTCAACGTTCCATTTGTTACATACCAATTTTTCCATTCGCCGCCAGTTCCACTTTCCCAAGTATTGAGGTTGAAGGTATTTGAGCCATCAGTTTTACCTTTGATAGTGTAAACTTTTACGGCCTTTCCACCCAAATTCCAGTCTAAAGGTTGTCCATTTACCAATGTTTCAGGCGTAGGATTGATGTTTTCACAATTGACTTGCAAAAAATAAACGTTGTCATCATATTGAGGATATTCGCCAAACGCATGAGCAATTCCATTTTCATCAATACAGACTGCCGTGTATTCGTCACACGCAATTCCACGAGCATCTACACCATAATCGTGTAACATTCGGGCTAAAAAAACCATGTGTCGCCCTTTTCTATCCGGGTCGTCGTAGTGTGTGTCGGTCACTACGTTTTCTAAAAAATCAACATTTAAGAAGTCCATAGAATCGACCGTAACATTCGATGTGAAAGGATTATTCAACGCGGTTGTAGAAGTCACCGAACCATTTTGAGCCGAAAAATAATAATCACCCAGAATCGCCATGCCGGCACTCGTTCCACCGATGACAATGTTTCGATTTTGTAAACCATCATTGATTAAACTATCTATTGCGGTATTTCGCCAATACGACACATAATTCCACTGATTGCCGCCAGCAAACCAAATCGCTTCGGCTTCTGCAACTCGCTGCTGCACGTAACTATCATTCGCCGCTAAGGCATTATTAAAAACAATCGTTTCAACCGAATTTATCGTTACGCCTAATTGTGAATAAAAATACGGATTGTAACCATCAGAACCGCTCGCTCGCAGTACTAAAACATCACCACCATCTGCACGTTGCAAAAACCATTTCATCGCATCGTCACTTTCACCGGCACCGCCCACCAGACAAGTGCCACCTTGCGGATTCACACTTACATCTGCGGTATCACCTGTAAGATAAGATATATAATTCTGCCCAGAAATAACCGTAAAACTAATTATTACATAAACGCAAGTTAATATACTTTTCAAATGATGTTTTAACACTCCGTTGTTAATTTTTAATTCAAAAAAAAAGAGCTATCAACTCTAAAAATTAATAGCTCTTAAAAGTGTAGAATTTTATAAAATCTTAATTCTTCTTATCTCTTGCTGCACGTTGCATTGGGTTTTCGCCTTGCCCTCTGCCGTATCGGCCGCCACCTTTTTGCTGATATAACTCAAAGCGATTCAAAGACTGACGAGCAGGGAAGTAGTTGTTTCCAGTGTCAGTGTCTGCTGTCTCGAAGTAAGGATCAAGCGTAATTTGTTTAACGGCTTTTTCCGTTACAAAAACTTTCGTTACTTCTTTGTGTGGCAACATTTTCCAAATTTCCGCAGGAATGCGACGTACCTCTTTTGTTCCATCAATATATTCAAATTCAACAATCAACGGCATTACTAAACCGCCAACATTCTCAAACGTAATTTGATAAAAATTATATCCTTTTTTCAATAAGGCTTTTTCATCCTCATCTAAGCTGTTGTAATACTTTTCGTATTCTTTTCTATCTAAATTTAATACATTTAATTCGTCGTAAGTCGTATAAAAATCAACGGTTGAAGGGTCACGTTCTGTCACCGTTTCTTTCACTTCCTCCTTATTACGCATATCGCTGATGTATTGCTTTTCATCACGTTGCTTTTTTGCAATTTTGCTTTCCTCATCAGGATTTCCTTTCAAATTGTACCATTTTACATCTTTGATAGCAATATCCACATGATCAGTTGTGTAGAACCAACCTCTCCAGAACCAATCTAAATCCATTCCAGAAGCATCTTCCATTGTGCGGAAAAAGTCAGCTGGAGTCGGATGTTTGAACATCCAACGCTGTGAATATTCTTTAAATGCGTGATCGAACATCTCACGTCCCATTACAGTTTCACGCAAAATATTTAACGCCGTTGCCGGTTTTCCGTAAGCGTTATTTCCAAATTGGAAAATAGATTCAGAATTGGTCATAATCGGTGAAATCGTAGATTTGTCACCCGACATATACGGGACAATCTTCCAAGCTGGCCCACGACGTGACGGATAACCTCTTTCCCATTCTTGCTCTGTCAAATATTGTAAAAACGAGTTTAGCCCTTCGTCCATCCAAGTCCATTGACGTTCATCAGAGTTGACAATCATTGGGAAGTAGTTGTGTCCGACTTCGTGAATAATTACACCAATCATTCCGTATTTTGTGCGTTCGTTATACGTTCCATCTTTTTCAGGACGACCAAAATTGAAGCAAATCATCGGATATTCCATACCAATAGCTGCCGCATGAACAGAAATTGCTACTGGATAAGGATAATCAAACGTATATTTCGAGTACACATCTAAAGTATGTGCAACTGCTTTTGTAGAATATTGTTCCCAAAGCGGATTGCCTTCTTTCGGATAATAAGACATCGCCATCACCGTTCTATCCCCAAACTGAACGCCCATAGCGTCCCAGATAAATTTACGAGAAGTAGCAAAACCGAAATCACGGACATTTTCAGCGTAATATGTCCACGTTTTTTTATCCTTCGCCTTCTTCTTTTCCTTCTTTTCTGCTTCGCTTTGTGATACGATAATGACAGGTTCTTTAGCAGTTTTCGCTTTTTCAAATAATTCCTGCTGTGCTTCCGTCAAAATCTCATCTGCATTTTGTAAAGTTCCAGTAGATGCTACAATATGATCCGAAGGCACTGTAATATTCACGGTATAATCACCAAAGCATAACGTAAACTCGCCACGTCCTAAGAACTGCTTGTGTTGCCAACCATAAACATCGTTATACATGACCATTCGAGGATAGAATTGTGCGATTGTATATAGATAATTATCATCTTCCTCAAAATACTCGTAACCCGAGCGGCCACCCATTGTCATACGGTCGTTGATATTGTACCACCATTCTACTTTGAATGAATATTTTTCACCCGGTTTTAAAGCAACTGGTAAATCTACACGCATCATCGTTTTATTAATAGTATAGGGTAGCGGCTTACCCTCTGCATCTTTGACCGCTTCAATCTTAAATCCTCCATCGAATTTGCTACCGACTAAACCTTCTATTTGGCGAGCCGTCATTTTTTTATCAATATCGGA
The DNA here is from genome assembly GCA_965662365.1 of Saprospiraceae bacterium. Classification (GTDB taxonomy): domain Bacteria; phylum Bacteroidota; class Bacteroidia; order Chitinophagales; family Saprospiraceae; genus CAWVWD01. The sequence continues at coordinate 10,773 of CBFIHR010000038.1, forward strand.
TTGACTGATTTTGTACGTATCCGAATCTTTTGCACGCATGTTTTGGTCTAATTGCAACCATAAATATGTTAGTACATCGGGCGAATTATTCGTATAAGTAATTGTTTCATCGCCGTCAATTCGTTGTGTTTCATCGTTCAACTCTAAATTAATTTCATAATCAACTTGTTGTTGCCAATATTGATGACCGGGTGCCCCCGAAGCAGCACGATAAACATTTGGTGTCGGTAACTCTTGTCCTAACTGACGAAACTTGTTCGTATTCGTGTTTTGTGCAGTTGCTAACATTGGCAGCAACATTAGACACAATAAGTATTTCATTTTATTCATTCTAATATATTATTTTGATGTTGAATCAAAAGTGTTTTGTAAAATATTCCCCTTGATGTAACCTATGTTTCCTGCACGTAAAGTTAATAAATAGATTAATAACTTCGTTTGTTTAATATTGCTTTAAGATATTGATTTTACCAATGTTTGTATCTTTGTCTTTATAATTACTATTGTGTAACCAAAATAGGTTTCACGTGAAACACTTTTAAGCTATGAAACAACTATTTTTAATAATAATGCTTTCCGTCTTCGCTTTTGGATTTTCAACAAATGAACATCCGATTTATGTAAGTATTGCTGAAGTAGATTATTTTACAGAAAAACGAGAAATACAAGTCGCTCTAAAAATTTTCACAGATGATTTAGAAAAAGCTATTCGTAAAGAAGGTAAAAAAGTCAACTTAGATACACCTAAAGAAATCAAAACTGCTGATATTTATATCAAAAATTATCTAAAAGACAAGTTCAACATCAAAGTCAATAAAAAAGAAAATCTGTCCATAAACTATGTCGGGAAAGAATATATCGACGATGCGACCTGGATGTATTTTAGCTACAAAACTCCGAAACGAGTCAAAACGATAACAATTAAAAACAGCGTCATCACAGAACTTTATCCTTCACAAAAGAACCTCACGCATTTAAAAAAAGATAGGATCATAATTGATTCCAAACATTTTACAAAAAAACGTTCCACAGCAACTTTCACTTTAAAGTAATGTTTCACGTGAAACACCACATCAAAAACCTTATTACAAAACAGTTGTAATAAGGTTTTTTTCATTTCAAAATGCCGTAACTTTGCAGATATTATAAAACAGAATGTGTTTCATGATTAAAAATCATGTTTCACGTGAAACCATAATTATACTAAAATATATAATCAAATGTCTATTCAAGAATTTAAGGATGCAATAAAACAAGGTATTCCAAACGAATTACCTCAACCAAAACCTTATGACGATTCGGTTAGTCATGCACCAAAAAGAGAGCATCTACTTAGCGAAACCGAGAAAAGATTAGCACTTAAAAACGCTTTACGTTATTTCGATAAGAAACACCATGGCGTTTTAGCTAAAGAATTTGCCCAAGAATTAGAAACTTACGGTCGTATTTATATGTATCGTTTTCGTCCTGATTACAAAATGTACGCTCGACCGATTGAACATTATCCTGCAAAAACAGCACAAGCCGCAGCGATTATGTTAATGATTCAAAACAACTTGGACAATGCTGTCGCACAACATCCGCACGAATTAATTACGTATGGTGGAAATGGTTCGGTTTTTCAAAACTGGGGACAATACCTGTTGACGATGCAATACCTTTCGGAAATGACAGAGGAACAAACTTTAGTCATGTATTCTGGTCATCCGATGGGTTTATTTCCTTCAAATAAAAATGCACCTCGTGTCGTAGTCACTAACGGAATGATGATTCCAAATCATTCTTCACAAGAAAATTGGAATAAGTTTAATGCTTTAGGCGTTACACAATACGGACAGATGACTGCCGGTTCTTACATGTATATCGGGCCACAAGGTATTGTTCATGGTACGACAATTACGGTCTTAAATGCTGCACGAATGTTAGGCAATGGCCACACAAAAGGTAGATTATTTGTCACTTCAGGTTTAGGTGGAATGTCGGGTGCTCAAGCAAAAGCTGCCGTTATCGCAGGGATGATTGGAGTCATTGCCGAAATCAATCCGACTGCCGCACAAAAACGTCATGCACAAGGTTGGGTCGATGAAATTTTTACGGATTTAGATGAATTAATCGACCGTATAAAAGTGGCGAAGCGTGAAGAAGAAGCGGTTTCTTTAGCCTATCAAGGTAATATTGTTGAACTTTGGGAACGCTTAGTGGATTCTGATATTCACGTAGATTTAGGTTCTGACCAAACTTCTTTACACAATCCGTATTCGGGTGGCTATTATCCTGTTGGCTTATCGTTTGAAGATGGCGAAAAAATGATTGCTGAAAATCCTGCACAGTTCCGTGAAGGTATTCACGAAACGCTTCGCAGACACGTCAATGCAATTAATAAATTAACAGCAAAAGGAATGTACTTTTTTGACTATGGCAATGCTTTTCTAAAAAATGCTCGTGATTTAGCGAAAGCTGATATTACAAAGCCTGATGGTAGCTTTAAATATCCTTCGTATGTAGAGGATATTATGGGGCCAATGTGTTTTGACTATGGTTTCGGGCCTTTCCGTTGGGTTTGTGCTTCTGGAAAAAGTGAGGACTTAGACAAGACAGACGCTATCGCAGCAAGCGTTATTGAGGAATTATTGGCGAAAGCCGACGATGAAATCAAACAACAATTAGAAGATAATTTGCATTGGATAAAAAATGCCAAGCAAAATCAAATGGTTGTCGGTTCGCAAGCACGGATTTTATACGCTGATGCAGAAGGCAGAATGAAAATTGCGGAAGCATTCAACAACGCTATCAAAGCCGGAGAAATCGGAACGGTAATCTTAGGTCGTGATCATCATGATGTTTCTGGAACAGATTCTCCTTATCGTGAAACTTCAAATATCAAGGACGGCTCAATGTTCACCGCAGATATGGCGATTCATAATGTAATTGGCGATAGTTTCCGTGGTGCGACTTGGGTTTCAATTCACAACGGCGGCGGTGTCGGTTGGGGCGAAGTCATGAATGGTGGATTCGGAATGTTATTAGATGGTACGCCAGAAGCGGATGCACGCTTAAAATCTATGTTGCACTGGGACGTCAATAACGGTATCGCAAGACGTGCTTGGGCAAGAAACAAAGGTGCTGTTTTTGCTATTAAAGAAGCAATGAAACGAGAACCGATGTTAAAAATAACCTTACCGAATGAAGCTGACGAAGTCTTAATTGATGATGCTTTTTAATAAAAAGTCAAAGGGTCAGACGCTTTAAAAGTGTCTGACCTTTAGTAATCCCGCAACTTATTTCAAAAAATCTCCTTTTTCGTACCTTAATTGTATAAAACACCATAAATCAAAAATCTACTCTTAAACGAAAATTAGAAGTGATGAGACGATTATTACTTATTTTCTTTTTTTGTTCTTTATGGTTAATAAACTTCGGACAAATTCAACCAAGATTAAAGGTTTCTACCGTCGAAGGCGTTGCACCGCTTACCGTTTTTTTTGATGCCACCAGCACAACTTACGACAATCAAACGATCAACCCTTTACATGATTTAAACTATCAATGGAATTTCGGCGATATTTATTCTGGCATTTGGAATTTTAAACCTGCTTCTCGCAATACGCCGACAGGTGCGATGGCAACACACGTTTTTGATAGTTCGGGAACGTTTATTGTCGAGTTAGAAGTTTCGGATTTTAAAGGAAATAATGCGATTGAAACAATTGTCATTCGAGTATTCCCTACGGAACGATTTTACGAAAGTAGTACGGTTTGTTTTTCAAGAAATGATGATTTTACAGGTTGTCCTGATAATGCTCAAAAAGTTACTTTTCGAGATGGCGACTTGAGTGTCGCACAGGCTTTTGTTGGCGATAAGCGACAATTATTATTTAAAAAAGGCGATACGATTTTTGTTAATGAGCCGTTACAAATTAAATGGGCAAATTATCTAACAATTGGTAGTTTTGGACAATGTGAAAATATTAATTCCAAAGGAATTTCTAAAAATGCTCCAGTTCTTATTAATAAAAAAGCGAAAAACATCATACATATTTCAAGTCCTGACGGCACACAACAGGCTTCAAATTTAATTATTAAAGACTTGAAATTTGTTAATCAAAATATAGACCGCACAACAAATGCGATTTTTTGTCAAGATTATACCAGACGAAATTTATTGTATCGTTTAGAAATTGACGGTTTTACACATGGGATTCATTACGAAATGAATAATTTATGGAATGAATTTCATAAGCAAGAGTTATTTGATGAAATTACGATTGCTGATTGTAACATCAAGAATGGAGTAGGAAAGGGGAACTTAGTCACATTAAGTGGAAAACGCTGTGCAATGACTGGCAACACTTTGACAAACTCAACACAAGCCGAAAGCGTTTTGCATTTACCCTGGCTACAACAAAGCACAATTGCACATAACGAATTTTTGCATCCTGCCGAAAAGCATTTTTGTTTGAAATTAGAAAGTCCGCTTTCGGATACCGTTCGACAACGCAGTGCAACGCATCAAGTTTTGATTACGGATAATCATTTTGAAGCCTTTAAAGGTTCTGATAAAATTGTCGAAATCTTACCCGCACATCAAAAATCAAAAATGCTGCACGATATTATTTTTGAAGGAAATTATATTAATACAGGAACGGATAACAGCGTTCAACATGGTTTAATGGTTGGCGGTGAAAATATTACGAGTAGAAATAACATCATCAATGGTTCGGGCGGAAACGCTAATCGCTACAATGGAATTACGATTTCTGATGTTTCCTTGTCTGATAAATCCAAAAATATTAAAGCGTATAACAATACGATTTATCGGCAAGATTGGGGAAAAATGGTCGTTGGTATTCGAGTGGATAAAGATGTGGAAGCGGTAGAAATTACAAACAACTTGGTTTATACACCTTTAGCGGCAAAATATAAATTGACCGAAGCATTTACCAAAGATATTTTTTTGGATAATAATGCTTTCCCGAAAAAACATCCTTTTATTAGCAAAAAACCAACACAACCGCTTGATTTTCAACTGGATACTATTAAACTCTCATTTTTACAAAACCAAACTTCACTTTGTAGTTATCACGATTTTTATGGTCAAAATCGTCAGCCGCTAAAACAATGTGGCATCGGTGCTTTTGAATTTACAGAGTTTCCTATTACAAAAATTTCGTATGATGGATTAAGTATTTCGTCTATTCACAATTATCCGAATCCAGAACGAAATTATCTAAGCATTGATTTATCAAAAATTACAGGCGAATACAATGTCGAGATTTTTAATTTACATAATAACCTGATTTATTCTGATTATGACTTGACAAATCGCTTTTATGTTTGGCAAATTGATGCGTTTGATAATGGAATCTATTATGTGAAGGTGGCTTCTGAAAGTGCGACTTTTTTAACGAAGGTTGTGGTACAGCGACCGTAGGTACAACTTACGGCTAATCATGTTTAATCCTTTCAGGGTTTTGAGTGATTCAGCTTATATTTTTTAATCATTTTATCAAAAACCCGTATATTAGCAAAAAAATAACAAATAGCATATTTTTAACTATTTTGCTAATTTTTTAAAAAACTCTTTTTATTATTCATATTAACGAGCTGTATAACAAAAAAGCAAACGATGAAACAGTATTTAGTATTTCTATCAATAGTTTTAGCTTTCTCAAGTTGCTTTCCTGATACTTATGAAAGTAAAAAAATAAAATCGCCTACAAAGAATTTCGAGATACAAGCAACTGTTAATAAAAAAGATAAAAATTCAGACAGTTATGCTGATGTGATACTTCATTTATTTAGAGATGATAAAAAAATTGATAAACTGAACACCAAAGCAGGAGATTTTAGTAAATGGACAATTGGTTGGACTGAATATGGTGATACAATCCTTTTACAAAGTAGTGATATAAGTAATGGTGCATGGCTAATAGAAAACAATCAAATGAAAACAATAGAAATGACTGATTATTTAAACGATAGAGCAAAACAACTTAAATTGATGAAATACAAATAACTTTATAAACTAACAATTATGAAAAACGTCCTCTTCCTATTCTTAGTAGTAACATTATTCGGCTGCACCGCCAATAAAACAACCGTCGAAGCAGAACGACACGCACCAAAATTTATAGAAAAACCATTTCCGCAAAATTGGTATGGCAAATGGAAAGGGACGCTGGTAATTTATAATAATCAAGGAAAAGCACAGGAAATTCCGATGGAAATTCATGTAGAACCGACCGACTCTACGCATCGTCACCAAATGGCGTTGGTCTATGGTGAAGGCGAAAAGCAGGACATTCGACCTTATGAATTAATAGCGATTGATAGCAAAAATGGTCATTATAAAACCGATGAAAAAAATACGATTTACCTTGATGATTATTATTTTGAGGGCGTTTTGTATGCTCGGTTTGAAGTCATGGGCAATCTACTTTTGACACGAATCGAAAAACGAAATGACAAACTATATTTTGAAGTTATTTCTGGAAAATTAAAACCGATTGCAACAACAGGCGACGATGCAGAAAATGATGTTCCGCCTGTCAATTCTTATAAAATTACCGTTTCGCAACGTGCGGAATTAACGAAGTATGAATAAATTATGTTTGAGTGTTTGAACACTCGAACATTCAAACATTGGAACATTGGAACATTTAAACACTCAAACATCAATGGAACAAAAACAACTGTTAGAACTTTCCAAACAATTATTTGCGAAAGCAGAAAGTGGACATACGCCTGATAAGGCAACTGCAGTAGCAGAAGTCGCTGATTTACATAAAGTTATCATTTATCACGAATGGCGATATTATGTTAAAGATGACCCGATAATTGCGGATTATGAGTATGACCAACTTTTTAAATATTTGGAACGTATTGAGGCGGCTTACGCCGAATTGATAGCTCCCGAATCGCCAACACAGCGAGTTTCGTCAGATTTGGCGGACTCGGATTTGCCGACAATTGAGCATTTAACGCCAATGTTGTCGTTGGGAAATTCTTACAATGCGGAAGATTTGGCAGAGTTTGATGAACGTTTAAAACGGGCAGCTCATTTAGCGGAAGATTTAGCAATCGAATATTGTATCGAGCCAAAATTTGATGGCGGAACAATCGCTTTGGTATATGAGAATGACGTTTTGGTTCGTGCGGCAACTCGTGGAAATGGCGTAAAAGGCGAGGACATTACACACAATGCTCGGGCAATGCGGTCGATTCCGTTACGTGCGGAGTTTTCAAAATTTGGAATTAAAACAGTAGAGTTACGTGGCGAGGTTTTGATTCGTAAAGATAAATTCACGAAAGTGAATGAAAAACGACAAGCAAAAGGTGAAAGCATTTTGGCAAATCCTCGAAATGCAGCAACTGGAGCGTTGCGTGTAAAAGATTCGCAGGAAGTCGTGGACAGAGCTTTGGAGGCGTTTATTTATCAAGTCGGTTATGCCGTTGATGCGGACGGCAATAACGTTTTAATGCAATTTGAAACGCACGACGGAACGATAAAACTATTGGAAACACTCGGTTTTAAAGTGCCAACACACGAAAAAGGGGAAAGAACCGTTACCAAAAATATTGCGGATGCAGCCAAATTTTGTACCGATTGGGAAACGAAACGAGAGCAATATAATTATGAAATTGACGGCATGGTCGTGAAGGTGAATAGCTTGGATTTGCAAGAGCGAACTGGCTACACTTCGCATCATCCTCGTTGGGCAATTGCCTTCAAATTCAAAGCAAAACAAGCGACAACGACTTTATTAAATGTCGAATATCAAGTCGGAAAAGTCGGTGCGGTGACGCCTGTGGCGAAGCTCGAACCGGTGGCTTTAGCTGGTGTTACAGTGTCTTCGGTGTCGTTGCACAATGAAGATTTTATCACTTCCAAAGATTTGCGTTTGGGCGATACGGTTTTGGTGGAACGTGCCGGCGATGTGATTCCGTACATTGTCAAAGCGATGGAAGATGTACGTGATGGCAGTGAGCAAAAAATTATATTTCCGACAAATTGTCCTGTTTGTAAAACGGCATTGGAAAAGCCTGAAAAAGAAGCGGTTTGGCGTTGTCCGAATTATTCGTGTGAAGCACAAGTCGTACAGCGAATGATTCATCATGTTTCTAAAGATGCGATGGATATTGACGGTTTCGGGCCTTCTTATGTGGAGCGGTTTTATGAGTTAGGTTGGTTGAAAAGTATCGCTGATATTTATCGTTTGGATTATGATAAAATTGCCGAGTTGGAAGGTTTTGGAAAACGGTCGGTGACAAAGCTCGAAGCAGCTATTAACAAAGCAAAGAAAAATCCGATTAAGCGATTGTTGTATAGTTTGAGTGTGCATCATTTGGGTCGAAAGGTTTCAGGTTTGTTGGCTGAAGAAATCGAATCCGTTTTGGATTTGAAAGATTGGGACGAAGAACGTTTTGTGAATATTCGGGACGTTGGGCCAACCGTTGCTAAAAATGTGATTGCCTTTTTTGAAAAAGAAGAAAATGTAGCGTTGCTAAAAACTTTAGAAGAATTGGGTGTGAACGTCCGACAAACCGAAGCGGATAAACGAGAAGTTCCCGTAACAGAAGGTGCATTCGTTGGAAAAACGATTTTATTCACCGGAAAACTTTTACAAATGTCCCGCAACGAAGCAAAAATGAAAGCGAAAGCGATCGGTGCAAAACTTGTCAGCGGTGTTTCTAAAAATCTGGATGTTTTGGTGGTTGGTGAAAAAGCTGGTTCTAAACTGAAAAAGGCTCAGGAATTAGGAACGGTCGAAATTATGACGGAAGCGGAGTTTTTGGACAAGGTAGATGGATAAGTTTTTAATACAAACCATGTCGGTTTTAAACTTGCTACTGGAATCATTTTCTCACCACAAAAGTATCAAAAGGAAACAAAAGAAGTCCTTGATTATCAATAATTTACTTTTGTGTCCTTTTGATACTTTTGTGGTAAAAATTTAAAATGTCCAGTAACAAGAATTTTGAAAGCCGATACGGTTTATTCTTTTGATAAAAAAAAATTACAAATTCGGTTTACATAAAAAGCCGTCATATTTACATTGATGACCATTGATATATCGCTTAATCAAAGTGCTTTCATTGCCTTTGTCTTTGATTAAATTACAATCAACTTGATTATAAATGTGAGCAAAAGCTCACTTGAAATTAGGAAAGGCTCACTTAATCATAGATAATCCTTATAATTATAGAGAAAATCCTCACTTATTATAAGAAATCTCTATAATTATGGAGCTTTTCCTTATTAGAAGTGAGCCGCTTCTCCTTTTTGATGAGGAAAAGCTCATTATCGAAGAGCTTATCTTTACTTTAGATGAGCCTTTCCTTATTTTAGATGAGCTTTATCTCTATCGAGTGTTAATTATAGACTTTTGGCGTTGGGTAATCATAATCTTTTTAAAGATTTTTGCTGTCTATCATTCGACCTTGGACAAAATCAAATAAAAAAGCCACCAAAACAAGTTTGATGGCTTACGAAAAGTCATTTGACTTTTTCCTATTTCCCATTAATATTTTCCTCCGATAACACGATTATTTAATTTTTCATCCTCAAATTGTGGTAAAGCAACAGGAATTTGAGTTAAATTAGTTGTATCTGTCAAAGTTTCCATAAAGATAACTAAATCTTTAATTTCTCCTTGTGTCAACCCCAGAGCATCTCCCGAAAGTGTCTGATTCGGAACAGCTAATCCTAAGCCTAAACCTCCGCCCCGATTATAAAAATCAACAACCTCTTCTAAAGTCGAATAAACGCCATTATGCATATAAGGTGCCGTCAGTGCCACATTCCGCACAGTCACCGTCTTGAAAGCATTACGTAAATGTTCGGCACGTTCTTTCATTCGTCCATTGTCGTAGCGACCTAAGTCTGCATCTAATTTTGGATTAATGGTGTCGGTTGTAGCCGGAACACCCAAAACTTCACCTTCAGACTCCTTGAAATGTGGCGGTACTAAACCTGCAAAAGTTGGTGCAAAATGACAAGTTCCGCAAGCCGCTTTTCCCATAAATAAATTAAACCCTCGCTTTGCGGCTTCACTATATTCGTCCGTTTCGCCTCGAATATATTTATCAAATTCAGAATTAAAACTCGAGACCGATTTCACGTAAGCAGACAAAGCTGTTGTAAGTGCATTTTTATTGATTGGTTGTTCAAAAAACTGCCCAAACGACTGCTGAAAAAGTTGCTGATATTCCTTGCTTTGATTCAGTTTATTAAAAATTTCTTTATAATCTGTATTAAATTCTTTTTCATTAAATACGACATGATCAACCTGCTGGTCAAACATCTCTGCCCGCAAATCATGGAAAAACCGCTCCGTATAAACAGAATTGATAATTGTAGGAGCATTTCGATTCACCGTTCCTTTGAAGTCTAATCCGGTACTTTTAGATTTTCCATCTGTAAAAGCCATTTTAGGATTATGACAAGAAGCACAAGCACGTTCATTATTCGTAGATAAAATCGGATCAAAGAATAGTAACCTTCCTAATGCTGCCATTGCTTTTGTATCGGTTTTATCATCTAATTGCAAGTAATATGCTGCATTTAAGAAGTCTTCATCAAAGATATTTTCAGCAAAGTAGTTTACAGATTTTTTACCAGTTGATACTTCTTTTATCGTTTCGATACCAAAATACAAATGTGCGTTTAATATCTCTTTGTATAATGGATTGATATAATTTTTAATAAAAGTCAATCTATCAAAGTTTTCAAAGTCTTGATTTTTATCTAAATAAATAATCGCATTTGTAAATAAAGCATCAATTATTGCTGACTTATCAGTATTTAAATATTGAATATAAGGTTTGAAAGCAATGTACATACTTTCGAAACTTGCTTTTGCTTCTGGAATAGCATTCAAAGAACCTGGCGTATCAAACCCCGTAATTCCTAATGTCAAAATACGAACTAATTGAAAACGAATAGATTCAAAAACTTGCCTATCTGTAAAATATTGTTGTTGTTGAAATGTTTGGATTTGGTTAAATTGATAAACTAATGTTTCAATTTTTTTATTGATTTCAGCCTTGCTTTCTACCACTTCATCACTAAAAATCATTTCATCTAAAACCTGTAATCCTTCAGGTTCTAATATTGATAAAGAAGGAGCAGCACGTTCAAAAGACAGCAACGGTGCACCGTTTAAATAATCTTTAACCGCTTGTGCATCTAAATAACTTAATAAATATTCAAATTTCTTAAAGGCAATACGAGCTTGTAAGTGAGCATTTTGTAGATTCTTTATACTTTCCTCACTTTCGTTTAGTTCATTAGCTGCTTTTTGCAATATTTCAATTGATTTTGCAAAATCATCTAAATCCGCCAGATATTGCTGCTTAACCTGCTGAATCGGTTGCTGTTGAATATCATTTGCCGCTAAAAAAATAAGTAAACCAACAATTGATACGAATATTATAAAAATGGTAAATGTTCTATTCATGTTTATTAATTGTTAATGTGAAATAATAGGAAATAAAAGACCCTTTGAAGTGAGGATTTCAAAGGGTCAACAAATAGTAGTTCTCAGATTATTCTAAAAGTATTATGGTATCTATTTCTGAATGATTAATTGTTTCGTAACACCGTCGATGTTACGTACAAAGTAAGTACCTGCTGGTAAGTGAGCAACATCAACAAATTTTGTATTACGTGCTACCATTACACGCTGACCTTGAGCGTTGTAGATTGCCACATCAGTAAATTCTTTGAAGTGTAACTCACGAGTTGTAGGATTCGGGAAGATTGAAAACTCTTCTTTTTCAGTTTCTATACCGAAAGTATTTGTCAATACTGCTTGATCCCAACCTGTGATAGCAAAAGTCATCGAGTGATTGTAAGGGAAAGGATTTGAAGAAGAAGGATGCTGAGCATTGACCAACAGTGTTTTACCATCTGGTGTCATAATCGCACCTGTAACTTCTGCACCTTGAGGCACAACTGCAATACGTACTAAATCATCAACAGTTGGATTTTGTACGTCCATATCTAACATGAATAACTCACAAGTACGGCTTGTCGCAACATCTGAAGGTACACGACCATGAGATGAACCGTTCAAATCTTCTTGAATCAACATAAATGCTTTTCCATTAACGTAAGCCATATTCAAACCATCAGGGTTTGACAAGTGAATATTAGGATAAACAGAAGAGTGTACAGAGTCAGCAGCGAAGTAAGGACCTCCTTCTAAGAAAATAGAAATTTCATCTGTATCTAAATCTAACTTCAATACACGACCATAATAATCCCAATACTCAGGATTGTTCGGTGTCAAACCACCTTGAGCAGCAGCTCTTTCTAAGTGATGAGGTGCATATTGTGCTCCTAAAGCTGCTCCATTATTAAAACGAGAACCTGGATTATCACGACCTGTTTCAGTCATATAAACTGCATTAGTGCGAGAATCGTAAGTCACCCATTCCAAACGATTGTACATTGTTGCACCTTCCATAGCTGCTTCAACAGGAAAGTTTAGCATTTTCTGAAAATCTGTATTATCAATTTCTACCCATTTTCCAGGAGCATCATGTTTGTGTACATAAGTTGTACCTGAAGTAAAATCACCTGGTGTGTCTGCAACGAATTTAGTTAAGAAACCTGGTGTTCCGTCATGACCAAGATAAACCGTTTGATTGTCTGGTAAGATTGTACCACCTTCATAAAAGTTACGACCCCAATTGTACTGTTTACGAATTGCTTTAGCTTGTTTAGGATCAACCTCAACCATCCAGTTTAAGTTTTGGTATTTTTTAATCGTTTGACCTTCAGCAGCTGCGATTCCTGAACCTGAAATTGTAAAATCCGAAGTATCACGCATCCAACTTGCTATTTGAGCATTACTTCCTGTTGCCCACTCTTCAGCAGTCCAAATACGACCGTCAGGACTTGTGATACCTGCACAGTTCATACCTGTTTCACCTACGAAGTTAGCAAAATCAACATTGAAGAAATCACCTGTACGACCGTCATCCAAAGTTTGACCTACAATGATTAAAGTGTCTGTGTTAGGATCACGTTTTACTTTGAAAACAGTCATTCCACCACCGTCACCAACATTATCATTAGATTGTTGCATTTCGTGATTTACGATAACCCAACCTAAATCGTCACCATCATTATCCGGTGTGAAACCAATGAAATCATGCCATTCTTTCGCTGGAACAGCAGTAGCTGCGTTACCATAAGTTGCAGTTGTTTGTACCATATCAACTCCACCGATAAATAAAATCTGTGTTTGTAAAGGTGAAGGAGGCATTACAACTGTCGGTGAGTTGTGTGCGGGTGCAATTGACGGATCAAATGCAAAAGGTGTAGTCTGAGCATTAGCAAAAGCTACTGCTAATACGGCTACAAATAAAGTGTAAACTCTTTTCATTACAATGAAATTTTTTAGTGACATAATGTTTTAAAAACACCACAAAAAAAGGACATTACTGAAGCAGAAAAGAAGATTTTAAGTTATAGATTAATGAAAGAAATGTTAGAAAATTAGTAATAACATTTTATTTAATATTTAAAATAACATAATACTTAAATAGCTATATTTCAAGAAAAAACACGTAAAAATGATTAGCTTTAAAATTAACAATAATATAATTTATTAAATCACAATCGATACTCATGAAAATCTAATAATCATTTCATAAAAACTTTACATTTATTATTTTGTAGTGTATTTAAAAGACCTTGAATATTTAGATATTTTATTAACATATCCAAAAAGATAGATGCCAATAAAAATGATTTTTATAAGATGAATTTTAATTATCACTCTTATTTTTCTCTACATTTTAATTACCTACGACGAACCAAATTAATTAAGCATTAATCACAACAGATCTAAATTAAGGGAGAAAGAAATAAGTAATCTTCTTTAATCTTTTTACGAAGCCTCTGATTGTTTATTTAATTTATCTTCCTTAAAAAATCGTTTAATAAATTAATAAACACATTAACTCTTTGAAAGTCAGGCTTTGACGAAAGCGAATTGGACGAGCCAACCGAATTCATTAGTTTCACGGTATTAATGATTTTTAGCATCATTTATAATAATGATGCGTTGTAGGTTTAATTAAATTTTATTAAAAGCGATTATCAACTAATTTTTTTACAAAAAAAAGTGCCGTTTCTGATTTCTCAATGATTAAGTACGATTTTATTACAATAAGTTTTACTTTTACAATCCAAAATTAGATGGCTGATTTTCAGTAATAAAAGTAGTCAGAAATCAAAAAGGCACATTCATAAAATTCGAAATACGATGAAAAAAGGAATTCTTTTAGTCTTTGCTTTATTTATGGCAAGTGTAACGATGGAAGCTCAACGCTTCTGCTACGTTGATGTAGAAAAAATCTTAGAAAGTGTAGAAGAGTACAAAACGGCACAATCTAAGTTGGACCAGTTTGCGTCTAAGTGGAATCAAGAAGTTGCTCAAAAATACCAAGAAATCGAGCAATTATATAGCAAATATCAAGCGGATAAGGTATTATTGAGTGATAAAGCTCAAAAACAACGGGAGGATGAAATCATTCAAAAAGAGCAAGAAGCTCGTGATTTTCAGAAAGCGAAGTTTGGACCAGAAGGCGAGTTATTCAAAAAACGTCAAGAGTTAGTCAAGCCAATTCAAGATAAGGTTTATGCGGCAATTGAGGCTTACGCCCAAAAACGTGGCTACGACTTTATCTTCGACCGTTCGTCTGATGCAAGTATGCTTTATGCCAATCCAGAATTGGATAAAACGGAAGATTTGATTGATAACCTAAAGAAGTAATGTTCTGTTCTTTGAATGTTTGAGTGTTTGAGGTATTCAAATATTAATTAACACTCAAACATTCAAAGGTTTCAGTCACCGAAAAGTCGAGAGTCCGAAAAAATCAGAATATTAGAACACTAAAAAATCATTAATAATTAATTTAACATGAAAAATTTATTAACTGCGGCGATTGTATTATTGGCATTTGTATTGATGTCCGTAAAGTATGGAGAAGTTCAACAAACACCTAAACAGGTGAGATTCGGCCATGTGAACATGACAGAAATCCTACAAGATATGCCTCAAATCAAACAAGCGAGAGCAAAAATGGAGGCAGAACGCAAGAATGCGTTAAAAAACTTAGAAGCAAAATCTAAGCAAATCGAGACAAAATATGTTGCTGCTATGCAAAAAGCTCAAGCAGGACAATTGACACAAGTCGAACAAAAACAAGTCGAGCAAGAGTTGACGCAGATGCAACAAAATTTGGCAAAAGAGGAACAGGCTTTGACTGAAAACTATGTTAAAAAAGAACAAGCATTAATAGCACCTATCCAAAAAAGAATTGATAAAGCTATCAAGGACGTCGCTAAAGAAAAAGGCTATCGCTTTATTTTTGATTCCTCTAAAAATGGCTTTGTATTATACGGTCGTGAATCTGATGATGTTATGAAATACATTAAACCAAAATTGGGTATGAAATAGATTTCGGGTAATCACCATCAAAAAGCAGTTTGTAACTTTTGATTACAAACTGCTTTTTTTATGTTTTCAACCGAAAAAATGCTGTAAAATGCTATAAAACACGCTGCAAAACATGCCTCAAAACCTCGTGTTTCCCTTTAAATTGTTCAAATCGCCCTTTCGGGAAAACAGCTTGAAATGCCGCCTCAAACTTCGTAGCGTTTTCACCATTATAAAACTGATCATTATCCCCTAAAAGGCCAATCACTTCGGCTTCTGATTTCATAAAATCAAAATCCTTTTCCGTCAATTCGTAGGCAATTTGCCCGGCATAGGCAATCAATTTATCAAAAGGGATTTGATGCGTTGTCGCCCAACGGGAAACCGTAGCGACACCTTGCGAAAACCCTAAGATAATTAAGCGGACTTTCGTCCAATCAATAGTCTGCGTTTCAGCTTCAAAAACCGTCTGTACATAATCTAATTGATTCTTCAGATCTAATAATCGATTCTCTTTCGTCATCCACGATGCACCGACTCGGGTATGATTTTTTACATAAAATTTTGATAAACCTTGCGGTGCAATTACGTAATATTTAGAGTCATCTAAAAAATCAAACTTTCGGATAAAATATTTTGCCAATTGTCCATAACCATGAAAAGCAACAATAATTGTTTTGGTTGATGTTGTTAAATTTCCAGAAGTATGATAAGGTGCTGTTAAAGTTAAGTTGATTCGTTTTTCCATTATTTGACTGGTTGCCCCGAAAAATCGAGATGTACCAACAACGATTGACAGCAAACGATCGACGAAATTTAGAAGATACTTAAACTTTGTTTTCAAAATCTAAAATTCTCACCACAACAACGCTCACCTAACCGTTATCTTAAAATATTTGCTAATTTTGATACTATAATTTGATACCATAAAATTAGCTGATTATAAATCAAAGTAGAACTATTAATGTTTAACTTTTCTAACTAATCGCCCCGAGATTTCGGAGCAGGCTAATGATTACAGACAGACTAATCACCAAAACATGAAATTAAGAAGCGAAAATTTAATCAAAATATACGGTAATCGAACAGTTGTCAAAGGCGTCTCTATAGAAGTGAATCAAGGAGAAATCGTTGGTTTACTTGGCCCGAATGGAGCAGGGAAAACAACTACTTTTTATATGACCGTTGGCTTTGTTCGGCCAAACGAAGGAAACGTTTATCTGAATGATGAGGAAATTACCGACTTGCCGATGTATATGAGAGCAAGAAAAGGGATCAGTTATTTGCCACAAGAAGCCTCTATTTTTAGAAAATTAAGTGTGGAAAATAATATCAAAGCAGTACTCGAAATGACAGATTTATCGAAAGCAGAACAACGAGATAAATTAGAAAGCCTAATCGGAGAATTTGGCCTGGAGAAAGTACGCAAAAGTAGCGGTGATACCCTCTCAGGTGGAGAACGACGAAGAACGGAAATCGCTCGTGCATTAGCTGTTTCGCCTAACTTTATCTTATTAGATGAACCTTTTGCAGGAATTGATCCGATTGCAGTAGAAGATATTCAGTACATCGTTGCAAAACTAAAAACTAAAAATATCGGGATTTTAATTACTGATCATAATGTACAAGAAACCCTGTCAATCACGGATAGAGCCTATTTAATGTTTGAAGGAAACATTCTACGAGATGGCACAGCAGAAGAATTGGCAGCCGATGAAATGGTTCGTAAAGTTTATTTAGGACAAAATTTTGAACTGAGAAGAAAAAAGATTCAAGTTTGATGAATTGATGTTATAAAATTCATCTGATTATACCCGAAGTGAGTATCTCAATAGTTGAAGCAAAATTTATATTTAATACACTTAAGATAAATTACTTACATATTTATTTTAATGTAAATTATTTATTTCTTGATTTTCGAGGTAATTGCGTTCTATTGCTAAGTATATTTATTGAAACAATAACATTTAATCGTTTTTGCGTTTATCACCCTTAATATTGAAACAATACTATTTTAAAAACAAATAAATTCAAAACAGAAACATTTTATGTTATTGTTAAAACCAAAAGTTATTAACACCTATTTTTTTAGCTATTTGTAATCCTTTGATAAATAGGATTTTAGTTTGCTTAAAATTATTCACTTATTCACAATAGATGTGAACAACTTCGTGGAAAAGCATAAACTTATCCACACTAACTAACATTCTGCCGTGAATTTGTTGAAAAACAATCTTTAACCTGCTCATTTTGTACAAAACTAACAAGGTTTTCAACAGATATTAACAAGTTATTAGAAACTAACATTGATTTTTTTACTAACGGAACAACTTATCAATACAATGTTAATTAATTAATAACTCTCTGTAAATCAAAGCAACTAAAGTGTTAATAAATTGTGGAGAAGTGTTGATAAATCTACTATTTCTGAAAATCAAAATCAAAATCGAAAATTTTATCCACTTATTAACATCCCTGATGATGAGGGCTTTTTTTTAAAAATTTTTAATAATAATATTATAAGGGAACATTAAGCTCAAAAAAATGTGAAAAAACAAAAATGTTTGTTTCTACCAAAATCTAACCTTACCGCTTACTTATCCACAAAAAATGTGATTTTTTCTTAATTATTCATGATTTTACAAGTTGTTTTTGGTTGAATTCGATAGTTATTCACATTTTTTGTGGATAACTGTAAATTTATTTTAGAATTTGTTCAGCACTTTCTTTCTTTTCTATTAATTTCAAATCAATCTGAATAAGCCTTTTCCTTATTAAATTCGGTAATTCAAGGTCTAATACACTAACTTTGCGGCAAATTTTTGGTTGTATATGATGACTTATCCACAAATCATGTGGATAAGTCGTTGAATTAAGTTAAAAATCGATTAGAAAATGGGAAAAATTAAAACATTAAGAGGGTTAGATATAGCAAAACCTGTTAGGATTTGGTTAGTGATTGGGTTGATAATGGTGTTTTTTCAGGTTGTAATCGGCGGTATCACTCGGTTAACAGGTTCGGGGCTATCGATTACAGAATGGGAAATTGTTACCGGGACATTTCCGCCATTAAATACGGCAGATTGGCAGTTAGAGTTCGAAAAGTATCAAGCAACGCCTCAATATTTAAAGATAAATGCAGGAATGTCTTTATCAGATTTCAAGTTTATTTACTTCTGGGAGTATTTTCATCGCTTGTGGGCGAGAACAATGGGGTTTGTGTTCATTATCCCGTTTTTTATCTTTCTACGCAAAGGATGGCTTCCTAAGCCGCTCATGCGACGTTTATTGATCGTTGTTGGTATGGCTGCCGTTGTTGCATCATTTGGTTGGATAATGGTGGCTTCGGGGTTAGTTGAACGACCTTGGGTAGATGCGTATAAGTTGACGATGCACTTATCGTTAGCATTTATCTTATTTTCTTATTTATTGTGGACAACTTTCCACACTTTTACACCAAAAAAGCAAGTTATCCACAATTCTCGCTTTAAGAAATTCGCTTTATTTATTACCATTGTCCTTGCTTTCCAAATAATATTGGGCGGATTAATGTCTGGTATGAAAGCAGGTTTGTTTTATCCGACTTTTCCCGATATGAAAGGGGAGATTATTCCTGAAGTAGTGTTAATAAGTTCGGAATGGAATGTGGAAAACTTGAAGCAATACGATAAGAACAGTTTTGCTCCGGCTTTAGTACAGATTTTACATAGAAGTACTGCTTACATATTGACTATCAGTGTTTTATGGTTCTTTTTTGCAGCCCGTAAACAAGCATTTACTCGTCAGTTTGATATCGGAAATAATATGTTGATAACTATGTTAATAATTCAAGTTTTATTAGGGATTTTTACAGTTATTAATTGTAAAGGAGCGATTCCGGTAGGCTTGGGCGTAATGCATCAGGGAGGAGCTTTGATATTACTAACGATAGCTTTGTATGTTAATTATCAGTTTAGTAATACTAATTTGGCGGTGAGGTCAAAGATTTAATTAACAAAAATGTGGATAACTTTGTGGAAAACGTTTAGTTGTCTGTTTTTTAAACAAATTAATGTTAAATAACTCCTTAAAAGTGCGTTATTTCATGTATAAATAAGAAATTATCTTCGTGAAATACTGATTTTTAAGGAGTTATCTTTTTGGGAGCAGTTTTAATCTTTTTATAATTATCAACAGAAATATATTCAACTGTTATAGCTATTTCTTAACAAAGAAAAAGCCCTATTAAAAAGCCCTATAATTCGATTTTCGACAATAGTTTTGTTGTCACAATTAAAACAGGAGATTTCGTATCTAAGTGACTGTAAATAATGAGTTTATAAGATTTTGTAGATTTTTAATGGTCTTTTTTGTGTTGAAAAGCTGTTACAGAATTTACTTTTCCACAAAAAGTGAAAAAGTGTGGATAAAAATGTGGATAACTTAAAGTGTAATTATTCCGCTTATCGTTTCACAGTGTTTCACAGCGAAGTATTAAGTTATGATAATATGCTCAGTTAGAGTTTAAAGATAAAAATATGTGAAAATTCTATGACAATTAGTAAAAGAATCCAAATGAAATTTTTATTTTTGAATCATTAATAAATCAAAAAAAAACTTACAATGAAAAAACTTATATTATTCGTAGTATTGGTTTTTGGCGTCACCTTCAGTGCGTCAAGTCAAGATGCTGTTAGTTCAGCAGATGAAGTGTACTTTGCAGTTGGTTCGTCAGCTATTAATGCTGAAACCAAAGCAGCGCTTAATACTTTAGTTGACCGCTTGAAAAAATCGGGAGAGGAAAAGTATGAAGTATTAGTTTACGGATATGCAGATCCAACAGGTGATGAAGAACTAAACTATAAGTTATCAGTTAGTCGTATCAATTCGGTAGCGGACTACTTAGAAGAAATGGGCATTCCGAAAGTAAATATTGTACGCCAAATTCCTCGTGGAGAGGCAGAAACTCGTAGTAAATATGATTCAGCAGAGGTTTTAGATGATAAAAGTCGCCGTTCTGTAGAGTTGATTATTACACCTTCTATCAACATTTTACATCCAGAAGGAAAGCCTTCAGAGGATAAAGGGGAGTACAAGTTTTAATTATAATTGGATATCAAAACAAAACGGAATAACCGAATGCCTAACTTCTCGAAGTTAGGCATTTTTTATATACAGAAACGTGAAGCCAACTCTAATAGAAATCAAAGCTAAATGCGATCATCCGGAGGTAATCGAAGCGATTTTATTAAAAAATAAAGCACGATATATTGGTATTGATCATCAGGTTGATACTTATTTTGATGTCAATAATGGTAGATTAAAATTACGTCAGGGAAATATTGAGTGTCATTTGATTTTTTATAATCGCCAGAATCAAGCTGGTCCAAAACAATCTGATGTCGTATTATACAAACCTCAAGATGCCGAAAATCTAAAGGATATTTTGAGGGCGGCAAATGGTGTGAAAGTCGTTGTGGACAAACAACGAAAGATATTTTTTATTGATAACGTGAAATTTCATATTGATAAGGTTGAAGGTTTGGGAAGTTTTATGGAAATTGAAGCGATTGATAAAGACAATTCAATCGGAACAGACCGACTACACGAACAATGTAAATTTTACATGACGTTACTGAAAGTCAAAGAAGAAAACTTATTGACGAGTTCTTATAGCGATATGCTTCTTGATAAAATGTGAAATAATATGCTATCCTTTAGGTTTTATACCCACGGCTTTTAGCCAATTATCCATCATTTCTAATCCGTATTGTGTCAATATAGATTCGGGGTGAAATTGTACGCCGTGAATAGGTAAGTATTGGTGAGCGATTGCCATCACAATATCATCTGGTGTCGTAGCAATGACTTCTAAATCTGTGTTATCAAATTGTTGTAACTCTAATGAATGATAACGCATGACTTCAAAACTACTTGGTAACTCTTTAAAGATAGAATGTTGTCGATGATGAATCACAGAGGTTTTGCCATGAACAGGAACGCTACCTTTAAGTAGTGTTGCACCAAAATACTCACCGATGCCTTGATGACCTAAGCAAATGCCAAAAATTGGCTTTTTATCATGGAAATAATCAATTAAATCCATTAATAAACCTGCATCTTTCGGCTTTTTGGGGCCAGGTGAAAGGACTAAACCTCTGAAATCAATTTGTTGAAAAGCCTCAAAACTAATTTCGTTATTCCGAATCACTTTGCACGAAACGCCTAAACGTAGCCAATAATCATATAGATTATAGGTAAACGAATCGTAATTGTCAACCAGGAGAATATCTATTTTATTTTGCATTTGTTGAGTCTAAATAATCTCTTGCTCCATCCATTGTGTTAACAGTAGAATCCCACATATCGCCTACAAAAGGTAAAATCTTTGTTGTAATTTCGGATACTTTGCTTGGAAAGACTTCTAAATAAGGATAGAATGCGGAGCTGCTTACAGCACCTTCTGTGAATAAGTGGGCTTTATTAAAAAAAATCAAAATACCACTATAAACCAAAATACCTAAACCGGAGAATAAAATTCCGCCAGCAAATTTATTAATCATCTCTAAGTCAGCGGCATCTAAGACATTTTCAATCACACTGGCAATCATCCTAATCAACAGCATAATGGCAAAAAACGTCAGGATAAATGCCAAAAAAGGAATCATTGGTCCTTGTGCCGTTAAGGCTTGATCAAGAAATGTTGCCATAAAAGGTGAAAATCTTAGCGCTGCCACAAAACCAACAAAAATCGAAATACCCATAAATACTGTCTGAATAATACCTCGTGAAAAACCGAGATAAAAGGTATAAATAAAAACAGCGAAAAAAATTACGTCTATAACCATAACGATATGTTTATATGGTGTTACCTTGGCATTTTGTTGATTATCAATGTTTTAACATCTAAAAGATTACAATAGTAATGATTTTTTTGAAAGCCTACTAATTTTTTCGACTAACGAAAAAGAGTTGCGTATTTTATAAATGAATCTCAGAACCTGATCGTAAAACGATTCCTAATCATGAACCTCAAATCTAATAAACTACGCAACTCGCAACTCGCATTATTTTGACAACAACTCTTTCACGATTGTAGCAACCATTCTATTATCTGCCTTACCTTGAAAAGTCTTGCTTGACATGCCCATTACCTTGCCCATATCTTTCATAGAGTTAGCACCTGTTTTGTCGATAATCCCTTGAATCGCTGCACGTAACTCATCTTCGCTCATTTGCTCCGGCAAGTATTTTTGAATAACAGCAATTTCTTCTTTTTCGATTTGAGCTAACTCAGGACGATTCTGATCTTCGTAAATTTTCAAAGAATCTTGACGTTGTTTGATTAATTTTTGAAGAATTTTTAACTCTTTCGCCTCATCAATCGCCTGGCCACTTCCATCGGTTTTTGCCAATAGAATAGCGGATTTGATAGCTCTAATACCTCTTAAACTTACTTTGTCCTTTGCTTTCATAGCAGCTTTCATATCTGCCATGATTTGTGTTTCTAATGCCATTATTTTATTTATTTATTAATTGTTATTACATATTTATAGAAGGCAAAGGCATTGCCGCCTGTCCCGATTATTTGGTAGTTTGCCTTATAAAAGGCTTTGATAGCCTCAAAATTTTCTTTATCGAAACATACAAAAATAACATTTTTTATCAAAGTATGACGACTTTCGTTCGGTATCCCGAAACCTCGGGATTGATAAGACAGAACGGCTTCGATAGCTATTTTTGCTGCTTTCTGTTTCGGAAAGCGATAGATTGTATATTATTCGCTTTCGCTAAATTTAGATTGTTGATATAACAAGATTGGAGCAAATTCGTTTCATCTTTTATGATTCGTTGTATTGATTTTTAATTAAAGCATGATGATGAAAAAATAGAATTTTAGGTTTATAATCTTTATGACTTGCTAAAATTCATAAATCAACTAATCACTAACGCTCAAAAAAAGTTCAAAAGTCCCTTTTGAACTTATCACATCATTAAAAGCATAGGATAATAGATTCAAACCTTAAAAAATCCCTATCTTTATATGTGAAATTTCTAAATATTAGAAAAAATGTTTTCCGATTTTATCAAAATAGTGTGATTTCGTCCAATTAGGAGATACTAAATATAGCAAACAATAAAATCAACAAATCAAAATAACTTATTAATGAAATTTTTAGTCAAAAGCATTTACGCTACTTTTTGGGTACTGTTATTTACATTGACGCAAGTCACTGCACAAGGAATTAAGTTTTTTCAGGGTTCGTATGAAGAGGCATTAGCAGAGTCAAAAACACAAGGCAAACTGATATTTGTAGATGCTTACGCAGAATGGTGTGGACCTTGTAAGCGAATGGCCGCAACGGTTTTTAAGGAAGAAAAAGTCGGGGCATTTTATAATCAAAACTTCATCAATATGAAGATTGATATGGAAAAAGGAGAAGGTCCAAAGTTAGCTCGTAAATATGGTGTTCGGGCTTATCCGACTTTTTTCTTTTTAGATGAAAAGGGAGAAATTGTAGCCAAAGCAACCGGCGGAAGACAAACTAAACAATTCTTACAATTAGGTGAAAATGCCTTAAAAAAGTACGACAAATCGGGAGATTATGCGAAGGAATATGAAAAGGGCAACCGTTCGCCTGACTTATTAAGAAAGTATGCTTACGCATTATTAGCAACTAAAAAAGAGCATTTAAAGATAGCCAATCAATATTTTGATACACAAGAAGATTTGACGCAGGCTGTTAATCTGAATGCTATTTTTGATTTTACAACAGAAGCCGATTCTCGTATTTTTGATTTATTAATTCAAAACAAAGCAGCTATTGTTCAATTAAAATCAGAGTCAGCTGTACTTGATAAAATAGAGTCAGCTTGTTTTACAACAGTAAGAAAAGCAGCTGATTATAAATTTGAAAATTTGTTAGATGAGGCAAAATCGAAGATGAAGGCGAATTATCCACAAAAAGCTAAGGAGTTTTCGTTAAAAGCAGACATGATTTATGGACTTGGTATAACAGATGCTGATTTATACGTGAAGTCGTGCAAAAAATACCTTAGTAAATATGCCAAAAATAACGCAGCGGAATATCACGAAAAGGCCTTAATGCTCACAACACGTTTTAGTAATGACGTAAAAGCCATGAAAGTAGCTGAAAAATGGTCGAAAAAAGCTGCTGAAAATGGTGGTTTAGCTCATCAACAATTAACTTACGCTAAAATATTATATGCGAATGGTAAGCCCGAATCGGCATTTCGTGTAGCTAAAAAAGCACGGGAGTTGGCGGTCAAGGAAAATAGACCGACACGTTCTATTGACGATTTTTTAAGAACGATTAAGCCGTGATTATCATAAAATAAAAATAACTGTGAAAAAAATAACTATTCTTTTCGGTATTCTCTCAATTGCTACTGGTGCGTTTGCTCAATCCATTGATTTTTCTAAACAATCATGGGAAAAAGTGCTGGCAGAAGCACAATCTTCTAATAAAAATATTTTTGTAGATGCTTACACGACTTGGTGCGTCCCTTGCAAAAAGATGGATAAATATGTTTTCACAAAGCCGAATGTAGCTACATTTTATAATGAATATTTCATCAGCATACAAATGGATATGGAAAAAGGGGAGGGGGCAACTTTTGCAAAAAAATATGATGTGAAAGCTTTCCCTACCTTATTATATTTCTCGCCAGATGGAGAACTGCTGCATAGAGTCGCTGGGTATAAAAATTCTGATGAATTTTTGGAAGTTGGCATTACGGCCTTGAATCCAAAACTGCGTTTAGGTACAATGACCAAAAAATATTTGCAGGGGGAACGGTCACCAGATTTTTTGAGGAAATACGCTTACGCCTGTAAGGCAGCTTTGGATTATAAATATCGTGATGTTGCGGAGATGTATTTGAATACACAAAAGGAATGGTCGTCGCCAGAAAATATTCAATTTATTTTTGATTTTACGGAAAATACTCGTTCTCGTTATTTCAATTACATGATTGACAATCGAACGCTGTTTGAAAAGCAATTGGGTTCGGGAGCGGTTTTTAATAAGGTTCAAAGTATTATTCAAACTCGCTTAGATTTGATGCTGAATCAAAAAAAGGAAAATGTAGCAGAGTTAAAGGAGATTGAGGAACTTTTTCAAAAAGTTTATAAAGAAGATGCTGTTGTGAAATATGCCGCTTTTCGTATGACTTACTATCGTACACGAGGCGACAGAGGTGGTTTTGCGGAAGCGGCGGTGGATTATGTTGAAAATATGCAAGGTATTACTGCGGATGAATTAAATTCTACAGCTCGTATTTTTGCAGAGGTGATTGAGGATGAAAAGATGTTAGAAAATGCGGTCAGCTGGTCGAAACGTGCGATTGAAATAGAAGCACGATACACGAATTATTACACCTTGGCGGCACTTTATTACAAATTAGGTGAGAATAGAAAAGCGAAAAAGGCAGCGAAAAAAGCGATTAAAGTAGCGACTAAAAATAACGAAGACGCTCAAGTGGTCAAAGATTTATTGAATCAAATCAAGTCTGGTAAAGAGTTTGGCGCATCGTAGTTTTTTTGTTATTCACTTTATTATAATTAAGAGTCAACTCGAAATTGTTGAGTTGGCTCTTTTCATTTTTTGAAATTTATCGCTTACTAAATATTTTAGCCGGTAAGGGTAGCTTTGTAGTGCGTAAAATATTGTAACTTGTTTTACTTTCTTTTAAATTATTAAAAATTTATTCATTCCTATGAAAAATACTAATCAATACCTTTCAATATGCTTCGTATTTGTTGTTTGTCAATTGATGGCTATCAGTACGTTTGCACAAACAACCATTGAAAAAGAAACTCGTACCAAATGCGAACGCTGTACCGAATATCTAAGTACAAATAACATGACTGATTATGCGGCTGAAGATTGTCGTGTTTACAGAATGGTTTGTAGTCAATTAGATAATGAACCCATTATTGTTGGAAAAAGTACGGAAGCTCAGGCGATTTCGTTCGATGCAGGCACAACACAAGCTTTGGTGATTTTTACGGATGGTTTTAATAAGGTTTCTTATGAAGTGACGCCCAAAGTGACTATTCTGAACGAGGCGAAAGAAGCAATTAAAACGATTGAAACGAATATTTTCCAACAATATACAATTGATGAAACAGGTAAATTGAACATGAAAGGAATTTCAAAAATTCATAAATTAGGAAGTGAGAAGAGGATATTGATGACGAATATTGAAGTGCCAGAAATAGAAGTAGATAATTTCTACATACAAGTTGAGTTTTTGTATTTTAATCCTCAGAATCAACAGAATGAGGTGGCAGAAAAGATTGTGACGCAATATGATATTCAATAGCGTATGTAAAATTACTTATAATCCAAGAACTTCAAAAAGTTCAAAAACTTCTACCGAGGTTTCTGGATAAATAATATAAAACAACAAAAGCCTTCTCGATCGAGAAGGCTTTTATATATCAAACAATTTTATTTTTTATTCTTATTTTGCTGCTGCTAAATGATCGGCAACTTTTTGTTTTGCCCAATCTGCTGTTACAGATTTTGGACGTTCTAAAGGTAAGCCCATTGCTCTTGACCAACAACCGGCTGCCAAAACACCCATCGCTCTCGATACTCCAAATAATACGGTGTAGAATGGAAATTGATCCATACCATAATGTACTAATAATGCTCCAGAGTGAGCATCGACATTTGGCCAAGGATTTTTTACTTTTCCTAATCCCATTAAGATTTCAGGTACAACATCGAAACACTTCCAAACAACATTTATGATGTCAGAATCTTTGATATTGCGTTCTGCGAAAGCACGTTGAGCCGTGAAACGTGGATCTGGTTGTCTTAATACAGCGTGTCCATATCCTGGAATTACTTTACCTGCATCTAAAGTCGCTTTAACGTAGGTTGCAATTTGCTCTTTAGTAGGCGTTTTCGTACCTAATTCGTCAAGCATATTGAATACCCACTTGATAACTTCTTGATTCGCCAAACCGTGTAACGGTCCTGCCAAAGAACACATTCCGCCAGCCAATGACAAATAAGCATCACTCAATGTCGAACCAACTAAGTGTGTCGTGTGAGCAGACGCATTTCCACCTTCATGATCGGCGTGAACAGTCAAATATAAACGCATTAAACTCTTGAAATCCTCATTGTC
The DNA here is from genome assembly GCA_965662365.1 of Saprospiraceae bacterium. Taxonomy (GTDB): domain Bacteria; phylum Bacteroidota; class Bacteroidia; order Chitinophagales; family Saprospiraceae; genus CAWVWD01. The sequence continues at coordinate 38,372 of CBFIHR010000038.1, forward strand.
AATACCTAACATATGAGCAAAGTTACCACCCCAATCCAAACTTGGGTCAGGAGCGATATGATCTCCATTAAAGTAAGAACGGCGATAAATATAAGCTGCAATTCTTGGTAATTTTGCAATTAAGTTCATCGTATCCTCGTAGGTTGCGTCCCAATATTCAGATTTGTGCATACCCTCCGCATAACGTTTTGCGAAAATACTTTCTGTTTGTAAAGACGAAATTGCAATGATGAACTGCGTCATCGGATGTGCATCTGTTGATAAACTATCCAATGCTGCGAAAGTATGAGCAGGGATTTCGGCTCTCTCTCTCCATTCTTGAGAAATCGCATCAACTTCTTCTTGTGTCGGAATCTCACCAACTAACATCAAGTAAAACAAACCTTCCGGAAGCGGCTCTTTACCATTCGGGATTCTCGGTAATAATTCACGTAGTTCGGGAATAGAATAACCTCTAAAACGAATACCAACTTGAGCGTCTAATGAAGAAGGTTCCCAGGGCATACTCGGCATACCTCTCATTCCACCGTAAATTTGACGAAGTTTAATATCTCCGACCGTAATATCACCATGCTCTTTTAGCATAGCTTTGACTTCCTTAGCTAAGGCTGATGCCTTTCCGTGAAACTTTTGTTTTAATGCGTCCATTTCTATTATTAATTCAAGATATTTGATAGTTAGTGAAAATTAATTTTCCTTTAGGAAAACTGATTCTCTGCAAAGTAGTTGCGAAAATTCGCATAAATTTAGCAAATATTCGCTTGTTTTTTACAAAAAATACGTATTCAAACTATAAAATTGACAAAAATTAAATTTTACAAACAAAATTCATTAAAAAAGGATTATACGAAATAAATAAACTTGTTAATAAAATAGTTGTTTTGACAAATAAGTTTATTAAAACTTGTTTTTATTCGCTTGAATATAGATATTAGTGATTATTAACTACCTACCTCGAAATTTCGGGAGTAGGTAATTTTTGACCTAAAATAGAATAATTTTTCTAATAATTACTGAAAAACTAATTACTAAAAAAAAGTTATGCCGATATATCACAAACTGGGAAAAATCCCCCCGAAACGACACACGCAATTTCGTCAAGAAGATGGCAGCCTGTACAATGAGCAAGTATTTGGCACAATAGGCTTTGATGGCATGTCGTCTTTGTTGTATCATATTCACAGGCCAACAATGGTCAAAGAGATTTTAAAATCAACGGACGTAACGCCCAAAGTCGCAGTCGATAGAAATATGAAAGCCAGAAAACTCATTGGCTTTAATATCGAAGCCAAAGATGATTTTTTGGAAGCTCGTGAAGTGATGATGGTGAATAATGATATTCACATTGGACTTGCTGCACCTCGCAAATCGTTGCGGTCTTATTTTTATAAAAATGCAGATGCGGACGAAATGCTATTTATCCACCGAGGAACTGGCACTTTACGCACTTTTGTCGGAAATATTCGGTTTGAATATGGCGACTATTTGATTATTCCGAGAGGGATGATTTATCAAATTGATTTTGATACGGAAGATAATAGAATCTTGTATGCGGAATCTTTTCATCCGATTTATACACCAAAACGCTATCGCAACTGGTTTGGTCAACTATTGGAACATTCACCTTTCTGTGAGCGAGATTATAAACTGCCAGAAAACTTAGAAACCTTT
>CBFIHR010000039.1:0-39419 GCA_965662365.1 Saprospiraceae bacterium
TCAACAGCTTCAAAATTTGGATTTTCTAATCTTGACTTTTGGCACAGCGAACGTTTTTGAATATAAAAAAACTGGTCAAATCGTAGCGAATTGCCATAAAGTACCGAATACGGAGTTTGAGCGAAAGCGACTAAAAATAAATGATATTACGACTACTTTTCAACCTATTTTTAATGAATTAAAAACGATTAATCCGAACCTAAAAATCATTTTAACCGTGTCGCCAGTTCGACATATTCGAGATGGACTGGTGGAAAATCAGCGTAGTAAATCAACCTTGTTGTTGGCAGCTGACGAATTGGCGAAAGCCTACGATTTTATAATATATTTTCCGTCTTATGAGTTGATAATCGACGATTTGAGAGATTATCGTTTTTATAAAGAAGATATGATTCATCCGTCAAAAGTAGCGGTAGATTATGTTTGGAATTATTTTGAAAACACCTATTTTTCAAAAGAAACCCGTCAAATCAACGGGCAACTTCAAAAAATAATTCAAGCCAAAAAGCATCGTCCTTTTGATGAAAAATCGGAGAATCATCAGCTATTTTTGCGAAAGCAAGTTTCTAAAATTAATAATTTACAACAACAATATCCGTTTTTAGATTTTGGGGAAGATTTGAAATGGTTTAAAAAGTAACATCGAGTTATGCTCGGTCACAAAAAAATTAAAAGTCCCGAGTACTCAGGACTATAGGTTTCAAAAAAATCCCTTACATTTGATTCACCGAGGTTTCGGGGTGCCGATAAAATCAGCAGGAATCAAAAACCATAACTATGATTACAGATTTTAGTCAATCGAATAGTATTATTAATCAATTTGTAGCGGAATTGAGAAACGTCGAAATTCAAACAGATAGATTGCGTTTTCGTAGAAATCTGGAGCGAATCGGAGAGTTAATGGCGTATGAAATCAGCAAAGAATTGGACTACGAACTGTATGAAGTCGAAACGCCCTTGGGCATGGCTTCGGTGGATTTGCCGTCAGAGATGCCAATTTTAGGAACAATCATGCGAGCCGGTTTACCGATGCATCAGGGCTTCTTGAATATCTTTGATAATTCGGAAAATGCTTTTGTTTCGGCTTATCGCAAACATCATAAAGATGGTACTTTTGAGATTAATGTCGAATATGTTTCTTGTCCGTCGTTAGAGAATCGAGTGTTAATTATCGTTGATCCGATGTTAGCGACTGGGGCTTCGATGGTTGCTACAATCGAACATTTGCAAGAGTTTGGCATACCCAAACAGATTCATATTGCGGCAGCGATAGCAGCGACTGACGGCGTGAATTACGTTAGACGTTTGCTACCAGAAGCAAAGATTTGGGCTGGTGCAATTGACGAAGAATTGACGGCAAAATCTTATATCGTCCCTGGTCTTGGCGATGCCGGAGATTTGGCTTTTGGTGAGAAACTTAATGATTAAAAGACAGTTGACGGACAGTTGCCTCTCGCTCGACAGAAAATACATTGAACTTCATATTTAATACGTATTAGATGCGTAAAAAATGCAGCTTGTACTCCCGCTTAGTTGTCAATACGAATCGAATTTACCAGAGTTTTTGAGGTAAATTCAATCGACATTTACACCTATATTTTCAGTATAATAATTTATCCTTTACCTATGAAAGTTCGATAATCAACCTGTCAAATTCTCAATAAAAATAATGGTCTATTCTAACTTCTACAAAAATATTTAAATAGAATATTCATACAGAAAGTGAACAAATTTAAACGCTTTTAAACGCCTAACTTGGTGTTTTTTAAGGTTTACCTTTTGTCCAAATAGCTTTATTACAACCTATTATTTTGAAATAAAAATATTTTTCCACCATTATAACCATTAAATATTTTGACTAAACTTAATACTCAAAATTTAATTTTACATTCAAAGATTTTCACAATATTCAAAAAATAATTTTAAAAAGCATCTTGTAAAAAAGAGAACAATTATTTAATCTTGTATTGAGATTGATTATTTGGAAGTAGGAAATTGATAAATTATCCATATTTTGCAATACCATTTTTGTTTTAGACAAAGCAAAAAACGTAGATAGGACTATCGCAAAACTGAAGATTTTTAACGAGTTCTAAAATAGAACAGCGAGTAATAGGAAGCGCTTATTATTTTCTAATTCCTTTGATAACGATAATCAATTAGTATATTTTACACTAACAAGAAGGTTAAGCAAATGAGTTTAAAAGTTGAGACTTTACGGTCATTTTTTGATGATAACAACTCACAATTCGGTTGCCTAACGACAATAAAAAAGCTATGGTTTCAGTAGCAAATGAGGTTCTATCAGGATTAGCAAACCTAACGCCTGATGCTTTTGTCAAAAAAATGCTTGAAGTAGGCATTACAAGAGGTTATTTCACTTTTGTGGATGGCCAATTTCATAGTTCTCACTCCGATTTGGCATCCTTAGCGGACTTCGTTCATAATTCTCCAGATTATGACAATCACGAAGGTCTATTTTTCCAAGTGGATGAAGCTACCAAATGCTTATTTTTAGCAGGTGTTCACCGTTCAAATCGTGGTGCAGGTCACGGTGGTACTCGCTTTAAGCAGTATCCGACAATCGAAAGTATGTTCGCTGATGTGATGCGTTTGTCTAAAGGAATGACGGATAAAAATGCTTGTGCAGGACTTTGGTACGGTGGCGGGAAAGCGATTATTTATGCACCGAATGACCCTCGAAGTTACGAAGGTGTAGCCCGGGAAGAGATTTTTGCGAATTATGGTCGCTTTATCGCCAGTTTAAACGGTTTGTATATCACGGCAGAAGACATGAACACCTCGCCAGAGGATATGCGAGTGATTCATGCTCATAATCGTTTTTGTACCTGTATTCCACACGAATTTGGTGGAAGCTCAAATCCGAGTGCGGCAACGGCTCGTGGTGTTTTTCGAGGTTTGTTAGCCGCTGTTCATTTCGTGGATGGTAAAAATGATGCAAACGATACGAACTTAAAAGGCAAACACATCATCGTGCAAGGTGCCGGAAACGTCGGCGGTCGTTTAATTCATCAATTAATCGAATGTGGTGCAAAAGTGACTGTTTTTGACTTACGTCAAGATACTAAGGAAGCATTGAAAGCAAAATATCCTGCTGAACAGCTGACGATTCATGAAGATGGAGATTCGTTATATGAAATCGAAGCGGACGTATTTTCACCAAACGCCATCGGTGCGATTTTGAACGATACGACGATTCCGAAATTGAAAGTAAGAATCGTTGCAGGTGGTGCGAATAATCAATTGGCCGATCCTGTAAAACACGCTAAAGATTTGCACAATCGTGGGATTTTATACGCTCCTGATTTTATCATCAATCGTATGGGAATCGTAAATTGTTCAAACGAACCTTATGGTTATTTGGCAGCAGAAGTGCAAGATAAAGCTGATGAGGTTTATCCTGATACGTACAGTATTTTACATGATGCAGCAGAAAAAAATCATTCGCCACAATTTGAAGCTTTAGATTTGGCCGTTCGTTTAGCAAAAGTCGAACACCCGATTTTAGGACATCGAGGGAAGAGGATTATCAATCATTTAATGAATTCAGGTTGGGGAAAGTAAAATAGCAGACGATTAACGGTCGCTTCGCTTGACGGAAAATATATTTACTGTCGTTATCAACAATTTAACAATGAGGCGATAACAGTCAAACCGTTTACTACACCTCACTAATTATTTCGCAATAATAAAAAGTCATTTCTTTGAACAAGAAATGGCTTTTTTTGTAGAAATGAGTATGTTTGGATATTCGAGAATTGGAGTGTTAAAAAAGCATTCAAATATTTGAACACTCCAACATTTTTAGCAATCAAATACAAAAAATGATAAAACATTGGATTGAGGCGTTTAGGTTGAGAACCTTGCCGTTGGCTCTGGCGAGTATTGGAATGGGTAGTTTCTTAGCAGCCGCTGACGATGGTTTTCGCTGGAAAATCTTGATATTGACAGCGTTGACCACTATTTTTTTACAAATCTTATCTAACTTAGCCAACGATTTTGGCGACAGCCAGAACGGTGCCGATAGTGTGGACAGACAAGGCCCGCAGCGTGCTGTACAGTCGGGTGTGATTACGCCCAGACAGATGCTGAAAGGAATGGTTATTTTAGCGATTTTATCGTTAATCTCTGGCTTATCCTTATTATATATTGCCGTTGGTTTTACACAATTATTTTGGATATTTTTAGGCTTTGGTATTTTATCAATCATAGCAGCAGTCACCTATACAGCAGGAAGTCACCCTTATGGTTACGCTGGTTTAGGAGATGCGTCGGTGTTCATTTTCTTTGGTTGGTTAGGCGTGATGGGAACGTATTTTTTGCATACGTTGACCTTTGACTGGTCTGTATTGTTACCTGCTACGACTTGTAGTTGTTTTGCCGTTGCGGTATTGAATATTAATAATATTCGGGATATTCAATCGGATGAGAAAGCGGGGAAAATCACGATTCCTGTACGATTAGGAAGAGATAATGCCGTGATTTATCATTTTATATTATTGTTAGTGGGTATCGCTTGTGCTGCTACTTATGTCATTTTAGAATTTAGCCATTTGTGGGCATTTGCGTTCATAATTGTTTTACCATTACTAATAAAAAATGCAAGAGCAGTTGCAGAAAAAAAGAATCCTAAAGAACTCGACCCGTATCTGAAACAGATGGCGTTGGCGACTTTGTTATTTGTAATTGTCTTTGGAATTGGGCTATTGCTGGGGTAGATTTTATCTGCGAAAACAATAAAAAATGGTTGAGTGCTTTGAGGGCATTCAACCATTTTTTGCTTTGTTAATTGACTTTTTCAACATTTGATAAAGTATAAATCATTTTATCTAAATCACCAGAATCATTCAAGGTCAATGTTCCCTTGATGGTAATCATTTTTGTCGTGTATTTGATTGGCTCTTTGCAGTAAACTTCAGCAACAGACTCGATTCCTGCACCACCGCAGAAGTAACACAAGTTGTACGGATAAGCTGAAAAAATAAAGTAATCTTGAGAACGACGCCCTTCAAGCGGCAAGATGTAGCCCTTTAGCGTAATCGTTTTGCCTTCTAACTTTTTCACCGCAGGACTGAATTTTGGCACTTCGACATCAATGCCTAACATCTCATCAAACTTTGTATCAAAAGTGACCAAACTTAGTGTTTGCCAAGTGCTTGTTGTTTTGATTCCTTTTTGTGCATTTGCGGATAACGTCATTGCAAAAAGCAAAATAGTACATAAAATTAACTGCTTCATATTTTATTTTTGTTGGTGTTTTTAACTTGACTCCTATTGATAAATTGCAATAATAAAACCAATCATGTAGGCTTTCTGTTTAACCGTTTAGAAATAGCGTATTTTTCGATAAAAATCGCTTTTAAACTATTTAACGATAAAATCATCAAAACTATTTAATGAAATTTTATCTTTGACGCAAATTATTACACTAAGGTACAAAAAATGGTTCTATGCGTTTTTGTATAACATCACACAAAATCATATAACCGCTAAATTTTACGATGGTTAATTTCTTATTATTTCTGATAATCGCCATGTTTTGTGGCATTCTTTTTCTGAACGTTTACTTTCGCGTAAAAGTCTTAAAACTGTACAAAAAATTAGTACAAAACCAGGTGGAATTCAAACCAGTTCATTTTGTAAACAAAGAACGTTTGGAAGACGAAATCTTACCAAAATATCCTGAACACAAAGAAGATATTCTAACGTTTATCGGTCATATTCGATTTTCGGTGAGTTTGGCTTCTGTACTCATCACACTAATTACTGCGTTTGCAGCAGTATTGATGTTCATAAAAGATTAGGTCGAAATGACAGCCGATTCAACTAATTATTTATTTAATAAAATATCGACTACTTTACGAACGCCCGTAGTAGCTGGTTCTGCCACAACCGTAATGTCATAAAAATCTTGTTCATTCACTTGTGGCTTCGGGTCAATAAAAAAAACTGGTGCTGTTTCCGGGGCTTGATACACCAAACCTGCGGCAGGATACACCTGCATCGACGTTCCGATTACAATTACATAATCTGCAATCGATACCAGTTCCAACGCCAGTTCGTACATCGGCACACCTTCGCCAAACCACACAATGTGCGGCCGTAATTGATGTCCTTTATCGCACAAATCTCCCAAATTCACATCTTTATCCCAATCATAAATTAAGCTTGAATCACCAGTACTTCGTACTTTTCGAAGTTCACCGTGTAGATGTACGATACGTTTGCTTCCCGCTCGTTCGTGTAAATCATCAACGTTTTGAGTGACGACGACAACATCGTATTTGTCTTCTAACTCCGTCAATGCCTTATGGCCAGCATTCGGTTCTACCTCAAACAATTGCCTACGACGTTGGTTATAAAAGTCTAAAACCAATACTGGATTGCTGCTAAAACCTTCGGGCGAAGCGACCTCTGTAATATCGTGATTTTCCCATAATCCATTAGAATCTCTAAATGTGCTAATTCCTGATTCTGCACTCATTCCTGCCCCCGTTAAGATGACAATTTTTGGTTTTTTCGTTATTTTACTCATGGGTATTTTATTAATTGTTAATAATTTAAAAAACACAATTTGTACAAAAAAAGGACTTCAAAAGTTCGATTTTTAGCATTAAAGTATTCATCTTTCCTTGAGAAAAGAGTTGGAGAAAGAGGAATCAATAATTATCTCGAATAAACTCCAAGGTCCGTTGCATTTCTTGCTTAACGGCTGTACTCGAACCGATATAATGATTATTCATAAAAGTAAAAATCAAGATTTTTCCACTATTTGTACGAACATAACCGCTTAAGCAATGATTATTCGAGAGCGTTCCAGTTTTTGCAAAAACGTAGTTGCCCGGATACCATTTTTTGATTGTTCCAGATTGTCCACCAGTTGGAAAAATATCAAAAAGTGTTGTCGTATCTGTGTTTTGATATATTTCGTTAAGTACAAAAATTGTGGAGCGAGGAGTAAACATATTATAACGAGAAAGGCCCGAACCATCTCGCCAAATTGCTTTATCAGGCAAATTTTGTAGTAAACTATCTTGTGCATATTTTATAAAAACGTCCGTGTCTAACGTCAATTTTTTTTCTGAAGCACAGACATAAAGCAGCTGTTCGGCAATGAAATTATCGCTCGATTGCATCATTTGTCGTAAGACATCATTCGTGCGATAGCTGTAAATCGTTTTCGCTTCGGCTTTCATTTCAGCGTTGAGTTGCCAGTTGAATTTTACGTCTTTTCCAATTGCTTCTTTTAATAATTCCTGAATCACTTCATTCGATACTCGAAATGGAATATTTCGACTGTAAGTCGCATTTTTACTGTAATACGGATAATTTACTACGTTATCAAATTCGTTACGAGTTGGCCGTGAAATATCTTTTTGGTACTCTAAAAACTGTTCAAAATATTTTGGAATCGTAGTCGGTTTGGTGCTGCCGCTATATTTGCGAAAGCGGATAAAATTACTGTAAATCGGAAAAGTTGACAGCTCGGTGGCGTAATAATCATTATAATCGTCCCATGCCCAACCTGCACCAAAACGATTTTTGTTGTATTGTGGTGCGTAGTATAAATTTCCTTTCCAATTTTTTAAAAACTCAACCGCACGATTTTTACCATATTTATCTTCAAAAAAAGGGTGTGCAAAAGTCGGGTCGCCAGTTCCCCAAAATATCAAATCGTCTCCATCAATGACATATTTTATTGACGGAACAGAATCGCCCAAAATCTTGGTACAAGCGTACATTGTATAGATTTTGGTATTTGACGCTGGAGTCATATATTTATCGGCGTATTGACTTGCCAAAGTTTCGTCAGTTGAAGGATCAAATAGCACGAAACCTGTGAAAATATCACGAAATACAGGGGACATACTCACCATCGATTGTGCCGTGATTTTTTCTTCAGGCTTAACGAGCGTCTGTTGTGTCCTACAATTCGTAAAAAGAACGCTGATAAATATTGACAGCAAAAGGTGTTGTCTTTTCATGACTGATAAAATTGAAGTGATAACGGAAAGTTTGAGTTTTTTAGATAAAAAGTCATCAAAACTTCCGAAGTTTTCAGGATTATCAATTATTTACTTCGTTCCCGTACTTCCAAATCCGCCCGTTCCACGTTTTGTATCCGATAAATTTTCGACCTCTTCCAGTGTCACTTGCTCGTATTTCGCAATTACCATTTGAGCGATGCGTTCGCCATGTTTGATGGTTTGTGGTTCGGGCGAGAGATTAATCATAATAACCTTTAATTCGCCACGATAATCACTATCAATCGTACCGGGTGTGTTCGGTAGTGACAAGCCTTTTTTGTAAGATAAACCACTTCGGGGACGAATTTGAGCTTCGTAACCCATTGGTAATTCTATAAATAATCCTGTCGGAATCAATTTTCGCTCTAAGGATTGTAGCGTAATCGGCTCTTCTAAATTCGCTCTTAAGTCCATTCCTGCACTGCCCGCAGTTTCGTATTGTGGTAAATCGTTGTTTGACGTATTAATGATTTTGACTGTCATAATTGGTGTTACGAGTTGTAAGTTGTAAATTTCGAGTTTAGCAATCGATTTTATTAAAAATGCTAATCAAGAATTACCGCTTCTATAAAATTTAAAAAAGTGAATTTCTGATTACAAAATTATGAGTTTTGAAATATTCGTAGCTCGTAATTTGACAATCGCCATCCGAAATTCTCAATGCAAAAGTAAATTTATCTTTATATAAAAGGTTAAAATAAGGGAAAGAAATAAAATAGTGTCTCTAAGTAAGAACACTTTTATCCTTTGAAGTGCAACTTTCAAAGGTGATAACATGGTATTCGTATAAGAATAGTCTTTTAGTTTAGTTTTTAAATCGCTTTATTATAGCTTAGTGATAGTAATGTTTTGACACTTTTTCTACTCTATTGCTTACAAAAAAGCTACAATTTTTAAAGATATGTTAAACTAAAACAAAATTTGTAACAGAATCTAACTTACGGCGTTTTACAGGCAACTTTTTAAAAAACTTAGAAAAGGTCGAAAAGACGGAATTTAATTTTAATAAAATCACAAAACAGAAAGAACCGATAAAGTCTATGAAACAAATAACATCAATGATTTTGGCAGGAATTATCGGCGGACTAATCACTTTAGGTGGGTTTTACTTAATCGCCCCTAATTCACAAGGAGAGACCGTCAAATTAGTCAATCAACCTGTCGGTCAAAATTATTCAAGGTTAGCCTCTGATCGAGTTCACGCTACTCCTTTTGATTTTACGGAGGCAGCAGAACGCACGATGCCAGCTGTGGTACACATTACAGCAAAACAAAATAAAAAAGAAGATACCGAAAAACGTCAACAAAGTCCATTTGAATTTTTCTTTGGTCCAATGGAGAGTATGCCAAAACAGGGAACAGGTTCAGGCGTAATTATTGACGAAAACGGATATATTGTTACGAATAATCACGTTGTTGATTTTGCCGATGAAATTACTGTAACCTTGTACGATCAACGCAAATTTAAAGCGACAAAGGTCGGTACGGATCCTACTACAGATTTGGCTTTAATAAAGATCGAAGCGGAAGAGTTACCGATTTTAACTTACGGCAACTCTGATGATGTAAAAGTTGGAGAATGGGTTTTGGCAGTTGGTAATCCGTTCAATTTAACTTCGACCGTTACAGCCGGAATTGTTTCTGCAAAAGGTAGAAATATTGACATCTTAGAAGGTAGAACTGCAATTGAGTCATTTATACAGACAGACGCTGCTGTAAACCCAGGAAATAGTGGCGGAGCTTTGGTTGATCAAAATGGAAATTTGATTGGTATTAATACTGCAATTGCATCTCGCACAGGTTCTTTCTCCGGCTATTCGTTTGCCGTACCAACGTCGATTGTGATGAAAGTCGTTGAAGATTTGAAGGAATTTGGCTCAGCACAGAGAGGATTCATGGGCGTAAGTATTCAAAGTATGGATAGCGAACTGGCCGATGATTTAGGAGTTGATATTATCGAAGGTGTTCATATCGCTGATATTGAAGATGGCGGTGCTGCAGATGATGCCGGTATGAGAATTGATGATATTGTAACCGAAGTTAATGGTCGTATCGTAAAAACAGCACCTGAATTACAGGAAATGGTCGGTAGAAATCGTCCGGGTGATGAAGTCGAAGTGACTATAAATCGTAAAGGAACATTAAAGAAACTTTACATTACACTAAGAGGTAGCGATGATTAAATAGATGAAAGTAATTCAACGTTTGACTCAAGTAGATAGAAAGCACGTCAAATGTGCCTTCTATCTAAGAAGAAAGTAAAGGTTTTTCCTTGTAGAGTTCTGACACTTTAACGTTTTTTATAGCAACTAAGTCAGAACGATATTGTTTTAAGTTTGGGTTTTTCGTTTTGTTTTGATTCCGCTTGTCTTACGAGACAGGCGGTTTTTTTTGACTTCACTCGCTAACTTCCACCCCTAACCTTGTAGTGATAAACTGATTTAGTTATTAATCATTTTTACTCCAAATTTCATTTGTTTCTCCTCGTCGGGTTCTAATATCCACAAACCGTTTTTATTATTAAAAGCATCAACATTACAAGTCATTGGTTCGATAGCAATAGATTGACGCAGATCAGGCGTATAGACTTGAAAATATGGAAAAATATCCGTCTCTTGCCAAATACTTAGCGTAGTTGTTGTAGATTGTAATATAACTGCCCCCCTTTTTGAATCTGAATTATTAAAAATAAAGCAATTATCTAAATGCGTATTTTCGATTGCTTTTAGCTTTGAAAAATTCGTATAATCTGCCGTTTTACCATTTGGAATCATCCGCTTATCGACTTCAACCGACTGACATTCAGAAAACTGCATTTTTAAAGTATCAATAGTTGTGGTATCTAATTTAAAATAAGGATGCCAACCTAAACCTATTGGCATTGCTGTATTTCCTGTATTCGTGATTTTTATTTGAATCATTAATTCCGAAGCCGTCAAGATATATTTTACATAAAAATCAAATGGAAAAGGGTAATATTCTATCCCTTCAAAATTTCCCTTTAACTCAATAACAGCTTGATTATCGTTCTCATCTTGATAAATAATTTCCATTGGAATCGGCTCTAAAAAACCATGTAAATTATTATTCGTATTGGTATCATTAATTGGAAATTGATACGATTTCCTATCAAACGTATATCGGCCATCTTTCATACGATTTGGAAACGGTAATAGGAAATGACTTTTAGAAAATAACTTAGCAACCGTATCGTTAGCCGATTGATAACTATCCAAAATTGATAAAGAGATGCTACCGTTGAATAATTGTAAATCACCTAATACACCACCTAATGATGGAAAAATTTCGACTTGACTTTTATTAGTTTTTAGTGTAATCATCTATTTTTTGACTTTTGATACAACCTCTTTATTTTCTGTTTTCAACTGTCACAGAAATATTGACTGAATGCTTTACCAAAAAGCGTTATTAACAAAGTATCGATACTTTATTAATAACGCTTTCAAAACTCTCTGTTGATTAACTCTTGAGAATTTAAAACTCCGATTTAAAATGAAAGGAAACTTCTGGATAAGTTTCTTGAACCATTTGTAAAGCCCATTTGGACTCTGCTAAAAATACAGGATTTCCATCTTTATCTTCTGCCATATCACGACGACGACGCTCTCTGAACTCTTCGAATTTTTTATCATCTGTCCAACTTAACCAACAAGCTTTATGCAAATTAATGGGTTCATAACCACATTTTGCACCATATTCATGTTCCAAACGATATTGAATCACCTCAAACTGTAATGCTCCGACCGTTCCGATAATTGTAGAATTAGTCATTTCTTTGAAAAACATCTGAGCCACACCTTCATCCATTAATTGTCGAATACCTTTTTTCAGTTGCTTTGACTTCATTGGATCAAGGTTGACAATCGTTCTAAACTGTTCTGGCGAGAAGCTTGGAATGCCTTTGAAATGTAACTTCTCCCCTTCCGTAATTGCATCACCGATTTTGAAATTACCAGAATCGTACAAACCGACAATATCACCTGGATAAGCCTCATCAACCACCGATTTTTTGGAAGCCATGAAAGCCGTAGGGTTCGAAAACTTGATTTTTTTACCTTTTCGAACGTGTAAATAATTCGTATTACGTTGGAATAAACCCGAGCAAATGCGTACAAAAGCAATTCTATCACGATGCTTCGGATCCATGTTCGCATGAATTTTAAAAATAAACCCGGAGAATTTATCCTCGTTCGGTTCTACTCTTCGTTCTTCAGTCACTCGTGCTAAAGGCGTCGGTGCTATGTCCACAAAACAATCCAACAATTCTTTTACACCAAAGTTATTAATTGCACTACCAAAGAAAACCGGCGAAATTTTACCATTCAAATAATCTTCCTGCTTAAACTCAGGGTACACCTCATTTACCAACTCGACCTCTTCCCGCAACTCTTCTGCGGCTTCCTCTCCAATGATATCGACCAATGCAGGATCATCTAAATCCTCAAATTTTACCGTTTCCTCCTCTGACTTACGTTTGCCGTGCGGATTGAATAAAATCAAACTTTGATCATAAATATTATAAACGCCCTGAAAACGCTGCCCCATTCCGATTGGCCAACTCAACGGACGCACCTTAATATCCAGTTTCTCTTCTACTTCATCTAACAAGTCAACCGCATCTTTCCCCTCTCTATCCAATTTATTGATAAATACAATAATTGGCGTGTCTCGCATTTTACAAACTTTGACCAGTTTCTCCGTTTGTGTCTCCACACCTTTCGCTACATCGATCACCACAATTACACTATCGACAGCCGTCAAGGTTCGATACGTATCTTCCGCAAAATCTTGGTGACCAGGCGTATCTAAAATATTAATTTTTTTATTGCGATACTCGAATGCCATTACCGAAGTCGCAACCGAAATACCACGCTGACGCTCAATCTCCATAAAATCGGACGTTGCACTTCGTTTGATTTTATTCGATTTTACCGCTCCTGCCTCTTGAATAGCACCACCGAAAAGTAGCAATTTCTCCGTCAAGGTTGTCTTACCAGCATCTGGGTGACTGACTATTCCGAAAGTTCGACGGCGATTGATTTCTTGTTGAAAACTCATTTCTAAATTCGTTTCTCGCAGATTTCGCAGATGCCACAGACTGATTACTAATATTTTAATAAAAAAGTCTACGAAATTAGTGAAATTTGCGGGAGGTATAACGATGTACAAAAGGGCGTACTTCATAGTAGAAATACGCCCTCTCAAGCTGTTTATTTATTTAAGCATTAGTAGCTTTACAGAATTTTACAGAATACTGTCTCCTACTTGTTGCCAACTAACTAAAGGCTATTAACGTGTTTTGTTAATTTACTCTTTAAATTGCTTGCTTTGTTATTATGCCAAGTACCTCTTTTCGCTAATTTGTCAATCATAGCGATAACTTTAGGTAATAATGACTCTGCATCAGATTTCTCAGTAATGCCACGTAACTTAGCGATTGCAGTACGAGCCGATTTTTTGTAGTAACGGTTGTGCAATCTTTTCTTCTCATCCTGACGGATTCTCTTCTTTGCTGACTTGTGATGTGCCATTGTATAATTATTATTGTATAAATTCTTTATTAATTTTAATCGAATTACTATCGAACCTTTTGAAAATCAATGTCTTAAATCTTATCTCAAAACACTAATTTCTTAAAGCGATTGCAAAGGTAAAGTTTTTTGAATAAAAATAAAACTTTAGGTGTTTTTTTTGAATTAATACCATCATTCTACCCTTACAAAGTATTCTCACAAAGATATAAAACTCCTCAAAACTTATTAATAAGGTATCCTGTTTTACTTTTTAAAATTTAAAAAAATCCGCTAAAATTGATTTTTTTAAACATTTTTCATATATAGTTTTCTATATATTTTATTAAAAATCAAATTTTATATACATTTGAGTTACAGATGTTTGATTATGAATATTAGGCATTTAAGATTTTATAGGATTTTGGGTAGAATATCATGTATTATTCCCTATAAACCTGTAAAATTGTAATTAATTTATAAATAACTAACAAAAGATATTAATTGACAAAATAGCTTTTTCTTGTTATCAATTGGTAATCAACAATTTAAAAGCAACTTTGCTAAAAACTAAGGAAATTTTCCATGAGTGACTATTCATTTATTTTCAATGCTCACCCGAGCTTTATTGATAATCTATATCAACAATATAAAGCAAATCCAGAGTCGGTTGACTCATCTTGGAGATTGTTTTTTGAAGGCTTTGAATTTGGAGGCAACTCAGCAGATGGTACGCCGTCCGCTCCTTCGACTGTTCAAACTAAAAACGGTGAAATTGAATTCACAACGAAAGAATTACAAGTAGTCGGAATGATTAACGGTTATCGTCGTAGAGGGCATTTGTTATCCAGTACAAACCCGATTAAACAACGAGATGATCGTCATCCGAAATTAGACTTAGCCGATTACGGTTTGTCGGAAGCGGATTTAGATCAACGCTTTATCGCTTCTCGTGAAATCAATATGGAACCGGGAGCGACACTGCGTGAAATTATCAATCGTTTACACAAGATTTATTGTGGTAATATCGGTTTAGAAACCTACCAAATTCACACAAAAGCCAGACGACGTTGGTTGCGAGAACGTTTAGAGTCTTTCAATGATGATGACTACGGGCTATCATTAGAAAAGAAAAAACGTATTTTAGAAAAACTGAATGGTGCGGTTGGTTTTGAAGCTTTTTTAAATAAAAAATACGTTGGACAAAAACGTTTTTCATTAGAAGGTGGCGAATCTGTGATTGCAGGTTTAGATGCGATTATCAACGAAGGTGGCGAGTTAGGTGTAGAAGAGGTCATCATCGGAATGGCTCACCGTGGCCGCTTGAATGTCTTAGCAAATACACTTGGAAAAACTTATGATCAACTTTTCAAAGAGTTTGAAAAGCAGGTCGAGCCAGAAGACGTACAAGGAAGTGGTGATGTAAAATATCACTTGGGTTACTCTTCGCAAGTGGAGACGCTTCATGGTAAAAAAGTAGAACTAAAATTAGCTCCGAATCCTTCACATTTGGAAGCGGTAAATACTGTTGTGGAAGGGTTTGCAAGAGCGAAAGCCGATATTTTATACGATTCTGATTATGATAGAATCTTACCAATTTTGATTCATGGTGATGCAGCGATTGCTGGTCAAGGTATTGTTTATGAAACAGTACAAATGAGTAAATTGGAAGGTTATTATACCGGTGGAACGATTCATATTGTGATTAATAATCAGGTTGGTTTTACGACAGATTATCGAGATGCTCGTACCAGTACGTATTGTACTGGTGTCGCAAGTTTGGTCGAAGCTCCAGTTTTACACGTTAATGGTGACGACCCTGAAGCAGTTGTTTTTGCGTGTGAAGTAGCGATGCAGTATCGTCAAGAGTTTAACTCTGATGTGTTTATTGACATGGTTTGTTATCGTCGTCATGGACACAATGAAGGGGACGAGCCTCGCTTTACACAACCTAAAATGTATGAAGCGATCGATGAGCATCCTGATGTAAGAGAGATTTATAAAAAGGAATTGATTTCTAAGGGAGATGTCGAAGCAGAATTGACTGAAAAGTTAGACAATGAGTTTAATCAATTCTTACAGGAGCGATTAGAAGAGGTGAAACAAAAAGATTTACCTTACAAATATCAAAAACCGGAACAAGCATGGCGAGAATTAAAGCGGACTACTGACCCTACCGACTTTGAAGTGTCACCAGCAACTGGTGTCGATAAAGCGACTTTGGAACGTATCGTGAATCACTTAATGACAACTCCAGAGGATTTCACGCCAATTAAGCGAGTTGGGCGTTTGTTCAAAAACATGAAAAAGTTAATCGCTAATAATACTTATGATTGGGCATTTGCAGAGTTAATGGCTTATGGTTCGATATTGTTAGAAGGTCGTGATGTTCGTATGAGTGGGCAAGATGTCAAACGTGGTACGTTCTCACATCGTCACGCGGTATTAATGGATAGAAATAACTATTCAGAATACAATCGCCTGACTGGTTTGGATAACAATCAAGGTCAATTCCGTATTTTCAACTCTTTCCTTTCGGAATATGGTGTTTTAGGTTTCGAATTTGGTTATTCAATGGCAACGCCAAACAGTTTGGTAATTTGGGAAGCACAGTTTGGTGATTTCTTTAATGGTGCTCAAATCATGGTCGATCAGTTCATCATGTCTTCAGAAAGTAAATGGGGACGAATGAGCGGCTTAGTCATGTTATTACCTCATGGTTATGAAGGTCAAGGGCCGGAACACTCTTCTGCACGATTAGAACGATTTTTACAATCAAGTGCAGAGTTCAATGTGACCGTTGCGAATGTCACAAAACCTGCGAACTTCTTTCACTTATTACGTCGTCAGTTGGTTCGTCCATTTAGAAAGCCGTTGATTGTAATGTCACCAAAATCATTGTTGCGTTATCCTGAATGTGTTTCGCCAATCGAAGATTTTGAAGAAGGAACAAACTTCCAAGAAGTTTACGATGATCCGATTGTAGGTAATGACCCTGAATTAGTGAAAAACGTAAAAACGGTATTGTGGTGTTCGGGTAAGGTGTACTACGACTTATTAGCTAAACAAAAAGAAGACGAACGTTATGACGTCGCTATTTTGAGAGTGGAACAATTGTATCCTTTCCCGAAAAAACAAGTGGACGCTTTGAACGAAAAGTATGGACACGATACAACGACTCGCTGGGTGCAAGAGGAAGCCTCAAATATGGGAGCTTGGCAGTACATCTGGTCATTGCGTCAAAATCCGAATATAGAATTAGTAGCTCGTCCATCAAGTGCTTCGCCGGCTTCAGGTTATCAGAAAGTACATAAGGAAGAACAAGCTAATCTTGTTGAAAGAGCGTTTAAATAAACGAGTTACAGGTTATGATTTTTCGATAATTCGTATTAATATTATTTAAATGATAAAATATTCATTCTTTGTTGTATTATGTCTTTTGGCTTTTGTCAATTGTAAAGATGAAACGGCTACTGAAAAGGAAGCGAAACAGGAAACTCGTGAACTTATCGAAGCTGCTCAAGCGGATAACAAGGTCAAATTATACGATGGAAAGATTGAAGGTAAAGATAATATTGAGGTTCAACTGATTACAGAAGAAAAGAAAGTTAACGGATTTTATATCAATCGAGTGCAAGGAGTTTTGTATCCTATAAAAGGCGTCAAACGAGATAACGGAACGTTAGAATTATCAGTTTACGACGATACAGGCGGGACTATCGAGCTTTTTATTGGCCATCAAGGAGTCGGGACAAGCGAAAGCCCAAATAATACAATAAAAGGAAAATGGTTCAACAAGCAAGAAGATGCTGGTGACGAGCAGTCAACTTTTACATTTGTAGAAAAAGAGGTAGTCATCGCACAAGAAGATTTGAAATCAATTCAAGGAACTTATGAATATACAATTCAAGGTTACAGTAGTTCTATCATTATAAAACCGATTGGTAACAAAACGGTGAAGCTACAAAGCATCGTGACTTATGGAAGTTGCACAGGCGAAATTAACGGCGAAGCGTATATTTACAATAATAAATTAATCAATTTCTTCGGTGAAGATAATTGTTTTTTAAAATTAGAAATCGGAGAAAATACAATCAATGCCAGTGAAATATCTTGTAGTTTTTATCATGGGCATAGTTGTATTTTTGATGGAACTTATCGCAAAGTAAGCGATGATTCAAAATGGATAATGGATAGTTAATTTAGTGATTAGTGATTAGTGTTTAAGGTTTAGTAAGTTCAACTTACTAATTACTAATCACTAATTACTAATCACTAATCACTAATAAAAAATGAGCAATATAATTGATATTAAAGTGCCAGTGATTGGCGAATCAATCTCAGAAGTAACACTCTCTCAATGGTTGAAAGAAGATGGTGCTTATGTTGAATTAGATGAATCAATTTGTGAGTTTGAGTCAGACAAAGCAACCTTAGAATTACCAGCAGAAGTGGCTGGTAAGTTGATTCATGTGGCAGAAGAAGATGACGATTTAGAAATCGGAGCAATTGTCGCACGAATTGATACAAGTGTCGCAGCATCCGGAGGTCAAGCACCAAAACCTGAAGCACCAAAAGCAGCAGAAAAAGTAGCAGAAAAGTCTACTCCAGCCGAAAGCAAAGAAACCTATGCTACAGGTCACCCTTCGCCGGCAGCGGAGAAAATGATGAAAGAAAATGGCTTATCATCAGGAGATATTACTGGTACCGGGAAAGACGGCCGCATCACTAAAGAAGATGTTCAAAAAGCAGTAGAAGCTAAGAAAAACGCACCTGCACCAAAAGCCGAAAAACCTGCTCCGAAAAAAGAAGAATTCAAAGCTCCTGCTATCTCAACGGCTTCTTTCAGTAGAGATTCTCGTCGTGAGAAAATGTCAAGAATGCGTCGTACAATTGCCGCTCGTTTGGTCGAGGCTAAAAACGAAACAGCAATGTTAACTACATTCAACGAAGTTGATTTGACTAACATCATGGCATTTCGTAAGCAGTATCAAGAGCGATTCGTAGAAAAATATGGTATCAAATTAGGCTTCATGTCGTTGTTCTCAAAAGCGTGTGCGATGACTCTAATGGAAATGCCTGATGTAAATGCTATTTTAGATGGTAACGAATTGATTTATCACGATTATGCCGATATTTCTATTGCCGTTTCTACACCAACAGGTTTAGTAGTTCCAGTGATTCAAAATACAGAATCATTGAAATTCCACGAAATTGAATATAAAATCAAGGAAGTAGCAACTAAAGCACGTAACGGAAACTTGAGCTTAGAAGAAATGCGTGGCGGAACATTCACAATTACAAACGGTGGCGTTTTCGGTTCATTGCAATCAACGCCTATTATCAACCGACCACAATCTGCAATCTTAGGAATGCATACCATCAAAAAACGTCCGATGGAAGTAAATGGCGAAGTGAAAATTCGTCCGATGATGTACTTAGCATTATCTTACGACCACCGAGTGATTGACGGCAGTAGTGCGGTTTCTTTCTTAGTGAAAGTAATTAAAAGATTAGAAGATCCAACAGCGATGTTATTAGAGTTATAAAAAAGATATCATCTTCAATAAGATTTAGGCAGCGAACTTGGTTTGCTGCCTTTTTTATTAGAAATTAAAAATTGTCTAAATCTAATCAATCACGAGGACGACCTGATAATTTTTTATTCTTTTTGAAATTATCCAAATCAATAACAAAACGTATTTTGTTATTTTCCGAAAAATCTATTTGCCTCTCCCAGCATTCTTGTAATACCTTGACAATATCTGTATTAGTTTCTAAATAGTTTCCAAAAACTGAAATTTCATTATAAGCATTTATGAACATTGAAATATTAGGACGAATACCACAGACAATAATATAATTATCTCGACAACTATTATAAAATTCAACTGGAACTGTAATCGAATCATATGATTCATAAAATCATAACTTACACTTTATAGATCATATTTCATACTTAAAAAATCCTTCCTCCATTTCCCCTTTTGCAAAAGCTCTTGCCGCCATATCGGCTCTACGAATCGTATCTAAATTTTTATAATTCGGAGCAAAATGCAAGGCAATCTCACAAGCCACATCTAAATCGACTTTGTGACCGTTACTGACAAAAACCGGTTTCGTACCATCTTGTGTTCTTAAAACTTTACCGACAATTTCATCATTTAAATATATCGGTACAGTGCTGCCTCTGGCTTCCGCCAATACGCCATCGTACTTTAACAGCGTTCGTTTTCCGACACCGATAGTTGGTAAACCTGTTTTGACGCCTAGATAAGAAGCCACTCCAAACTTTCGAGGATGTGCAATGCCATGACCATCAACTATTAATAAACTTGGAGAAAATACATCAGTAACATCGACTTTCAACTTATCCAAAGCCGCCAAAAGTAAAGGTCCTTCACGAAAAGAAAAAAAGCCAGGCTGATATTCCTCTGTGACAGCAGCCTTATGCGTGAACGTTCCTACGCTAACATTAGGATATTTTACAATATCAATTGCAACATATCCAAGATTATTTTCATATTGAATATCAAATGAAAAAATGTAATCGGTTATTGAAGGTTCGTATGATTCTTTTTTGTTATTCGGTACGATTACTTTAGCCGCTAAGTCATTTTGTAGGTGTATTTTTTCCGTATTCATAGCTTTTCTTAAAAATGATTAGTCCTACTTTTAGTCAAAAGACCCGAATTTTAGTTTTTTTGATAACCAATAATTTGATAACCAGTAATTCGGATTTTAATTAATATTACTATCAAGTAAGAATGAATAAGAAAAAAGACCTTATTTGTCCGAAATATCGGTTGTTTTTTGCTGATTGCTTAACGATACATTCGACTGCTCTCAATATACTCTAAAACGCTATCAGCCACCAAATACCGAATGGATTTCCCTGCTTTCAACGATTTTCTAATAAAACTTGCCGAAATAGACATTAGCGGAGCATTGAAAACAGTTACTTTCTCATGATGCTGCAACTCCCCTAAATCATACTCTGGCCGTTGATAAACATAAATCGAATAATCTTTCAGAATCAATTCATAGTTTTTCCACTTGTGTAACGTTTTTAGATTATCGCCACCCATTAAAAGTGTAAATTCTTTGTTCGGGTTCTTTTCCGATAAATAAGTTAAAGTATCAATGGTGTAAGAAGGCTTCGGCAGTCCAAATTCAATATTAGATGCTTTTATTTTTAAATTATCTCCAATTGCTAAGTTGACTAAGTGTAATCGGTCATAATCATTCGCTAAGGTTGCCTTTTTTTTATGTGGATTATGCGGCGAAACGACCAGCCAAACTTCGTCCAAGTCGCCATATTCTACAAAATGATTCGCAATAATCAAATGCCCAACATGTATCGGATTGAAAGAACCGAAAAATAAACCAACTTTCATTTTTTAGTGATTAGTGATTGATAATTTGTAGTGAATAATCCGTCATAAATAAGTATGACTAAAATTTTGAAATTATTTGTGAACAGCTACTTAAACACAAATTAAACAAATAAAAATGAGGATTTCACCAAAGCAAAATCCTCATTTATTAATAACAGTTAAATCGTTATAACAGTTGAACAAATTACAACAACTCTCTTGGAGAAAACTTCGCCCGACCGGTGTAAGCACTCGGATATTGAGCTTTGATGCGAGCCAATAAAGACGCCGCTTCTAACTTTGTAGCAAAAGCACCAGCGCTCAACTTAAAAAATGGTCGGGTATATTCCCAATCAACTGGAACAGTTGGAAAAGTTCTCAAAAATATAGCTTTTGCATCGGTTACCTTAGTTCGATCCGTTGAAGACATAATCATTACGGTCCAGCCATCTACCTTAGTAGTATTACGGTTGATTTGCTTGTGTCTTTCGAGTGCGACTTCTAAGGTCGCATCTTGATTAATATTGATAACTCCCTGCTGTGCGATAGCGAACTGTGCTAATAATCCAAATACCGCTATTAAAATTATTTTTTTCATTGTCCGATGATTTGTAAACTTCGAGATGCACCGATTCGACTGGCTCCGGCTTCTATAAGTGCCAGTGCGTCTGCGGTCGTCTTGATACCTCCAGAAGCTTTTATTTGAATATCTTTGTCAATGTAACCTTTCAGTAATTTAATTACCTCAGGTGATGTATTTACCTGATTGAAACCTGTTGCTGTTTTGACGAAATTGACCATGTTGAGGTTACAAATATCACACATTCGTTTGATTTCTTCATCATTTAGTAAGGCTGTTTCTAAAATTATTTTAATCACACGACCTTGAATATGCGTCGCAGCCGTTACGCTTTGTATATCGTTACGAATGTATCCCCAGTCTTTATTTTTGATGGCTGCAATATTGACAACGACATCAACTTCATCTGCCCCTTCATGCAGTGCCTTCTTCACTTCCTCCACTTTCGCAGGTGTTGTCGAGTAGCCCATCGGAAAACCAACAACAGTAACTATTTTTACGGGTAATTTGCTTAAAACTTGTTTCGCATATTTTACATAATATGGAGGAATACAAACCCCATAAAAATGGTGATTTATAGCTTCGTAACATAAGTTTTTTACCGCTTCTTTTTCTATGTTGGGTTGCAGTAACGTGTGCTCAATATATTGGGATAATTTACTTTTATCTAATTTCAATTTTTTAACTTTTTAACTTTTTAAATATGGAATGTATTGTTTAATAACCGAGAATAATCTATTTTCATAGTTTCGAAACTACTCTCACAAGATAGTAAATCTTAATCTCCTTTGTATTTATTAAAATCGATTTGTATCATCTTTTTTCAATCTATTTATATCCAATGTTTTTTGATATAATTTACGATTTGAAATCCTGATTTCTACTATTTATGAATACGGGCGGCAAAGTTATAATTTATAGCTTCTTATTTCTCTTTCTAACGACAATTTTATTAAGTCGAAATTATGTCCAACCCGAATTCTACAAATTATTACAACAAATTTCCGATGATTTAGATGATGATAAGGTTAAAATATTATTGTCTGTTTTCCATTTATAGACGACAAATGTCACTTTCCAATATTACGATTAAACATATTTTTTATTTACAATTCTTACTAAATAATTTCTTTTCTGTACTTTGTGTCTTCATCATTAAAATAATAAATATAAACACAAGATGACAAAATACGACATACTTTCTGTTGGTGAATTATTGATCGATTTTATCAGCGAGGATTATATAGAAAACTTCTCAAAAGCCAGTAGTTTTCGACAATTTCAAGGTGGAAGTCCTGCTAATATGTGCTTAAATATGCACTTATTGGGCAATAATACCAAGCTGGTTTGTAGTATCGGAAGTGATGCAATGGGTAAGTTTTTATACCAAAAAGTATCGAATTATGGTATTAATTGTGATGATGTGGCGATTATTCCGAATACACCTTCGACTTTGATTTTGGTGACTCGTTCTCGTACGACACCAGACTTTGAAGCATATCGAACAGCTGATTGTCAAATTTCAATGGAACAGTTGGCCGATGCTAAAAACAGCAGAATCTTTCATACAACTTGTTTTGCCTTAAGCAAAAAACCTGCTCAAACGAATATTATGAAAGCGGCTCAAATAGCCGCCGAAAATGGTGTGCAGCTAAGTATTGATGCAAATTATGCTCAGAAAATATGGAACGATCGACAAGAGGCACAAACTATCGTAAAAACTTATTGTAGCTACGGTGCAATTGTGAAAGTGAGTGACGTCGATTGGAGTCGATTATATCCGAATATACCTTTTGAAAAAACAAAGGTAGCTGCACACTTCTTGAGTTTAGGAGCAAGAGAAGTTTGTGTCACTTTGGGCGAGGAAGGTAGCTATGTTAATGACGGCACTGCCGAATATACTATCGGAATAGTTCCAATAAATGTTGTGGATACAACTGGTGCTGGCGATGCGTTTTGGTCAGGCTATTTGACTGCTTGGCTTGATGAAAAATCATTGAAAGAACGAGCGTTAGCCGGTCGAAAAATGGCGGCTATCAAATTACAACATTTAGGTCCTTTGGAACAACCGATTGATAAAGCACTTTTATATTAAAAACTGATTGTTTGTTTGATTATTTGAAAATGATTTGTAGCATTTTCAAGTAATCAAACAATATTACCATCACGCTCATATTCATCACTTAAATTTCAAATTATTCTGAACTCGTTATCACTAATCATTTTCACCTCTTCTTAGGAAAGTTCTTTTACACCTCTGTTTGTTGTTTTTACTATTTTTAGGTCAAGATTCCGTAGATTTTTCTTTTATAGTGTCTCTATTTTATTAGGTCAATGTATTCTTAGAAAACCTTATTTACAAAACAACATTCGTATCTTTGATTGAGAAGATGTGTAAATATATGTAGTATTTATTATATATACATAAACACAAAATAAACGTTTATAAAATATTTCTTATACCATTTGACTGATTTTCAATTTTTTATAAATATAAAAAACACACTAATGAAAAAAATCATATTATTCACTCTATGCATTGGTATCACAATAACCCAACTCTCTGCACAATGCGGTTACAGCGTTTCGGTAAATACGGCTGATACTTTTTTGTGTAATCCTGCTCCTATACAGCTGAATACATCATCGACAGGAGTTATCCCTGCAGGAGCAATCTATTCGTGGATACCGACAACTGGTTTAAACAATCCAAATAGTCCAAATCCTATCGCAACACCAAATGTGACAACGACTTATACGTATTCAATTTCGACACCTGTTGGCGGTAACTTAATCGTCAATGGCGATTTTGAATCAGGCAATACAGGATTCACGACTGGCCACACCTTAGGGACTGGTGGTACTTGGGGCTTATTATCCAATAATGGAACATACGCTGTGACCACAAATCCGAATAGCGTTCATAGTAATTTTGCATCATGTGGTGATCATACGCCAACCGGTACCAATATGCTGGTATTAAACTGTTCATCTACACCAAGTACTTCTATGTGGTGTCAAACCGTAGCGGTTACACCAAATACGAACTATGTCTTTTCGTTTTGGGCAATGAGTACTGTTTCAGGTAGTCCAGCGCAGGTTTACGTAGAAGTAAACGGCACAGCAGTAAGCGGTGTAACAACGCTTTCGAATACAACGTGTCAATGGGAAGAAATTACGTTTGTTTGGAATTCTGGTAGTTTGACTTCTGCTAACTTTTGTATTATGAACCAAAATTTAGCACAATCAGGAAATGATTCAGCCTTAGACGACATTTCATTAATTCAAATGTGTTCCGAGTCTGACAACGTTACGATTACAGTCAATAACTTAGGAGCTACGCCTCTGACGGCTTCGACTTGTGCAGGTGATAGCCTTTTTGTTGGTGGAGCTTGGCAAACACAAGCTGGGTTTTATAATGATACCTTGACCGCCTGGAATGGTTGTGACAGTATTTTAACGACTCAATTATCCTTGACGAGTTACGCTTCTTTTAAAAATATAACCATTTGCGACGGTGATTCTATCTTTTTAGAAAATGCCTGGCAAACACAAAATGGATTTTATAAAGACACTCTACAATCTGTTATTAATGGTTGTGATAGCATTATTACCACAGAGTTAAATTTAATTACCTATACCTCTAATACCGATATTAGCGTCTGTGATGGTGATTCTGTTTTTCTACAAAATGCTTGGCAAACACAAGCTGGAACTTATTTAGACACTTTGACTTCCGTCAATGGTTGTGATAGCATAGTGACCACTTTAGTAAATATCGTACCTACGACTCCGCCTTCATTAGGCAATGATATAAATATTTGTGTTGGCGACTCGGTCATTTTAAGTTCACCGCTCATAAATGTGAGTTTTCTTTGGAATGATGGCTCGACTGACAATAATATCACTGTAAAAAACACTGGAGATTACATTCTTACAACAACAAACTCAAGTGGTTGTCAAGCCAGTGACACCGTTAATGTTTTTGTGGTGCCTTTGCCAGATATTGTATTTACAAACGATACAACTATTTGTGATGGACAATCATTAGAAATTAGAACAGCAGAAATCGTCCCCGTTAATTATCTGTGGCAAAATGGCTCGACAAATAGCTCATTTACGGCAACCTCTCCGGGAACATATTATTTAACCTTGACAGATGCCGTTGACGGTTGTGTTAATAGCGACTCAATCATCATAACTCCAGCACCTTCGCCATTTATCGACCTTGGCAACGATATGACGATTTGCATTGGTGAGGAAGTTACCCTTGATGCGTCTGGTGGCAATAACCGCAGTTATGAATGGAATGACGGTTCGACGACTGCTACCCTCCTTATTAATTCAGCGGGGAATTATAGTGTTACCGTTACAGAAAATAATTGCTCTTCAGAAGATGATATTTCGATTTCAGAAGAGAGTTGTGATTGTATCACCGGAGTACCGAATGCGTTCAGTCCAAATAATGATGGTTTAAATGACTACATTTTCCCACTATTTCAAGATGGTTGTGAGTTTATTAATTTTAAATTTATTGTCTTTAACCGTTGGGGACAAATTGTTTACCAAACAACATCGGCGACGCCTGGTGATTTGGGTTGGAATGGAGAAATGAATGGTGTGCAACTTCCACAAGATACGTATGTTTGGGTATTAGAATACACAACTACGGTTGATAACAATTCTGTTGTTAAAAAAGGAGAAATTTTACTGGTAAAATAATATTTAAGACGTAATCTAAAAGGTCAAAATACAACAAACGGTATTGCCAAAATCAATCGGCAATACCGTTTCGTTTTATATCATTCAAATATTTGAATAACAAAAGATTACTTACATTTCTCGCTCAGGTAGGATTTTTTTTAATCGTTCGGTCAATTCAAAAACCGCTGGACAAACCAACGTATTCAAATAAGTCGTGTTTAAAATTTGGCTCATTTGCTTACGATTCGTGTGCGGGTATTCTCGACACGCCTTTGGACGAACCTCATAAATTCCACAATAATTATCTGCTCCCAAAAATGGACAAGGCGATGATTTTAAAACGGTATCACCGTCTTCATCGACTCTTAGATACTTTTTTGTAAACTCCGCCACTGACATTTTTTGATGTTTCGCAATTCGTCTCACATCTGTTTTTGTGAACATCGGGCTTGTTGTCTTACAACAATTGGCACACGCCAAACAATCTACCTCTTCAAAGACGGCATCATGCAAACTGTGAAAGACATCGTCTAATCCTTTTGTATTCTTTCTTCCCAAACGCTTGTAATAATTTCGATTTTCTTTCTTCTTGACTTTTGCTTGTCGCTGAAATTGTTCTATTAAATCCATTTATTATTTTTGAGTATTCGACTGTTCAAATATTTGAATGTTTTTTGATAACACTTAAATATTTGAACATTCAAACATTTGAACTAAAAGTTATTCATTTGCTAAAGCAGCACGACGCAAGAAATAAGTCACCGCCCCAGGCCCTGTCGGTAAAACGACTATGTCAATATCCTTAGTTTTAAACTGTAACTCCTTCTTTTTCATGCCTTTATAGGTATCCATAAAGTTCGTATTATTAGAAAAAATACTTACTACACCCTTACCTTCTGTTATTCTATAATTAAAATAATAATAATTTCCACCTGCCGATTCAATATAAATATTCATTTCATCAGTTTGTCGAGTCATTCTAAATTCAACATGCGATTTGGTTTGTTTACTTATCGGTGTTCCGTTCACATAAGCTAAACCCAGCGTACTGCCTTTTGATAAAAACGATTGAACTTCACGATTCCAAACCATAGGTACTTGCCCAAAAATAATTGAATATTGACCTGTAATATCTTTAGGCAAAAATAATCGATTAAACTGTGCTAATTCGTTATTCGCTTTCTCTAATTCCTTATCACTCGGTAAAAACTCCGCCAAGGCATTTGGGAAATAATCCCCTTCATAATTTGCTTCAGGTACGTCAAAAGAGTTGGTTTCGATATCACGAACCATAATAGACAATAGTTTTTCGGGAATCTGAAAACCGACTCCGAGCATCAAGTCCATTTCGATTTTATTTTGGTCGTAATACAAAACAGATTGTCCAGCCGCTTTGACATTTATTCCATCTAATTTTTGAACCATTTTATACACGCCTTCCGTAGTTACCTTCCCGTCAGCGTTACGAAAAGTCACCATATTACCACGTTTTGCCCCACTTAAGACTTTTGTAGAATCGCCAAAATAAAACACTTTTGCGATATTATCTGGTTTTACAACACCAACGGCATCAAACACCTCAATATCTCGCTGCGACTTAGGTGCTGTCATAACCAGAGGATAAATTTCCGTCGAATCATATTCTATTCTAATACCGACTTCAAGGCGTTTGCCCAGTTCATTTCGAGGTCGATTGTACGGAATCAACACGGTATCTTTGCTAATACGCTCATCAATTGAAAACCACTCTGCTCCCGGCAACCCCTGTGCGTCTAACCTCAAAAAGCCTTTAAATTTTAACGACTTATATCGAGCATCTAAATCCACCACACCTTTATAACTGACATTTTTATCAATAATAAACTTATCTGTTTCTGTCAATGTCCCGGTTGCTTTCGTCACTAATGCTCTCTTTTTCTCTCGACCGACAACAATAGACTTAAATAAAATCTGTTGTTCTTCGTTTCCTACATTATAATCATAAATTCCATTACTTGCTTGATAATCCCGCTTACTGGTAATAAATGCTTGTGCCTCTTTTATGGTATGAAAACGATTCAAAGTATCTGCAATAATCGTCACTTTTTCTAAAGGCTTCATTGCTGCATTCGCTTCAATCGCTACAAAACCATCCCCCGGAATAATCAAAGCATCTGCAACACTTATCTGTGGGACACCTTCGATTTTCAATAAGTTAGTTTCTAAGTTATAGTTCGCCTTTTTACCCGAAAAGCTCAATCCATACTGATTCGGATGTGTTGATACGAATACCGCATTATCGTTAGTCGATTGAAAAGAGATTTCTTTTTTATTCATATCCCATTCAAACTCATTCATCGACGTTTTGTATTGCGTATAAGGCATCTCCGTATTAATCGCCGTTGAGTTCGATTTAAACTTTCCTATCTGTTTATTAAAGTCAATATTCGAATTTACATTTTTTGTACTAAAAGCTAAAGCCTCTTTTCCATCTTGAGTTTTAATATTCAAATCAGAAGTATCAGCCAGAATACCAAATGTACCAAAACGCATACTTTTTGAAAATAACGCACCATCTGACCAATCAAACTCTCCATCTCCATAAACACCACCTGGAGTCATAATTAATAACCCTTCTAACTGATAACTTGGATTAAAAATATCAAACGGTTTTGTTTTCGACTGAATATACATACTGTCTTTGTACGGTCGCCAGTCCACTTTTACTTCCTCACCATGAATATTCGGAAACTCCACCGGAGCCGTTTGCTCTTCCAAATCAAATGATTTTGAGGTTCCGGTCATTCGATTTGGTTGAAATAAAATATCATCGGAGTTAATCGTAGAACCCAAATAACTCACCGTTCCTTTTCCGATCAATCCTTTATTTCCTAACTTAATCGTTTTATTATATTTACCCTTTCCGCTATACAACGGATAGCCTTCGGGCGGAGTTTGAGTTGTAAAACCTAATGATAAATCCTCATTTTGCACTCGTAACACCTCTCGCAACTCCGGAAAAATATCCGCAGAAATCAGCTGACCATCAAACTGTACGCCGCCAGGGTCAAAACCATCTAAACTATCAATTACAAAAGGATCTAATTCAAAATAAAATTTATCTCGCTTATAAGCTCCGCCTGCTGTTGACTTATCAGAATAGTAAACCCTCGAGTTATTTAAACTGGTGAGCCGAGGAAATCGAGCAATCGGTATCCGAGAGGATTTATTAAAAGACGTATCAATCTCCACTATTGCATTCATATCCTCAATCAAGGTACTCAAAGAAGCTAAAATCGGCATATTTAATCTGTCTTTCTCCCCTGTCGGAATTCGCAACAGAAACTCATTAACAGAATCTAATTCCATCAAAAACTTCTCATATTCAAAATGAAAATCATTTCCCCAAAAAATTCCAAAACCGGCAAACACCTGCCCATTGAAATCCATATTCCTATTCTTATTAAACACCACTTCTCTTCCTAGAGGTTTGATCGCTACCAATTGCGAATCGCTTAAAGTAATACTATTGACTCCATTCAAAATCAATTGCTGTGTATTCAAGTTCAAAATACCATTGTTTCGCTTTGATTCTGAAATCGCTCGAATAACATCAAAATCTCGCTTTTTTCGACTTGCTTCCGCATAATGAAAAGTCTTTTCTTTCACATAAACTATCTCACGCTCATCATCGTAAAAAATAAATCCATCTTCAACAAGATTATTCAATAACCCTTTAATCGATACAAGATTTAAGCGAGGATTAAACTTTTTTGCTAATAAATTCGCATCTAAAATCCGGGCAGAATCTCTCTGATACCCTTCTACTTTTTCACGATATTCAGCGTAAGCTTTCATTGTCGAAACAGGATTATAGTCCGCAATATTTTGGATTCGCCGATAATCTCTGTCATTATAATATGCCAATGATTCGAACTCCCCTTTTTTCGGTCGATTGCTAATATTCGACATACCACCTTGACCAACTTCGATAGAATCCGCATCAATCTGCCAAGCCACTTTTTCTACCTCCATTTCCAACTGATGATAAGAGTTAAAAAAGGCAATCTGCGAACTACCTATTCCTTTACGAGTCATCGTCAACTGACGTTCTTTGATGTCAAATCGAAAATCTATTCCCGGATGATAAATTGAGTCCTCTTCAAAATACAAACTTATTTCTACATCTTGAGCAATAATTCTTTCACCTTGACGAATCACATATTTTTGTGCTTTCGTATTAATAGCCAATTGACCTGTTCGTTTCATAAAATCCATTTGAGCAGGATTTAATCTATCTCCAAAACCAATGACACTCGACCCTTCTAACCTAAATCCACCTCGATAATTAATATTTTCACCAACATTATCAATTACTAATTTTTTATCATAAGACTCAAAACGAGGGTAAGAAAGGTTCGTTCCTGTCGTTACAATCACTTTATCTTCAAACCTTCCTTCAATTGGCGTATCAAAAAATGTTGGGTGATGAAAAGTGACCTTATTCACTTGATAAGTGTTGGTTTTCGTAATAACTTCATACTCATCAAATGTACAAAATACTTTATCTGTTAACCCTACTCTCGACCAATCCACTTGTCCTTTCTCTCCTTTCCATCTAAATTCCAATGGATAATAAGTCCCGCTTGTATTTTTGATGACAATCGAATCTACCTTACGAATACCAATCAAATCATGATCTTTCATTTTCACATAAGGCACCTCTTTGTAACCAAACTCATACTCTTGTGTCGTCACCTGCCAGGTCAATCCTACTGATGAATAACGCAAGGTGGATTTATCAAATAAATCTACACAAAACTCTAGATAACTTTCAAAGTCACGATTTTTTGAGCTTTTCAGCTCGCTCAACATCTGCTTATTTGTCGCCATCCATTCATCAAATTGCAAATCTATTAGACCTTTATTTTCCATCACATTCAAATTTTCTAAATATGATTCAAAGTAAGGATTACTAGGCATTTTGCGGTCCAACATCATATTAGATAACTCCCGAATTTTAGCAAACTGCTCTGGTGTATATCTCCCTGCGTTCAAGTCTTCTGAAAACTTCTCAAATATGGGTTTCATCGTTTTATTAGAAACATTCACATATTGCCCTAATTCATTTAAAAATGTTTTAGAATCTTCCGAAAACGCTGTCACTTGAGCAAAACTCTCTGTTAATGAAAGTCCAAAACAAAACAATCCAACCAATATTATTTTAACCTTATTCATAGATTTTCTAATGATTTGTAATTGATAATTATCGTTGATAATAACTATTCTCTTTACTTTAACGATCTAAAAATTATACAAGTGTAACACTATCTTAACGCAAAATTGTTAAAATTAGTAGGGAATCCTAAAAATTGTAGATAAGTGATTCATTATGACAAATGGAATTCATTGTAAAATGATTTTTTAGTGATAAAAAAAGAAAATGAGGTTGTAAAATCACTCTTTTAGTTAAGTTTACCTAAAATCAACTACTCAAAACACCACAATGACTATAACTCCCCCAAAATTAGGACAATTATTTAAGTTGAAAATATGAGTAATTTAGGAAAAAAGAAACCAGATCACATAGGAAATGATTAAATAAAGGTTCAATTTAATTGGCCTATTCAGTTTTATATTTATTCGAATCATGAAATATCCCGAGATAATTATAATGGCAAGTTAGATAGTTTAACAAGGCAATATAATAGAGCAGCCATCAGAGTTATAAAAGTATTAAATAATACAGCTGAAACTCTTTAATTACAACACCAAATCCTCATATTTCAAACAAACATCAAAACCTCTATCATTAAAATATTTTCGAGTTTCGGTTGCTGATTTTTCGCTTGTCGCTAAAACAAAATCTCCACCCCAAGCCCCCAACGATTTGATTTCGCCCCAGAAATCCTTAAAATATAACCGTTTTGCTCTTGCGATATTGAGCGTCGAAGAAACAATCGCTTCATGTTCTTTGATGAGTCGCTCAAAATCTTCTAATCTTAAAACAGTTTGCATTTCCTTCGTAATTGCTGTAATATCTTGTATTAGCGTACCTTTCTCTTTTACTAAATTTCGATAACGAGCAATTCCATCACGAGAATTTTGCTTTTTGGTGAGGTAAACAAAATACAACTGCGACTTAAAAATCGGATCAAAAAAGACTTCTTCAAAATGCGGAACAGGCGTTTTATAAAACGTAATCGCCCCTTTCGCACCAGCACACGCAATGTCGTAGCCCGAACCGCCAAACGTCATATCCAGCAATTCGAACGCATCAACAGTTGCCCATTGTGCTAGGTTGTAAATCAGTGTCGAACTCGTGCCTAAACCCCAGTTTTTCGGAAAATCCAAATGTGTCGAAACCTTATAACTTTCGCCTTCTCGCAAGAACTGCAAATTAAGCGTTTGTGCCGCTTGAAAGATTTGCTGTAAACGTTGTCCAGTCGGTTTATCTGTTCCTTTGATATAGACACCATTGTTTTTATCAAAAGTCCCTTTGAACCAAGTTTTACCCTCGTTGTCCAAACTTTCCCATTCTAAGATATGGTCGAAACCAGCTGCGGCTTCGACTGTCATGGATTGACCTTGTTTTGTCGGAACGGCAAGTGCTAAAGCCCCATCAAGCACAAAATATTCGCCCGAAAGTAAGAGTTTGCCGTTTGCTTTATAATCGAATTTGATGATAGTATGTTTGAATGTTTGAATGTTTGAATGTTCGAGTATTACGTTCAACATTTGAACATTCTAACACTCGAACATTTAAACAATTAAACATATTCTTTTCTCAATGTTTGTAAAAATTCTCTAACGGCTGTAAACGAAACCGTTTTATCTTCAAAATGCTTTAAAACTTTTTCTCCTTCCATTTCGCTCGCTTCGAGATGATTCAAAATATTTTGCAAGTGCATTTTCATATGTCCTTTTTGAATACCCGTTGTCACCAAAGAACGTAAAGCAGCAAAATTTTGAGCTAAACCAACAACTGCAATAATCTGCATTAATTCTTCGGCAGATGGATTACCTAAGATTTCCAGAGTGCGTTTTGCCAACGGATGTAAAGAAGTTAAGCCACCAACTGTTCCGACCGCTAACGGAATATCTAACCAAAAACGAAATTTTCCATCTTTAATTTCACATTGCGACAAGCTTCGATATTGTCCATCACGAGCAGCATAAGCGTGTCCACAGGCTTCAATCGCTCTAAAATCATTAGCGGTCGCCAAAACAACCGCATCGATTCCGTTGAAGATGCCCTTGTTGTGTGTCGTTGCACGATAAGGGTCAAGCCTTGCGATTTTAACGGCTTTTTCAAACTTTTTGGCGAAAGCCGAATTGTCTTTTCCATTGATATTGAAGGCTTCCAAGGGACATTCAACCGAAGCACGGACAACACATTCGGGCGTATAATTCGACAGAATCGCCATGATGACTGTTAACTCCTCTTCTTCCTCCTGAAAATCGTCATTTTCTATAACGTATATTTTCAACGATTGTCCGAAGGCTTCCAAAACAGAATTAATAAAGTTTGCTCCCATCGAGTCACAGGTTTCGAACGTTACTCTGATTTGGTAGTAATTCGGCTCTAAATCCGTAAAATCTAACAATTCCATTTCCAAAATTCCACCGCCACGCTTTCGCATATTACGAGTAATCGGTTCGGTATCGTGGTGTAAAACTTCCTTGATTTTATCAAAATGTTGAAATAATTTTTCGCTATCGCCTTTCCAAGAAAAATGAACTTGACCAACTTTTTTAGTTCCCAAAATCTCAGCTTTAAAGCCACCTTTATCGCTCCAATATTTCGCTGCACTTGCAGCTGCTGCCACGACTGAGCTTTCTTCAATCACCATCGGAATCGCATAAACTTTATCATTAATAATAAAATTCGGAGCAATTCCGTAAGGCATCATATAGTTCGAAATTGTATTTTCACTAAAGCCATCCAAAATCTTTTGCAGCTTTTCGTCCGAGTGCCAGAAGCCCTTCATATCTTCAACCGTAGCGTCCGCATCGGGTGTATAATTGTTCGCAACCCATTCTAATTTAGCTGCTTTGGATTGTTTGGAAAATCCTTTGATCAGTTGATGTTTTTTATTCATTTTTTCTTAGATGTGAGATTTTAGATGTGAGATTTTGGACTTCTCTCATCAATTCCTTTTCGGTAATGTCTAATTTTGCAAATAAAATATTTCTAAGCGATTTTAAAATCTTTACAATGTCATAAATAGCTTTATGTGAACCAGAATCTTCCGACAACATGGCAACCATAAAATAAGCTCGTCAGTTTGATTTAAAATCAATCAAATTCATTATATACGATGATTTTGGTAGTTTCAAAGAGGAAGAGTCGTTTTTTTAATTTTTTAGTTTTAATCAACGAACTTTCAAAAACGCATTTGCCAATTCTAACCCTTCAACTTGTGCATTTACATAATCATACAGTTCTTCATAAGAACCTCGTGCGTGTTTCAAAAATGCAGATGCTTGACCATAAACACAGTTAGTTTGTAATTTATTTATCAAATAATAACCATCTAAAAACGTACGAACACCACCAGAAATAATTACTTGTTTGCACAATGCTTTGTCACCCAATTCTGCCAAAATACCATTCGTAATTTCGACCATTTCTTCGGCACTGTGTCCAACATTCGCCAATTGACCATAAATCAATTGCTTCGTTTCATCACTTCGCAAAAGCTCTAATTTAGCAAAGTTTGTTCCGCCATTTGCCGCAAAATCAATCGCCTCCAAAGGCA
Source organism: Saprospiraceae bacterium (assembly GCA_965662365.1). Taxonomy (GTDB): domain Bacteria; phylum Bacteroidota; class Bacteroidia; order Chitinophagales; family Saprospiraceae; genus CAWVWD01. The sequence goes on from CBFIHR010000039.1 coordinate 34,981, forward strand.
ATTGAAACAAGGCTTTCAAGCTTTCGTAGCCCATTCCTTGCCCGACTTCCTTGACGATTATTTTTACATCTAATTTTTCTAATAAATGAGTAATTGTATCAATCGGTGCATGTTTAAACCGATCGCCTTCAGGTTGTAGCCATTCTTGAAACGGATTGACGTGAATAATCAGACCGTCAGCTTGTAATTTATCAATTAGATTCGTAATAATATAGTATTCTTTATTTTCAATCAACTGCTCCAGCTGTGCAATTCCTAAATTTGCGTAAAGCGGTAAATCATCACCTATCAACGGTCGAACATTAAAGTCTTTTAAATATTCATCGGAATACAATAGCGAACGGCAGGACCCTAAGCCCATTCCCATACCAAAATCACGACAAGCACGAGCCAGATTATGATTAATTTTATTCGCCAGTTCCGTTCCGCCAGTCATGCTGCTAACCCACATTGGCGAACGCATATTTTTACCTAAAAAATGAAATTGTGGCAAGGAGTTTTTATCTGGATGCCCTGATAAAATCGGTTCGTAATAAAATCGGTTATCTAACTGATTGTTCGTGACTTGTGACTTGAAAGCCAATTCGATGTGATCTTTTTTTCGAGCAACAGCATTCGTATCTTCTGCTGCGAAAATATCTTTTAGATTCGTTATAGTTTCCATATTATGTTATGTGTAGTATGTGTATTTTGAGTGATTGACCATTCAAAACACGGTGTAATCTATTGTTACCGATTGCTAACAAGATAGTAAAAAACTTTGGTAGGAAACACAGGGAACCTAATTTGGTTTAAATTTTCGGGTAACAGATTCTGAGAAAAGAAGTATGTATTTCAGAGCATAGGAATTTTTACACAAAAATTTACCTTTTAGAACGAAATATCTATCCAACTTTTAGTTAGAAAACCATTAGTAAAAAAGTTATTGAATCTCCGATTGCTCAACCCTTTTTTCCTAATTTTTTCAAGCTTTCATTTAAATTTTCAATGTCAAGTCTGAAACAGATTCATCATTCACGAAAGCTAATTTAGTTTAGAAAAAACCGAAATGCTAACATCACACAACTATCTATTCAAGAATTTAGATAAAATCAAGGTTAGAGATATTGATATTTGTATGAGATATAGAAGTGATTTGAACTTTTGAAATATTTTCTAACCAATGTTTGACAAAACGAATATTATACCAAGCTATCCAACTTTTTTGAGTTGTGTCATAACGAATGATGAAAGAACCATTAGCTTCTAACGTGATAGAAATCTACTATTTGAATCTCTATCAAATCATATTACATAACTTTGGATTTTTGTAATGAGGGGAAATTTTAATTTCCACAGCTTTTTTTATTTGTCCAAATAAGTTTAAATCACTTCAATGCTATAATTACCTTAGTCCAGTTCCCTTTTGACTTTTTTAACATTTGACTTTACTTTACTACAGTCACTACCAGAACAACGACCTTTTTTAGCATCATCTACAATATCTTGTATTTGATCAAGATACTTTTTAATAGTATACCAAGAAGCTGCTGTTTCTAGATTTGGTCGATTTATTTTCATTTTCTACTGAAGTCTCTCTGAAAAAACACCAATGATTCTTTCATTAGATTGAAAAGCAATATTTTTATCACAAAAATTGAAATAAAATCAAATGAAAGCAATCCCCTCTGGAGGGTATTTTTGATCTAATAGGTCAATTTTTTCATTCTAAAGATAAGAAAACACCTTTAAACTATAAGCATAGCTGATAAAATCAAAAATTATATAATTAAACCAAATCAAATTTGAAAACTTTTACCTTATCCTTTTGCTTTCTTTGCTTATTGCTGAACCCTGTAATTTGCTCAGATACGCTATTTATCCATGATGACTTCAAGACAATCAATGTTACAGAAGTTGGATACCTACATATCACTCAAAATCATTCAAAAGATATTGAGCGAATTGTATCACTAAATGAAACTTCCTTCGCCCCCGTTAGCGAGACAGGGCTTTCTTTCGCACCAACGAATGAAGTGTATTGGATGCGAGTTACGCTAAAAAACACAAGTAAAAAACAGCAGGATATTCTCGTGAGTATGGAATATCCCTTGATGAATCTACTGCAATTTTACACGGTTTCTAATCAGCAAATTGATAGTTCAAAACTAATGGGTGACAATTTTCCTTTTTATCATCGCCCTATCGAACATCATTACTTTTTGCACCGATTTGAAATAAAAAACGAAGAAGTTATCGACCTCTACATTTATTTCCACAAGGCAAACGAAAATTTACAATTATTCACTTCCATTTGGACAGAAGACAGTTTTAATAAAACAGATAAAAAAAATACGATTATCTGGAGTATTTATATTGGTTTGTCGCTGTGCTTCTTCTTGATTATCGTTGGTGCTGCTATTTTTACGGGTCAGAAATTATTAATATATTTTGCTCTATACAGTATTTGTACATTTATGGTAATTTTCACCAATATTGGTTGGGGATTTCAATATTTGTGGTTTAATTATCCTGTATTTAATCAAGTGGCAAATTATTCTTTTGTGATAATTTTCATTGTAGCTTTTTTAGAATTGACTCGACAATTCTTAGATATGCCCATTCACTTACCAAGGTTTAATAAACTATATACCATTTTACAAATCGTGACCATATCGTTTAGTGGTGTATTGTTCACATATACACTTTATCCACCACTTATCGTAGTTATTGCCGTTTACACCGGACACTTTTTACTATTTATAATAGCAATTGCCTTACTTACAGCTCCAATTTTAGTTTATCGAAAAACTAAAAATATTACTCACTTGGTCTATGTTTTAGGATTTATCTTTTTCCTTTTATCATTTGCGTCACATATGCTAATAACTTTAGATGTGGTAGAAGATGTCACTTGGACACGCTTTTCTGTTCCCATTGGATTAACTATAGACATGATAATTTTGATGATAATATTTAGTAATCGAATTCGTCAAACCTACCAAAAAAACATAGAACTCCAACAAGGACTTACTCAATCTCAATTAAATACTGCTAATTTATTAATCGAGGGACAGTTAGAGGAACGTAAACGCCTTTCTCGTGAATTACACGATGGTATCAGTATCAAGATGGCATTATTGAAAATGCGATTAAATGAATTTTTTAAACATAAAAATGAAACTACAACAGAGATTATTACAGAAGTAGTCAATATTTCAGATGATATTCGAAAGTTTACACACGCTATTTTACCATTAGATTTAGAGAAAGAAACATTAGAAGATGCTATTGAAAATTTGATCTATAAGATTGAAAATCAAACGAATATAGTAATCGAAATATCATTAAATGAATTTAAAGAACAACAACTAAAGAATAATCAAAAGCATATTCTTTATCAAATACTCCAAGAATTATTCAACAATACGCTTAAATATGCTGAAGCTACTTTGGTGGAAATTCAACTCTCAATAATAGGTAATCAATTGAAATTGTCTTACCAAGACAACGGAAAAGGGTTTGATACAAACTCGATCAACACAGGAATTGGTTTAAAAAATATTCAAGCACGTATTGATTTACTAAACGGAATTTTTAATATTCATTCTAATCAAGATGGAAGTCGATTTGAGTTCTCCTTTAAAATCTAAAGATTATGCAATAACTTAATCAACTCCGCTACTGAATGAACCTCCATTTTTTTAAAAATATTCTTGCGATGCGATTGCACTGTATGTTTACTGATAAATAATCGTTCTGAAATTGCTTGATTATCCAAACCATCAACTATCAAACCCATCACCTCCTTTTCTCGTTTGGACAAAGATGCTTGTTTGGAAAAAATATCATTAAATCCATTCGACTTCTTAGGAATACCCTTTTTCGGTACAGCTACTCTTGAACCTACAAATTGTTTATCTTCTAAAATTTCATGCAATGCTTTGATTAATTCCTCCTCATCAGTATCTTTCAAAACATAACCATCAACTCCTTTTTCAAAAGCTTTCCGTACTAACGACGGCTTATTATAAGATGAAAAAATTAAAATCTTGAGATTTGGCTGCAACGATTTAATGTCATCAATAATCTGAATAGAATTTTTCCCTTTAACATTCAAATCCAAGATTAAAATATCGATATTCTCTGTTAGTTCTTTCCACAAACTTTCGCACGAATAGATGACATTAAGAACTTCAAAGTCGGTATTTCGTTCAATCAACCTCTTTATCCCATCTGCAATTAGAGGGTGATCATCAACAATAAGTATTTTCTTGGGTATATAATTATTAGTCATAGAAACAAGATACAGAATTTTCTTAAAAATCAAAGTTCTGTACACAGAAAAACGCCCAATCTTTAAGCAGATTGGACGTTTTTAAAAAAAGGGAAAGTCCCTAAACGACAAAAGCACCTAAGTAAAACTTAGATGCTTGTTGTCTTAAAAATTTAAAAGGCGG
>CBFIHR010000040.1:0-38809 GCA_965662365.1 Saprospiraceae bacterium
GCTGGCAAATCATCTGCGGAATCTTCTGTCAAATCCGCTGATGCGAATGTTGCACCGTGAATACCATCTTTTCCAGTTCGAGAACCAACAATGAAAACAGGATTTCCCGGACCATCAGCACAAGCCGAAACTGTTTCACCAACTTTTACGATTCCAACAGACATTGCATTGACCAAAATATTTTGGTTGTAACAATCATTAAAATACACTTCACCACCGACAGTTGGCACACCAAAACAGTTGCCATAACCACCAATTCCTTCTACAACTCCATGTACCAAATGCTTTGTATGCGGGCGTTCGATATTTCCAAAACGCAAAGAATTTAAGGCCGCAATCGGTCTTGCTCCCATTGTGAAAATATCACGGTGAATACCTCCAACACCTGTCGCTGCACCTTGATACGGCTCAACTGCTGAGGGGTGATTGTGTGATTCAATCTTGAACGCACACGCCAAACCATCGCCAATATCGACCAAACCTGCATTCTCTTCGCCTGCTTCGACTAACAATCGTTTCCCTTCACGAGGCAACTTTTTCAAATACGTAATCGAATTTTTGTATGAACAATGTTCTGACCACATTACTGAAAAAATACTCAACTCGGTAAAGTTGGGCGTTCTTCCCATAATTTCACAAATACGGTCAAATTCTTCTGGTAATAAGCCCAAATTCTTGGCAACTTCTACATTTGATTGATTATCAGTCATTTCTGAACGGTTTATTTACCCGACTAAATAAGCGGGCGGCGGATGGTAAACGGTGGACGATCTTCCACACTATTACGTAATCACCTTATTTTTTATTAATTAAAATTGCTTTTTTAAAGTCTTTCTAAAAAGAAGTGCAAAGATAGGAATTTTGAAATTGAAATTAGAAAAGGTTTTTGATGGAAATGGTCGTTTTGGTTAAGTTTATTACAAGGCGGATAGTTGTGAGTATCATTTAGCCTTATTGTCCACGGAAGATAATACGTTGAATTTAAAAATGTTCAAAATACTAAAATGCCGCTTTTTCTAAAAAACAAGTCACAATCAATTATCTTTACTCGTTCTAAAGGCAAAATTATTAGAATCTCCCGCTGATTACGCTAATTATACAGATTTTTTATTGATTTTACCAATTTGATTTTTAAATGAAATTTGCGTTATTAGCGAAATCTGCGGGAGAAAAATAGATACATGAAATACCTATTCACAATGGCGTTATTGGGCGTTTTTACAATGACTTTTGCCCAAAAGTATAGCAATGAGTTTTTAAATATCGGTGTCGGTGCAGCGGCTCAATCTATGGGCAATGCACAAGTCGCCAGCGTTTCGGACGTAACGGCTGGTTTTTGGAATCCCGCTGGTTTGACGCAAGTCGAAGAAGATTTTCAATTATCGTTTATGCATGCCGAATGGTTTGCCAGTATTGGTAATTACGATTATTTGGCCGGTGTAAAACCTTTATCAGATGGCAAACGAGCAATCGGTTTATCAATGATTCGTTTTGGTATTGACAATATTCCGAATACGTTGTCTTTGTACGAATCTGACGGAACGATTAATTATGATAATATCAAGCCATTTTCAGCAGTTGACTACGCATTTTTGATGAGTTATGCTCAAAAAATGAAAAATGAAAAGCTGAGCATTGGTGGAAATGTTAAAGTCATTCATCGCCGAATTGGGCCTTTTGCGACTTCGTGGGGCTTTGGTTTAGATGTCGGAATGCAGTATCGGATGACGGATAATTTTACAATCGGATTATTAGGAAAAGATATCACGTCAACCTTTAATGCCTGGGATATTAATTTCACTGATGAAGAAAAAGAAGTTTTAGAAATCACAGGAAATGATATTGTCATTAATTCGGTAGAAATTACTCGTCCGAGCATTGTTTTAGGGTTTGCATATCAGCAGCGTTTTGATAAAGTTGGTGTTTTGGCAGAAATTAATGCAAATTTAACAACAGATGGACGACGTAATGTTTTGGTCAGTGCTGACCCGATTAGCATCGATCCATTGGCAGGTTTTCAGTTGGATTATAATGAGCGAGTGTATTTGCGTGGCGGCGTGAATACAATTCAGAAAGATGTGGACTTAGTAGGAGAGGAGTTTTGGACGTTTCACCCGAACGTTGGCGTCGGTGTGCATTTAGGGGCGTTACGTTTGGATTATGCGTTTACAAATGTTGGTGAGCAATCGAATAATACGTATTCTCATGTGGTGTCAATGGTTTTAGATGTTGATTTTGAGTACTGGAAGCAGGTGATAAAGCAGGCAGAGCGTTAGATTCGTTGGGTTTTACGCATGGTTATTGTTCTAATCTTATTGAGGTTTTAGGAGCGACTTTGGGTTAATTTTTTGACTCAAAGTCGCTTTTTTATTTGAATAGTTACTTTTGCTCTTCCTCGTTTACTTCGCTTTCTGTTTTATTTTTTCCTTGTTTTTTGACCACTTTGATAACATCTTTAATAATGACCAGAGCCTCAGCATTCACTAAGTCAGAAGTCAATTCTATCTCTTTTTCATCATCTGTGTGTATGATAGAAAGCATAGCCGTATTTGGTGGAACTTTGCCTGTATTGTGGGCATACATGACGAGTTTATTGGGTTTTCCTTCCTCGATGGTCAAACGTAATCGAGCGGGGGTTTTAGTGACTTCATATTTATCCAATAATATTTTTCCATTATAAATTAGTGTAATTACGTCGCCATCAGGTTTTTGAGCATCCCACACCATAAGGTCAACCTCTCCACCTTCAAATCTTACAGTATCTTTTACGACGATTCGACGCTGCTGCATCATTTTTCGAGCTTTTTCTAATTCTGCCTCACTTGATGCTGGTCCTTGAATCGTTCCTGTGGTGTCAGGCTCAGGAGCAATTGGAATCATCAAGCCTTGTTGATAAGTACCGACCCAAATACTTTCGTCTTCTGCTTCCGCCAAACAAGTGATGCCACCTTTTAAATCATAACCTGCGAAAGGTGGCAAAATTGGTGACCAAAACTTATCTTTTTGTTTTTGCAACACAATGCCACCGAAATAACGAGTTCCAGCTACGATGCGACCACTTTTATACAAAGTCATGGTACTAACAGAGTAATCATGACCGTCATTATTTAGGGCAATCATAATGTTATCATTTGGATTTTTTTCTTCTTTCCAGCGATTATTTTCTTTAATAAATAAGTGACCCGTTTCATAATCAACAGCTAAAATTCGCCCTTTAGTGTCCATCATACTATACAGCGTGTGTTCTTCCCGTTCTATTCTGAACGAAGTCGAAAAACCACCTCGCACTGTTTTAGTAAACGTCAATAACCCTTGTGCCGTACTGACCAACGCATTACCATCTTTATCATAAGAAATATGATACACTTTATTCAAATTTTGAACCGCTACGCCCCAAATTTTGGTTAAGTTTCCTGTATGATCGTATAAGTACAAACCGTGTTTTGGCGTACCGATAAGTTTATCACCTCTTTTGCTTATCGCAATACAAGTGGCGATGTTATCGCCGGGTAAATCGACTGAAGTCCAAGTCGTACCATCAAATGAGGCGATACCGCCGCCATTCGTAGCAACCCAGACTCGACCATTTTTATCAAAATCAACTTGATTAATACTATAACTCGGAATATTGCAAGTCGCAGGGCTGTAAATTGTCCAGCCGAGTTCATGCAGCTTAGCCAGACCGCCTGACCAAGTCGCTACCCAAACCGCCTCTTTTTTATCCACTTTGACATCACAAATATGATTATCAGGAATTGAAGAGTTTCCGGTATTAAAAACTTGCCAACCATGAATAATTTCTTGACTATCGGCTGTATGAGCCAAGCAAGCAAGGAGAAAAAGGATAATTGATGTTTTTAGAGAAGCGTATTTCATAATTTTGAAGATGACCATTTTCATAATTTAATCTTAGCGAAAATGTTAATGATTTCTGTTTTGCTGTGTTCGATTGCTACAAGCCCATAAACTGTGCCTTTTGAGCTGAAAGCAACTCAATTTAATAAAGGATTTTACTTAAATAGTACGGTGACGGTATTTTAACCAAAAAATAATAAGAATATTATAGACTAATGAACTTATAAGATGATTTCTTAAACTAAAAAATCCCGAGTGTAGAACACTCAGGATTTTATATATTGAAAATTATATTTTAAAAATAATCCGCACAAATACAGATCGGTCCTCAGAACCTCTCAAAAACAGGATTAGGTTCGCTCTTATCGTTCAGTAATCTCCTCGTCTTTAAGCCTCAAGGGTTTAAAGAACCTGACAAGTCAAAGGTTGAAGCCCGCCCTACCGACTCGATACTCCCCTTATTGTAAAAATGTTAGATTCGGAAACATTGGTATCTGTGCGGTGTATTTTTAACAAAATTGATATCGCTTAGTTCATCAGATTTAAAGACATTTCCATAAATCTTTGTGCAAAATTATATAATTTTCATGAATATCATTACTGTTTGATTGTTAATTTTTTTAGTTTCTTGTTTGAAGTTAAACAAAATAATATTCTATCAAAAGTCGGTACGAAGCACAAGGTTACTGAACTTCAAAACTTCAACAAACTTGAAATTCAGTCGACTAGTAACTGATATGTCGAAGACAACGATGCATCTTATGATATTTATTTATTAGCTTTTTCCTCTGCTAATTTTTTATCTCTTTCGATAATTTTATCCATGACTTCGCCGATTTGATCTGCACCGATTCGCTTCGCCAAAATCTCTTTTTTCTCATCTAAAATATAGATAACTGGTGTTGATTTGACATTATAAATTTGTTTGTAACGAGAGCGGTAATAAGGATCAATCATATTTAACCAACGGCCCATATCTTTCTCCTCAATGAATTTTTTACATTCGGCTTCCCCTTTATAGGTTTTCGTACAAATTGCATAAACTTCCACACCTTTTGCCTTGTACTCATCGTAGAACTTGACCATATCAGGCATTGATTTTTTACAATGGCCACAATCTGGATCCCACATAAATAAAATCGTATATTTCGATTCAATACCGTGCAAACTTTTCGAAGCGACTGGCATCGTCAAGGTTTGCATCGCAATATCGGGTGCAATTTTTCCACATAATAACGGACGCAAAGCGTTAGCATCTTCTTGAATTTTTTTCAAAGATTCTTCATCGATCCATTCTGCTTTTCCTTTTGAATAATAATTATCTACCAAATGTACATAGACAGCGTCCATGCAGACGATTTTTGATTTTGCATAAGTATTTAGCAAGTGTGCCAATGAGAATCTAAGGACTTCTGGAGCCTCATCTGCTAAGGATAAAATTTTATCAACGGCAACAATGGTAGAATCAGGATGAGGAACAGTTACTTTATCGCTGATGAATAAGTTAAGTTTTTGAATCAACATCGGCGAACGTACCAGGCGTTCATCATTCATATTGATATTGTCAAAGAAGTGTTCTTTATAATAATAGAAACTTTTTATATCATCTTTGCGAATTTCCTCCGGAATATCAATTGGCGTATTGATTTTAATAATACTTGTTGTAAAACTATTTGGATTATTTTGAATAAGGTCTTTTTGATATTTAATAACGACTTCATCTAATTTTTTGATTTCTGCCTCTAACTCGTTGATTTTAGCTTCGTTAGCAGCCTCATCTTTTTTTAATTCTTCGAGCAACTTTGTCATTCCTGTTCGTTCTGTGCGTTGCTCTGTTAAGTAATTAAGGTATCCAAAAAATAGTTTATTTTCGGGCGAGCCTTTCACTTGCATTGCAGGAACAAAGTTTTGGGTGTCCGTACTCAACTTAAAATGTTGTTCTCCTCTGTTTATCAAAAATTCGAATGATTTTCCGATAGAAGGGAAAAAAGCAATGTACATTCCCGGTGTTAATTCTTCATCGCCTGACATCGTAAAAAAGCCAGGCTTTGTTGCAGTCAAGGTATCTGAAATATATTGTTTATCGCCTTGATGATAAGCAACAATCATTTGCGTATTTGCATAATTCTTAATCTCAAACTCGATGGTGTGTCCTTGTTCGTTGTTCGTTGCTTGAATAGAAAAAATAGCGATCAAAACAACTGCCCATAATGCGTATGTGATTTTTTTCATTTTATAATTATATATTTTGACTAATTATATGTTTACCTAAATATTTAGTTATACTACAAAATAAATAAGCTTTGGTAACTCTTCCAAACAAATAGAAAAACGATACCATTTTTTTCATATTGTTTAACACTTCGTTTTAGTTTAGGCAATTTTTATGTTTTTGGTAGTTTGAGTAGTTTTGGTAATTTTGTAATTGAAAAATGTAGGAACTATTTCAATTACTACAATCACCTAAACTAAAAATACCACTATGAAATCACCCAAAAGTCGTCGTAAAAGATTGATATTGATAAGTTTAGGGATATTTATTCTTACTGTTCTTGTTATTCTTGCATATGCTTTTCCTCGTTTACCAATCATAACCGGCTATGTTGCCAAAGAGGTTTGCTCCTGTACTTTCGTAGCAGAACGTGATATTGAACGCACTAAAAATGAAGATGTTGGTTATTTTCCTGTCAATTTAGCATCGTTTTCTATTGATTATGAGGCGAAAACGGTCAGAAGTCATATTCTTGGACTGGCATCCGAAGTTGCTGTTTATCGTCCAAATCTCGGCTGTGCTTTAATACATGACGCAACGAGAGAAGAGGTACAAAGTCAATCGTTTAGTTTACCGGTCTCAGTCGTTGATCCAACTTTACCCTTTCCGTATGGCGACTATGTCGTAGATACTATTCCGAGTAATATTGATGAATCAAAGCTAAAGGCTGCAATGGATTTTGCGATGAATTGTAAAGGGACGAGAGCAGCGATGGTGGTGTACAAAGGACAAATTATAGCTGAGGAGTATGCAGATGGTTTTGATAAAGATTCTCGACATTTAGCTTGGTCGATCTCAAAATCAGTCACCAATGCGTTGTATGGAGTTTTATTCAAAAAAGGCATAATTAATATAAAAGAGTCTGCAAATATCGCCAGCTGGGAAGATGAACGTCAGTATATCACGATTGATGATTTATTACAGATGAATAGCGGCTTAGAATGGGACGAGGATTATTTTGATCTTTCGGGAGCGACTCGAATGTTGTTTAAACAAGATGATTTTGGAGCGTATGCAGCCGAAGCTCCAGCCGAATTTAAACCTACGGAACACTGGGAATATTCTTCGGGAACTTCCAATATTTTAGCCGAAATAATGGAAAATCGAATTGGTAATCAAGCCGCTTATTGGATTTTTCCTCATATCGAGTTGTTTAATAACATTGGTATTCAGTCTATGGTTTTAGAAGCAGATGCTTCAGGAACTTATGTCGGTTCGTCTTATTCGTGGGCGACGATCAGGGACTGGGCAAGGTTGGGTCAGTTATATTTAAATGATGGTTTGTGGAACGAAGGGCGAATTTTACCGGCAGGTTGGGTGGAATATTCTGTAACCCCTGCCGAAAATTCAGGCGGTATTTATGGTGCTCAAGTATGGTTAAACACGACCGGAGAATATTTGGAAGGTTGTCCGAAAGATTTGTATAATTTTGGTGGATTTAACGGTCAAAATATTTCAATGATTCCGTCAAAAGACTTGATGATACTACGTTTTGGGTTAGATTCTATAGAAAAACTGGATTATGCGGCTTTCGTTAGACAGCTTATTGATGCGGTTGAAGCAAAATAGATTATTCGCTTATTTTTTTATAAATATTCTTTTAAGAGGAATATGACTTTTTTCATTCTTTGGCTAAATAAGAGCTATACAAATCAAAATGAAAATGATCTGGCTGCTGATCAAAGGCGGCATCAAATTCGAAAGCTGAAATTCTTTTCAAAAAATTGATATTTCGAATATAACGATATAACAAGTTATGAATTTCTGATGTTTTCATTATTTCACCGGACAAAAACAATTTTGTTTGTTCAACATTCAGCCCTAACTGATCAAAAACCAATAAGACAAAATACATGAAATCTTTTGCGGTCTTAAATTCGTAAGTATTCGTTAAGAGTAAATTTTCCCTGTTGAATGCACTGACTCGAAGTTGATTACCCATTACATTAACGTAAACAGAAGGTTCTTGAAATTGTGCAGCTTGTTCTTGACAGGCTAACAACAGCGTTGTCAAAGCATGATGAAATTGTACGTTTGAAAATTTATTTTGGAAAAAGTTATAGGTTTCGATAGGTGCCAAGTAAACATTTTGACATTTTATAGAAGACAAATTGTCGGTCAATAGATAATGTTGATGCGGAATGCGAAAACTGTTTTCTAAATAAGTTGTACCAGCATCTTCGTTATAAATAATATCAGGAACTAAGGTAGTGTAAGGAGAAAGAAAACCAATTTTGACCTGTTCAAAGTTATTATTGAGCGATAAATCTTTTTGAATAATTTTCGTTAACGGCTCATTATCAAGTCTTTGAGATGCTTGAATGACGACTTTATTGTTTGCTGTTGATATAAAATAAGAGAACCTGTCTGCTCCAATAAGAACAAACAGGTTACTATTATTTGTATTAAAATCAGCTTTTGCTATAACTTTAGTCATCTTTATCTTCCTTACCGAATCTACGCCAATTCGCATTAAGTGTAGGTTTATTCAAATCTCCGAACTTCAAGAAGTAATTCTTTTCAGAAGGCTCATCAGGATTGTAGGTTGAATCATATTTTTTATACTTTCCATCAGCATAATCTCCCATAAAGTCTTTCCAAGGAATCTTCACCTCAACAACTTGAACGGTTGTAGATTGATATTCAATTTCTTTAGCGTTCATCGTGAAATTCACTTCTGCATTATTAGCATAAGGTACATAGCTTAAAGAATCTACGGTCGTGTTGATTCCTAATTTAGCCATTGAATCTGCTGCAGCAACATAAGATATATTTCGGGTGACTTCTTCACCAGCATCCTCATTACCAATTAAAGTAACGATTTCGAACTGTCCGTTAGTCAATACATCAGATAATGTATCGAAGTCAGGAGCATACTTTCCAGTAATACTTCTGAATGCTTGTTGTGCTGTTCTTAATTTCTTCAATTGAGTCGCAACAGCTCTTTCTCGAATGTCTTTTTGGTTTTGAAAGTCAATTGGTGTTTTAATCAAATCGACTAATACATAAACTAACCCAAAAAACATCAACGTTAACACGATATTAAGTATGGTTTTACTCATGATTTCTGTACTTTGGTTTTTGTCTGTTTGGTCGCAATATTACATTTTTTTATGGAGAATCCGAAAGTTTCTAATCAGATAAATACAAAAAAACGAATATTTGAAACCATCAAGAAGCAACAATCCGTTAAGTAAATAAATTTAGTTATTAAGATTTTATTATTCTTTGGTTGTTGAAGTGTTTCAGCTCCGCAAATAAGTTTTTAATAAAATGACGTTATCGATGTATTTTAATACACGCAGCTTTCTTGTGAATTTTTTTCATATTTCTTATATTTTCTATGAAAAATTGAATAATCCAGAAAGAACTATTGAAAACTTACTTGTCGAGGCTCCGACACTTCACCTCATTTCAGATGTAATAATTTACAAAAATGGTGTATTTAACGATAAAAAAATCAATTTTTTTCCAAAAAAACAGCAAAATCTAAAAATTCAACGCTTCCATGACGAATTGCTTATAACTTCGACCAATTGGCAGTTCAATTTTGTCAATCTCAATATTAATAGAAGAAAAAGCCGTAATTTTATTTACAGCAACAATGTAAGAACGATGAATACGCAAAAACTGCCCGCTCGGTAATCGTTGTTCTAAATAAGAGATTTTTTGTTTTGTCACCACATCATTATCATCTTCTAATACGATGCGGACATAATCTTTTTGACTTTCTATATAACTTATTTTATCCAAATAAACTTTTAGAATCTTTTTATCCATTTTAATATACAAAAAAGGGACAGTATTCGAAGATACAGGGATTGACTCGGGCGTGACGATTGTTGCTACAGCAGGCTTTCTTTGTATTTTATTAATCGCCTTCATAAAGCGTCCGAACGAAATTGGTTTTAATAAATAATCAATGGCGTCTAATTCAAAGCCTTCAATCGCATAATCTCTATGAGCCGTTGTGAAGATAATTTTTGGCGGATTTGTCAATGTTTTTACAAATTCAATTCCATTCAATTGTGGCATTTGAATATCCAAAAAAATCAAATCTATCTCTTGTGTTTGTAAAACCTCAAAAGCCTCCAACGCATTTTTACATTTGGCAACTACTTCGAATCCTGTAACTTTTTCCAGATAGGAAGCGATTACATCCATTGCCAATGGTTCGTCATCTACAAGTAAGCAATTTATCATTGTTTTTTAGTTGAGTAGTTGAGTAGCTTAGCAGTTTCCGTAGTTGCGTCGTTTTAGTAGTTGAACTGTCGAAACGACTGAAACTATGGAAACGAAATGGCTAGACTACCATAATTAATGTTAATACAATTAAGTGTGTTTCTTCGGTATCCAATAACTGTAAATTATATTTTTGAGGGTATAATAAATTTAATCGTCGTCTGACGTTATTCAACGTATCATAGTTGGTAATTGTATCGGTTGTCGTTTTGATATTTTCGACTTTCAAGGTCAATATCTCTTGTCGAATATCCAAATCTATTGTAATCCAAGTCGGTTGAGAGTTGTCCAGCAAGCATTGCTGAAAAGCAAACTCTACGAAAGGAAAAAATAATAACGGAGCGATTTGGCGTTGAATGTGGTCAATCGAAAAATTGAATCCAATTTCCAGCGCATCGCCATAGCGCAGCTTTTCTAATGAAATATAATTATTGATTAATGAAATCTCTTTTGAAAGTGGTACTGTAGGAACATTGCTCTCGAATAACATATAATTCAGTAAACTCGATAATTTTAAAACCACTTCTGGTGATTTAGCGGAGTTTTGTAGCGTCAAAGCGTATAGGTTGTTTAAGGTGTTGAATAAAAAATGTGGGTGAATTTGTGTTTTCAAAAATTTCAATTCTGCACGTAGTTTTTCCTTTTCTAATAACTGTCGAGCATATTCATTTTGTAAAGCTATTTTTAATAATTTAATTGCAACAGCCGCAAAAACAACCATGTAAATATTAATCACATTAAAGGCAATTTTATAAAAAACAAACCAGCCATGTTTTAGGCTTTCGCCCCAAACGTAAGGATAAATAAAAAATTGAGCGACAGCTCGCTGAATCATTCCAAAAAGAAAAGCCGTCACCAAAACAGCGATAATTAATAACAGCGATTTCCGTTTTTCTAAATACCAAGGCAATAAGATATACAATGTCACATAAGTTGCCAAAATCATAACGGGCAGTGCCATCAGGTTTGACCACAACATTTTGTACCAACTCACGGTATGATTGGTAATTTCGCCACTTGTCACATCAATACCCGTGAACATAGCTAAGATGATTAGCCAAAAGACAAAATGCCACAAAATGCGTTGTTGTGGTAAAAATAGTCGTTGTAGTAATTGTCTATTCATTGACTTTGGTTTGGTAGTCTTGTGATTTTTACGATTGATATCATTTAGACGGCTTAAACTACTAAACTACGAAAACTACCAAACTAAATTTAGACGAATGACTCAAAATCAACAGGAAACGGCATGCTGTGGTAGAATCTAACAATTTATTAGAAAATGTTTAATATATCATTATTTGTAAAGTGTTTATCGAAAAAAGCAAATTACACCCATAGATTATTTTTACATTCGTATTGAGAACAATTAGTGAGCGTATATTCATCAAATACGCTTTAGCGGTCAATCGTTTTTAGCTGTTGGCCGCTATTTTTTGCTCATCATTTCATTCCTAATTTCGGCTGTGATGATTGCCCTTTCTTTTTTACTAACTTTGCCTCTTTCACTTCATTCAAATTATTCAAATAATGAAATTACTGCAAGTAACGGTGGCATTTTTCGCTGTAACCCTATTTTCGAGTTGTGTCTTTATGCCCTCTATGGTAATGGGAGCCAAAAAAGGTATTGATTCTGTCAAAGACTCTTTTGATGGCTTAGATGATTTAGAAATAGAATGGGATTCGACAGAAGTCTATAGTTATGAAGACGATTCTATGAATTTGAATGAAGCCCCAACGACGGCAAAAACCTTTGACTTTTATGAAATAGAATGTCTGGAAGCCTCGCTTTATTTAGATAAAATGAATGTGATATATGTCGGTGTTGATAATCCGTGTAGAATCTTTGTAACGAATGTACCCAATCAACATATCGAAATAGAAACGACCGATAAT
The DNA here is from genome assembly GCA_965662365.1 of Saprospiraceae bacterium. GTDB lineage: Bacteria > Bacteroidota > Bacteroidia > Chitinophagales > Saprospiraceae > CAWVWD01. Next base: position 12,266 of record CBFIHR010000040.1, read on the forward strand.
ATTGAAGTCATAGCACAAGAAGGCGGATTTTATACTCTTCGAGCTTCAAAACCTGGAGAAGGCTCAATCTACGTTATAGCAGGAGATTACGAGCAAGAATATCAAATTCAGATTAAAGGTATTCCGAATCCTACGATTAAGTTAGGTACTAAAAATAGTGGTAAAATCACTGGAGCAGCGTTTAAAGCAAATGGCGGAATTTCATGTTGGTTAGAGGATTTTGATTTTGATACACGTTGTGCCGTAGAATCTTTCTCAATGACAAGAATCACTCAAAATGGTGTAACTGAAACCATCGAAAATATTGGCGGAAGCTACCGAGAAGCAGCTGAAACCTTAAAAGATAAAGCCCAGACAGGTGATATTTATTTATTTGAAAATATCAAACAGCGTTGTCCGGGTGATAGTACTTCGAGAAGTGGGAATAGTCTGGTATTTCGGATAAAGTAATGATACTCATAAGGGTTGACTACTGCTTTTTTTGCGGTGGTTAACTTTAATAAAATAAACTTAAATAATTGATAATCAAAAAGTTATCGTATTTAAAATAAAGTAATTAACCTACATCAACACAATAACTGACTTTACTCATATATAAGGAGCGTTAAATCTACGACTTTAGTGTTTTCAAAAGGAAAATTAAGTATCCGTACAACTCAAAATAAATAGTTATGAATATCAAAGTCAAAGATTTAATGATTACTAATATCGTAACAACCGTACCTCATAAATCTATACAACACGTAAAAGATATTATGAAGACCAAAAAAATACATTCCGTTCCTATTGTTAATTCAGAGAATGAGCCTGTCGGAATAGTGACAGCCAAAGACCTTATCAAGAAGTTTAAAGAGGGAACGCCCGTAAGTCAGATTATGTCTTCAAAAGTTTATACGATACCGGAATATTCTGATGTCTATATTGCAGCACGCGTAATGCGTAATAAAAAAATCCATCACCTTTTGGTGACTGATGAAAATAAATTAGTAGGGATCATAAGCTCTTTTGATTTATTACAATTGGTTGAGGATCATCGTTTTACAATGAAAAATCCACCGACTAAATCTAAGAAGAAGGTCAAGAAGCAGAGGCATTAGATAAAATATATATTTATCTTCGAGAAGGAAACATTTTATGATGTTTCCTTCTTCTATTTATAGCAATCTTGATTGCTAACCAGATTGATTTATTGCTCATGAGGTATTTATTCTTTATATTTATTCTAAGTACTGTTTCAATCGTTGGAATTTTACCGTTAACTCAGTTAAATATCTATGGCATTGATTATTAAGATACGATGAGATTGAAGGTTGACCTGTCCTGCTAATCGTAAACTTGGAGGTAAAGTTGGTGGTGATATTTACAGAATAAAATAAGGGTTTTACATGAAAATCAGAATAAAAAGTACTTCAAGAATTAAACTAAATTCTTATGTATCAATTGCTTATAGAAGTAACATGTCTCTTGTCTATGTATGTAGAAAAAACTTATAAATAAATTAAAAAGATAGAAAACCATTTTAAGACTAAAACGTTTTAAACGTGGTATTTTATTAGGATGATAGTAATACTTTTATTGTTGTTTGCTAAACTAAAAATAAAACATGGCTCAAAGCATTGCATCGGAAAACAAACTAACTCCTTTTCAGCGATTTTTTAGGATGTTAGCACCCGACAAACAAGATATTATTTACATTTATATATATTCTATTTTTAGTGGGTTGATAAACTTGACCTTACCCGTTGGCATTCAGGCGATTATCAGTTTAATTTTAGCAGGTCAAGTATCGACTTCATGGGGTGTTTTGGCGACCTTGGTGACGATAGGCGTTGCCGTTGTTGGTGGTCTGAAAATTATGCAACTCATTATTTCAGAGAGTTTACAACAGCGAATTTTTGCAAGATCAGCATTTGAGTTTGCATATCGCATTCCTCGATTCAAGACAGAGGCGATATTCAAGACTTATGCTCCCGAGTTGGTTAATCGCTTTTTTGATACGTTAACGGTTCAAAAAGGATTACCAAAAATATTAATGGACTTGTCAGCCGCTGCTTTACAAATTCTTTTCGGTTTAATCTTGATTTCCTTCTATAATTCGGCATTCTTGGCATTTGGTTTAGGGTTGATATTCATCCTTTTCCTCATTTTTTGGTTTACTGGAAGCAAAGGATTAGAAACGTCGTTAAAAGAGTCAAAGTATAAATATCAGGTAGCACATTGGTTGGAAGAGGTCGCCCGTACGATGCACTCTTTCAAGTTGGCTGGTACAAGTAAATTACACTTAGAAAAGATTAATGAGCTTACTGAACGTTATTTAGACGCTCGCAAAAAACATTTCCGTATCCTGTTATCACAATTCATTAGTATTGCAAGTTTCAAGACAATCATCACCGGTGGCTTATTAATTTTGGGAAGTATTTTAGTAATCAATGGCGAAATTAATATCGGGCAGTTTGTCGCTGCCGAAATCGTAATTATTCAAATTATGAATGCTTCTGAAAAACTGATTTTAAGTATGGAAACGGTTTATGATACTTTGACCGCTTTGGAGAAAATCGGTACAGTTACGGACATTCCGTTAGAAGAAGAAAAAGGATTAGATTTCGCAACAGTCAATCATATTAGTCAAGGTCTGAAAATCAAGGCTTCTAACTTGAGTTACACTTTTGAAGGAGCACATGAACCGCTTCTCAAAAATCTGGATTTTGAAATACAGATGGGGGAAAAAGTCTGTATTGCAGGTTTTAATGGTTCAGGAAAATCAACTTTATTGAATATTATTGCAGGTCTATATGAACAATTTGATGGAGCATTGACTTATAATGATATTCCTCGTGATAATCTGAATATCAATACATTACGTTATCATATTGGTAACTATTCTCCACAAGATGATTTATTTGATGGGACATTGTTGGAAAATATTACGATGGGTGACAAAAATGTTACTTTACAAGATGTGACCTGGGCTATTAATGCCGCAGGACTACAGGATTATATTAATCATCAACCGAAAGGGTATAATACTATTATTGAACCGACAGGTGGGCAAATGTCCCGAACGATTATTAAGAAAATCGTTTTAGCAAGAGGAATTGTTCATAGGCCAAGATTATTGGCAATGGAAGAATTATTAGCAAAATTTGAACGAAAAGAACGGGAAAATATCATTGACTTTCTAACGGACAAAAAACAAAAGTGGACACTTGTAATCGTTTCTAATGATCCTAATTTGGCAGCGAAGTGCGACCGAGTTTTAGTATTGCAAAATGGTCAAATCATCAATGAAGGAACTTATGATGATGTGAAAGTACACACTTGTTTTCAAAAAACGTTTTAGATAAAACTATAAAAACTTAGCGTATGAAATATCTAATGATGTCATGTTGCTTAGTGTTATGTTCCTTGTTGAATGCTCAAGTCAATGTCAATAATATCAATATAAACAACTTAAAAAGTGTAAATTATATAGAAGTTTCTTGTGATTTACGATTAGTGGCAGCGAGAGTTAATGTGTATGTCGATTATGGACAAAATACAATATTGGAAAGTAGCAGAAGTATCATAAAGGATGAAGAAGGGAAAGAAATAAAGTTTCTATCTCACATGCAAGTGTTGAACTATTTTGATAATAATGGTTGGGATTTGGTGGAGAAAGAAACTGTAGTAATTAGCAGTAATAAAATTCGGAAAAATTTTCTCCTAAAAAAGGAAGAATGAGTTCCTAAAACTTCCTTCTGTCCAATTTGTTGATTTTGAATAATTTGATTCAATCAATAGCGTCGGGTAGCCTTTTATATTCAAAAGTAGTCTAAAATCAATTGATTAAAAATGTTAAATATATCACATATAGCTATTGCAAATGATGTCGAAAAAGATAATTATTCGGCATTTGACAAAATTAGAAAACTGCGATTTAGTCGAATTACCGCTTACTGGTTGATTGGTATTTTGATCCTCTTTATTATTTTTCTTTTTGTGCCTTGGACTCAAAATATTCAGGCAAAAGGTAAGGTAACAACATTAAGCCCTGAACATCGTCCTCAGACGATACATTCAACTATCGCAGGACGAGTTGAAAAATGGTATGTGCAGGAAGGGCAATTTGTAGAAAAAGGCGATACAATTGTTTATCTTTCGGAGATAAAAGCGGATTATTTTGACCCTAACTTGGTAGAAAATGCAGATTTGCAAGTAAAAGCAAAATCGGCATCGGTAGAATCTTATAAGCAAAAAGTACAAGCGGCAGATAGGCAAATCACAGCGTTGCGTGAGGTTTTGGACTTAAAAAATCGACAGTTATCGAATAAGATAAAACAAGCTCGATTAAAAATAACATCGGATAGTTTGGGCTACGAAGCTGCAACAACGGACTTTAATATTGCATCGAACCAGTTTAAACGTTACGAGAGCTTATTTGCAGAAGAGTTGATTTCAAGAACTGACTTTGAGAAACGTCAACAAAAGCTACAAGCGACTAAAGCGAAGATGATTGGAGCTGAAAATAAGTTGTTGGTTAGTCAAAATGAGTTGTTAAATGCTCAAATTGAGTTAAAATCGGCTCAAAGTGACTATGAAAATAAGATTGCAAAAACACAATCGGATAGATTCAGCTCTTTGTCGAGTGGTCTTGACGCACAGGCAAGCACCAGTAAACTTGAGAGTCAATTCAATAGTTATGAAGTCCGTTCGCAATTTTATTACATTACCGCACCACAAGATTGTTATATTGTGAAAGCGGTCGTTTCGGGTATTGGCGAAACGGTGAAAGAAGGCGGTAAAGTTGTGAAAATAATGCCAGCAGATTATCAAGTTGCAGTTGAAATGTATGTGACTCCGATGGATTATCCATTGGTTGCTGTTGGGCAAGAAGTGAATTTTATCTTTGATGGTTGGCCGGCATTTGCGTTTTCTGGTTGGTCAGATTGGGCAATCGGAACATTTCGGGGTGAAGTAGTGGCGTTGGATAATGTGATCAGTGAAAACGACAAATATCGGGTTTTAGTGATTCCGAATGATCCCGAAAAGCCTTGGCCAGATGCACTTCGAGTTGGTTCGGGAGCGAGAGCAATGGCTTTATTAAACGATGTACCGCTTTGGTATGAATTATGGCGACAGTTAAACGGTTTTCCACCGAATTTTTATAGTGAAGAAAAAGTAGAGAAAGTAAAAATGAAAGCACCGATTAAATCGGTAAAGTAGCTCTTCTGTGATTAGGAATGATAAAATAATGAATGTGATAAATAAAAATTCAAAATTAAATACAATTGCAAGTGATTGGAGGTATAAATTTGGTATTTTGATGGTATCAATATTCCATTTTTTTTCATTATCTGCACAAGACAACACTTTTTCACAAACGGAATTATTCAATAGTATCAAGGAAAATCATCCGTTAGTTGAGCGTGCAAATTTGTTGGATAGGACAGCGACCGAGAATGTTAAAATTGCGAGAGCAGGATTCGATCCTAATATATCAGCTGACTGGGAAAATAAGCAATTTAGTGATAAACGATATTACAATATTTGGAGAAATCAAGTCAACTTACCAACTTGGTATGGCTTAGAAGTGACGGCTGGTTACGACCTCGCTGACGGTGAATATTTAAATTCTGAAAATTATTTACCTAAAGAAGGTGTGGGATACTTGGGGCTTTCAGCCAATTTATTGCAAGGTTTAGTGATAGATGAACGTCGAACAAATTTACGTTTGGCAAACATCGGTGTAAATGCTTTGGCAGTACAAAAGCAGTTGATTATCAACGATTTACTGTATAATTCAGGTAAGGCTTACTGGGATTGGGTTTTTGCTAATAATCAGTTGGCAACTTATCAACGTGCTTTGGATTTGGCACAACAACGCTTTGAAATTATTCGACAAAATTATCGAAACGGAGAAGCAGCGGGGATTGATACGCTAAAGGCGATTCTGCAAGTACAAACTCGTCAAATCGAGTTGAACGAAGCTGCGAACGAAGTTCAAAATGCTGCCGTTAGACTTTCGGATTTCCTTTGGGAAAACGGTAATCCTCAACCATTAAATAATAATTTTACCGCTCCAAAATTACGAGAATTGACACCGACTATTCCAAACACAATTTTCAATCCAGCACATCCGGAATTACAAAAGGTTGAGTTTAAATTAACCAGTTTGCAGGTCGAAGAACGGATGAAACGGGAAAAGTTAAAACCTAAATTAAAAGTAAAATATAATCTGTTAGGGCAGGAGTTTGATATTATTAATAATGGTCAAAATGACGGTGTTGTTATCGCTCAAAACTACAAAGCAGGTGTTCAGTTTGAGATGAATCCGATTTTACGAAGCGAACGGGCAAATTTAGAATTAAATAAAATTAAGCAAGAACAAACAAATCTGGAGCTATCGAATAAGCGATTAAATTTACAAAATAAATTAAATGCTTACATTAATGATTATAATAATATTCAACAACAAATTGCGATCACCAAATCTATGGTAAGTAATTATGAAGCTTTATTAGCGGGTGAAGTTGATAAGTTTAATGTGGGCGAAAGCGATTTATTTATTGTTAATACACGAGAAACGCAGCTGGTCGATGCAGAAGTTAAACTTCTGAAACTTTTGGCGAAAGAACAGAAAATTTTACTGGCGTTACAGTGGGTGAATGGCTTGTTGAATTAAACTTATAAAATACTGATTTACAGCTTATAAAGCCTGGTTGATTTTAAGTTCAATCAGGCTTTGTCGTTATATCTTCTGGACTTAAATTAATAATTTAATAGTAGGCGAAGCGAAAATTCAAAATTAATCCATAGCCCAAATCCATTTACCATTTACATTAAAATATCCCATTTTATCACCATTTTCGACACGGAAAATACCGTTTCCCCAATACGTAATGTATTCGTAATTTGGTTCGACAATGATCTTACCTTCTAAGTTGGTGACACCATGAAAACTTTTGATTGTAATTTGAGCAAAACCATTTTCAAAAGCTTTGATTTCGTCGTATTTCGATGGCACGATTTCAACACCTTGATGTGTTAACAGTCCCCAATGACCATTATTTTTAATAATTGCAACATTATTTTGAAACGGTAGAGCCTCCTGAAAATAGCCTTTGGAGAGTTTATTATGTTCGGTGATAAATGAATATTGATAGTCGGGGGTTCGCATTAACCCTTTTCCTTCTGAAAATGCCAAAATTCGATTTATTTCTGGCTGAATCGTGAATTGTCCTTTATTATTTACCAAGCCAGAATTTTTGTAGCCTTCATAAACGACGCCAAAACCATCTTTAAACGGTAATACTTTTGAGAAATTTGGTTCAAGGATAAACACTCCCGAAGTATTGATGTAGCCCCATTTTCCATCTTTCTGAACAGCGGCAATACCTTCCGAAAAATCATCGACACTATTAAATTCTGCCTTAATTGTTTCGTCGCCTTGTCGGTTGATAAATCCATATCCTTTTTTTCCTTTTACAGCCGCCAGACCGTTATGAAATGCTTGAATTTTATCATATTTTTTTGAAGTTAACTTTTCTCCATTTTTATTAATAATAGCGTAGTAGCGACTATTTTTTCCCATTTGTACGACTGCTAAATCATTTTTATCAAAAGGAAATATTTTTAAATATTTGGAAGGTTTATGAATAAAATCACCATTCAAATTAATCAATCCCCAGTAGCGTTCTACCTCAACTCTTGCTACGCCATTTTCGAAATCGTATGCTTTATCGAAGGTATTTTTAATAATAATTTGTCCCGTTTTATCAATATACTGATAGTCGTATTTTACAACAACAGGAGCGAGGTTTTCTTTAAAATTGCCAACTTTTTTATATATATTTTTGAGAATAATTTCACCATTTTTATCCAAAAAGCCCCAGCGTCTATCTTTTTTGAAAGCTGCCAGACCTTCACTGAAATCGTGGACTTTGTCATATTTACACGGAATCACTTCATCACCTTGCATATTACAAAAGCCCCATTTTGTCCCTCGTTTTACAGCAATTCGACCTTCGTGTACTTGACCGACCTCATTATAAATTGCAGGAACAACGACATTGCCCAACGTATCAATCAAGCCGATTCGTTCTTTTTTTACCAAAACTCGAATCATTTGGTTTTCAGAATTTTCTAAATATTCAACGTTATTATATTGACAATTTAAGATGAATTTTCCATCTAAACCAATCATTCCCCAATCGTTATTCATTTCGACAATGGCCACATTATTATTAAAATCTCGTGCGTGCTGAAACTGTGGCTGAATCGTGATTTTGCCCAACGTATCCATAAATCCCCAAAGTGCATCTTTGCTATATAAAAAGCCTTCGCTCATTAACCGTTGATCATACAAAGTCACAGATAGCAAACCGTTTGGCGAGTAAATTTCATTAAAGTAAGCATTGACACGGCTTAAAGTATTATTATTTTTATTAAATGACATCGCAAAATTTCCTTTTTTGGAAATACGAGCCACACCATTTTTAAACTCGCCGATATACAAAAAACCTTTTTGTAAAATTTTACCATTTCGAGCCATTAGACCGTGTCGGCCGTCATTAAAAATCACCCTTGCAGTTGGTAGATTTTTATCTTTAAAATCATCGAATCGAACGTCCCACATATTGATTTCACTAACTTGTAGCCCTCGTTCATTATTGACGATGCCGTAAGTATAATCAAACCGAAAATCCGTTCTATCAATCCGATAACGCCCAACGCTTTCTAAACCAACTAAGGTAATTCCTAAATCTCGTTCGATACGAATCATGTCATAACTCGGTGGGATTTGGTCGTTTCCAGTTTGGATATTACGCAAGCCCCAAAGGTCTTGCATCGGGTCGTGATACCATTCAAAATTACCAATTTGTAAATTTTGATTACTTCCAGTTCGTCTGCGTCGCTGTACATTTCTACCAATTTTGATTCGACCGACTTTTTTGTAATTATGCTCATTTTGAAGTTGGCCTTCTTCATTAAAATTATACATGGTCAGAGCTGTACCTCGATAGGCTTTCGCTTGATTTTCTTCGATCGAAATTCGATTATATTCAAATGGAATAACGATTTTTCCTTTGTTATTAATAATGCCATAAAATTCACCTTTTTTTACACCACAAACACTACCTTTTAGCGGTGCAATAAAATCATATTCTAAAGGTAAAATTACGGCATCGTTAAGGCGGACAATGCCCCAACCGTTATCATTTTTCACTCGATACAATCCCTCGACAAACGGTTGAATTTCAGTATAACGGCAGGTTAACAGCTCATGCCCCTGCAAGTCAATCAATCCGACTTGAGTCCCTTTACGCACCACAATAGCATCATCATTGCCATAAGGCAGATAATTATCATATTTATCTTGAGAAATAACCTGACGACTTGCCAAACTAAATAAGGCGACCGATTTTCCACGTTGTAATCGAATAAAATTATCACTCAATTGATAATAGCCTTCCCAAATTTTGGGTTGTACTTCGATACCATTTTCCGTGAAAATTCCCATTGTATTTCCTTCATAGACGAAGATGAAGTTTTGAACACCGTAAGTAATTTTTTCATATTTCGGTGGCAGAATTATTTGACCATTTTTATCTATAATTCCAACTTTTCCATTTTTTTTAATAAAAAAAGTGTTGATAGAAGAAGGGATAATCGATTCATATTGAGCCGCCGTAATCAATTGACCTTGACGAGAAACGAGACCATACTGATCTTGCCATAAAAAGCGGATAAACGCACCATTTTCAATCAATTCGATTTTATTATAATTTTCTTTTAGAATTATTTTTTGACTTTCGTCAATAATCACCCACTTATCCTTTCTTTTAACGGCAAAAAGAGTCTGATCAATCACCTTTAGGTCTTGAAATTGTGGCTCAAAAATGAGCTGTCCACTTTGATTAATTAGGCCAACTTTCGTTGCATCTTGAATCATCGAGTAACCAAACGCATCTACTTTGCCAATCGCATCGTAAGTCGGTGGCAAAAATATCTTCCCTTTATCATCTATTAATCCCCACTTTTGACCTTGTTTTACAGGAAATACGACTTGACTTATGGCGTAATTATAGCAACCGAATAGTAAAAAAAATACAAAAAGTAGTGGTGAAAGTGAGTATTTCATGGTTCTGATTTTGATTGAATACAGCGGCTTGTAGGAAACAAAAAAAAATCTTTAACTAAAAGGTCAGACTTTAGTAGCCCGACCTTTTGATTATTTCTAACGATGAACAATTATAGGTTATTTTTTGAGCATTTAAAACTGTTACGAGTTTTTGAGTGAGGAGTTTCGTGTTGTAGGGTTTGACGAATCGGCGGTAGATTCATACTTTTTAGATTTTATCGTAAAAAATTAACGTCAATTCGTCAAACTCGAAATATCGGTAAATCCACTTAATTAATCTGTAAAATAATAATTTCCAAATAATCAATTGAAGCGACCGGTTTATCTAAAACGGTCATGTCAAAAGTGAATGAACTTTGTTCCCCTAATTGCGTCATATCGATATTTTTAAAATCCTCTTTTGTGAAATAAGCGACTTTGTTGCCTGGCAAAATAGCGATTAACATATTGTTATCTTCGGGATTGAAAGAGAACTTATCAAAATCTTTCTTAAAATAACGAATGACCGAACGCACCGTGCCTGCGATTAAGAAAACGCTTACTTTATTGATGTGTTTTTTGGTATGTTGGCCAAAGTTAAAATTAGCTACAAAACGTTTACGGTTTGGATTTTTCCAAATATCCCAATTGAATACCCCGAAATTACTCAGTTTGAATGAGCGCATCAAATCTGCTTCGTTATCTAATCGCTTTTCCTCTTCGACTCTCGCTTTTTTCAAAGTTTCGTATTCCTTATTTTTCTTTTTAAATTGAGCAATCGCTTTATCGTAATCCATACCTTTTAAGGCAGGTGTAATACTTGTCGTAAATGATTTTTGACCATTTTTAAGGATCAGTTTGTACTTACCGAATTCTGGCTGAACGGCTTTCACATCAATATTTGTCCAATTTTCTTGAAAAACCCAATCGTTTTTCTTTGGGTCATTCTTAGAACCTTGTCCATCATACTGCCATACGACACCGTGATAAGCACGTAGCTCTGGGAAGGATTCGTAGTTGATATCTAAATCAAAAACGAAGGCATTTTTATCAAATTTCGTTGGTTTTGCTGGTTGATTGGGTACTTGAGGTAGTTTTTTCACTTTTTCTAATTTTGCAAGATTTTTTTCAGGTTTTGCCGTTCCTTTAGTTTCCCAATTGCAGGCTTTTTTATCAAAACGGAAAAAATCAAAATTTTCACCTTCGACAAACGACGCCATTTTTACTTCAATTTTTTTATCATCGGCAATTTCCACAGCTTGACCATTTTGTGAGCCATTGATTTCAAACATACCTGCGGTTTCCATGTATTTGTCCCCTTCGGCGTTCGTCATCGGGATTCCGCTGGCGATGATTGCTGCCGCATCGTGAAACTCCCGATACGCAATATCCACTTTCCCTCTCACAGGGTTGCCGTCTGCATCTTTGAATGCACCTTTAGGAATGATAATCGTCGTTCCCGATTCGGTTGTGATTATGCGACCTTGTGATACATCGACGGTATATTCAGCAAACGGTACATCAATATTTTCAAAAGGTGGTAAAATACCACGTTGTTTGGCTTCATTTTCTGCTAAAGTTTGGAGTTTTACATCGTTTGAAGCTGTCGTATCGCTCCCTTCGTTTTGACAACTTTGAAATGCTATCAGCATGACAAATGCCAATAAGTAGGTCATTTTTTTCATAATTTATGATTTTTACTCCTTGAGATTTCACGGATAACGCCGATAATTTATTAAATAATAAGAGGAAATATGAACATTAAAATTTATTGGAGTTACCGATCTATATTTTAGGAGTTATCAATAAAAAGTTATTTTAAAGCAAGTTTCATTAAATTGATTTTCGGTTGCTTAACGAGGAGGTTTTGAAAAGTTACAGTTTTGGAGTAGTGATTTTTAAAAAAGCAGTAAGGTGACAGCCGATAACAATTTTATTCTACGAATTGTTAGTCTTTTATTTCAAAATAATGAATCATGTATCAACCAATCAATTGTAACTTTTATGATATTTTGGAAGCGAATGCGGTTTTGAAAAAAGTTGTGTTAATTGAATATTTTGAAAGCGGCAATTTGAAAAGTATTGATAATCGAATCGTTGATTTATTTATTAAAGATAAAGCGGAATATATGCGATTAGAAAACGGTTTGGAAATCCGATTAGATACAATTTATGCCGTCGATGGTAATATTTTGGAAGGGGCTTGCGGACGATAAAATAAGTTGCACGGACTTCTAAAAGGGCAAGAAACTAAAAGTTGCTCACGCAGGTTTTTACAAAATCTGTCGATATTTTTATTAAAATCGGGGGGTGAATTTGCGTAAAGCTGCGTGAGGATAAGTAGTTACAGATAGTTTTAGTCAATTTTGATGTAAATATCTTCAGCCGTGAAAAAATCACCATTTATGATATCTTCAAACTCCTTGTCGTTCGGTTTTACCTTGTAATAGTCAATGCTGCTCGATGTATCATTATGCATGATCGTCTCTACAGTTGTGACTTGTTCCAGCTGTTCGATTTCGGCTGATGACGAGATTTTGCTAAGTATTAAATTATCTTTATTATCCAACATTAATTTCTGAACATTCCAACCATCGCTGTATTCTTTGTTCAAAAAATACATCTTTTTATAATTTTTTAAGATATCATCCTTGGTATCAAAAATAATTTCTTTTGAATATTGATTGATAATAATCGTATCGCCATTTCGAGTATATTTTTGGAGTTCGTCATAACGATATAACTTATCATTTTTCCATTCAAAGTTCGGCATAGTATCAATTCCATCAGTAGTGTATTCTTCTTGCCAGAAATATTCAGTGATAATATTAGATTTTGTAATTTCTAAAAAAGCACCTTGAGTAGAACTACTTTTGTATTTGCCGATGTACTTTCGATGAAATTTCTTTTCAGTTTTTCCATTAATCGGTTGAGGTGTTTCGAAGTAAACTTCGGTCTCACAAGCGGTAAGTATAAACAGACTTGCTAAAACAAAAAATATGTTTTTCATGTTTGTTAATTTTTAGTTTTTGTGAACAAATCTTTTTTTAAAAAATATAGTAATAATAATTTTTGATTTTAATAAATTGGTAATCAGTTGTTTAAATATTATTTAGTCGTATTTTTTTGTAGAATCACAACTTAATTATTAACGAAATATTAATTCACTAACGTACATTTAGTGTACAGTAAATTATTCAAAACATTATGGAATATAAAAACTTAGGAAGTTCAGGATTGCCAGTAAGTCGCTTATCACTCGGTAGCTGGTTGACTTTTGGTAAACAAATTGGTGATGATGTTGCTGAAGATTTGATGCGAGTTGCTTATGATAATGGTATTAACTTTTTTGATAATGCAGAAGCTTATGCCGGTGGAAAGTCTGAAATAGTCATGGGTAAGATTTTGAAAAAAAACGCTTGGTCGAGAGATAGTTATATTGTGTCCAGTAAGGCTTATTTCGGTGATGGTGGACAATTACCGACTCAAATGGGTTTGCATCGAAAGCATTTAATGGAAGCTTGTAACTCGGCTTTACGTCGTTTTCAGTTAGAATATTTGGACTTGTTCTTCTGTCATCGACCTGATAAAAAAACACCGATTGAGGAAGTTGTTTGGACTATGAACTTGTTGATTAATCAAGGAAAAATCTTGTATTGGGGAACGTCTGAATGGTCAGCACAAGAATATACGGAAGCTCATTTGTTTGCTCGTCAAAATAATTTAATTGGCCCAACAATGGAGCAACCGCAATATAATATGTTTCATCGCCAAAAGTTTGAAGTAGAATTTAAGCAATTGTATAAAAACTTCGGAATGGGAACGACGATTTGGTCGCCTTTGGCTTCTGGTGTTTTAACGAATAAATATTTGAATGAATTTCCGGAAGGCACTCGTTTGAGTATGGAAGGTATGGAATGGCTCAAAAATATAGCTTTGACTGAAGAACGCCTTCGCAAAGTGAGAGCGTTAAATAAAATCGCTTTAGAGTTAGATACGACAATGGCGGTAATGTCTATCGCTTGGTGTTTGAAAAATCCGAACGTCAGCACGGTGATTTTAGGAGCTTCGAAAACTCATCATTTGAAAGAAAACTTGAAAGCCTTAGAAGTGGAAAAACAGATGACAGATGAAGTGATGCAACGTATCGAAGCAATTTTGGATAATGCTCCGGAACATCCGATGTGATAAAATACGATTTTTCAATCAATAGAAAAAATCGTAACAAAACCTGACGGGTTTCAAAAGCCTGTCAGGTTTATATGTTGTCAATCAATTGTTTATAAAGTAGATGGCTAAATTAACACTTGTAGATTTTTCACACAGTGACTTTGTTGTTTACGCAATTAAAGCATGTGTTTCTACTTTCTGAATTGCGTAAAGTATATCCGCTTTTAAATCTTCAATATCTTCAATTCCGACCGAAACTCTAAATAAATTATCAAAAATACCTTGTTTTTCTCTCGTAGCTTTTGGCATTTTAGCATGTGAGGTCGAAGTAGGAGCGGTCAAGGTAGTCTCGATGCCGCCTAAACTCACAGCAGGTTTTATTATTCTTAAATTGTCTAAAAATACGTCTAAGTCATGTAAATAATTGATACGTAACTCAAAAGATAGCATTGCACCAAATCCGTGCATTAACTTTTTCGCTAACTCATGCCCTTCGTGCGAGGACAACCCCGGATAATACACTTTATCGACCATTGGTAAACGATCTAAAAACTCGGCTAAAGCCTGTGCATTTTTTGTTTGTTCTCGTACTCGAATCGCCAAAGTTTTCATACTTCGCTCAATCAAAGCACAAACCGACGAGTTCAGACTGCCACCATAAATAATACTTTTTTGATGAATTTTAGCAATCCAATCATTTGAAGCAACGACTGCACCGAAACAAATATCGCTGTGTCCACCCAGATATTTCGTACCCGAATGTATCACAATGTCAATTCCAAAATCCATTGGCGTTTGATTAATCGGTGAAGCGAATGTATTATCAATTATTGTTACCAAATTATTAGCTTTCGCAATACTCGCAACGGCTTCTATATCTGTTATTTTTAATAAAGGATTAGAAGGTGTTTCCAAATAAATAGCTTTTGTATTTGGTCGTATTGCTTTCGCAAAATTATCGACATCGGCTGCATCAACCATTGTATAAGCAATATTTGCATTATCTAATTCATTCACAGCGAAGTGATATGTTCCGCCATATAAATCGGCTTGAAAAATAATATGATCACCACTTTTCAGTACTGCCATCATTGTCGCATGAATCGCAGCCATGCCCGAGCTTAGCACCAGACCGGCTTCGCCATGTTCCAGAGCCGCAATTTTCTCACTAATGATTTGTTGATTTGGTGTATTATAATATCGAGGATAAATTACTTTTCCTTCTCGATAATTATATGCCGAAGAAGTATAAATCGGTGAGTTCACTCCACCGAACTGTTTGTCTTTAATCGCACCTGTATGTACGCAAATCGAAGCTGTTTTTAAATCTTTCATCTTGTGTATTACGGATTGCGAGTTGCTGGTTGCGAGGTTTTAGGACAGGTGTTTAACTTCGCAACCCGTAACTCGTAACATATTATTTGTTAGTCGGATTTTTTTATTAAACTGTAGTATAAAATTAACATTTTGCTAAGATTTTTCTACATTGTATTTATTCTTTTAAGGTATTAAAGGTCAGTAAAAATAGATAAATTACATTCAAATAGATTATTAATAAATTAAAATTATCATAATATGGCAGAGTTGTTATTATCCTATGGTGTATGGATATTCTTCATTCTTATTATTCTTTTTTCAGGACTTTTTACAGTAAAACAGCAGACGGCTTACATTGTCGAACGATTAGGGAAATACCAAAGTGTGCGTAATGCAGGGCTTCAATTTAAAATTCCATTTGTGGATAGAATTTCAGGAAAAATTAACTTAAAAATTCAGCAATTAGATGTACTTGTTGAAACGAAAACGAAAGATGACGTTTTTGTAAGATTGAAAGTTTCTGTCCAATATTTGGTGTTGAAAGAAAAAATATACGAAGCATTCTACAAATTAGAAAACCCGCACGAGCAAATCACCGCCTATGTATTTGATACGGTTCGTGCCGAAGTTCCAAAAATGAAATTAGATGATGTTTTTGAACGTAAAGACGATATTGCAGTCGCTATCAGAAGAGAGTTACAAGAAGCGATGAACACTTACGGCTACGATATTATCAAAGCCTTAGTGACTGATATTGATCCGGATGTTGCTGTAAAAAATGCAATGAATCGAATCAACGCTGCCGAACGTGAAAAAGTAGCCGCAGAGTATGATGGTGAAGCAGAAAGAATTCGTATCGTAGCGAAAGCACAAGCCGAGGCAGAATCAAAACGTTTACAAGGTCAAGGTATCGCCGATCAGCGTCGTGAGATTGCGAAAGGGTTGGAAGAGTCTGTCGAAGTATTGAATAAAGCTGGTATTAACTCGCAAGAAGCATCAGCGTTGATTATCATTACGCAACATTATGATACTTTGCATTCTATGACCGAAAATACGAACTCCAACCTAATTATGTTACCAAACTCACCGACTGCGGGTGCTGACTTAATGCAGCAGATGTTGACGGCTTTGGAAGCGACAAAGTACAGCGATGAAAAACAATAATTTCAGCATTATTAAGAAATACGGCGAATCATAAGGCCTAAATTTTTTTACATACATAAAAGGGTTTCACCGCTTGGCGAAACCCTTTTGTTTTATTGAAACTTATCGAAATTATATAACAATTCAGTAATTACACCCAATCAATTCCTTTTTTTAGCAAACTTAACGTTTTTGCTTCTTGACTTCCTTCCGTTGCTTCATAGTTGTAGACCCAATTGGCGACAGGTGGCATTGACATTAAAATCGACTCTGTTCGTCCATCTGTATCCAAGCCAAACTTAGTGCCTTTGTCCCAAACCAGATTAAACTCTACATAACGACCTCGACGTAACATTTGCCATTTTTTCTCTTCTTCTGTGAACGTCAAATCCTTGTTACTTAACATAAATTGCGTATAAATTGGAGCAAATGCTTCTCCGACTTCTTTCACAAAATCAAATCGTTGTTGCTTCGTAAAATTATCTTGTTCACTTAATCTATCAAAGAAAATTCCACCGACTCCACGGGTTTCTTTTCTGTGTTTTAAATAAAAATAATCATCTGCCCATTTCTTGAATTTTGGATAATAATCTGCATGATGTTTATCGCAAACTTGTTTTAATTGCAAGTGGAAATATTGAGCTTCTTGCTCCACGATATAATGCGGTGTCAAATCAATGCCACCACCAAACCACCATGTTCCGTTGCTCATTTCAAAATAACGAACATTCATGTGAATAATCGG
The DNA here is from genome assembly GCA_965662365.1 of Saprospiraceae bacterium. GTDB lineage: Bacteria > Bacteroidota > Bacteroidia > Chitinophagales > Saprospiraceae > CAWVWD01. The sequence goes on from CBFIHR010000040.1 coordinate 29,740, forward strand.
CATTTTGGGGTTATGCGGATGTAGAACGATAGAAACGCCAGTTGCTAAAAACTCTCCGGCTTTGATACCTAATTTTTGAGAGATTTTCTCGGGCATTGCACCGTGTACAGCAGAGAAGTTGACGCCACCTTTTTCGATAACTTTTCCCTGGATCACTCTCGAACGACCGCCGCCGCCGCCGGGTCGTTCCCACTTATCTTCTTGAAATTTCCCTTCACCATCAGCATTTTCGAGGCTTTTACAAATCGAATCTTGTAAGCCTTTAAAATATTCAATAATTTCTTCTTTCTGTAATGCTTGTTGACCTGCTACCATGTCTATTTAAAAGTGTAACTGTAGAATGTAAAGTATAGGTTATAAAAACTCAGACTTTACACTTTACACCTATATCGTAAATGCTCCTTTGTTGATTAATAATTGTAGTTTCAGTACACTGGCGATAGTAATTGAATCAGTGATTTGTCCATTCATAATCATATCGACTAATTCGTTGAAATGTACTTTACGAATGACGATTTCTTCGACTTCTTCATGTTCTGTTTCTCCAAAAGTTAAATCTTGTGCGACATAGACGAAACCCAGCTCATCTGTGATAGAGTTTGAGGTATGAATATCCATAATTTTTGTCCATTTGTTCGCTGTTATTCCGACTTCTTCGCGTAGTTCTCGCTTAGCAGACTCCAGCGGATCGTCTTCCAAAGGGCCGCCACCTTCTGGTAATTCCCAAGAGTAAACATCTAACGGATAGCGATATTGCCCGACCAGCCAGGTATAACCATTTTCGTCAATCGGAATGATACCAATAGCGTAATTCTTTAAGTGTACGACACCGTATATTCCATCTCCGCCACTCGGGTTGATGACTTCATGATGCTGAATCTGAACCCAAGCATTATCATAAACGATCTTCTTTGACTTTACTATCCACGGATTCTTGTTTTCGTTGAATTCTGCTTTTTTAACTTTGTCCAATGTATGTGTTGAATTTTTGATAATTTTATCTTTCTCCCACAAAAGTATTAGGAATAAAAAGATTTATGTAGAAATTTGTGTAAAATTATGAATCAAATTGGTATCAAATAGTGAAACATTTCAATTAGAAATCGTTTTTTTTGAAAAAATATTTGAAACTATGATTCTAATAGTTGTCGGTGATAAATTTATAAATTACAGTGACGCCACCTGTTGTAATTGTAGAGGTTTTGTCAAACAATAAATCCAATGAAAGACATAAATTCAAAATTATAAGAATACGGTCAGATCGAAACTTTACAACACTACCTCATCGTACATCAAAACAAAAAATAAATCCAAATGTACAGCCGCTTTCAAAACAAATGATTATTTGAAATGATTCAAAACGAAGATTTCATAATTCAGTTGACGGCTTTAAATATCAGTTTAACAACCAAAATATATACATCAATTCGTGCAATTTGTGCAATTTTGTGCGGATGAATAGCCTATTATTATGATAAGAACGGCAAGCCGCTTAGGCGAAACAAAAGAATATTACTTCTCCCGAAAACTCCGAGAAGTAGCTCAAATTAATGAAACGAGCGAAGTGAAAATCATTAACTTAGGTATCGGAAGTCCTGATTTGCCGCCACATCCAGCGGTTATTGAAACACTACAAAATGCAGTAATCGCTCCGGATCATCATGGTTATCAAAGTTATCAAGGAGCGGCTGTTTTGCGTCAGGCTTTCGCAAAATGGTATGCGAAATACTATCAGGTTGAGCTGGACTGGCAGAGCGAAGTGCTGCCATTAATCGGTTCTAAGGAAGGTATCATGCACATTGCGATGACATTTTTGGAAAAAGGCGACGAAGTCCTTGTGCCGAATCCTGGTTATCCAGCTTATGAAGCTGTTTCACAATTGACGGGTGCAGCTTCGATTTTCTATGACTTAGACGAAGACAATAACTGGCAACCTAACTTAGATAAAATCGAGACCTACAATTTGACGAAAGTCAAAATAATGTGGGTAAATTATCCTAATATGCCGACCGGTGCGGATGCCTCAACTGATTTCTATAAGCGTTTGATAGCTTTTGCAAAAAAGCATAATATATTGATTGTCAATGATAATCCGTATAGTTTTGTGTTAAATGAGCATCCGAAAAGTATTTTTTCGATTGAAGGTGCAAAAGAAGTAGCGTTGGAGTTGAACTCGTTGAGTAAATCGCATAACATGGCGGGTTGGCGAGTTGGCGGGTTGTTTGGTCGAGCAGATTTATTGAAAACAATTTTACGCTTTAAATCGAATATGGATTCGGGTATGTTTTTGCCAGTTCAGATTGCAGCTGCAAAAGCCTTGAGTTTGGAGGAATCTTGGTATAAGCAACAAAACGATATTTATGCTAAACGTCGAGAGTTTGCCTGGAGAATTATGGATTTATTAGGAGCAAAGTACGATAAAAATGGTGTCGGTTTGTTTGTTTGGGCGAAAGTGCCAGATGAAGTAGAGAGCGTAGAATTGTGGTTAGATAAAATTTTGTACGATGCTAAAGTTTTCATCACACCCGGTTTTATTTTTGGTACAAATGGTCAGCGTTATATTCGAATTTCACTTTGTGGAACGGTAGAAAAGTTTGAGGAAGCATTAAAGCGAATTGAAAAATCATTAAGAAGTGATTAAAATCACTTGACAAATCGATTGTTTTGCCCAACTTTAGTTTTTATAATTTTAAAAACTAATTGTATTATGGCACCGAATATGGGAAAATTAGACCGCAGCATTAGACTTGGCGTAGCGGCAATTATCATTGGATTGTATTTTATGAATATTATCAGCGGAACTGCTGCCATTATCTTAGGCGTTGTTGCAGGCATTTTTATCTTAACAAGTTTTGTGAATTTTTGTCCTTTATATACGGTCTTAGGCATTCGGACAAATAAGAAATAAAAAAAGTCATCAGGTGTTTTTCGCACCTGATGATCAACCAAATTACTTTTACAAAAATCTACTATTAAATAATAATTTACTTATTATTAGTTCATTAAAATGCGTAATAAACACCAAAAATAACTGCTGGAGAAGTTGCTGTAGCAGCACCGTTAGCATCTGTAAAGAAATCGTCACTGGCTACGTCAATTCTTAATTCTGGAATGAAGGTCAAATTACCTTGAGTGAAATTAGCAGAAAGGGTATATTCCATAAGTGTTAAATCATCCACATCGTAAGCTAATCCGTTTTTATCATCAAAATACTCTCCACGTAAGCCTAAAGCAAAGGCATCAGAAATCGTATAATTTAAATATAAGGCAGCACCAAACCAGTTTGAATTACCGCTTTCAAGGGCATAAAATTTATCAGTTACATTTACTCCAACTAACAAATCTTCTGTTGCTTGATAAGTAGCTGTTAAGTCAATTTGATTACCTACTTCAAGAACAACAGCACTATCACCTAAATCTTCATTTCCACCTAAGTAATTCAAATAAATACCGAATTTTTCGTCAGAATAAGATAGCTGAGCACCGATTTGTTTTCCTTCGATTCCACCAATGTCCGTCTTACTATCTGTATCATTGAAAATACCGACCATCGCACCGAACTTATCACCTAATGCAACGTCCGCTTTTAAACCCGTATGAAAAAATGGTCCATTTGAAAACATATAAGATGTAGAGTAATTGAAGTTTCCTGGTGCATCAATCAACTCATAACCAACGTGTGTACTAAAGTTACCCGCTGTTAATGTAATCGCATCTGTCGGAGAATAAGTCACAAATAATTGTTTGATAATATCGGTAGTAAATCCACCTGTTCCGTTCGCATCATTTGCACGAGGTCCAAAAGCCAAGTCAGCAACAAATCCTACTTTATCAAAACTCTTCGCAAAAATAACGTTTGCCATACCTAACTCGAAAGAGTTATGAGCACCTGTAAAACTTGTTGTTGCTGCAGCGTTATCATTAAAGTTATACTGATAATAAGCATCAACGAAACCTGAAATAACTAAGGGATTTTCGTCTTCTTCTTTTGAAGATTCAACTTCTTGTGATACTAAAACTGCGTTTTGTGCAGATAATGTGAACCCACCCAATAGCATTGAAGCTATTAGCAAAAATTTTAAATTTTTCATGATTGATTTGTTTTGAAAGTTCGGATTCGTCTAACGAATCCGAACTGTTTTTAAAGTTTAATTTAGGTGAGTTGATTTCCCCAAAACACTCAAAACAAATCATTCATCAACCAATATTTTGAAATTGGTATAAAGTGCGTAAATTTGTAATTGAGTGTCTGAGTGATCAGACTCTTACATTAGATTTAGTTAGAGGTTTCGGGGTCCAGCCGGAGCCTCTTTTTTATTGAATTTTTCCGTCAACTGTCACATGAGCGAAGTAAATATTCGTCAAGTGAAACGATCGTCGGTCATTTTATTTAATCATAAAGTCAGCGTAAGACATCATCTCATGTTCAGAAGGGTCAAGTCCAGCTAACTCTTCTTTTTCGTCTACTCTGATACCAATTGTTTTCTTTAATAAGAATAATAGTGCGTAAGCAAATACAAATGAAAATGCACCAATCGCAGCCACGCCAATTAATTGATTCAGCAATTGTCCGCCACCGGCCATGTCACCAAATAAACCAACTGCCAGTGTTCCCCAAATACCACACACTAAGTGAACAGAAGTCGCACCAACAGGATCATCAATTTTGATTTTATCAAAGAAAACAACCGAGAACGGTATAATTACACCGGCTATTAATCCGATAATGATGGCTTCCATCGGTGACATCAAGTCAGCTCCTGCTGTGATACCAACTAAGCCACCTAAAATACCATTCAGAACCATTGATAAATCATGCGTTTTGAATAAAGCATAAGACGCTGTAAATGCACCAACTGCACCAGCTGCAGCTGCTAACGAAGTCGTTACGAACACTAAAGATACAGGACCAGGATCAGCAGATAATACAGAACCACCGTTAAATCCGAACCAACCGAACCATAATAAGAATACTCCGATTGCAGCTAAAGGCATACTGTGACCCGGAATCGGTTTGATTCCTGCTTCTGTGTATTTTCCTAAACGAGGACCTAATAACATTGCTGCGGCTAAAGCGGCAAAACCACCTGCTGCGTGTACAATCGTAGAACCTGCAAAATCATAGAAGCCTAAACCGTCTAACCAGCCGCCGCCCCATTTCCACATTCCTGTGATAGGATAAGCTAATGCCACAAAAACCGTCGCAAATAATAAGAAAGAACCTAATTTCATACGTTCAGCAACTGCACCCGAAACAATCGTTGCACAAGTCGCTGCAAACATTCCTTGAAAGATAAAATCTGTCCAGTAACTATATCCACCCTCAGCATAAGCGATTAATCCTGCATCACCTTCAGGTGCTTCGATTCCGAATCCTGCAAAGCCTAAAATTCCATCAATAATTGACGCATCTCCAGGATACATCAAATTGAAACCTATAAAAGCGTAAGTCAATAAACCGATAGCGATAATCATCGCATTTTTGAATAATATATTTACCGTGTTTTTGGTGCGAACAAAACCCGCTTCTAAAGCAGAAAAGCCTAAATGCATTATAAAAACTAACACTGTTGACACCAACATCCATGTATTATTGACCACAAACAGTGAATGTGCTGCTGCGTCAACCGTCGGACTATTTACTAATATTGCTTCATTCATAATTTTTTAATTTTAAAAATTTTCAATGTTTTACTTTTTCAATTTTTTTAATTTTGACAATAGCTTGTCAGGGCAATAAATTTGAATTATTGCCAATAAATAATTGATTTTCAAGTGATTTTGACTACTTGTTATTAAGAATAGTTGATTAATTTTTTATTAATCACGACTTACAATGCCGCCTCGGCTTTTTCACCGGTTCTAATTCTTACCAATTGTTCAACAGGATAAATAGCGACTTTACCATCACCTATTTCACCAGTTCTACCTGAATCCAGAATTACGCTAAGTACATTTTCTACCTTATCGTCCTCTACTAAGATTTCCAATTTCAAGCGGGCGATATATCCTACATCATAAGCCGCACCTCGATACGTCACATGTGCACCTTTTTGTAAGCCAAATCCTTTTACTTCCATGAATGTAAAAAACTTAATCCCGATTTCGCCTAAAGCTTCCCGAACATCTGCAAACTTTGAAGAACGAATAACTGCTTCGATTTTTTTCATAAAGAGAGGTTTTACGTTTTATTATATTTAGAATTTTATACCAAAATCATTGGCATGATTGAAGCTACTCTTATCCATGTCTATTCACTTCAACTAACCAAATTTTATTTCATTATTAATATTTCAATACTTCTATTTATTTAATATCAAAATGATAATTTTTTAATGATTACATAACAAAACTAATAATGATTAACAGGTTTACATAATTTGTCGAAGTTGTTAGAGCGATTTGTGACTCTAAATTATAATTTTGAAATAAGTTGTTTTTTAAATCACTTATAAAAAATTGGATTTTGATAAATTAGCAGAATATATTTTGTGGATAAATTGATTTAGGGAATTATAAACCGAATTATTTTTTTGTCAAAAAAATGTCATTTAAAAAAGATATTTCTAGCGAAATTCAATATCAAGCCTACTTTAAAATTGTTAAGAATAACACAGGGTATTAAGGTTTTTTTATTAAATTTGATGTTAAATAATTGATTATCAGTTATTTGTGAAAGTTTAATTTTTAACATTTTTTAACGATTAGTAAAAAAAAGTTAAAAATCATAACTGTTGAGATTGAGCGAAAATTTAAAGACCTTTCGGTTTATTTTGTAGAAGAGTGTTCCCTCTGTGTTAGAAGAGAAATAAAATATTATTTGGTAATAGCAATATTAATGGTATATCAATAGGAATAATCTATTGTTTTGGGATTTTGCCTTCTTCCTTCTGCTTTCTTTGTTTTGAAATCGGCAGTTTCTTTTATCGGACTTTGATACAATTTGTCAACTTATCGATACCATACTCTGAAAATTTGATACCAAACTGGTTGATATTCAGCAAAATGTAATTCAGGGTCTTGACTTCCTTCTTCATTTCTGCCATGTATATTGGGTAGAACAACCGTCTCAACGTTGATAATTTCGTAGGTTTTGTTTTGTCGAATCCATTCATTCATACGTTGTCTGGTTGATTCTAAACTTTCGACTTCATTGGCTACTAAGAACTTTTTCTTTATATCTGGTACGAAATCAATAAATTGTATCATTTTCTGTTATTTTTAGCGTTTTTCGTATTAATAATACAATGATAGATAATGTATCATGATTATTTATTTAACATTAGATAAAAATAAGGAAATCTGGGATGAAGGAAAATAGAATGTTAAACTATCTTTCGTAAAAACTATTCATCATCTATGTTTTTAATGTTTAGCAAATCTGATAGTCGAGCTTATTTTTACATTTTTTATTAAAAAATAACCAAATGAATCTAAATCAAAAAATTGCGATTGTAACTGGTGCCAGTTCTGGAATTGGGGAAGCGACTGCCGTTGAGTTAGCGAATCGAGGGGCAACGGTTATCGTATCTGATATTAATATCGAAAACGGTCAAAGTGTAGTGAATACCATTAATAAAAATGGTGGAAAAGCGATTTTTATTAAAGCGAATGTTGCTAACGATAGGGAAGTAAATGCGTTGATTGATGAAGTGTTAGTGCAGTTCGGACGATTGGATATTATGATAAATAATGCGGGTATTGCTGGGAATTTATCTTTTTTTGAGCATATTTCTGATGAGGATTGGAATAGCATTATTGCAGTAAATCAAACGGGGGTTTTTTATTGTATGAGAGCTGCTTTGAAAATTATGAAAGCACAAAAAAGTGGTTGTATCGTTAATACATCATCAGTTGCAGGAATCGGTGCAGCACCTCGGATGGGAGCGTATGCTGCCAGCAAACATGCTGTAATTGGTATGACAAAAACGGCTGCTGCCGAATATGCAAAATATAACGTTCGTGTTAATGCGATTTGTCCGACTATCATCAAAACACCGATGGGAATGGGGTATATGGACGAAGATATTCAGGTACAACAAATGGTCAAATCGGCTATTCCGATGAAACGATTTGGAGAAGCTGATGAAGTGGCTCGGACGGTTTGTTGGTTGTGTAGCGATGATGCAAGTTTCATTACTGGCGAAAGTGTTCGGGTTGATGGCGGAATGAAAGCATAAAATAAATGTTAAGTACTTGTCTTGAAAACTCGGTGATTAAGTATTAAATATTATTTTTGTTGCAACATATTTTGAAAAAAGTCACAACGGAAGTTGTGGCTTTTTTAGTAGAATTACTATAAAATGCTATTCAATCAATGAAACAAACAACTTCAACTATTTTGATGGTTCGACCAGCTAATTTTGGTTTTAATGCACAAACCGCTGTTAGCAATGCTTTTCAGCATAACGATGCCTCTGTTGCTAAAGAAGATATTAGACAATTGGCGATTGAGGAATTTGATGGTTTTGTAGAAAAATTGCGTTCTAATGGGATTAATATTGTCGTTGCTCAAGATAGCGAATTACCTATTAAACCCGATGCGGTTTTTTGTAATAATTGGATTTCGACACATCGAAATGGGACGATGATTTTGTATCCGATGTTGACGGAAAACCGTCGATTAGAACGACAGGATTATGTCATTGATTTAATTAGAAATAATTATACTGTAAAGCGGTACTTGGATTTTTCGGAGCATGAGGTTTTGGGGCAGATTTTAGAAGGAACTGGAAGCATGATTTTAGATCGAGTCAATCGTTTGGTGTATGCTTGTTTGAGTCCGAGAACAGATGCTGATATGTTAGATAAGTTTTGTGAATGGGCAGGTTATAAAAAAGTTGTTTTTCATTCGGTTGATAAGCATGGACAAGAGATTTATCATACGAACGTGATGATGGCAATGGGCGATAAGTTTGTCGTGATTTGTATGGAAAGTATTCATGATGAAGCCGAGCGAGAAATGCTCATCGACCATTTCAAAACAACGAATAAAACCATTATTGATTTACAGTATAATTATTTCTAATTAAATCAATGACATAATCCTGTCGTTCTAATCGACGGTTTT
>CBFIHR010000041.1:0-38684 GCA_965662365.1 Saprospiraceae bacterium
TTTCTTTGGCTTACAATACGATTTCTTTCACTTACAATACGATTTCTTTGGCTTGCAATATGATTTCTTTGACTTGCAATATGATTTCTTTCACTTACAATACGATTTTTTTGGCTTGCAATACGATTTCTCTACAATAAAAAACTACTGGGCAGCCTTAATCGCATTCACAATTAACTCCGAATTCATATTGATACTTCTCAAAATGCCGCCAGCATACGCTCCAAAACCAATAAAATACAAACCTTTTCGCTCTGGAATCACCGGCGATTTGGGTTCACCCAAATGATTCAAGACATCGGTCATATCTTCTACAAAGTCTTCTACTCTCGAACGATAACCTGTCGCCAAAATCACGGCATCAAAATCAAGTTCCTCACCATTTTCAAACACCACACCGGTTTTTGTAAAACGCTTCACACCAGGTTTGATTTTCACTGCACCGTTTTTAATCAATTCCACCGTTCCCAAATCAATTACAGGCGTTTTCCCTAATTCTCTCAACTGTGCGGACGGAGCCATTTTTGGACGCTGCAAACCATATTTTGACAAGTCACCAATCATTAGCTTTTGAATGGTCACCGCAATCCAGTCATTCAACCAAGTAGGTAGTTTTTGTAGTTTAATGGCCGTGTATTGTGTCGGTTTTCCGTTGAAATCTCGCAAGACGACATTTACTGGACTTCGGGCCGAAATATAGGGTATAGCACCATGTTCATGTAAATCAATGGCCAACTCTGCCCCAGTATTGCCCATTCCTATCAATAATGCTCGTTTTCCTTTTAGGTTTTTTCCATTTTTATAATATTTAGAATGTTGCAAAAAACCTTCGTATTCGTCCATACCTTCCCAAATCGGTTTATTAGGCACACGATTGAACCCAGTTCCAATAATTACATTATCCGATTGAAAAACTTTGCCTGAAGCCGTTGTCGTTAGCCACTTTTCCCCCTCTTTTTTGACGGAAGTCGCTTCTTCTTTAAAATACGGTTTTATGCCGAAATGCTCCGCATACATTTCCATATATTCAACGACTTGCAACCGAGGTACATACAACGGAAAATCTGCTGGATAATTCAAATGTGGCAAAGCTGACAATTCCTTTGCGGTATGCAAATGCAATCTGTCATAATGATTTCGCCAAGCAGGAGCGACATTTTTCTCTTTTTCTATAATTTTAAACGGAATATTCAATTTTGCCAAACGACCAGCGACCGCTAATCCGCCAGGCCCCGCTCCGATGATTAAATTTTGTGTATTGATCATGATTTGGTTACTTTTAGTTATTTCGTTTGTATTGTGTTGGCTTTTTTGACTTAACTGATAGAATAATTTAAATTAATCATTACCCAGAAACTGCTTGCATCAAATACGCACAAATAATCGCTCCGTAAGTTCCGAGTGCATATCCCAACACTGCCATTAATGCACCAACAGAAGCCAAGGCAGGACTAAAGGCAGAGGCTACAATCGGAGCAGAAGCAGCACCGCCAACATTCGCTTGACTACCGACTGCTACAAAGAAAAATGGTGCTCGAATCATCTTCGCCGTTACCAATAAAATCGTCACATGAACCAACATCCAAACAATTCCGATCGCAAATAAACCTAAGTTTTGCCAAATTTCGCCCAGATTCATTTTCATACCAATTGTTGTCACCAAAATATAAATAAACACACTTCCCCAACGAGAAGCCCCGACACCGTCCAGTGTGCGAGCTTTAGTAAAAGACAAGACTAAACCAATTGTTGTGGCAATAACAATCAACCAAAAGAAACCGGATAATAAAGAATTTAGACCAGCACTGATTAAAGTTGCTTCTGCCCCTTGCATAATCGGTACAATCCAGTCTGCTCCAAAATGAGCAACTGCAACGCCACCAAAGGCAATTCCACCTAAAATATATAAATCTTTCGTCGTCGGAATACGCTCGACACTTTCACGATAATCTTCTACCCGTTTCTTCAAATCGTCAATCATCGACGAATCCGCTTTTAGCCACTTATCAACTTTCGTCGTCATGTTCGCACCGTATAACAAAAACGCCATCCAAATATTCGCACAAACGACATCTACAACAATCATCGACCCAAACAAATTATCCGAAACCTCGAAGATTTCTTTCATAGCCGTTTGATTCGCACCGCCACCAATCCAACTTCCTGCAACTGTTGATAACCCTCGCCAAAGCTGGTCGTTTTCTACCGGAATAATATCAGGGAAAACATTCATCACCAACAAAACGGCAATCGGGCCGCCGAGTACAATTCCTAAAGTTGCAGCAAAGAACATAATCAACGACTTATTTCCTAAGTTGCGAAGGCCTTTAAAATCAATACTCAAACATAATAAAATCAGACTCGCTGGCAATAAATATCGAGACGCCACAAAGTACAATTGTGAATGACCTTCGTAAGCCGAATACTCCGCCGCCGTGATTCCGTTCTCCTCCAAAGTCGTTTTAACCATATCATACGACATTGAGTTTAGACCTAATGCCTCCGTGTCTAAACCTTTGTCCGCTAAGAACGGCAACAAATCCGCATTGAACCAGTGCGGGGAAATTATTCCGAAAGGGTAATTTAATAAAGCAGGTATAAAATAACATAATAAAATCGCAGGAACATAGCGGTAGAAACCTTTCCAAGGTGATTTGTCAGAAGCAGAAGTTACAAAAACGACCATCAGAACGAGCATTAAAATGCCGAATGCGACTGCATCATTTGTAATTAAAGGTGCCATTTAGTTAAAGTTTTTTAAGTTGCGGGTTTCGGGTTGCCTATTTTATAGTTTCTCCCAAAGTATCGGGTAATGAACAACAATTTCTCTGTTCTATTTTATTATCAAAACTCCTAACACACCCCCCGAAACACGAAACTCATTCCCGTAAAGTTAAAATAATATTTGATTGTTCGATTGATTTATTATTATCTTTATTGAAAATTCAAAACCAAAAATTTTAAAACCAAATTATTCATAAATGACTACTAAAAAATCACCAACTATTCGCAAAGTCGCTTGGAGTTCGCTATTTCCGCAAGTCGGTATCATGTTGATTATCTTTCTGATTTATGACATTATCGGCGTGAGCAATCCGATGCTTGCCTTTATTGTCACGTATATTTTATTATCCGTAGGCCTAAGAACATTAATTCCGAAGGATCATCGAGAAGGCATCGAGTTAGTTGGCAAAAAGAAATTTGCGGCCGCCATTCCACGATTTGAAGATAGTTATCGTTTTTTTAAAAAATATGATTGGGTTGACAAATATCGTTATGTAACCATGTTCAGCTCCTCTGCTATGAGTTTTCAAGAAATGGCATTGTGTAATATCGCTTATTGTTACACACAAATGGATAATAAAAATCAAGCTAAAAAATATTATGAACAGGCATTAGAAGAATTTCCAGAAAGCGGTTTGGCAGCGGCAGGTTTGCAGTATCTTGAAACAGCCGAAAAAGTAGAAAGTGAGTAAATCAATCCTTTTTCTAATCTAATATTTATTAAAAAAACAGCCGCACTTGACCAGATGAAAGGTAGTTTTAAACTGCCTTTCATCTAAATCATTCCTATCCAAATATTACGATTATTTAATTCCGTTTTTTGAGTCCTAATGCCTTACGAAGCCTTAAACTTTTGATTGACTTTTACTCAAAACTTACCATGGTAAATTCAATGGTTCAACCTCTGTTCGATAAAACATTTCTAACTTTTTTACTAATTCATCTGACAGCGGCTTTTTCGTACTTTCCAAATTACTTTCTAACTGAGCCATATTTCTACAACCAGGAATCACTGTCGAAACCGCATCATACGCCAAACAAAAAGCCAGAGCAACCTGTGCTACATGAAGGTTTTCGTTCGCTATTTCTTTGATACGATTGACTAATCTTGCCCTTGTTTCAATTTCCGATTTCGACCACCGATTTCTCACGCCTTCAAAAGTCGAATTTTCATCATAACGACCTGAAAGCCAACCAGAATCCAGTGGAATTTTTACAATAATTCCGACCCCTTTTGCCTTCGCTAAATCAAAAGCTTTGCCCGTATTTTGATGTAAAATATTAAAAAAAGCTTCGATAACTTCGCTATTTGTGGTATCCATCAACAGCTTCATTTCCTCATAAGAATCTAATGACGCACCATAAGCCTTGATTTTTCCCTCTGCTTTTAGCGTTTCCAATATTTCATAATGATCACAACGATTACCATCTAAATACTCAAAAGGCGGATTATGAATAATCAAAGAATCCACATAATCTACCTGCAACCGTTTCAAACTACCTTCTAACGATTCTCGAATAAAACTCGCTTTATAATTTGTCTGACCAGTATCCGTATGTCCAAATTTGGTATTAATGACAATTTTTTCCCGTTCTACATTTTTCAATACTTTTCCCAATCGTAATTCACTTGTTCCGTTGCCATAATTTGGTGCGGTATCAAAGAAGTTGACGCCCAAATCCAAAGCTTTCTGAACTATCGCCATCGCCTCTTTTTCAGACATAGACTTCCAACCAGAATTAATGCCTAATTGCCACGCTCCGATGCCAATTTCAGATACTTTTATTGTTTGTTTGGTGTAAGTGTTATAATTCATAGCTGTTGAATTAAGTGTTTATATTATTCAATGTTATCAAAGGCTATAGTATGTTTTTACGGTGTTTCCGATACTTCGGAAACACAGTTTGTAGAATTGAGATGTTATGATTATTTTTTGAAGTACAGCGTACCGACACGGTTTTTGTTGATGTTTTATCGAATATGTGTTTTTACGGTGTCGGTTCTCCGAACCTCAATAACATCGTCTAAACTTCGGTACTACAAACGGTGACGGTTTTCCAAACCTTTATCGTTCCAACGATTACACCACAAATATTTTATGAAGTGCATTCGTCAAGGTTCAGCGAAATAGTTTATTCCGATACTTCGGAAACACAGTTTGTAGAATTGAGATGTTATGATTATTTTTTGAGGTACAGCGTACCGACACCGTTTTGAATATTCTTTTATTAAATATGTAATTTTATGGTGTCGGTTCTCCGAACCTCAATAACATCACCTAAACTTCGGTGCTACAAACGGCATTCCCGAGGTTTCGGGATAAACTATTTTTCCAAACCTTTATCGTTCCAACACATTATTGAGGTTCGGAGAACCGATGCCGTAAATGTACCTGTATTCCTCAAAAAAAACAGAATTCATTATTCTATTTCCAAAAAAATCATAATTTACAATCGACAAATTATTCTAAAAACCTAATCAAATCATAATGGCAGACACCTACACACAACTTTATATTCAACTCGTTTTTTCCGTACAAGGGCGAAAATCATTAATCCCAAAACAATACAAAGAAGATGTTCATAAATATATCACAGGCATTGTCCAAAATAGACGACACAAATTAATCGCCATCAATGCGATGCGTGACCATATACATATTTTCGTTGGTTTGCATCCAAGTCAAAGCATTTCCGATTTGGTAAACAACATCAAAACAGGTTCAACCAAAAAAATAAAAGAACAATCGTGGTCAAGTAAAGAATTTTCGTGGCAAAATGGTTACGGCGCATTTTCGTATTCTCGTTCGCATATTGATAATGTTGTGAAATACATTGACAATCAAGAACAACATCACAAAAAGCGAACATTCCGAGCAGAATATTTAGATTTTTTGAAGAAGTTTGATATTGAATACAAAGACGAATATTTGTTCGAGTTTTATGACAATTTATATGATTTGAAATGAGATAAACAACAAAAATAAATTTCACGTCAGAACGATAAAGGTTTGGAAAACCGTAACCGTTTGTAGATTTGAGATATTGAATATACGTTTTTGAGGTACAGCGTACCGACACGGTTTTTGTTGATGTTTTATCGAATATGTGTTTTTATGGTGTCGGTTCTCCGAACCTCAATAACATCGTCTAAACTTCGGTGCTACAAACAGTGACGGTTTTCCAAACCTTTATCGTTCCAACGCATTACACCACAAATATTTTATGAGGTTCATTCGGCAAGGTTCAGAGAACCGTAATTATTCTATTTAGAATTTTTCAACTTTTTATAACTCAAACTTCGTTTTTCAAATTGACATCCAATTTCACCAAATTTACCTTGAAGAAAAATCTCTACATCCGTATCTGTTTCTCCTTCTTCATACATATAAAAATCATAGCTATCATACATTTTCCATTTTCCATCAAATAAGCCAACACCTATGTATGAATTATTATCGTCTAAATCTGCAAAAAGGTCATTTCTTGAACACAAACAATTCCAGCCAAAATTATTGTAAAATAATTCTGCTAACTTAAAATCAGGATATTGTCCATATTTCTCTCGTTTTTCAGGGTAAAAATGAACATCACTTTCATATCGCCACAATGAATTTTTATATTTATTTATCTCATAAATAATCGTTTCTTTTCCGTTTTTCATTTGATGAAAATACTTATCCATATCTTTATCAAATTGCTCTCTTGAGGCGATTTCATAAGGATTGAAAGTATGTTTTAGTAAAGTATCAATCATTGATTTTACTTCTACTTCTGTTTGAGTAGCATTGATGTTTATATCAAAAAAATCGTAATTCATTTTCAATAATATTGTTGCATAACCTACTTCAACTCTTCCTTCAAAAACAACCCCGTAAAACTCCCATCAACCTTCACAACCTCCTCAGGCGTTCCAGTCGCCACCACATTACCACCACGAAAACCACCTTCAGGACCAATATCAATAATATAATCCGCCACTTTCACCACATCCAAATTATGTTCGATAACCAAAAGCGAATTGCCTTTATCCACCAATTTATTCAAAACACCTAAAAGCGTTTTGATATCTGAAAAGTGCAAACCGGTGGTCGGTTCGTCTAAGATGTAGAGCGTATTTCCTGTTGCCCGTTTTGAGAGTTCTTCAGCGAGTTTGACCCGCTGAGCTTCACCGCCTGACAGCGTTACAGCCGATTGTCCGAGTGTGAT
This sequence comes from Saprospiraceae bacterium, assembly GCA_965662365.1. Classification (GTDB taxonomy): domain Bacteria; phylum Bacteroidota; class Bacteroidia; order Chitinophagales; family Saprospiraceae; genus CAWVWD01. The sequence goes on from CBFIHR010000041.1 coordinate 6,994, forward strand.
ATAACCTAAACCGACATCTTGTATGGTTTTTACCTTGCGGTAAATTTTAGGGATTTTTTCAAAGAAATCAACGGCTTCATCGACTGTCATTTCTAATACATCAGAAATAGATTTGCCTTTGTATAAAATCTCCAAAGTTTCTCGATTGTAGCGACGACCAAAACAGGTTTCGCAATCGACATAAACATCGGGTAAAAAGTTCATTTCTATCAATCGCTTTCCGCCGCCTTGACAGACTTCACAGCGGCCGCCTTTGACATTAAATGAAAAACGCCCAGGTTTATAACCACGGATTTTGGCTTCGGGCAAACCCGCAAATAAGCTGCGAATATGTGTAAACAAACCTGTGTAAGTTGCAGGGTTTGAGCGAGGTGTGCGACCTATCGGCGATTGATCAATATCTATGACTTTATCAATGTTGTCGATACCTTTCAAACTGTCATATTCTAATGGTCGTTTTTTACTTTTATAAAAATGTTGTCGTAAAATCGGATAAAGTGTTTCATTAACAAAAGTCGATTTTCCGCTGCCCGAAACGCCTGTTACCGCAACAAATTTCCCTAAAGGAATTTCGACATCAATATTTTTAAGGTTATTGCCTTTTGCACCTTTCAGCACGATTTTTTTGCCGTTGCCTTTTCTACGTTTTTTTGGTACGTCGATTTTGACCGATTGATTGAGATAATTAGCCGTGATTGTGTCTTGTGTTAGGAAGGTTTCGGGTTTTCCTGCGGCGACGAGTTCGCCACCATGTTTACCAGCTCCAGGCCCTAAATCAATCAGATAATCAGAGGCCAACATAATATCTCTATCATGTTCGACGACCAAAACCGTATTCCCAATATCGGTTAGTTCTCGCAAGGCTTCGATGAGTTTTTGATTATCTCGCTGATGTAAACCGATGCTCGGCTCGTCCAAAATGTAGGTAATTCCCGTAAGTTGCGAACCAATTTGAGTAGCTAAACGAATGCGTTGTGCTTCTCCGCCCGAAAGTGTACGTGCAGGTCGGTTGAGTGATAAATAATCCAAGCCAACATGCAGCAAAAACTTCACACGTAACTGCAATTCTTTGATAATATCTTTCGCAATTGTCAACTGCCGCTCTTCCATTTTGTTAGGAACAGATTGCATAAATTCGTACAATTCATTCAAATCCATCAACGCCAATTCAGCAATATTTTTTGTTCCAATTTTAAAATGCAGCGACTCTTTTTTTAATCTTGCCCCATGGCATTCAGGGCATTTTTGAATCGTCATAAAGTTCTCTGCCCAATCCCGAATTTTGCCCGAAGACGTATCATTATACCAGCGAGAAAGCATATTCAAAATCCCTTCATTCGTCAAGCTATAGTTATAATCTCGACCGCCGCCGTATTTCATCGAAATATCAATACTATCGCCACCACCATTTAAAATAATATCTAAAGCTGCTTTGGGAATATCTTTTACAGGAGTTGAAAATGTGAATTTGTACTTTTTCGCAATTGCTCGCAACTGCTTGAATGTGATATTATCCCGTACTTCTCCAAACGGTGCGATTCCAGCTTCGTTGATACTTTTCGAATCATCGGGAATGACTTTTTCCATATCAACCGCTGTGACTTTTCCAAGTCCATTGCAATGCGGACAAGCACCATAAGGCGAGTTAAACGAAAACGCATTTGGCGAAGGCTCTTCATAAGAAATGCCACTTTCTGCGTCCATCAACGATTTACTGTAAGCGTTGGTTTTTCCTGTTTCCATATCTAAAAACATAATAAAACCTTTGCCTAATTTCAAAGCCGTTTGCAGCGATTGCCCTAAGCGTTCTCTGCGGTTTGCTTGTACTTTTATTCTATCAATCACGACTTCAATATCGTGCGTTTTGTACCTATCGACTTGCATTTTTGGCACGATTTCCAAAATCTCGCCATCGACTCGAATTTTGGTAAAACCTTGCTTTCGCATTTGCTCAAATAACTCTCGATAATGTCCTTTTCTCGCTCGAACCAAAGGGGCTAACAAAATCGCTTTTTTACCATCGAAATTATCCAAAATATGATCAATCATTTGTTCTTCGGTGTATTTCACCATCTTTTTACCGGTGACGTAAGAATACGCATCACCAGCACGAGCAAATAACAATCGCAAAAAGTCATAAATCTCCGTTACCGTTCCAACGGTTGAGCGAGGATTTCGCCCAGTCGTCTTTTGCTCAATCGAAATGACAGGACTTAAACCGTGAATATGTTCTACATCAGGACGTTCCATTTCACCGATAAACTGCCGAGCATACGAGCCAAATGTTTCCATATATCGACGCTGACCTTCGGCATAAATCGTGTCAAATGCCAATGACGACTTTCCACTTCCACTTATTCCAGTAATGACAACTAACTGATTACGAGGAATTTGTACACTTACTTCTTTCAAGTTGTGAACTCTCGCTCCAATAACCTCAATGTGTTCTAACTCTTGTACGATTTCGTTTGACATAACTTATATTCGCCCACAGATTTTACAGATTTCCGCAGATTTTTTGTTGAATAATTTACATTTAACCAAACCGTGAAGATAAATAAAGGTTTTAAGTTTTGGTAGGAAAGATTGTTTTGAGGTTCGGTTAGATGACTTATTTTCATCAAGAGAATCTTATATTAATAAGATAAAATAAAAATCATTTCGATGTTTTTCGAGCAATAGGTTTTTCAGCAACTTAATAATCTTCTGCCTTTGTTTGATTTTTCACACCAAAACCTTATCTTGATTTCTGAACATTAAAGTAATCAGATGAAAGCGAAATTATTTAAGTTTTTACCGATCGAACTCAAAAAATCAGCGCAGAATATTGACGAATTTCAGCTTATTGAACCAATCGAAATATCGGCTGAAACGTATTTGGACAGCTCAAAATTCAAATTGCCTAAATTCATTAAAAATTTATTATCAAAAAAAATTATTATCAAAAACATCATTTTTAGAAAGCAAAAACCAACGACAATCGAAACAGAAATTAATCTAAAACCCTTATTCAAAAAAGCAGAAAAATACGTTGAACTCAATGAGGCAAAACTCATCGTGTCAACGAAACAGAATAATGTAGTTTCAATAGTAAAATAATTTGAATAGTTTTAGTAATTCAAACGTATGCTGTTACGGCTTTAATTATTACAACTATCCAAATCACTTAAACTAAAAAAAATGAGCAAAACAAATTTTGGATTAAACGCAACCGTCACCGTTTTTAAAAAACAGGTAGAAATCGAAAGTAAATCAGAAAATTTAAAACGTTTTGAATTTAATAAAGGAAATCCTGTAACATTTGAGAAGCAAGATGTCATCGATGGATTCAAAGCACATGAGATTGATTTAGAAAAAGACTACCCGAAAACCGTCAAATCAATGCCTGAAAGTATCAACTTGCTCAAACTATTGTACGATGCTAGTAACGGAGAAGTTGATATTGCAGTTGAGTTGGAGTTCGACGACGAATTTGTTTCTAATAAATATAACGAAATCGTCAGTTTGGATAAAATCGGCTTGTCTTTACGCCGTATGCCCGACGAAGAAATTTAGCTATTTTCAATAAAAAAATACCAATAGGATAAAAGTAATCACATTGTGCAACCATGTGAATAATGTGTGGTCAAACCATCTGAATCATATTATGATAAAAACGCAAACGACTATAGACCTCCGCCTATTCAAAGCACCGATTTCGTTAATCGCCAAATCGGGAGACGCTACTATTTTTGAAGGTTACACCAACTTCAACGAAGGAGCATTTTCGCCAGATTTAGATCAAGCGATTACAAGCATCTGCAAGGCTTTGGGCATCGAAACCTTCCTAAAAACCGAAGTGAAATTACAAGAAGTTTTCGGGCATTACAACTGGTCAGAAAATCGTCTATTTGTGCAAGGCATTATTCCGTTACAACATACGAATGCACGGTTAATGCTCAATTATCAACCCTCAAAAGATCATCCGCAAACACAAGATTTTGCGGTAATTTTGGATTTTCAGTTCTTTTTTGATTTAGCCGACTTACCAATTATTCATAATGATTTGGACGAACAGCTACATTTGACTTTGGCTTTCGCCAATAATAGTCAAGTGTTTCAAACTATTCCGTTTGAAAAATCTAAATATTTCAAAAATAGTAAAACGATTTCGATAAAATCAGGAGTCGGTTTAAAATCTAATATTGCATTTCCAAATGAAATTTTTGAATTTGACTACAAACTTCAGGATTTCACGCCCGAAGCAGAACAGGCACACAACTCAAAAACAGACCTCAATAATTTGCCTAAATTACCTGAACAAAAAGGGACAAAATGGTATGAAATTAATAAAAATTTCGGCGGCTTGAACTTCCGTAAAGTCGGCATGCGTTGGCAACAAAACAAAGCCTGGGTTCTATTGAATTTGGACTATATGTCGTCTGGTTTGGAGTTTGCCTTATTAGGTTTGCAAGCAGAAAGTCCGTTAAGTTTAAAGACTTTTCGTCCAAAATTCGACCTTTACGGCATTGGTGTTTATTTCAAAAATAACTTCGTAGAATTAGGCGGTTCATTACTAAAAATCAACGAAGTTTCGAGACCGACACAAGGTAACGATAAAACGCCAGTGGCTTATATCGGCAAAATGCTAATGCGTGTTGCGAATAGGAGTATCGGTGCAATTGGCGGATTTACAAAAACAAAAGATGGTCAAAAATCCTTTTTTGCTTTCGCCAATATTAGCATTCCGTTAGGTGGAATTCCCGCTTTTTTTATAAATGGATTGTCCGCAGGTTTCGGTTATAATTCTGAACTAAATCTGCCAAATTCGAATCAAATCGCTGATTATCCTTTATTAAATATTATCAAAACTGGTAAGAAAAATCCTGCTGATGCTTTGGCATACTTAGGGCATATTGTAAAAGTCAAAAATAATGAAAAATGGTTGGCGGCTGGCGTGCAGTTTAGCAGTTTTCAGTTACTCGACTCTAATGCGATTTTAGCGTATCAATTCGATAAAAAAGAAGTAATCATTTTAGGCGTTTCTCGTTTGATTTTACCGAATGAAAAAGCGGCTTATTTGAATTTACAATTTGGTCTGAAAACCGTTTATCGTATTCAATCCGGTGAGATACAATCGAATACACAACTCACTGACGGTTCCTATTTGATTCATGATAATGTAAATTTGAGCGGAAGCGTAGCCGTTTATACTTGGCTGAAAGGTGAAAATGCAGGCGATTTTGTGTTGACCGTTGGCGGTTATCATCCGAGATTTAACAAACCTGCACATTATCCGACTGTACCGAAAGTTGGATTTAGCTGGATAGTTTCTGACACGACTAAAATATCAGGAAATACCTATTTTGCATTGACGAATCAAGCGATTATGGCTGGTTTTTCGTTTGATGCAACTTATCAAAAAGGCAAGCTCAAAGCCTGGTTTACGGCTAATTCCGATATGATTTTGCAATGGAAACCTTTCTATTATGATTTTCATACAAAAATCCGTGTCGGTGCAAAATATCAGTCTCGCTGGTTAAAAAATTACAAGTTAGATGTTGGTGCAGATTTGCATTTATACGGGCCGGAAATGGGTGGATACGTAAGTATTAATTGGTCAATTATTTCCTTTAATATTCGTTTCGGAAATCCCGAAAAAGCTCGTTTTATCTATGTTTTGGATTGGGAAATGTTTCATCGCAGCTTTTTACCATCACAGGCAATAGATATTTGTCGTGTTAATATTAGTAACGGACTCATCGAAGCATCAAGTGAAAAAAATCAAAATGATGAACTACAAACTTGGATTGTTACGTCAGATAATTTAATATTTTCGACACAGTCTTTAATCCCTTCTAGTCAATTGATTATCAATAATAAAATGATTGATATATTAAGTGATACTTTAGGGATTCGACCAATGAATAAGCAACAATTACAATCAACTCAAACGGTAACGATTCGAAATGTAAACGATGAAATAGTTGATGTTAATTTGCAGTATCAAGCTAAAACAACGCACTTCCCTCCTGCCCTTTGGTCGGCAAAACCATTAAAACGGCAGCAACTGGAAGCGGAGCAGTTAAAGTCAATTGCTGGTTTTGACTTCATCATGCCGACGGCAACTCCAAATGGCCATTTATCAAAAACCTCGAAAGAGATATTTGAACAACAAAAAATAACGATAAAATCCCAGTTTGAAACTAAAACCAACCAAATTGCAACCAGAGTTATTAGCGAAGATAACACCATAAAAACAATTTCGAATAGTATCAATAAAATGACAACCCACAAAAATCGAACGGCAGTTATCGACTGTTTAAACGATATTTTTGAGTTATCTGATGACGAATTATTACCAAATGATCATTTGATAAAAATCGAAAAAAATGCCGAATTTATTTTTCAATCCGAACCAAAAATTGGTCAAATTCAACAAATAGATGCACAAACGGCAACACCAAAAATGGTATTGCAACCATCGGATGTCGAGACGTTAAAAGTTAACGCCTTGACTACATCGAATAATGCACCTATTATCATTTCAACAACGAACGGTAACAGTAAATCAAATCTGCTATTTGAAAACGCCTTAACTGCAAAAGGTTTACAAGCGACTTCGATTGATACAAGAGTGATTGTTAATATTGGTTCAGCTTACGTCTTTGAGTTAGATGATACATCAGAAACAAATAGTATAATTGAATTTAAAAGTAACTGTTCGATTCAAGTTATTGAGTTCAACGAGTTCAATCACATTTTAAATTTTCAGGTTTTACCAAGTTCTATTACGGCTTATAAGGCGAATAAAAAAGCGAAGCGTTTAGCACTAAAAGGCGTTGAGAATAATCAACCTTTTGACGGTTGGAATCATACCGAAATGATGCCTTTGATGAATGATAATGCGTTATTAGGCGATTCACTTTATGTTAAGTTACAAGTACCGATTGCAGCAGAAGATATTACGCATCGTTCTATCAAAATATTGGAAAAAACTAACTTTATCAAAACCACAAGAGGAGAAGAAAAAGGCTACATTGATACAATCCTTTTTAAGGATTATCAAGAAGTTGTTGTTATTGCGAAGGCAAAAAAAGCAATCAATGAAGAACAGTATAAAAATGATTTAAAATTGCTCATTCCTTGTTCGTATCGAGCTAATTTTAATCGTCAATTACACACAAAAACTAACTATTTGCAACCGATTGCCTCCATCATTGATTCAGATGGAAACACTCGTATCAAGTACCAATTATCCAACTCAAAGATTGGAAAACGAACAGACGAGGACTCGGATTGGAACGGCTTTATGCTAAGAATTAAGTCGAATGACAATTGGGAAATTTGTGGCTTACAGTTATACCAACACGCCGCTAAGCGAGACGAATAAAATCTTACATATTTGGAGGACGCACTTAAAAAACTCGCACTTCTAACGCTTTATCAAAATCAATTTCCAATAGAACATTCTCCACAGGATTTTCAATCAGCCAAGTCGCTAACGGAGCGATAATTTCATGCTCTACGGCACGCTGCAACGGTCTTGCCCCATACCGCTCATCAAAACCAACTTTTGACAAATATTCATAAACGCCCTGTGTAAACTTCAAGGTCAAATTATTTTTCACAAAACCTTCTCTTTGCTTAACCGCTTCCAATTCAATCGCTGTAATTTGACGAATATCATCCGCTTTTAAGGCATTAAACATCACAATCGAGTCAATACGATTCACAAACTCCGGGCGAAAATACTTTCCGATTGCCGACTCGTAAGCCGCTTCGTCAGGCATACCGCTACCGTAGCCAATAGATTGACGATTAGAAGCCCCCAAATTCGTTGTCATAATAATAATCGTATTGCGGAAGTTCGTGATACGACCAAAGGCATCGACCAGCATTCCTTCATCTAAGACCGATAAAAACGCATCAAAAATCGCAGGATCAGCTTTTTCGACTTCGTCCAATAACAAAACCGAAAATGGTCGTTCTCGAATATCTTGTACCAATTTTCCGACCTCTCGCCCTGCACCGATAAATCGAGCGATTTGTCCAGCATGCTGAAACTCACTCATATCAATCCGAATAAGGGGCGAACGTTGCTGACCTTTTCCAAAAAAATACTCCGCCAAAGCCTTTGCCGAAGCAGTTTTTCCAACACCAGTTGGCCCAGCAAAAATCATAGTCGTAATCGGTTTATACGGATTATTCAGACCAGCTTTGAATATTTTCACAACGTTAGTCAAATGACGAATAGCCACAGGCTGACCAATGATTTTATCAGAAAAATAACTTTCTAATGCTTTGATTTCCAATAACATATCGTCACGCAGAAACAACTCGGGCAGACCAGTTGATTTTACAAAATTGGCGATCACCTCATTTGTTCCGACGTGTTGTTGTTTCGCAATTTGAGCAACACTCACACATTGTCCCAAAAATCGAATCGCCTTTCCAGGAAACGATTGATACGGATAATACCGAATCAATAAACGATACGACAACTCAATCGCTTTTTTATCAATTGCAATTTTTAGATTTCGATTGCAAAAGTCAGCGAACTTATCTAAAATATTATAGACCTTTTTCTCGGGTAATTCCTCTAAAAGTACGATTTGAAACGTTTCCACAAATCCTGGTAACAACCGGCGCATCGAGTCCAGTTCTTCTTGTGTCGCCTCACCAATGATTTGCAACTTTCCTTCTTGCAAAAAAGGCGTTAAAAACGCAGCCACACTCACCTCGGGGCTTGCTCCACCAACCTGTAATAATCGCACAAAATTCACAACCCAAAGTATGCCATTCGATGCTTCCAAGTCATCAACCAAGGCTTCACACGCTTCTTGCCATTCTCCCAAATATTTGGCACTTGACGTAATGCGTTGCGGCATAATTTGCCAAAATGAAAAGTCTAATTTCTGTTTTTTATTATTATTTATCTTTTTAATTGCTTGACGCAAAACAGCCGTTTTCCCTGTTCCAGATTTACCAATAATCAAGACGTTTGCTCGATTATTGACCAACTTATCTACGACTTCGTTTACCTTATCCTCCAATTCCCAGGCAGCCTCCGGAAAAGCCGAAATATTTCGCCGGACTTTCCTCGAATAAGGATATTTTTCTGCCAATCGAGCTAAAGTTTCATATTGTCGCTCAAAATTCCAATCGCCCCAACTTGTCGTTTGTTCTTTGATTTTTAAGACAACCTCATCTAATTGAGGTTTTTCAATCGTCATTTGGCGATAAATGAAGTTTGGTGGTTGTTGATTTAAATAATTCATCGCAAAATGCGAGACTAAAGTTTGAAACTGTCGCTGTTCATAATAATAAAAACTCTCATTAAACATCGGCAAATAACACTCATAATAGCCATGCTTAGTTTCGCCGTAAACCGTTACAATCGGTACTTTCAGCGAAGTCGGTAACGGATACGCTCCACTTTCCTCTCGATAAGTCGGTCGCACTTTCACCTCAATCACTTTCAGTTTAGGTTTTATAATATCCATATACGGATAATCCTCAAACTTCCTGTAATTACGTTGTAGCTGATTCGTCAATGTAGATTTTACATTACGTAAATCTTTATCTACAACCTGATAATCTGTCCCCACCAAGATTCCTAAAACAGCCTCATCATTTAATTGAAAATGTAATAAAGGGTAGGTTATTTTTTCCATGTTTTTACTTGAGCTTAATTATTGAACTCAATATAAAGACTTATAAGGAAAGATGAAATTTATTTGAATAAAAACAAAAGCCGCATCAGTTTAAAAACTCATGCGGCTCAAAAGATTATCCTTCGATTTTATCTAAATATCCTGTTGTTTTTTCCGTTATCCAGCTCGTCTCCAACTGCATAAGCACGAACGAATTGCGTCATCGAGGTAACAATCGCCAGAACCCAAGCAGCCATTGCAAATAAGAAAGACGCTGTTTGCTGATGCACGGCATTATATGGCTTTAACTGCAACTCCCCATCTAATATCATATCTACTAAGCCATTCATATTGACCAGTGCTAACCATCCGAAATACGCAACCATTATGGTTGCAAAAATCAACCCGCCCCAAAAGGCATATCGATTTCTTTGACTCATAAAAAAACCAACTCCGCCACAAATCATACCAGCACTTAATAACGAAATATTAGTTAAACCAAATCCAAAATTATTGAGTACTAATAGTAAGATACCACTTAGCAACAAAAATGCTCCACTATAAAATATTAAGATTGTTGTTTTTTGTGTATTCATCCTATTTTTCCATGTTATTCCACCAATTAATTATACAAATGTAACAAGATTACTGATTTTTAATTGTTTCCTAAAATATTTTTTAATCTTACCAGGTCAGATATTTATTTATAAATAGTGAGATTCCACACTAAATAACTACAATAACTAATATGTAAATTGTTAGTAATCAAACGCAATTAACTTTTATTAGCTATTTATCAAAAAAGCTAACGTTTACTAATAAAATATTGATTTCTAAAATACAAAAGGCTTATACCATCAAGATATAAGCCTTTATTAATATTTTATCACTGATTTTTTATTTTATCGTGTAATTATATCGGACAGTTCCACATTGTTTGTCAGGTGCCATTACATCGGTATTAAATTTCCACTTTTTAGCATTAGCAACAGCTTCTGCAATTGCCCCACCATCAGTAACAGTAGAACCTCTTTGAGTAAACTCAGCCGATGTGACATTTCCTTTGTTATCAATACAAATTTTGACAACAACGCTACCCTTAACCCCAGGATTTGTTGGAGGACTTGGCTTTTTAGCAACTGTTCTACCCGATACATCTGCACCCGAGCCAGTTGTTCCGCCACCAGTTCCACCGCCAGTATTACTTACATTTGGATCACCTGCTGTTCCACCGGTGTTTCCACCTCCACCACCAGAAGTCTTTCCACTTCCTTTAAGTTTATCTTCAAGTGCTTTCTTCTTTGCAGCAGCTTCGGCAGCTTTACGTCTTGCTTCGGCTTCCGCCTCTGCTTTTTTCTTAGCCTCTGCCTTCTTTTTAGCGTCTTCTGCCTTTTTGCGGTCGGCTTCTTTTTTCTTTTTTATCGCTACTTCATCACTATTTGCTGTTTTTGCATCAGGCGTAGGTGTTGGATCAGGAGTGACTTCTGATTCTGCAACTTCCTCGACTTCCTCATATTCTTGCGATTCCTCGGCTTCTACCGGCTCGTCGTAACCTCCACCTGCATCAACTTGACCAAAAGCTATCGCAATGCCCTCATTTGTCTGAGGGTCAGGAATTGGCGTATACTTGACCATTACTAACAAAACTATTAGCAACAAAGCATGGATAATAGCAGATAATATCCTTGCTCTTTTCTTATTTCGTGCCTCGATTTCTTGTTCCTTCAATGAAATATCCATAATCTTAATTTTTGTCTATCGAAGAAAAGGAATTTTGAAGTTTTATGTTTAGTAAATTTCAAAAGTTTGGTAAACGTCGCTTAAAACCCTAATTCCTATTTTTCAATTGTGTTGAGTGTTTTTGTTTTCTTGTAAGACGGTATCAATATAGATTCTGATGTATCGAACATTGATTTTTAGAAAACGATAACACTTTTTAATTCGCAAAGGCTGTGCCGCTTGCACCGAAATCTCAATAGTTTGCTCTACTAATCCGCATTTGGATCAGTTGCCAAAATTGCTTTGATTCCTAATTTATACGCTGCGTCCATGACTTTTACCACATCTTCAATCGGAACACTTTTGTCGGTATTAATAACCAAAGTAACATTATCTTTATCTGGTTCTTTCTCGATTTCCCCTCGAATTAACGTGATTAGATCATCAGGATTGATTTTTTCTGTTTTTAAATAGAAATTTCTATCGGTATCGACCGAAACAGAAATTGTTGCAGGAGCAACCGTTTTAGAACTCGAACCTGGTAGTTTCAAATTTAAAGCATTTGGACTCACCAAAGTCGAAGTTAACATAAAGAAAATCAGTAGTAAAAATATAATATCCGTCAAGGAAGACATATTAAACTCCGCCGAGACTTTATTTCTCTTTTTTAATCCCATTTTATTAATTGACAATTGATAATGAATAATTGGCAATGAATCATTAAATTATCCATTGTCAATTATTCATTATCCATTCAGTTAGGCTGGTTCTTGTAATAAATCCATAAATTCAGACGAACGTGCTTCCATTTGGAAAATAGCTTTTCCAACTAAGGCCACTAAATAATTGTAGCCAACGAATGAAATAATTCCTACAAATAAACCAAAAGCCGTTGTCAATAAGGCTTGATAAATACCACCTGCTAATACATCCGGAGTGATGTTATCCGTCAAACTCATTTCACGAAAGGCGGCAATCATACCGGTAACCGTACCAAAAAATCCAATCATCGGTGCTGCACCAGAAATTGTGGCTAAAGTTGATAGGTTTTTTTCTAATTTGATTAGCTCAATGTTACCAACATTATCAATTGCGGCATTGATGTCTTTTAATGGTTTCCCGATACGAGACAATCCTTTTTCAATCATACGTGCCACAGGCGTTTCCGTATTTTTACACAAAGCTTTGGCTGCTTCAATATTTCCATTTTGGACATTTGTACGAATATTTGACATAAAGTTTTGATCAATATCCGCAGCTTTCGTAATGCTCAAATATCGCTCAAAAAAGATATAAAGTGCATACACAGACAACGCCAATAAAGCGACTGTAATAATAATACCTAAAGGTCCACCTTTTGCAATAATTTCAATAAGTCCTGGACTTTCCTTTGCCATTTCTGGAATAGAATCCAACTGCACATCTTGTAATAGGAACGGATAGAAATTCATAAATTCTCGGAGGTTTTTTTGTTTTTACTTAGTATTTTAAGCTTTAAAATGTTTTTTCGTTATTTCAATTCGCTAATTAATCACGAATTGAGCGATTTCGTTTAATTACACTCATCGAATGTGTTAACGCCGATAATGTCTAATTACCAAATATATTAAATTAATAAAGCAATTTAATAATTTAAAGACAATGTTATAAATAATTACACCAAAAAAGAACTATTTTCTTTGATTTTTATTGTTTGAAATAATTTTTAAAAATCGTTAATAAAATATTAAAATACTTATTATCAATTTTTTAAACATTGTTAAATTAATTATTTGTTTATTGACCAACTTGATCTGTAAAACCGTTATATCTGCTTTTATTAAAAACAACGAAGCTTCTTCAAATATATATGAAGAAGCCTCTCAAATCTCCTGTGAGATTAATGAATATATTTTTGGGCAACTATAAAACACTCATAATCTTAGCGTATAAATCCTGCGGCTTAAAGGGTTTCGACATATATTCATTCATTCCTATTTCTTTTGCTTTATCTGCTTCTTGCAAACTTGAGTTAGCCGTTAGAGCGATTATTGGTATATCTTTATTGTATTCTCGAATTTTTTCGGTTGATTGAAAACCATTCATCACCGGCATTTGTAAGTCCATCAAAACGACATCATAACGATAAGATCTGATTTTTTCATAACCTACTAAACCATTTTCTGCAATATCCACCTTAACGAAGTCTGACCATGTTGTCAAGACCTTTTTAGTAGCGATTTGATTCAAAAAATGATCCTCTACCAATAAAATTTTGAGCGGTGCCACCGGTTTATCGTTTCCTTGACGTTTTTTGATAAATACAACTTTGACAGGCAAATCAACAACGACTTTAGAACCAACGCCAATTTGACTTTCGATATTTACCTTTCCGCCCATTTTCTCGGTTAGCTTATTAATAATCGCTAAACCAAGTCCTGTCTTTTTCTCTTCGTCATAATTCAATGCCAACAGTTCTCCTGCATTCATCAATTTTTCGACCATTGTTTTATCCATACCGATTCCGGTATCTTCCACAATAATAGATAATTTTGTTTTCTCGCTTTTAACCTCGTCACAAATCAGCTTCATATTGACCGTTCCGCCACTATCCGTATATTTAATAGCATTATCCATCAAGTTATAAATCACCTGGTTGATTTTATTAATATCGCCAAGAAGTGTCTCGGGTACATTATCAGAAACACGAATATTTAACTTGATATTCTTCTCGTCCGCTTTGAGTTTGAATAATTGTTCTACCTGTTGTATCAACTCTTCCGCCTTAAATTGATTTACTTCAACTTTGACTTTTTTGGATAGCAAAATAGAAAAGTTTAATAAATTATTGACCGCAACAGACAAATCATTAATAGAGAGTTTAAAGCCATCAACGTACTCCAGAACTTGATTAGGTGACGACGTATTTTCCATCAAATATGACAAATTGACCAAAGAAGATAACGGTGTACGAATATGAAAACCTAAATCCTCCAAAATGTCTTCTTTAATTTTAGAAGTTCGTTCGGATATATTTTTCTCAATCATCAAATCCTGTGATAATTTGATGTCCGAAATATCTTGAATTGCACCAACTAAAATGGTTTTCTCTTCCACTTCATCAAAATAAACCTTTATCTGTGTAGAAAGGTATTTTATCTTATGACCACCAACAATGATTTTATAATCAATTTTTCGGAGTTGCCCATCTTTAATCACTTCATTAAAAGTGTCCTCAAAACGATTTCTATCTTCCGGATGAATAAAATTCAAATAATCAGAAAAAACAGGACTGATACTTTGAGGATCAAAACCAAAGATACGATAAACCTCATCCGTCCATTTCATTTCGTTAGTGACGATGTCCATTTCCCAATTACCAAAATGAGCCATTTCTTGTGCCTCAATATATCGCCTTTCACTTACAGAAAGTTTTTTGGCGTATTGTTCTAATTTTTGCTGTGCTTTGTGACGTTGAAGAGAGTAACGAATAACACGACCGAGCAGACTTCCATCAACCTCTCCCTTTACCAAATAATCTTGAGCACCAGCCTTAATCGACTGATTACCAATGACATCATCTTTTAACCCTGTCATTACAATGACCGGTATTTTTGGAAATTTTGCGATGAAGTTAGTTAAAGTTTTGAATCCATGACTATCAGGCAGCGACAGGTCTAACAACACCAAATCAAGAGGTTTTTCTTCTGCAACCTCCACCCCTTCATAAAATGTATTCGATGAAAATAAATCGTAGCGAAGTCCTGTCTGTTTTAAATAAACATTGAGTAGATTTCTATCCGCTTTATTGTCTTCTATATACAGAATTTGAATCTTATTCTTTAAATTTCGAGCGGCCATAGGTAAATAATTTGTCCTAAATAATCAATTTTATTTTCCGTATCCATAATCGTACACGCTTTACTCATTTAGATTAAAAAGCTTATAGCTATCTTAATAAAAAATGAAAATAGATTTATAGAGTTACTCTTGACAGAATAACTGTACTTAGCCAAAAATCCTCGATTTTCCGAATCACATCAAAAAACTCATCAAAATCTACCGGTTTACGAATATAACAATTCGCATGAAGATTATAACAATGTAAAATATCCTGTTCTGCATTAGAAGTCGTTAGTACAACCACAGGGATACGCAATAAATTAGGATCCGTCTTAATCTCTTGAAGTACTTCTCTACCATCTTTCTTCGGTAAATTCAAATCTAACAGAATTAAGTCAGGCGTTGTCACATCTTTATACTCTCCTATTTTTGACAAATATTTTATCGCCTCTTCACCATCCATAACGATAGATAAATTCACAGACACATTAACTTCCTTGAATGCCTCTTGCATTAATCTTACATCTCCCGGATTGTCCTCTACCATTAATACATTTGCAAGTCGATTCGTTTTTACCATATTATTATTACAGTTCTTTATTTGATACTATGAAATGTTAGTAACATTTAACTTTAGCAGATTTATAAATTTTATTTCTAAAATAAACTTAACACGACTTTTTGATTTTAAACCTACAAGATTTTAAAAACTTTACAGGCTTATCGAGACAAATTCCTCAACCTACTTATCTCATGATATTTTTTTTAAGACATTGATATAACTTATATAAAAAATGTCATTATCCCTAATTTTATACCAAAAAATATCATTATGTGACAATGAATATTACATTAAAAAAATCAGAATTTTTAAATACGAATTTTTAATCTCATAAAAGACACGACATACGTTATAAATAAAAAATGAGAAGTACCTATTCAATATTCTACCAATTTTTATAACATTCAATCTTAGTAAAATATATTTGGTCGTACTGATTGTCACGAACAATTCTACAAAAAAAGAGTTTAAAAGGTATTTTTGCTAAAAAGAAGTTAACACTAAATAATATCCTTTGCAACCGTATCAAATGTATAATATTTTATTGCAAATAACAGGCTTTTTTTATCAAAAAAGTCTATTTTTCAGAAAAAAACTTTCAACATTATCGTTGACAATAAAACTGTAAATCATACTTACAAACAAAAATATAGATGAATCAATTAAATCAATTAAGAAATTTTTACGAACAATACGCTACTAATCATAAATTCACAAAAGCTCCCAAAGGCTTGTATGAACCCGTTGATTATATCTTAAATATTGGAGGCAAACGCTTACGACCTTTAATGTTATTAATGACCGCAAAGCTCTTTACAGATGATTTAGAGAAGGCTCTAGCACCTGCTTATGCGATTGAAATTTTCCATAATTTTACCTTAGTTCACGATGATATTATGGACGCCGCACCGCTTCGTCGTGGCAAAACAACCGTTCATCACAAATGGAACGTGAACACAGGAATCTTGTCGGGCGATGTCATGCTGGTACAAGCCTACGAATATTTACGTCAAGTCGATACCACGATTTTATCCGAAGTGCTGCGTATTTTTAATGAGGTCGCTATTGGCGTTTGTGAAGGGCAACAGTACGATGTCGATTTTGAGACGATGGACAGAGTGACAATTCCGCAGTATATCAAAATGATTGAACTAAAAACATCGGTTTTGGTCGCTGGTGCAATGCGAATCGGGGCATTAGTCGGCGGTGCAAACGAAGAAGATGCTTATAATTTAGGTGAATTTGGTCGAAATATCGGTATTGCATTTCAGTTGCAAGATGATATTTTAGATACTTACGGCGATCCTGAAAAATTCGGCAAAAAAGTCGGTGGCGATATTGCTCAAAACAAAAAAACGTTTTTAGTCTTAAAATCTTTAGAATTAGCACATCCAGAAGTTGCAGCTCGTTTGAAAGATTTGCTATCTATGCACCCCGAAGATGAAGCGGGAAAAATCCGAGAAGTGACAGCTATTTTTGATTATTTGGATATTCGTAAACATGCAAATCAGAAAAAAGAAGATTATCTAAATTTGGCGTACAAACACTTAAAAGCTGTGAATATTTCAGAAGATAAAAAGCAATTATTATATGATTTTGCTCAATTTTTGATTCATAGAGATGTGTAGTTAGTTTGTATGATTTTTTTGCAATTATAAGATGAAAGGTATTTTTTTAATGCCTTTCATCTACACTCAATCATTATCAAGAATGACCAAACCTGTGTCAAGCCAACAATAAACATCAACAAACCTTGCCAACCTCGCCCAAAACTATCACCTTCATACGGCACTTCTTTATAAAATATTCAAAGTAGAAAAAGTAGAGAAAGAAACTTAATTTTTTAAGTATTTCCAACGACCTTCCATGGATTCAATTTAATAACCTCGTATCTCTCATTGTTTTTACTTTTTTAAAAAAGTTTTTCAATTGATTAGATATGAATTTGCATAATTTCGGAATAATCTATTCTTCTTCAAAATGCAAAGGCATCGTAATCGTCAAATAAGGCATCGCCAAAAAGTCTGGATTTCCATCTTTTAGACCAACATCTAATGACCATCTTTCCCTAAAGTAAGCTCGAATTGCGAAACGACACGAAAAATAAAAAGTCGAGTTCAAGTTATCATTTTCAATCGTAAAAAAATACCGATCGTAAGTATCTACATTAAACTCACCAACGAAATCAAACTTATCAAGCAACTGATATTTTCCCGCAATCGAACCAAACCACAATACTTCACTAATATTATTGCGGTACGGCACATCGTCTAACAGAATTAAACTCACATTCATACCACTTTTTAGAGTAATATTATTTTGATAATTACCAATCGTAGATTTCAAATAAATTCTCGGAGTTTCGCCCACTGTAACTTGACGATAATAAGGAGATAAACTATTACCCATCAACTCTGCACCAAATACAACATTTACCAATGAATTACTAAAACTTTTATATTCTGCGTTTATCGACATTGGAAGGGCATAATGTTCTGAAAATCTTGAAGCATTATCATTGAAAAAGGTAAAGAAAGGGTCAAAAAGCGGCATAAACGAAAGTTTCATTCCAAACGAAAATACGTCACTTGTCGCATAACGAAACTCGCTGTACAAAAAGTTATGATTTCTAATCACGCCTTCCCCTTTTTTTAATCCGATGGCACTTTGCACGTCGCCATACCAAATATTTCTTGCTCGAATCGGGGATAGACTTTCGTCAATATTGCCTTGTGAAAACGCTGTGCTATTTATTAAACACAAAAAAATAACATAATGGATTTTATACATAGATTATACATATAATAGCTAATTTCGAGTATTCGGGAGATTTTAATAATTTTACAATTAATTATTTTAGCACCTTCCAAGACATTTACAAAATAAAAAAGGTAGAACGAACTAAGCCCGATTTTCACAATGAAAATCGGGCTTATCTATATAAATAGTGAAACTCGTGATTGTTGTATTAATTCAATACAAACAATTGAGCCTTACTCATTTCCGTATTTCTCTTCAATATATGCAGCCTTTAAAACTTCTGCACGACGCTCAACTGAAGGTTTAGTGAAATGTTTGCGACGACGCAATTCTTTCATTTGACCTGAACGATTAAATTTATTTTTGTACTGCTTTAAAGCTCTGTCGATTGATTCGTTGTCCTTAATGTTGATAACTAACATGTAATCTCCTCTTTTCGTTTTTTATTAAAAAATAGTTTCAAAATTGACTGCAAAGATAATCATTATTCATTAAAAATGAAAATTTAATTTCAGTAGTTTCAGTAGTTTTTTTGTTTCAGTAATCTCTTTCATAAAAAACCGCCAAAACTATCGTTTTACTTCCCCAATTCTACCGCTCTATCAAAAGCTGCTTTTGCACCGTTTTTAATATCGTGATTGACGGTTGTAGATTGAAAAACCTTCAATGCGGCTTCGGTTGTTCCACCTTTCGACGATACTTTTTTGATCCAATCCGAACACGATAAATCATTTCGATTTTGTAAATGCACCGAACCCAAAAAGGTTTGTTCTACTAATAATTCTGCTTGTGAAGTTGTAAAACCAAGACTTTTCGCCGCATCTACCATTGCATTCATAAAGAAATAAACATACGCTGGCCCAGAACCAGAAATTGCAGTCGCTGCATCAATCATGCTTTCATCATCAAGATAAATCGTCTTGCCAGTTGTATTTAATAAATTATGAACCGCCACCAATTCCGAACGAGTGACCGAATCCGCAGACGTAAATGCCGTCATGCCCATTCCGATTTGTGCCGGTAAATTTGGCATCGCTCGAATGATTTTTGTTACATTCAAGGAAGTCGCAATAGCTTCAATTTTCACGCCAGCCATAATGGACAAAAACACTTGATTATCTGTCGCATAAGGTTTTATCGCTTCAAACAAAGCTGGCGTATCTTGCGGTTTTACCGCCAAAATTACCACATCAGCTTTTGGTAAACAAGCTTTCGGATGTCCGTAAACTGTTCCAATATTTTTCTTCGCTAATTCTGCTGCTCGACTTTCAGATTTTTCCAAAATCATCATATCCGCAGCCGTTGCAACGTGTGCTTTTAAAAAACTTGTGGCGTAGGTCAGCCCCATATTTCCACCACCAATTAATAGAATTTTCAAAATTAAGTATTTTGTGGTAGAAACGTTAGAATATACCGTTTCTACGATTTAAAAACGATTTTTCCACATCATAGACTCCACAGGTTTCTGCGTTCTACTCGTGTATTTTGCGTTTTTCTTTTTATTATAATAATTTTCAATATCGCCTTCTACAGCAAAATAAATCAATTGTCCAATCGGCATTCCAGCATAAATACGAACTGGCATTGTTACCGATATTTCTAACGTCCAAGTATTACAAAAACCAACATCACCCTTTCCGGCTGTTGCATGGATGTCAATTCCCAAACGACCGACACTTGACTTGCCTTCCAAGAAAGGAACAGAATTATGCGTTTCTGTGTATTCTTCAGTGACCCCTAAATACAACGTGCCAGGTTCGAGTACGAAACCATCTTCAGGTATCTCAAAATGCTCAATTTCATTGTGTTTTTTTGCGTCTAACACCCGACTTTTGTAACATGCCAAATACTTTCCCAAATGCACATCGTAACTATTCGTCCCTAGACAGCTTCGATCATAAGGTTCAATCACAATTTCCCCTTTTTCAATCGACTCCAAAATTTTTTTATCTGATAATATCAATTTTTCTAATTAGTGATTAGTAATTAGTGATTAGTTTTTGAGTGATTAGTAATTAGCAAAAATCAATTGTTAATCACGTACCAACTAATCACTGATCACTAATGTCCCAAACCATGACTGTCCTGTCGTCTGAAACAGAAATCAGCCAATCGTTGTAGTTTGTCCAAAGTAATTTATTAACTGAATTAATATGTCCACCGAGTTTGATAACATCAATAACTTTTAATAATTCGTAAGTATTTTTATTCCAAATTTTTATCGTTTTATCTCTGCTGGCTGTCGCCAAAAGTGCTTTTGTCGGATGAAAAGCGATATTGTTAATCGTAAACCAATGTGCCGGTTGACTATTAATATTTACAAAATTATCATTTAAATCCCATACCTTTAAATGTGCATCTCGGCTTCCGCTAAATAATTTTGTGCCATTTTCGGCAAACTTAGCCGTAAAAACCGAGTTTTCGTGTGCCGAAACGATTCGATGTTTAATATTCAACATATTATCCAAAAAATAAATTGAATTATCACTCGAACCAACGACAAACCGTTTTCCAAAATAATCATAATCTATACTTCTAAGGCTCTGATTCGACAACTGAATGGACTCCACAATGCTTTGCGTCTCAATATTCCATTTTGCCAGTTTTCCCTTTCCACCAACTGTATAAATATGATTATCCAATTCTAAGATATCAAAAACGCCTTTTTCGTGAAATTGACTATTTTTCAAATCCGTTTTAGCATTCAAATCCACCCAATGCAAACCACCGAACATATTTCCGACAACAACCCAATTATTGTTTTTTAAATAAGCCATCGAAAAAATATTGGTTTCTACTTTTGCAACCACCTTTGCCGTTTCAAAATTCGTTAAATCCCACTCAATTACCCAACCGTCGCCTGCTCCAGTCAGCACTTTATGTGCTTCTTGACCTTGAACAATCGTATAAATTGAACCGTTATGACCTGTAAGTTTAGCAATTTGTTTCGCATTCATGCCGCAAAGATAAGTACTGCCTGCTGGATTCTGGTCACTTGACGCTGGATTCTTAAAACACATTGATAAGCAATCAGAAAAAAGCACGAATAATTAAAATTATTTAGATTTAAAATAGATAAAATTATTTTTCCTTATTAATTCAATTCAAAACTGTATTTTTGTGGTCGAATTGAATCATTCAAGACTTACTCAATTTATTATTTGATACTAAATGTTAAATTATTAAAACATAAGTTATTAATAATCAATAAGATACAATTCGACAAAATAAGACTGAATAGAAGAAATACCTATGAAAAATATTAGAAACTTTTGTATAATAGCACATATTGACCACGGTAAAAGTACTTTGGCTGACCGTTTGTTAGAGTTGACCGCCACTATTTCTGAGCGTGATATGCAAAATCAGGCTTTAGATGATATGGACTTGGAGCGTGAAAAAGGGATTACGATTAAATCTCATGCGATTCAAATGAAGCATATTAGAGATGGTGAAGAATATACTTTAAATCTAATTGATACGCCAGGTCACGTTGATTTTTCTTACGAAGTTTCTCGCTCGATTGCCGCTTGTGAAGGTGCATTATTGATTGTCGATGCCGCACAAGGGATTCAGGCTCAAACGATTTCTAATTTGTATTTGGCTTTAGAACATGATTTAGAAATCATCCCGGTTATTAATAAAATCGATATGCCGAGTGCAATGGTCGAAGAAGTACAAGACCAAATTGAAGATTTGATTGGGACAGATCCTGCCGATATGGTTTTGTGTAGTGCCAAAACTGGTTTCGGTGTCGATGATGTTTTGAATGCGATTATTGACCGAGTACCTGCTCCGAAAGGTGCGGTTGATGCACCGCTTCAAGCCTTGATTTTTGATTCACACTTTAATTCTTTCCGTGGTGTCATCGCTTATTTTCGAGTGATGAACGGAAAATTGAAAAAAAATCAAAGAGTTCGCTTTATGAATACGAAAAGTGAATATCAAGCGAATGAAATCGGGGTCTTACAAATGACTCAAGTTCCTCAAAAAGAAATCAGTGCTGGAAATGTAGGATATATTGTTACAGGAATCAAGGAATCTAAAGAAATTAAAGTCGGTGATACTATTACGCTGGCAGACGATCCGGCATCGGCGGCAATTCAAGGTTTTGAGGAAGTTAAACCGATGGTTTACGCCGGTATTTTCCCGATGGACAGTGACGATTACGAATCATTAAGAGATAGCTTAGAAAAACTTCAATTGAATGATGCGTCTTTAGTTTACGAACCAGAAACGTCTGAAGCCTTGGGCTTTGGTTTCCGTTGTGGCTTCTTAGGAATGTTGCACATGGAGATTATTCAAGAGCGACTAACTCGTGAATTTGATCAAAATGTACTAACGACCGTTCCGAACGTAAGTTACTTTGCAACCTTGAAAAAAGATAATGAACGCATCTCGATTCGGACTCCGAGCGATATGCCTGACCCGACACTTATTGATTCTATCGAAGAGCCTTTTATCAATGCTCAAATTATCTCAAAGCCAGAGTTTATCGGAGCAATTATGAATTTATGTCTGGATAAAAGAGGCATGATTAAAAATCAAGTTTATTTGTCCGAAACTCGTGTAGAATTGACATTTGACTTGCCTTTAGCCGAGATTGTATTTGATTTTTATGATAAATTAAAGTCGATTTCAAAAGGTTATGCGTCTTTCGATTATTATGTGACTGGTTTCCAGCAATCGGACTTGGTACGTATGGATATAAAATTAAATGGTGAATCTGTCGATGCTTTTTCATCTTTAATACATAGAACAAAAGCTCAAAGTTTTGGGCGACGATTGTGTAAAAAGTTAAAAGAACTACTACCTCGTCAGCAGTTTATGATTGCAATTCAGGCGGCTATCGGTGCAAAAGTTATCGCTCGTGAAACGATTTCTGCTTTACGAAAAGATGTGACCGCAAAATGTTATGGTGGTGATATTACTCGTAAACGTAAGTTATTAGAAAAACAGAAAAAAGGTAAGAAAAAAATGCGTCAAGTAGGGTCGGTGCAAGTACCACAAAAAGCATTCATGGCCGTTCTAAAATTAGATGACTAATTGACGAAACTTATTGTCTTATAAATTTAAAGCCTCAAACTTTCGAGTTTGAGGCTTTTCTCATTTTATTAATTACTAATTTTTGTAATTTTAAGCCAAATCAAAAACTACAACCAGATGAAAATTCAAAAATCTTTCTTTTTACTAATTATTACCGTTCTGATTTCTGTTCACGTCAACAGTCAAAATATTAAAAACGAATCTGTTCTAACCATTGAACAAATCATGCAAGGGGAAAAATTTGTCGGTTATTCGCCTATCAATATAGAATGGTCGGACGATAGCAAAACCATTTATTTCGATTGGAATCCAGACGGCGAGCCATTGCGGAGCAAGTACAAAATCAATATTTCTACGCCTAAAAACATTGAAAAAGTAAGCATTGAGGAACTTCGAGCAATGACGAATAGCGGCACTTGGAATGACGATTACACACAAAAAGTCTATTCTAAAAATGGCGATATTTTCTTATTTGATTTGAATCAAAATACAACTCGTCAAATAACGAACACCTTGAGCAATGAATATTATCCTTACTTTTCCAATGACGAAAAACACATTATTTACACTTCCGACGATAATATTTTTCTTTGGAATATCGCTGATGGAACTACAACACAAATCACCGATTTCCGAAAAGGGAACAAACGAGGTGAAAGTTCAAAACCAACTTATCAAGAATGGTTGTACAATGATCAACTACAATATTTTGACGTCTTGAGAGAACGTAAAATGAAGCGTGAATTGCGGGAACAACAGCGGGATACTTTGCGTCCTGAGCGGCCGTTGACCATTTTTTATGGTAAAAAACGGATTTCAAATATGACCGTTTCTCACGATTTGAATTATGTCACGTTTCGTTTAACAAAACCAGCAAATGGCGAACGAACCGATTATATGGATTATGTTACCGAATCTGGTTATGCTAATAATCGAGGTGCAAGAATGAAAGTTGGAACGCCTCAAGATACTTACGAAATGGGCGTTTACGACCGAAATCAAGATACATTTTATATCGTTGATGTGACGAAAATCGAAGGAATTTATGACAAACCCGCTTACATGGAGTTATATCATAAAGATACTTCGGCTTATCATCCGACGTTTAAAAAACCTCGCTCGGTGATTATGCACGGGCCTTTTTATTCGCCGAAAGGCAATCATGCGTTATTGGATATTCGAGCAATGGATAATAAAGACCGTTGGCTGATAAACTTGGATTTGGCAAATGGTGAAATGACGCTGCTGGATAGACAACATGATGATGCTTGGATTGGCGGCCCTGGTATCGGTGGCTGGGATTATTATCCCGGGAATTTGGGTTGGATTTCGGATAACGTGTTTTTTTATCAATCAGAAGCAACAGGTTTTTCACATTTGTATTCTATGAATGTAAAAACGAAAGCCGTTAAGCAACTAACCGAGGGAAAATTTGAAATCATCGAAGCGAAATTATCAAAAGACAAAAAGACGTTTTTTATAACTTCTAATAAAGCATCGGCTCACGAACATCATTTTTATAAAATGTCCTCAAAGGGTGGAAAAATGCAAAAAATCACGACTCAAAAAGGTGGAAATGAAATTACTATTTCGCCCAATGAGGAATGGTTAGCAATTCGTCATTCGACCTCAAACCGACCGTGGGAATTATATTTGATGAAAAATGAAAACGGAGCAACGGAGCAGCAAATTACGACCTCAATGTCGGACGACTTCCAAAACTACGTTTGGCGAAAGCCTGAAATAATACGATTTACAGCTCAAGATGGAGCGAACGTTCCTGCACGAATTTATAAACCAGAAAATCCAAATGGTGCTGCGGTGATTTTTGTTCACGGAGCTGGTTATTTGCAAAATGTGCATGAATGGTGGTCTAATTACTATCGAGAATATATGTTTCATAACTTGCTGACAGACAACGGTTATACGGTTTTGGATATTGATTATCGAGCGAGTGAAGGCTATGGTCGAGATTGGCGAACAGCGATTTATCGTCACATGGGTGGTAAGGATTTGAGCGATCAGGTTGATGGTGCAAAGTATTTGGTAGAAACGCACGGAATTGATGCGGAGCGAGTTGGAATTTATGGCGGTTCGTACGGTGGATTTATCACCTTGATGGCGATGTTTAACGAAGCGGAAACTTTCAAAAGTGGGGCAGCCTTGCGTTCGGTGACAGACTGGGCACATTATAATCATCCTTATACAAATAATATTTTGAATACGCCTGTTACGGATTCTATTGCTTATCGTCAATCGTCACCGATTTACTTTGCCGAAGGTTTAGAAGGAAACTTAGTAATTTTGCATGGAATGGTCGATAGCAATGTACAGTTTCAAGATGTTGTTCGCTTGTCGCAACGATTAATTGAGTTAGGTAAAAACAACTGGGAAATGGCTGTTTTTCCTGTCGAAGGTCATGGTTTTCAAGAACCTGCAAGTTGGACAGATGAATATAAACGGATTTTTAAATTGTTTCAGACGACTTTGAGGGAATAAATCTTGAAATTAATCCTTCTGTTTCGATGTGCTGAAACGAAAATACAAAAATGGTGTTCACGGATATTTTCGTGGACACCATTTTTTATTAACCTTTAAGGTGAGAATGCTATTTTTTTCGTTAAAAAATCAACTATTCAAGCCATAATTCCTACAAAAAACCAACTATTAAATACATCAAAGCTGCGAAAACGCCTGCCAATATCGCATAAGGTAACTGTGTCCGCACATGATCAATATGATCACTGGCAGAAGCCATTGAGGACAAAATCGTGGTATCAGAAATCGGGGAACAGTGATCTCCAAAAACGCCTCCGCCCATTACGGCTGCAATCGCCATCAGGACATTGACGTCCATCGTTTGAGCCAACGGTACGGCAATCGGAATCATAATTGCAAAAGTCCCCCACGAAGTTCCCGTTGAGAAGGCGATAAAACAAGATAAAACAAAAACCAAAAACGGAATCATTCCACCAGGAATCGTTTCACTGGCAATACTGGCGACATAAATTCCAGTTCCCAACTGTTTACAAACAGCACCAATTGCAAAAGCAAATAACATCAATAACGCTAAAGGCATCAATCCCGAAATACCTTTGATGGTCAAATCGACCATTTCGTTCATTTTCATAATGCCTTGAATTCGATAATAAGCCATCGAAGCCAACAGCGAAATAATGACTGCTACCAAAACCGAAGTCGAGCCAGAACCATTTCCGATAGCAAATGATATTTTTGATAATAAACCATCAGAAGCCATTTCTGGAGTCAAGGCTGACCAGCCAGTATAAGTCAACATAATCGGCATCATAACAACCATAATCGAAATCGGTACGATCATATTTCTCGCTCGATGCGAAATATTGGCTATCGGTTCGATATTCGTTAATTCGTCCGAAACCATTGGCATCGCCTCATCTGCTAATACTTTTCCAGTTTCCTTTGCTCGTTGTTCGGCTTTCGCCATTGCTCCAAAATCTTTTTTAGAAAGGATAATGATTAATACCAAAATCAAAGCAAAAATTGGATAAAAATTGTAAGCCATTGCTTTTATCATCGTTGCAAAAGGGTTTGAAAAACCCGAAGCGACCAGCAAACCCATAATAAAAGCTCCCCAACCATTGAACGGAATCAATATCGACGACGGTGCAGAACTCGAATCTGCGATATACGCCAACTTCTCTCTCGGGATTTTTAATTTATCAAAAATCGGTCGGTATAATGTACCAACCGTCAAGACCGAAATACTGGATTCTACAAATATCAAAACGCCCGTCAACCAAGCTAATAACTGAACAATAATTCGAGCATTTCCCTGCTTTTTGGTTTCGTATTTGTCTAATATTTTTTGAATTTTCAGAATGAAGCCTTCTACCCCACCCGACCGCTGAATAAAGACAATTAACGCCCCAACCAACGCACAAAACATTATCGTCCGAGTATTACCTGCGTCCTCAAACACCGCCACTAAACCTTGTACCGTCTCCAAGAAACCGAGCCATAAATTACCGTCATTAATAATCCACCAACCCATAAAAATACCGACCAATAGCGACACATAAACTTGTCGTGTAAAAATCGCTAAGATAATCGCCAACACCGGTGGCAATAATGATAATATTCCGTAATGATCCATTTGTTTGATTTTTTGATTGAATCCTAAAGTTAGAAAAAATGTAATGCTATGAAAGGAAATAACTATTTGAACTAAAAAAGATACTACTCAAAACAACTAAATAAATTACTTTTTTAAAATAAAATCTAACTACGTAAAATAATTGCGTAGTAGAAAGTAATCTTTGTGTTGTAATTAATTAGAAAGGAAATAAAGATTTTCATTCTACGAAATGGAACTAAAAGTTGATACGATAATTACTAAAACGGATATTGCAAAAGGTGTTCCTCACGCTTAGTTTGGTACTACTTACATCTCGCATATTTTTAATTATACAACTCGACGGTTTCACAAAAAGAATGAAGAATTTACCAGACGAATATTGCAGAAAACGTTCCTATTGACCTCCTTTTAAGATTTACGTTTCGCATATTCTGATGGTAATAAATATTGCAACGGATGTTCCTATAACTTCCCTATTTACATCCCGCATATTTTTTTAATAATAAAATGATAAGACGATGAATCGACAAGTTATGGAATTGAGTTTGAAGCTTTTTGGCGTTGTCCCCAAAAATGAATCTTCGAGATGGAGTTGGACTGAATCATCAAGATATGTGTCAAAAAGTACGCCCGAAATCCGATTGAAAAAGTCATTAAAATATGGTGTTTTTGTAACGGACTCAGCGGCTTATACTTTTGATGTAATTCTTCAATATTTTGATAAAAATCAATTAGATGCAGCGCAACTCAATGCGACTTTTCATAAATCATGGAAAGTGATTCAGAAAAGTAGCCGTCAAGAATTATTGATACATCAGATTCTACATTATATGACGACTTATGGTACAAATTTCACCTCCGAATTTATTTATTTTCCTGCCGAAAAGTTGGAGTTACCTAAGTTGACAAAGCTGCCGATTCGTATGATTTATGGTATAGAACGCACTGAAATCATAGAGAAATGTTTACAACTATTGACCAGCGGTATCGCTTTAGAAGAAGGGACGATTGATGATATTTTGGAATTGTTAAATGCGTTGAACTACAAATTTACCACCGTAGAAAATATCAAAAATAAGGAAGCATTGGTCAAAATCATTGCGAAAAATGGTGTCTTGCCAGAAAGTCCAGTGGAGTTTTTGCGATACTTGATTTATAAAGTAACAGGTTCGACGTTATTAATTAAAAATCAAGCAACAATCGAAACCATTAAAACGACACAAACGAGTATTGTCAACGATTTGAATAAATTTGGTTTAAAAAAATGTGCAACGATTTTTAATCGTTTTAAGCCACTTTGGTTAGCCTTTAAAACCAATAAATCGAATCGACCTTTGATTAACGAAATCAGCCGATTATCGAAACGCTATCATCAGCCGATGCCAGTTGATGTGTTAAATACCGTGACTTCTGTGTTTTATAGTGAACAAGAATTAACAGCAGCATTGGCAAAAGTCAATAATTTTAGAAAAATTCGCTTATTGACTGCGTTAAACACCCGATTGAATGCTGCGGATACGTTTTTGTATCGTATCAGAAATGGTAAATCGTTTGCTCGCCAGAAAGATATTACGGGCATGAAAAAATATTACAGACGAGTATTTAATCTTATTTATTGGGATTTGGTGTCGTCTTTATCACTTCATGGCTTGAAAGTCAAATATCCTGATAATATTGATTATGCGTTGCCATCGACTGAAAAAACGTTTATCGGTAATTATCCAGCAGGTACAAAAATCACGTCCAAAAACTTGGTTTCGGGCGTATATTGGGAAAATGCTTGGGGAGCAAATGACTTGGATTTGTCGGCGTTGAGTTTACAAGGAAAAGTCGGTTGGAATAGTGCCTACAAATCTAACGGTTTGATGTATTCGGGTGATGTTACGAATGCTCCGAAAGGTGCGACAGAGTTGTTATATACCACTAATAACTTGCCGAGTCCAGCTTTGTCGATTTTGAATATTTACAGCGGTGAAGTCGGCTGTCAATTCAAAATCATCGTGGGCGATGCTCCGAAAGTATCGGCAAACTATATGTTTAATCCGAATGAATTAATCATCGAAGCAGCGACAAAGATGGTTGGTCGTCAGCAGATTTTGGGTATTTTCTTACCAGAACCAGGCAATCTGTTGAGCTTTGTTTTGGTGAATGCTGGTTTTGGAAATATGAGCGTAAGTTCGACTTATTCGTCAGCAGATAATGCCAGAAGTGCCTTGTTTTATCAATACAGTTCGCCTGTTTCGTTCAAACAATTATTGATAGATGCAGGGGTGATTTTTGTTAAAAATGCTAATGAAGCAGATATTGATTTGATGCCGCAAACATTGAATAAAAATACCTTTATCAACTTGTTAAATGGAAAAGTTTTAGTGCGTTAATTTTTAAAATCATCAATATTATTGGGTAGCAGAACTGTAGAATTTGCCTTTCGGCGAATAATATAATACCTGAAACCTGAATATTTTGACGATTATACGGCATTAGAAGTTGTTCAAACTAAAAGTGATCAAGCAGTCGTTCGGACACTTGAACAAGCCATGAATCTCTCACTATCCGAAAGCGAAAAAACTGGCTTTTAAAACGTTTTTTCGCTTTCAAATAACACCTAATCCGAAGAGAAGTTAATAACCGCTTGAATCTCTTGCCCGACCCCTGGTTGACTCGGTAATTTAGGAGTGTTACTGGCGATTTTTCCATTTTTATCAATTAAATAATACGTCGGCACTCCAGTCACATTGTAGGCTTTGGCCACCTCGCTATCAAAGCCGCCTTTGGCCATTAAATGAATACCTTCCATTTTATTTTGTCGAACAAACCATTGCCAGATATCTTTGTCATCTTCATCGTCTAACGAGATATAAATAAAGACCACATCTTGACCATTAAATTGCTCCTTTAACGTTCTGGAATGGTCAATTTCTTTTTTGCATGGACCGCACCAGGTTGCCCAAAAACCTATATATACTACTTTTCCTTTCAAATCATCAAAAGACATAAAATCGCCCTCCAAAGTTTCTAATACAAAATTGGGAGCTGGTTGTCCTGGTCTTAATGTACTGGCTATTTTGTACAATTCATCAACCGTATCTTTATAAGTTTCTAAGGCATCAGAAAGCAAGAATAATTCTACATCTCTTGCTAAATCATATAATTCACCTCGCTGATAAGCACTGATAAACGTTTGTGCTAACATATAATTCAACGCATCTCCTTTAAGATATTTTCGAATAACTTCGATTCTATTTTTATAAAAATAACGATGAAGTACATTTGATGGATTGGGCATTAGCTCCAATTCATAATTGATAAACGCATCTAAAAAGTCACGGTATGCACTTGAGTTTAAATCATATAAATTGAGATAATTAACCTTTTTCAAAAAGCGATAATACTTATCGGATACAATCGTTGGCGTTTCTTCATTATTAAAAAACTGATGGTAGGCCGGATAATTTAACAGTGATGCTGCCCAGGTGTATTCGATTTCGCATTTTGCATAATTCAGAAAAGATGCAGAAAATGAAGTTTCTTTTTGATACGATTTTAAAAACTGTTCCTGTCTTTTCTTTAGCTCATCTGCATGAATATTATACTCTTTCTCGTTCAAATCCCTAAAAAAGTGTATAGCATTATTACCATATAGATACGGATACATCTCCTTTTTAAGATCATGTAAATACCTGTTCTGCTGCTTGACACGCTTTGTACCGCTAATGATCAGGGTATTTTTCATATTCCAATTATCAAAACTTACATGAATGCTATCGCCTGGTTCTAAGTATAATTCGATTTTGTTATTGCCGTGTTCTAATCTTATTAGAGAAGGTCGAGGAATTTTGAATTGTGTGCTAAAGGATTCACTTTCGTCTAAAATACCACCAACAAACTCTTCTTCTTGCTGAAGATAGTCTTTGAAAAAAGTGATATTGACTAAAAAAAAATCAGAATGTTTAATTGTACCAGCTACTATTACTTCACCTTGGCTGAAGGCCTTCGGAATCATGGCCAGTAAAAAAAATCCCATTAATAG
>CBFIHR010000042.1:0-38586 GCA_965662365.1 Saprospiraceae bacterium
TTATTAACATTTTATCGAAAAGTCGTGATTTTGGATTAGATTATTGACGATATTTTGAAAAATCCTATTGAAAACTAATATTTAAAAAATTACTAAAATTGTTTTTGTGTTGATGTTTTGAAGTCGTTATCATCGATTATTAACATCAACACAGAAAACGACTTTAAACAATTCATAAATATTTATCCAATGACTGTAAAAGGAATGATTTTTCCACTCATTTCACAGGTCTGAATGACATTTGCAGTATGATTTTGAATGCTTAAATATAAATGTAAGGTATCCCCGACTTTTTGACCATAACCAGAGTAAGAAAACTGTCCTGCTTCGTCTGTTTGATAAGGAATATCTAATTTATCCTCCATAACTTTTGCCCTGATTCCTAACTCCTCAATCAATACTTCTCGTGCTTCGTTCTTGTTTGCTGCGACCGTTAATTCTAAAATATTAACAGACTGTATAGATTTACCAATTGTTGGATAAATACATGTTTGTTCAAATTCATAACTTCCAATAAAATTAGACGTTGCTTCGTCAATAATCAATGCTTCTTTCTGGCAACTGGCCATCAATATCGTGATTCCAAAAAGGAAAAAATATAATCGTTTCATAGTGTTTGGTATTTTATCGTTTTCAGTGTTTTCTTTTTAAGAACGCAATCTTAGTTTTTGTTAAATACTTTGTTCTAAATAATCGGTCATCCTTATTTGTAACCGCTTACTTAACGTTCATAAAGTTACTTTTGTAACTTTTGCTCACAAAATTTATGTTAAAAACGTCATTTTATCGAGTGGACGTTAAGAAATTGAAAAAATTTTAATGTGATAGAAAAGTTTTACCTTTGAAAATGTTCAATATAAAAACATATTTTCCTATGCAAAAATATATTGTTATCACGCTGTTGCTGTTGTCAACAATCGTCCAAGCACAAGAATATACTTACGTTTCAGATAGAACCTTTTTAGCTTCATCTGACTTTTTGGGTTATACTTTTATACCTGCTTTTATTGTTTATCCTAACGAATACAATTCAGAAGATTTAGAGGAAGTTCCTATCGGAGTAAATGATTTTTCTTTTGGAATAACTCCAAGTTACCTTTACATTGAGGGCAATGAAATTGAAGGTGTTTACAGTATTAATTCAATTAATCCAACGAATTATGGTTACATTATTTCTACAATAAACGCTCGAAATCCGACTATTCAAGGGCATTTAAAAATCATTTTAGATAATTACAACAAAGCCAGTAGTCTGATTTTTAAAATGTCCACCGATACCGATGAAATGATTTTTAAAATCGCTGAAATTCCCGAAAAAGTAGAGCAAAAAGAGGCCGCATTTTTTACTAATATGGACAATCCTGCGATTACGACCAGTACCATTTGGAATCGAACCTATTACCCTTTTTTTAGAATTGCCGAAAAGCAACAACGCCTAAGAATAGAAGATAGTGTGAAAATTTCAATTACAATGGATACGATTATTATTAAAAATAAAAAGCGAGAAAAGATTGATATCGAGCAATTTATAACAATTTCATATAAAGGTTTTGATAATAATGGTAATCGAATAAACTACGAACAACGCTACGAAGTCAAAGGCTTGAAAGAACGTCAAAGTCGTGACCCTAAAGCCATAATAGACAAATATTTGATTGAAGCGGAAGTCAAGGGTTTGCCTGAAAAATACATCTATTTTTATCTTAATGAAAAACGAGCCGTCAGCATAATCGAACTTGGTTCAAATAGATTTACGATTAGAGGATATTGATCTTAATTTAGTGGCAATAGTGTTGCAGTTTCAGTAGTTTTAACGTATAAAAACTACTGAAACTACTAAAAAAATTCACGATTCTACCATTTTCATCACTACACCTTCTACCTTCGGTTTAAAACTTTTGTACTGCTTTGCGTAACGGGCCTTGTGTAGCAAATCACCTAACATTCCGCCAACTAAAAATGCTAAAAAATAGATTATTCCTTGCAACCAAATTTGTAATTCAGCGAATTGCATAAAATAAAAAGCCAAACCGATTGTACCAATTGCAACGGCTAATTTACCGATAAAACCAACGGCTTCCACAACTTGTATCGTTTCGTCTTCTACCACAACATTGATTTGTACCGATTCTGTTTTGGATACCAAAACGACATTATTAATAATCTTATAATCGTAATCTGGTAGTTTCTTTTTTAAGACTTTTTCTATCTGTTCTAACTTAAGTCCTTTCTTATTTTCTATTGTCACTACTTCGTTTTAGTCGTTTAAGTGATTTTGGTAGCCGAAGCAGCTGTAGCACGTAAGAATCCCGAGGCTTCAGGACAAGCTACTAAAACCACTTCAACCATCAAACTACCTAAACAAAAAATCATTTATAAAAAAATCGTCCAACTGGATAACGTTTGTATGTTTTTTCTGCCAATTCTGAACGTTCATAGATAAACATTAGTTGAGCGTAAGCCGATTTTGCGAACTTTTCGTCTGCAACTTTTTTTGCGTCTAAAGCCGCCTTCAAGGTAGGATTTTTTTCTAAAATTTCCATAGCCGAATCCTCAAAAACATATGGAGAAAAATATTCTTTCCGCTGCAAAATTCCATCAAAAAAATTCCATGCAAAATACGAATCTGGTGCTTGTGGCTCTAAAGTTTCTACGATATACCGATTTTGAGGCTGCCCCATATCGATCCAATAATCACCTTTAAAAAACTGTACTTTTTGACTTACTTTTTTAATTTTCACATTAGAATGTAAATAATGCCCTTCATAAGGCGATTTGCCAGTTTCATAATCTTCGATGTAATACATTTCAACATCGTAGATTTTATCTTCCGTCAATTGCGTCATTTTCACTTTATTATTTTTCAATCGCTCAACGACTCGCCAAGCCGATTGCGGAACGATATAAACATCAGGTCGAACAATTTCTAAAGTCGATTTATAATAATTGAAATGTGGAATCGACTTTTCGTAAGGTTCATTTCTATCATAATACAAACGGTCAATTCCCGAAACCTCACTCGGTTTATACTTCGCTTCGTAACCTTTGAACATTATCGTATCTGCTTTTGAATTATCTAATGCCCAATTAATTTCAAAATTACGCTGTTGCAATATTTTTGCATCTGCTTCATTTTTTGCTTGACGCAATTGTTCACCGTTTTGAACCACAAAATCAATCATCAAATTCATAAAAGTATAAGTCGAAGCGACTCTATCTTTGTACGGTTTCAACATGTGCGTTTCGGGCATAAAACTAATACAATTATACAGCGACGCATAACCAGAAGAATATCGTGGCAAATCCAAAAAACCTGCAATTCCTTGGTCAGGCGTACTTCGTGCATAAACATAAGGTGTCATTTCCCAACCTTTTTTGTCCATATTTTCATATAAATAAGGCAACATTTTGTCATTCATAAAATTCGCCAAAGGCTCGGGTAATTTGTTATGTTGCGTCGGAATCAAGGTCATTGTATATTGATAATCCGCACCATTTGAAGTATGATTATCAATAAAAATATCTGGCATCCATTCTGTAAAAATGTTATTGAAAGTCATCGCATTTTTAGAATCGCATTTGATAAAATCTCGATTCAAATCCAAGTTTTGTGAGTTGCCACGAAAACCATACGCATCAGGGCCGTTTTGATTGGCACGAGTTGTACTATTTCGATTCAATGCTCCACCAATATTATACAATGGAATAATTACCAAAGTCACTGTATTTAACTTCAACTTCAATTCCAAATTTTCCATAAAATCACGCACCAACATCATCGACGCATCAACGCCACACGGTTCGCCAGGATGAATCGCATTATTAATAAACAACACTTTTTTGCCTTGTTCTCTTGCCTTCTCTGGCGTATTTGCCCCAGTATTTGACACAATCACCGTATGAATCGGCTGACCAATATCCGACTTTCCGACTTCTACCATTTTGATATTTTCGGGGTACAATTTTTCCATTGTTTTATAAAAAGCAATGGCTTCGTAGTAAGTTGCGGTATAGTTTTCCTTTTTTTCAAAGGGCGTAATTTGCCTTTCTGTTATTTTTGAAATTGGCAGTTGTGATGTTGTTTTTGGTGAACAAGCAATGATCAACACACAGAATATTAATGTAAAATAACGCATATATTAAATTGATTTTAGTTTTGTTGAACTTCAGTAAATCGTAGTTTTGTAAAACTACTACAATTGCTCTTAAATCATTGATAACAGGAAGTAGAACCATCAAAAAATTTCAAGAATTACACTGCTGTTGTTGTAACAAAATACACCATAGCGACCTAAAGTAAATAGGTACAAAAATTTGATATATAGTTTCAATTTTAATAAATTTAAAGTTCCTTTGTACAGGAAGATTGAGAAATTATAAAATAATCATAACGATAATTAAAAATATGATTAAAATGAAATAAAATGAATCGAATAATCAATAGCTACACAGAAGAGAAAAAAGGCCCTTTGCTCATTGTTTTTGGAGCAATGCACGGCAACGAAGCGGCGGGTGTCAAAGCCATTGAACAAGTATTCGAACTCATCAATGATGAACCGAATAAAAATCCCAATTTTTGTTTTTATGGAAAACTCGTCGGTATGATTGGCAACCTAAAAGCTTATGAAAAAGGGGTTCGATTTATTAAAAAAGATATGAATCGTCACTTTGGAGAAAATCATGTCGATTGGATTTTTTCCGTTACCGAAGATAAATTAGATGCGGAAGATCAAGAGATTAAAGGTATTATCACAGCAATTCACCAAGAAATTGAGGCTTATCAACCGACTAAATTATATATTTTAGATTTGCATACAACTTCTGCTCAAGGCGGAATCTTTACCATTCCGAGTTTTGATTTTGAAAGTGTTCAAATTGCTTTAGACATTCATGTCCCTGTCGTTGAAGGAATGCTCGAAGGTATAAAAGGGACAACGCTACACTTTTTTAACACTAAAAATATGGGTATCGAAACTACTGCGGTCACTTTCGAAGCAGGACAACACGATGACCCCGAATCTGTGAAGAATGCTGTATCTGCTTTGATAAATTGCTTGCGTGCTGTCGGTTGTGTAGAACGAAAAAATATTGAAGAAAAACACAATAATCGACTCTACATCATGTCAAAAGATTTGCCCAGCAGAACCAGATTGATACATCGTCAGCCCGTAAAAGCAGACGAAAATTTCAAAATGCAACCGGGATTTAAAAACTTTCAATTAGTCAAAAAAAATACGCTTTTAGCAACAAATAAAGACGGGGAAATCCGTAATGACGAAGAAGCCAGAGTTTTAATGCCCTTGTATCAACCGCAAGGCGAAGACGGTTTTTTCTTGGTAAAAGATGTCTTTAATTAATTTTGTGGTGTTAGGTGTTCCTGAGATAAAACTACTTCAACTCCCTAAACTACTCAAACTAAAAAAATGAAATTTACATATTTTAGAAATCCGAAAAATTACGCTGGTTTATTACCCGGGCGACACGAATGCGGCATTTGTGGTTATAAAGATAAATGCTTTGAAGGCGAATCATTTTATGGCGAAACGGTCGTCGATGCGATTTGCTGGAAATGCCTGAATAATGGACGTTTGGAAGAGGTCGGTATTTTTGCCAATGATGCAGATGTTGAAGGATTATTTGATCAAATGTTGACACAAAATCCCAATGTACCAAAAGAACAATTATTAGCGGAAGCTAAAGCAAAAATCAATGAAGTCGAATTCCGAACGCCACCGATTTTGTCGTGGCAAGATTGGAAATTTCCCGCTTTAGATGGCGATTTCTGTGAGTTTGTCAGTTTTACTTCAAAAGAGGAATTGAACGAATTAGCAGAAAATGGCGATGGCAAACAATTTTTAATGGAACATTTGCGAGTCGATGACAATAATTTAATCAATCCCGAAATCGTTTGGTATCAATTATCTGATAAGAAAATTGACTCCATTGAACAAACGAATCACGACTGTTTGTGTTACTTATTTCAAAGTAAAGTGAGTGGAAAATATTTGGTGATCTGGGATTTGATATAAGTAGTTTGGAGATTATCTGACGTTAATATCACCTCAACACTAAATCAAAAAATAGGCTCATTTTAGCAAAAGTTAACTTGAGCCTTTAATGAGTAAATCCAAAAAGTAATTTGTTTTAAAATATATTGTGTTAATATCGTAAATCTATACTAATTTGAAATATCAAATTCCAGAAAACATACAACACAAAATCAGGGTAAGTATCAATCAATTTGCGACTTTATGGTCAAAAAAATGGTTCAAATTTTCATTATTAGGTATTCTTCTTATTATTTTAATCAATAGGAGTTTCAATTTTAGTTTAGGTTCAAATAATACGACTCAATCTACTCAAAATCAAACAGTTAATTCAAACTCTAAATCTACCTCATCATCGGATAAAACGATTCAAAACAATCAAATTACCACTAAAAATAGCGAAATTCATATTTTTGAATTAACCCATTATTTAATAGCAGAATTATCGACTTACCAAGATAATAATCGAGTTAATGATTTTTCTAATATTGGTTTAATTATCAATCCTGAATTTGTAAAAAGGAATAAAATAGATCCAAAAATTGTCGCTGAAAAACGAAAAATTGTAGATAATTATATCGAGACCTATGCACCGATTGCATTGGCAGAACAAAAAAAATATGGTATCCCGGCTTCGATTACGATCGCTCAAGGTTTACTGGAAAGTGATGTTGGCGGTAGTCGGTTGGCTCGCAATAATAACAATCATTTTGGCATCAAATGCTTTTCAAAAACCTGTACGAAAGGTCATTGTGTTAATTATACCGATGATTCTCACAAGGATTTTTTTCGAAATTTCAAAAGTCCTTGGGGTAGCTTCAGAGGACACAGCATTTTATTACAAAAACCTCGATACAAAAATTTGTATAAATTAAAGGTGACAGATTATAAGGGTTGGGCAGAGGGTTTGCAAAAAGCTGGTTATGCAACGGATAAAAGATACGCCAGCAAATTGATTAAAATTATTGAGATATTGGAATTGCATCAATTGAAGTAATTTTCTGTTATCTTGTCAATTGATCAAAAAACATTCAAACTTTTTCAATGAAACACGTCAAGAAAAAATCCGGTCAAACAGAACAATATAAATCTCAAAAACTTCAAAAATCCATTGAGAGTGTCGGTCTTTCGGAGGAAGACGCAAAAACAGTAGTCGAAGAAGTCGAGCGTCGGCAAGCGATTACAAATATTTCTACCCGAAAACTACATTATGAAACTTTTCGACTTATACGAAAATACTCTAATGCCGCAGCGGCACGCTACAACTTAAAAAAAGCAGTTTTAGAATTAGGCCCTTCTGGTTATCCTTTCGAGCGATTTTTTGGAGCGATTTTACACGAGTTAGGCTACAAAGTGCAAGTCGGTGTTTATAAAGAAGGACATTGTTTGTCGCATGAGATTGATGTTTTGGCAGATAAAGACGATTATCGCCTGATGGTTGAGTGCAAATTTAGAAACCGTCCACATCACAAAATTGATACACAAACAACACTCTACGTTCAGGCACGTTTTCAAGATTTATCAAAAAAATGGTTTTTTACTGAAGGCTTGACCGACAATCATCGAGTTTGCATCGCTACGAATACCAGCTTTACAACAGATGCGATGAAGTATGGAAAATGTATGAATATGCTCCTTATCAGCTGGGATTATCCGAACACCAAACAAAATCTAAAACATTTGATTGAAGATACCGGAATGTATCCGTTGACTTGCTTGACTAGTCTTACAAAAAATGAAAAAAAAGCACTACTGAATAAAAACTTAGTTTTGGTGAAAGAGCTACAGGATAATGTTAGCTTATTCGATGGTTTAGGTATCACAAATCGACGATTAAATAAAATCAATAAGGAAATTAACACACTTTGTAAGTTTTATTAAATGAATCCATGGATAAACACTTTAATTTCTCGTAGATACACTCACTTGATACATTTTTCGCTGTTTAAAACATGTCACAAAAAATTGCTTCTTTTTTTCAAAATCTAATCTTTTGATGCCTCAAAACACTGAAACTATCACAATAAATATTTATAGAAGTGTATAAAAAACTATATTTTGACATTTTTATACTTACATAATTATCAATTAGTTTTGACTTTTCCTTATCTTATCCTTTGATTTTAGGGCTTTAGCATTTTGTTTGAACAACAAATTATTAAATATTATAAAATATTATATGTTAGCATAATTATTAAAGCTGTTTTAATATAATTTAAAAATAAACATGTCACGAGTTGAGTACATTAGCTTTTGAATATGTAAAGAAATATCATCACTTTTATCACAGAAGTGATAACCTAATAAGGCAACGATACAATAAAATTGATTCTACACTTTAAATCATAATTACAAATAGTATAATAACACTTAAATAATTGATTATTCTTTCGATTTTATTATCAAATAATCATTTAGAAAAATTACTTGAAGTAGTTAAATTCGGTTTATCGTATTTCCTTAATAGAAGAAACAAAGTCATTTTGTTTAATCAAGATGTTAGATCATGAACGCAAAAATCACGCAACTATTTATTATTATTTTTTTATTGTGCAATGTCGCATCGATAGCACAAAATAACAGTTCAAAGACTGGTGAAGAATATACAATTGAGGAGACTTATCAACCTAATGATAAAACTGCTGAAACCGCACCTGCGACCTCTATTAATACTTCCTCTTTTAGCAGTAAGTTTGTAGAAAGTAACAATTTCGTTCAGTTAGAATGGAAAACCACCAAAAATAAAGGGCAAATCATCATCGAACATTCTATAGATGGCAAAATATATAGTGAAATCGGTACAGCAGAAGTTGCTGGTTTTGAGCAAGGACACTACATATATGAAGCCAGAGAGTTTGAGCCTGGCATCAACTTCTACCGCCTAAAACAAAAAGTAGGTGAAACTTATACTTACAGCCAAACACAGGCTGTCAGTGTATCAAAAAAAGACGATGTACATGTTTTGAGCTTAAAAGATGATGAAGGTAAAAAGAAAATCCAACTAAGAGTTCGAGAAAAGCAACAAGTCGTCATTCAATTATATGATAAAGAAGGAAATATGAAGAAGGAGTTATTCAATCAAATAATGGATGTCAATGAAATCATATTTCGTACAATCTCTAAAGATGCTTACGAAGCAGGTACTTATTTTGTACTTATCAAAGGAGAAACTTTTAAACAAAGTAAAAAAATAGAGCTACCTTAATAGGGTTATTTTGTATGATCTACATCAAAAATACATGATCATAAACAGCATAAATATCTGGTTATTAAATCAATAGATATTTATGCTGTTTGTTTTTTATTAGATAGTGATGTCACAAAAAAGCACCTAATTTGCAACCAGAAACGAATAATTTCTGATATTTGTGAATTGTCATAAGAGTTTAGTTGAAAATTATAAAAATAGTTGTTGTTGATTTGTTTGGTATTGTCCTTTTTCAAAAAAAGGACATGCCAATTTTTTTCACCCTTGTCTATTATCGTACTTCCTCTAACTTTTGCAACAGCCATCTTCGTTCTGCTATCGGTGTGCATTCCTTGATTTGTAGGTGTAACTTTTCTGCTGACGACTTACTTTCGTAAGGAATCTTCATGATTTTTTGTAAAAACTTAATCGCATTCATATACATTTTCTGATAACTCTTTGAGATGGATTTATGTCGTCGAAGAAATATTCTAAAACTATCAATCAAAGCATCTAAGGCATCATATTCGTCCAACTCATAGTAGGTTTTCAACAATAACCATCGTCCTTGCAATGCATCGAATACATCTTTATAAGACATATCACGCAACAGCGTAATCACTTCGTTATAATCTTTTTTATAAAAATGTAGAATGGCCAAATTATACGTCAAGGCATTTTTTTGATGATCCTTAGGTAAATGTTGATTATAGTTTTTAATAAATTTTTCGACCCATTTATACTCGCCAACTCGCAAACCAACGCTTGTAATATTTTTATAATCCCAAGGCACGATAATACCTTTATTCAAAATAATTTGTGTTTCAATCAGCGTTTTATAAATGTCAAATAACTCTCGATAATATTTTGCTTTTCCAGTATTGATTTTTTTAATGCAATAGTTTTGAGCGAAAATATACATATTACGCATTTCCTGCTGTTGAAATCTGAAATTGTTTTCGTTCAATAATCGTTTGAGATTAAAAAAATGTGCCTCTTCTTCCCTATTCGTCAGAGTTAACAAAATTTGATAATAAATTGCGACCGCAGGCACAGCTTGATACCTTTCTTGTTTAGCAATTTCGAGTAATTCTTCTATCATTCCGATAGCAATATCTATATTCAAGATATTTTTATAATTAATCGCATCACAATAATTTTTTAATTTTAGGGATAAAAAAAAGCAATCTAACTGAAAATCAGCATTATCAAGATTCACCTTTTTCGTTCGCATGACGCCGTGCTTTTCTAAGTAAACGTGTTTTTCGTACTCCAACATCGCATTATTATAAAAATACATCGCATCACGCAACTTCATCCGTTTTCTATCTCGTTCGACGTTTCGTTCGACCGTCAAGTAATGCTTATCCAATCCTTTTGAGTTCAACAATCGAAGCTGATAAGATTCAAAGGCTAACGGCTGATTTTTAAAATCTTCAATAGCCAAAAAATCTTGAGCCAATTTATTCAAATCCGAGCATAGTCGTCTAAACTTCGTATCGTTGTAAGGTTTTTTATTAAACATCTTATTCCAAACTTCTTTTTGCTCTAACTCCGTCCTACTCGATCGCAAAAATTTATCAATAATATCAAACAAATCGACCAGCAACTGATTCTCATTAAAAAAAGGAGACTCCACGTACTTTCTTAGTCGATTGAGTTCATATTTATTGAAAGTTTTTAGCAATGTTATTAGTTTACTGTCTATCATTTTTCACAAATTAGAATTGCATTTGTTGTCGTATAAAAGCAATGAATATTAAAAAAAAGACATCTACTCTTTTTATAAAAAAGTAATTGTAGGTAAACAAATTAAGTTTTTTCCTGTACAAATTTTAAAAAAAAATGGCTGAAATATAGTATTTTCAATAAGTTTAAAAAAAAATGACAAATAGTTTTTTCGTACAAATTAATTCAACTTTTAAACTAAAACCCTGTTTTTCAATAACTTACAACATTAAAAGTAAATTTTGGCTAGGTACAAATCTGGGATATTGTATTTTTTATAAAGGTTAACTTAGTACATATTTGTATTGTCTAAAAATAGATAAACCAAAATTTTATAATCAAATGCCAACAACCTATAAAATGAGTGTTCGATTTTCTTGGGTGTTAACCATATTTTTTATGGTTACAAGTTTTGGAGTGAATGCCCAAACTTGTGAGGCAGATTTCTTCGGTACAAATCAAGGTAATTATACTGTAGTATTCCACAATATTTCTGCGGGACAATTTACCGACGCATCTTGGGATTTCGGTAATAACACAACATTCAATACGCTAAATCCATTAACCTACACTTTTTCTAATTCGGGAACATACAATGTTTGCCTTACGGTAAATAATAGTTTTACAGGTTGTAGTTCTACGATTTGTAGAGATATTACGATTGATGGTTCAGGCGAATATTTAGACAGTACTTGTTATTATACCGATTGTGTTTTTCCGGGAGACGCAAACTACGATAACGTTGTGAATGCTTACGACGTGTTGCCAATAGCATTACACAACGGTACATTTGGTATCGCAAGACCAAATGCAAGTAATAATTTTGTCGGGCAGGCTGCTGCTAATTGGGCATTACAAACCGTTGATAGTATTAATCTTAAACATCTCGATGCTGATGGAAGCGGTGTTGTAAACTTGAATGATTTAGCAGTTGTTCAACAAAATTTCATGTTCGAACATGATGGTATTATTCAGAAAAGTGCTGAAGGCATACCGCTTTGGATACAGTTCGATCCTATTGTTTATCCTTCAAGCCCGAACGATCCGTTTGTGGTCTCGGCAGGTGTGATGATAGGTACGATGAACGATCCAGTGAATGACCTTTTGGGAATTGCATTTTTATTGGATTATGACGAAACTATCGTCGAACCAGGTTCTGTAAATGTTACTTACCATAATGCATCTATCATTGGACAAAATAACAGTGCGGCAACTTT
This sequence comes from Saprospiraceae bacterium, assembly GCA_965662365.1. Taxonomy (GTDB): domain Bacteria; phylum Bacteroidota; class Bacteroidia; order Chitinophagales; family Saprospiraceae; genus CAWVWD01. The sequence goes on from CBFIHR010000042.1 coordinate 12,180, forward strand.
AGCAATCGATAACCCGCTGACGGGCGAAATTGCAATGGCAAATGCTCGTACAAATCAAACTTACGCAACAGGTTTTAGTAGAATCGCAACGGTTGATTTTACGATTACCGATATTGTTATCGGTCGCCAAAGTAGTGTGAAGTTCAACTTGTTACCACATTCAATACAAGCGATTGATACCTTAGGTTATCCGCTTCCTATCACAAGTCAAGAAGGATCAATCACATTTAGTACAACGGCAACCGAGTCGATTACTAACTACCGGAATATCAATATTTATCCGAATCCTGCTGATGAAGTGTTGACTTTAGAATTAGGCAACGTTTATGGAGAATACATCGAAATCTTTAATAATTTCGGCCACAAAATACAAGAACATATACTCGATCAAAGAGGGACTGTTCGAATACCGGTCAGCAATATTCCGACAGGCTTGTACCTTATCAGAATACAAACAGAAGATGGCTCCGCCGTTAAGCGGATCTATATAAAATAGTGTTATTTTATAACACCCTTTTTTCCTATTTTCCTTATGATGAACCCCTATTAATTTAGGGGTTTTTTTATTTTAGTTTAAGTAGTTTGGTATTTTTAGTAGTTTTAGTAGTTTAGTAGTTGGATAGTTTGGTTTTTAAGTCGTTTTAGTAGTTTCTACACACGACTTAAACGACAAAACCACTGAAACTACTTAAACTCAAGTATGACAAAAGAACAATATCAAAAGACAATTGACAAGTTTAGGCTTTATTACAATGCAACGATATCGCCCGAACTGCTAAAATTAGAAAAAAGACGTAAGCGAATGTCGAACATCTTTTTTTTAACCGTAGTATTGTTTTTAATCATTGCTTATTTACTAATTATTGCAAAAGTTCCTGCACTAACACTCTTTGCCTTGATTCCGATTACCGTTTTAGGTACAATGACCTATTATCGCATCAAAGCCTTCAAAGCAGAGTTCAAACCTAAGATTGTTCAACTAATCTTGAATTTTATTGATGAAGAAATCGAAGCAGGAAATGACCGAAGATTGTTAGAGATAGAACAACGCATTCAGGCTTACAATACTCAAATCAATCAATTAGAAAAAGATGTTTCTCGAACGAAACAAAAACTGTACGCTAAAATCGAACAACGTTTAGATGATATTACGAGAAATATCGAAAGCGGAATGGAACACGAAGTTATTGATGTCGTCAAAGAACGAGTAACTTTATTAGAGGAAGAGTTAGAGGATATTAAACAAAAAATTCGTCACGCTATCGTCAAACCTGATGGAGATAGTCAAAAACGAATTTCAGATATGGAAGCAGATAGATTAATCATCGAACAAAAGCTGCAAACTATTAAATTAACTTTTGAAGAAGGCTTAGAAGAACAAATCAATTATATCGAAAAGCAGATCAAAACCCTACAAGTACGCAATCAAGTCTTAGAAAAAAGAATGGGCGAACATCTTAAAGCCAAATTGGTCTATCAATACGACAAAATGATTGCTCAATCAACTTTCAGGAATAGTGGTATTTTTAATCTTACTCCGACAATCTACGAGGGCGAAGATTACATTTCGGGCTTCATCGGTACTGCAACTTTCGAGATGAGCGAACTTTATGTCGCTCGATTGTCGCCTGTTCGTGCGATTTACGAAACTATCTTTAGAGGAATTTTCTTTAAAGCCAACTTTTTTTATGATGTTGGCGGCGGCTTAGTCGTTTTTATTCCACAAGAAGAACGACAAGAACTGTCGGAAACAATCCGAGGTATCACCAGCCGAGGTGGACAACGCATCAATCTACCGACCAAAGAATTTAACGAAGCATTTGTAGCGTACGCCGAAAGCAGTATTGATGTCAATTCTTTACTTTCGCAAAATGCTTTCAAAACGATTATGGATTATAAAAAACGCTCCGGCAAAAAAATCTATGTATCTTTTCTAAATGGCTATGTCCATATTGCCATTACCGAATCAAAAGATATTTTAGAGCCAAAAATTCTAAAGTCTAACGCCAGTTTCAAACTTATTCGAGAATATTTCGAGGATATTTTGTTAATCATGTCAATCGTAGAAGATTTTGATTTGAATCATTAAAATAGCGGTTGACATCAGACGGTTTTTACACCGAAGTATAATATTTTTTTGAATATTTAAATTAGTTTTACAGTTTTCAATAAAGTTATAATAAATCACTGACTAACAAATCAACCAATTACCAAAACCATGGGACAACTCACACCAACACTAATTTTGGCTGTAATCAGCGGATATTTTCTTTTATTAATTACGGTATCATTTATCACCAGCAAAGGGGCTTCTGACAACGCCAACTTTTTTATTGGCTCAAAGCAATCACCATGGTATGTTGTTGCCTTCGGAATGATCGGTGCATCCCTTTCGGGTGTGACGTTTATTTCTATTCCTGGTACCGTTGGTTTGTCACATACCTTTATCAACGATGATGGAATATTGCAATATAATAAAAACGTCAATTTTTCTTATATGCAAATGGTATTTGGTTATTTGATTGGTTATATAATGATTGCGACCATTTTATTACCAATGTACTATCGTTTGAACCTAACTTCAATTTATACCTATTTAGAAAAACGTTTTGGATTCTTCTCTTATAAAACCGGTGCAGGTTTCTTTCTACTTTCTCGTGTAATTGGTGCATCGTTTCGGTTATATTTGGTGGCTTTGGTTTTAGATGCGTTTGTTTTGGGTGTTGAACCCTTCAATGTTCCTTTTGAAATTACCGTAATAGCAACAATAGTTTTGATTTGGGTTTATACCTTTCGTGGAGGAATTAAGACAATTGTATGGACAGATTCATTACAAACTTTTTGTATGTTAGCAGCCGTTGTTTTGACAATTTGGGGTATTGGCAATGCTATGGATTTGAGCGTTAGAAGTTTAGTTTCTACGGTTCAAGAATCCGATTATTCTCAACTATTTTTCTTTGAAGACGGTTGGTCTGACCCAAATAACTTTTTCAAACAGTTTTTGGCTGGGGCTTCCATTGCTTTTGTAATGACTGGTTTAGACCAAGACATGATGCAGAAAAACTTGAGCTGTCGCAATATTGGCGATGCTCAAAAAAATATGATTTCGTTAGGTGTCGTCTTGATTTTTGTCAATATTTTATTCTTAGGTTTAGGTGCATTACTATACATTTATGCCAATAGCCAAGGTATTGTAATTCCTGAAAAAACAGACGAATTGTTCCCAATGATTGCTTTAGAACATCTTTCTCCTGCCGTTGGGATTCTATTTATTTTAGGTCTAATTGCCGCAGCGTATTCAAGTGCCGATTCTGCTTTGACATCGTTGACCACTTCTTTTTGTGTAGATTTTCTAAATTTTGAAAAAAAGGAAGATGCAAATAGCCGAGAAAATCGTAGAACTCGTACCATTGTCCATATTAGTTTCTCTATTTTACTGATAATGGTAATTATTATTTTTAAAAACTTAGACGATAGTTCTGTCATCAATAAAGTCTTTACAGCAGCAGGTTATACTTATGGCCCTTTGCTTGGTTTATACATTTTTGGCTTTTTTACGAAATTTAAAATCAATGATAAATTAGCTCCTTTCATCTGTATTGCCTCGCCAATTATTTGTTACGTCCTAAGCCTATATTCTACCACTCTATTTTATGGTTACAAATTCGGATTTGAACTATTAATTTTAAATGGTTTGATTACATTTTTAGGATTATTAGCCATTAGTAATGGAAAAATAAAAGGTCAAGTAGTTTAAAATTTATATTTTTGTGAAATAAAAAATAACAACCAGATACAATTTAATAAATATTACCGAAATTAAAATTTATAAACCGAAATGCTTTTATAGTATTTCGGTTTATTTATCTTTGAACAATGGCTTGGTACGACTACATAAAAGGATTCTTCTATCGACCTCCAAATGAGGACAAGAACGAAGACATTGAGGAACTTCTGGAAATGCTAAAAAGTATGTCCGAGGACTTACTTTTTACAAGTGAAAGTGATTATCCTTTTGAGGTAATTTGTTGGGAAATCAAAACGAAAGTAGTTGATGCCACAACAATACAGGAATATATTGGTACAAAGAGTAAAACACTCGAAGTCAAAGAATCTACACCAGATAAACTACTATCTCGTAGAGCGAGAACTCGACCGTACTACTCCACCGAACGACGTGAAAAAGCCAATAGATTTAAACAAATTATAGACTTTTTTCAATCACAAGTTGCCAACGCCAAAGCATTTAGAATCGGAAAAGTCGAAATTGATATTTATATTATTGGGACGGTTAGTGATTCACATATTATCGGTCTAAAAACAATGGCTGTCGAAACATAATTTCAATAATTAGGTATTTCAAATTGTAATGACTTCAACTTTAATAATTTCGAAGTCAACATTTTAATAAAAAACCACTTTCGTAGTACTTTTGCAGCACTTTTTTACCATAACTAACTTGGTTACTACCCTCAATTTTATTAACTGTCAAATAAATATTCGATTACAAATGATTATGTCAAACTAATTCAAACTAATCATTATCAAAAAACAAGTACTAAAGTAAATGAGACAAATTAGCTCAATCATCATTATTTCTATTCTTTGTGTGACCAATGTTTTCGCCACGACTCCTCAAGACACGGTAATTATTCCTTTGCGAATGCTACACCCGACAGATACTTTAGAGGTTATTTTGCAAGGAAACAATCGATTTTTATTACATCAGATCAAACCAAAACAAACCTTATATTCTATTGCAAAATATTACGGGCTGGAAATCACAGATTTGTTGTACTACAATCCATCATTAGAAAATGGCGTAGAAATCAATCAAATAATCAAAATACCTGTCGGAAGTCGAGATATTAAGTGGCAAAAAACCAGTAAAACAATTAAATGGCGAATGATTGAGGTTGTTTATGTTGTCAAACCAAAAGATACTATTTACAAAATTGCGAAAACAAAATTCGGAATGGAATTAGATAGTTTTCGTCGCCTTAATAATAAGACAGACAATAATTTAGAAATCGGCGATAAAGTTATTGTGGGTTGGATTGATATTGACGGTATTCCGCCCAAGGTCGGTGTTCGTGCATGGCTTCCAATGGCTTTATATGATTCTTATCAGAATTTAAAAGCGATTTATTTAAAAAATAGTCGAGATAAAAATAAACAGGAAGTAAACGAAAAAGGACCGGCAGTTTGGCACAAAAGCCAGGAAGGAGACAACCTTTATGCTTTGCATAAAACCGCCCCGAGTGGCACTATTTTGAAAGTTACCAATCCTTTAAATAATCGCTCCCTTTATGTCAAGGTGGTAGGACGTCTGCAAACCGCAGGGTATCGCTACGACACACTTTTGGTACTTTCTCCTGGTGCAGCGAAAGCACTCGGCGGAATAAATCGGAGCTTTAGAGTTGATATTAATTATTATTTGTAAACTGTAAATTGATTGTGATTGTTTGATTATTATCATAATAGTTAAAATGATTTTATTATTTATCTACAAGTTATTAGCTTAAAGTTTTTAATAAAAACATCAAGACCTCTAAATGAGTGTCTATCTTACTTTTACGATCAAATACCTTAAAAGTGAGTTATTCAAAGAGGTAGATTCCGAAAATCTAACCTTCAAAATTTATTTGGTACAAGTTTTAGAAAATACTAATTGACGTACTAACCTGCCTGCAAATAGTCGCAGGCGGATCACCAATAATTACTAGAAAATATGCGTGTTTTTAATAACATTTTAGAAACCATCGGAAATACGCCGTTGGTCAAATTAAACAAAATCGCTTCAAAAACAGAAGCTACAATTTTAGCAAAAGTAGAAACCACCAATCCTGGTAACTCTGTCAAAGACAGAATGGCACTCAAAATGGTCGAAGATGCCGAAGCAAGAGGCGACTTAAAACCCGGTGGAACTATCATCGAATGTACTTCAGGAAATACCGGAATGGGTATTGCTATCGCAGCAGTCGTCAAAGGATATCGTTGTATTTTCACAACAACTGACAAACAATCGAAAGAAAAAGTCGATATGTTGAAAGCCGTTGGTGCAGAGGTTATCGTCTGTCCAACGAATGTAGAACCTGACGATCCTCGTTCTTATTACTCCACTGCCGAACGCTTGAATAAAGAAATTCCAAACTCTTACTGGTGTAATCAATACGATAATTTATCCAATCGTGAAGCTCATTTTGAGTCAACAGGACCAGAAATTTGGGAACAAACCGATGGAAAAATTACGCATTTTGTTGTCGGTGTTGGTACAGGTGGAACGATTTCGGGAGTCGGCAAATATTTAAAATCTAAAAATCCAGATATTAAAATCTGGGGAATCGATACTTATGGTTCTGTTTTCAAAAAATACCACGAAACTGGTATTTTCGATGAAAAAGAAATTTATCCTTACGTCACCGAAGGTATCGGAGAAGATATTTTGCCTAAAAATGTAGACTTCGGCATCATTGATTACTTCGAGAAAGTCACCGATAAAGACGCTGCGGTTATGACTCGTGAGTTGGCTCGTCAAGAAGGAATTTTGGTCGGTAACTCTGCAGGTTCAGCAATGGCAGGCGTTCTACAATTGGCAGACAAATTGAAACCTACTGATGTAGTCGTCGTCTTATTCCATGACCATGCAAGTCGTTATGTCGGTAAGATTTTTAATGACGAATGGATGCGAGAACGTGGATTCTTAGATGATGAATTGAAGGTACGAGACGTTATCGCTCAAAAGCAAAATAAGACTTTTTACGCTATCGGCAAAAACGATACGATTCGTCACGCTTTCGATATTATGAAATCGCACGATATTTCGCAAATGCCAGTTATGGATAATAACGAAATCGTTGGTTCTTTGACCGAAACGGCTGTTTTAAATTACCTTTTGGAAAATCCGTATAACAATGCTGAGAAATTAGTTGCTGAAATCATGGGCGAAGCCTTTCCAGTTGTTCATGAGGATTTGTCATGCAAGCAGTTGAATTTATATATCAACCGCAAAACACCAGCCGTCTTAGCAAAAGACAAAGCAGGAACACTTCATGTGATTACACAGTACGATATTATTCAAACAGTCTAATTTTAAACCGTGTCGGCCTCGAAAACCGGCACGGTTTATTGCTAACCATTCAACTCCAAAACAGAAACACCGCCACCTTTTTTCAAGACCCGAACTTGCGTCGTAATCTTTTCTTTTAATGCCGGAACGTGCGAGATTACACCGATTGTTTTCCCGGAGTGATTTAGATTTTCGAGCGTAATAATCGCATCCTCCAACGTTTTTTCGTCCAATGTACCGAAACCTTCATCAATAAATAGTGATTCGATATTCGTATTTTGCCCCGCCAAATCCGACAAACCCAACGCCAACGCCAAACTCACTAAAAAACTCTCGCCACCAGAAAGCGTTTTCATCGGTCGCCTTGTATTCGCTTGAAACGTATCAACAATCATCAAATCCAAGACCTCTTCTTCATCTTTTTCAATAAAATATCGAGGGTTTAAATTATCCAAATGCCGGTTTGCCAAATTCACCAACTGCTTTAACGTCAAACTTTGTGCAAACACTCGAAACTTCTTGCCACTTGCCTGTCCAATCAAATCATTCAGACTCGACCAACGAGCCGTCTCTTTCGTTTGTTTTTGTATTTTTTGCAGTTGACTCGCTGCTTTTGCTTTGTTTAATTCGTTCGTCTGTAGCATATTTTTAATACTACCGATTCGTTGTAACACTTTATTTTGTTCAATCCGAATAGATTGATTTTCAGATACTAAAGTTAATTTATCTTTATCCGTTAATCGCTTTTCTTGTTCTATTTCCCAGTTCTGTCTGTTATCTTTTAGCGACTGTTTGACTTGAATAATCGACTTATTCAACGCCTGCTGTTCCATTTCGATTTGTTCCTTTTGTCCGTCAGAAAGCAATGCTTTTCTGACCGCTTTCACATCTTCAAAACCGCTTTCGCTAATCGCTTTTTGTAATACTTCAGATTTTTTTAATAATAAGTTTGACAACTGATTTTGCTGTAACTCAGCATTCGTAATTGTCGTTTCTAACTTCGATTTTTCGACTAATAACTGATGATAAGATTTCTCTAATTGTTGAACAGTATATTCATTTTCAGCCAATTGCTGCTTAAATTTCTGCTGTTCTATTTTAGGATTTTTAGTACCGAATAAACCTTTTCGTCTCGTCGTCAACTCCAATAATTCCGTCTTTGCTACATTCAATTCATTTGTCAATTCCTCCAAAGCAATCCTCTGATTTTCAAGCTGTTTAGTAAGTTGTTCAATCTCTTGTTTTGCTAATGTCATTTCATTTTCAGACTTTGACTGTTGCTTTTCTCTCGATTGATAATCTTGATTTTGTTGCCTCAAAATTTTCAAAAAACTCGACTCATCAAACTCTAAATCATATCGTTTTGCTATCGTCGTCAACTTATCTTTCAGCTGTTGCTCCTCTGCTGCTACCTCAAGTAACCTTCGGCGTTCTTTCTCAAAATTCTCCGACAAAACATCTACTTCTTTCTTCAAAATCGCCAAATTACTCTGAATTTCCGTTTTTCGTTTTTTCGTTTCTTCAAGACTATTATTCAGCTCTACCAGCTGCGTTTTGAGTTGCTGCTGATTTCGCAACGCATCACTCAAACTGTTCAGCTTTTTTTCTAAACTTTGAGCACCAGCTTTATTATATAATTGTCGATTTTCATCTGAAACCGTTTGTAAAAATGCTCGAAAAGCATCGGTTTTTTGTTCAAAAAATTCAATTTGTTGAGTATGTGAAATCGCATTTTTAGCCACATTTTCCAAACTTGCTTCCACCTTAGCCCCCTGTTTTTCCAAAGCTTTCAAGGCTTTTTCAGTATCATCTTTTTCTCGTTTTGCTCTCGATACATCGTAATCGTAATTCAAGTTATGTTCCGTAGAATGACACAACGGACAAGGTTTTCCTTTCTCTAACGTTTTATGATAATCCTCAAGTCGTTGCATTCGTTCCTCCAGCTCAAAAACCTTCGTTTTATCCACTAATTTTGCCGCTGTTGCCTCGATTTTCGCCGATAATTTTTCTAACTCAACCGACAAATTTTGTTGCAAAATTTCACATTCTGATAAATCATTCTTTTGCTGTTGCAACAGCAAATTATTCGCTTCAAAACCCTTTACTTCCTGAAGAAAATCCTTTAATTCTGCAATTTGCTGTTGTCCTTCTTCGATATTATTTTCGACCGTTCGAATAGCCAAAGTTTCACTTTCTGCGTTCGGAAACAAAGTTTCAAAAGCTTCTTTCTTCTCTGCAATCAACGAATTGATTTCTACTAACCTTTCATCGAATACTTCAATATTACCTTGTAAATTACCGATTTTATCGCCTAATACCTCTGTTGTTTTTTGCGTTTCTACCAATAACTTTTGCTGCTGCTCAAACGCTTGAATGTCTAACTCAATCGCTGTCAATTCCTCTTTTAAATCAGCAAAAATACCGTTACTTTTCAACCATTCCGTTGCACTTTCAAAGTTCGTTTTTGCATTTTGATAGTTTTCACTGGCTTTCGCCAAAACAGTTTGATTAACCTTATAAAGTTTAGTAAGTTCCTTAATATTTTGTTCCTTATTAAAAATAGGCTTACGTTGATTTTCAATATTATTATCCAATAAAATAACCGCCTCAAAAAGTTGTAGTTGTTCTTCTTCTACCGATTTCAGCGTATCGAGGTGCTGTTTGGCAAAAGCCAATTCATCTTCTTCAATTTGTAAATTATCATCAACTGACTCAAACTTCTTTCGTATAATTATCAACTGATTATCAACCGCTTGCACCTGCTCATTTAAACTATTAATTTCATTTAAAGGCACTTGAAAACGCACCGCTTTTTCATGCAAATTTAATAAACTAAACAGCTCCTGTTTCGCCTGTTCTTCTTCCTTTAATTCCTTCAATTTATTTTCTAATTCCACATGACGTTTTTCCAGTTTTTCTAACAAATCCAACCAATTTATCTGCTTATCAAAATTCTGAATTTGTTGTTCAAAATCTACATTTAAAGCCGATAAATTCGCCTTTTCCGTTTCCAACGCCACTACTTTATCCTCTTCTAATACCTGCAAGCCGTCCAGTTGCTCTTTTAATTTTTCTAAGGCTTGTTGTTCTTCTCGATTTCGCTCAAAAGCCGCTTTTGAAATTTCAGAATAACGTTCCGTTCCAGTAATTTTCTCCAACAAATCACTTCGACTACCTTCGTCCGACTTCAAAAACTCCGCAAACTCTCCTTGAGCCAACATGACCGAACGTTTAAACTGCCCATAATCCAAACCAGTCAATTCTTCGATGGTCGATAAAACCTTTCCTTTCAATGACCGACATAAAAACTTACCATCAGGCAAACTCGCTACTTCAAATTTCGCTTTTTGTAACGCACCATTCGCCTTTTTTCTGGCTCGGTGCTGACTCCATTTCGCTCGATACCTTTTACCTTTTACCGCAAACTCGACTTCCGCAAAACACTCATACGTACCATGCGTCATAACATCCTCTTCGTGTCCTCTTGCCGTTCGACCATACAAGGCCAGCGTAATCGCATCAAGGATAGTCGTTTTCCCTGCTCCGGTATCGCCAACAATTGCAAATAAGCCCTGCGACGTGATTCTTTGATCCTGAAAATCAATGACTTGTGGCTCATTATCTGCACGCAGTGAGTTGATATTCTTTATACTTACCTTTAAAATTTTCATATTTCTAACTAAATGGTGTTTTCTAATTTATCTATTTTATCAATCTAAATTTTGAAGAAAGCCGTTATTGTCCGAGAATTCGGACAAATGATGAAAATAAATGTTTTTGATCTATATTTTGCATTAAAACCGCCCTGAACTTACCCGCTCAGAATATTTAATATAATCAACCGACACAAAATTTATGAATAACGTTTATCGGTTTCCTAAAATGTGGAAATAATAATCATCAATTTACTGAAAATATCAAATTTAATGATAGAACACACGAAATTATTTAATTATGTAGATTTTTGAAAGTCACTATACAAAAAATTAAGAAATAAAATAAACCCAATAATTCCTAATTTTAATCTGCTAAAAATAAAAAGTTATGGTCTTGTAAGATGTATAAATCTAATTTTGAAATAAAGAGACCTCAAAGACAACAAATTATTTTTAATACATCAACAAAACCAACGATAATAACAACCTCTAATGAGCTATTACAAATATTATATTAAAGTAATCATTATATTACTGCTGTTTTGCAATAACAACAGCTTTGCACAAAGCAGCGAAGCAGGTGTTTTAGATTTACGAAATATCACCTTAGATAAACCTATTTCACTTGATGGAGAATGGGAATTTTATTACAAAGAACTACTTACAGCGGAGGAAATCGACGCAAAAACGGAAAAAAATTATCACACATTTCCAAAATTATGGCGAAATATCAAAGGAAAAAATGGAAAACCGCTCTCTTCTTTTGGTTATGCTACTTATCGCTTACAAATTCTTTTACCACAAGATACAGATCTTGTAGGTCTAAAAATCCCCGATACCTATTCTGCTTATCGAATGACTATTAACGGTCGATTATTTTCAAAAAATGGAAAAGTAGGTACATCAAAAGAGACTTCTAAACCACACTTTCTTCCTTTGACAAAAACCTATTATCATCATACAGATACTTTAGATATCGTACTTCAAATTTCTAATTTTCGTCATGCAAGAGGTGGAATATCCAACTCAATTTTTATTGGCGATGCAGAATATTTAGCACAAGAAAGACAAGAAAATCTTGCTTTCGATCTCTTGTTGACGGGCGGAATCTTATTAGCTTCTCTTTTCTTTTTAGGATTATATTACTTCGATCGTCAAGACCGAGTAATTTTATACTTCTCCTTATTCTGTATTACTTATTGTTACCGAGTCGTTGGCTGTAACAACTATCCTCTACATTCATTTTTTCCGGAACTTCCCTGGAGCGTCACGTTACATTTAGAATATATCGCCCTGTTTTTGAGTTCATTATTCTTTTTAAAATTCATACAACGCTTACACCCCAAAGAATCTAACACATTGATTTTTAGCATATTATATATACTTCCTTTATTTTTTATTGCCTACACTATTCTAACACCATCCTATATATTTACAAATGCTGTGGAGTACTATATCATGTTTGTCATATTCTTTTTAGCCTATGGCTTATTGGTCATTGTTAGAGCCTTTTTAAATAATCAAGAAAGTTCAGTTTATAGTATTTTGAGCTTAGTATCCGTGTTCATAGGCGTTGCCTTCGTCATTTTAGGCTATTTTAATATAATGAAAGTAAATAATCTCATCCCTTTTATATGCTACGTAGGCTTCTTCTTTTTTCAGTCTTTAATATTGTCGCACCGTTTTTCTTTAAGGTTAAAAAGTGCAGCCAAAGTCGCACAAGATGCGGTAGTGGCAAAATCACAGTTTCTGGCTACTATGAGTCACGAAATCCGAACGCCGATGAATGGCGTGATCGGAATGACCAGTCTTTTAGCAGACACCGAACTGAATGAAGAACAACGAAGTTTTGTGGAAACTATCCGAATCAGTGGTGATAATTTGATTACAATTATTAATGATATTTTAGATTTTTCTAAAATAGAATCGGGCAAAATGGAACTAGAGGAACAACCTTTTGAAATCGAATCAGCCTTAGAAACAACTTGCGATTTATTCTCCGTCAAAGCCTACGAAAAAGGCTTGGGCTTATATTGCAAAATAGATAAATCCGTGCCTTCGATTGCCGTCGGTGATGTTACTCGCTTGAAACAAGTCATTTTGAATTTGATTAATAACGCCATCAAATTTACGCATCAAGGCGAAGTCATCTTGAGCGTCAAACAGATTGATTCATCAAACAATGATATCACGCTACAGTTTGATATTTCGGACTCCGGAATTGGAATTCCGAAAGAGAAAATGGAACGTTTATTCAATGCTTTTTCGCAAATTGATGCTTCTCACACGCGAGAATATGGCGGAACAGGATTGGGTTTGGCTATTTCAAAAAAATTAGTTCACTTAATGGGCGGAGATATCTGGGTCGAGAGTAAAGAACAGAAGGGTTCTACTTTTTCTTTTACGATTAGGTTACAAAAAAATAAAGATTCCTACAAAGCTATCGGGCATTTACAAGAGCTATCATTTTTGTATAATAAGAATGTTATATTGATTTCGGATAATCCTTATTTAAAAGCATTTCTCACTTTTCAGTTAAAAAATTATAAGATGAATGTCACTGTTTATTCCACCAAAGCGTTTGCTTCAAAAGCAAACGACCTTATGAATAAGGAAATAGTTATCATTGATTATTCGGTAGAACATGACTTAAAAGAATGGAATGTTAGGGAAAATCCTGCTTTAGAAAACCTTCCTTTTATCGCAATCACGCCACAAAATTCTAATCACTTACAACTGTCAAAACAAACCTTTATTTTTCAATTACCTTATCGAAATGTGACATTCAGACATTTATTAAAGAATATATTTTTGCAGGAAACAGTTGATAAAGCAGAAATTGCATCAATAGCAACCGTAGATAAACTGGCAAACCGTTTCCCAATGAAAATTTTAGTGGTTGAAGATCACACGATTAACCAAAAATTAGTTTTATTTATTTTGAAAAAAGCCGGTTATCAGGCAGAAGCTGTCGGAAATGGCCTGGAAGCCGTGGAAACTGTTCAGCGTCAAGATTACGACCTCGTATTTATGGATATACAAATGCCAGAGTTAGATGGTCTGGAAGCAACACGACGAATCAATCAATTATTGCCAATCGACAAACGCCCTGTAATTATCGCCATGACTGCCAATGCACTGAAAGAAGATAGAATAGAATGTATGGAAGCTGGCATGGATGATTACATCAGTAAACCACTAAAAGATGGTATTGTGAGTGAAATAATTGAAAAATGGGGCATAATTTTAAGACAAAAAAAATCATTGACTCATAAATTATAAGAAACGCTATATTTGGGGTAACGAAACTTATTTGATTCTCATGCCTTATTTTAAACATTAAGGCTTATTTTGTGTTTTTTTAGGTGGAATAAAAAACTATATTAAGCTAACAATCTAAAACTATATCTTTTAAATTAGAGCCAGTTGTTAGTATCAATAAAAGAAATATCCAAGTACTCGGAAGTAATTCAATTTTACAAAACGTACTATTTATAACAGATTTGAGGAATTAATCTGACATAAAATAACAGTTGAGTTAAATGTTTGTTTCGAACCGATACTAATTGATACTGGTTAACTTCATTGGTATAATTGAACCTATAAAGTATAGGTTTTAGGTAGTGAGCTGAATGCAATAACTATTGTATGATAATCGACTCTAATGTCCTATCCGTTATGGTGACTAATGAGGGAATTTCTCTCAAAAAAATGTCTGAAAACCAACCAGTTTTGTTAGTTTTCCTTAGGCGATTTGGTTGCACCTTTTGTAGAGAAGCACTCGACGACTTATCCAAAACACGACCTCAAATAGAAAAAAGAGGGGTAAAAGTAGTCTTCGTTCACATGTCCAATAATAAAGAAGCAGAACAATATTTCAAAAAATATAAACTCCCTAATTCAGTTCACGTCAGCGATCCAGAGTGTCGATTTTACAAAGCATTCGGCTTAGTAAAAGGAAACTTTCGTCAGTTGTTTGGTCTAAGTGTTATGATGCGAGGTTTCAAGTTAGCGATGGAAAAAGGATACGGCATTGGTTTTTTAGGTGATGGCTTTCAGATGCCAGGCATCTTTCTACTCCAAAAAAGCCGAGTTGTCAATAGTTACATTCACGATACGGCAGCTGATAAACCTGATTATTTTGAAATTGCAAGTTGTACCTTTGAAGATACGGTATAGCGTAAAAGCCGAATTTTAATAAATTGAAATTCGGCTTTTCTATTACTTTTTAGTTGAATGAATCATTAAATATCGCCAAATGCCACGACCATTATCAAAAAAGACCAAAGCGAAGCGTATCGCTAAAATGTTAGAAGAGTTTTATCCTGAAACACCGATTCCACTTGATCATCAAGACCCTTATACTTTACTGGTTGCAGTCTTACTTTCGGCACAATGCACGGATGAACGGGTCAATAAAGTCACACCTTTTTTGTTCGAGAAAGCGGACACACCACAAGAAATGATCACTTTAGAAGTCGATGAAATCAAGGCAATTATTCGACCTTGTGGGCTTTCACCTCGCAAGTCAAAAGCGATTCATCGACTTTCGGAAATTATCTTAGAAGAGCATAATGGCGAAGTACCACAATCTTTTGAAGCACTGGAAGCCTTACCTGGTGTTGGACACAAAACGGCTTCGGTCGTAATGTCGCAAGCTTTTGGTGTACCTGCGTTTCCTGTCGATACACACATTCATCGTTTGGCGAAACGTTGGGGATTAAGTGAAGGGAAAAGCGTCACGCAAGTTGAACGAGATTTAAAGGAATTATTTCCTAAAAAATTATGGAATAAATTGCATTTACAAATCATTTTCTTTGGTCGGGAATATTGTCCTGCACGAGGGCATAATCCTGAGGAATGTCCGATTTGCTCGAAATATGGTGTGGCGTAAAGCCGAGTTATAATCACACAAATACTCGATTTTCCATTTAATAGTTTTGACTGGCAAGTGTAATCCTATAATGTATAATTATACGAACATTCTATTATTTCAATCGCTTTCTGAATCCTATCATTAACTCTAGTCCAACACGTTGGTAACACTCCTTTTATTAGTAAAAAGTCTATTTTAGCGGATCATTTATAAAATCATCAATCCGTTTTAATAATAAGTTAACCATAAAATTAATCATAAGGTATTTGTAAATCATTACCTTAGCGAAGAGTTGTATAAAACAGCTTCAAACGTTATTAAACATATTAAACAGAAAAAATGAAAAAAATTATTTTATTACCTATTATGATGGTGCTTTTAACAGCAACCTGTTTGACTGCCCAGAAATTTTCTATTCCATTAGAAGGATTTTCTAAAAAGAAAACGGCATATTTTTACATGGAAGATGGCTCAGAGATTAAAGGAACATTAAGTGGATTCAAGCGAACGAAAGGTTTGATTGAAACTGTAAAAATGAAAGATTTAGATGGTGAAAAGGTAAAAATGAATCCCGAAAAGATTGATTATATGTACCTTGCACCGAGTAATCTTGGAAAATTTGGAGCTGCTTTAGAAACAATCAATAATGTAAGTAGCTGGGAAAAAGAGACAACGATTGACACGACTTTAATAAAAGATGGTTATGTACTTTTTGAAAAAGTATCAACTAAAGTCAAAAAGAAAACGGACGATTTGATGCTTCAAATATTGAATCCTTCTTTCTCTCAAAATATTAAAGTATATCACGATCCTTTCTCTAAAGAAACTGCAAGTGTTGGTGTCGGTGGCATCACCGTTGCCGGTGGTTTGGATAAATCTTATTATATCAAAAAAGCAGCGGATAAATCGGCTTACCGTTTATTAAAAAAGGATTATAAAGAGCAATTTGCTGATGTTTTTGGTGACTGTCCAGAATTGATGGAGAAATATGGAGATAACATTAAGTGGAATGAATTCGAAACGCATATTTATGAATATACACAATTGATGAAAAAATAATTTTTGAACAACTACTTTTGATAAACCTGCTAAGTCTGACTTCAGCAGGTTTATTTTTTTATACAATAGGCCTTTTTTTTATTTCGATATTTTTCTGAATTTTCCATAACTTGCCATTCTTAATAATTAGACTAAAACATAAAAAATGCTAAATATTAAACACACAGTTACGGAGCGTTTTCTTCGTTATGTAAAGATTGATACGGAATCTGACCCGAATTCTACAACGCATCCGAGTACGGAGAAACAACGAGATTTGGGAAATTTACTGGTGAAAGAATTGCACGAAATGGGCATTTCGGACGCACATTTGGACGAACATTGTTACGTTTATGCGACGATTCCGAGCAATACGGACAAAGATGTGCCTGTAATTTGCTTTTGTTCGCACATGGATACGTCGCCAGATTGTAGCGGAAAAGATGTAAAACCGATTATTCATAAAAATTATGACGGCTCGGATTTGGTATTGCCCGATGATAATTCGCAGGTGATTACAATGGCACGTTATCCATCGTTGAAGCGTCAGCTTGGAAATGATATTATCACGGCAAGTGGCCATACTCTGTTGGGAGCGGATAATAAATCTGGCGTAGCAGAAATCATGGACGCTGCACATTTTTTCATGACAAATCCCGAGGTAAAACACGGTAAAATTCGCATTTTATTTACGCCAGATGAGGAAATTGGTCGTGGCGTGGATAAAGTCGATATTGAGAAATTAGGGGCGGACTTTGGTTATACTGTTGATGGCGAGGAATTGGGTTCGATGGAAGATGAAACCTTCTCAGCTGATGCTGCAACTATTAATATTGAAGGTGTTTCGATTCACCCAGGGTTTGCGTTGGGTAAGTTGGAGTCTGCGATTAAAATCGCTGCGGATATTGTAGCGGCTTTGCCAAAAGATAGATTATCGCCCGAAACAACCTCTGGAAAAGAAGGTTTTGTTCATCCTGTAGCGATGGAAGCACACACGGAAACGGCTAAAATTTCGTTCATCATTCGTGATTTTGAAACGGAAAAATTGGCGGAACACGCTGCCTTTTTGGAAAATATTATGAATGAAGTCTTGAAAAACTATCCGGGTTCTAAAGCGACTCTGACCGTGAAAGAGCAATACCGAAATATGAAGGAAGTTTTGAAAAATTATCCGCAAGTATCGGATTACGCTTATCAAGCGATTGAAAGAGCCGGTTTAGAGCCGATTCGTTCGCATATTCGTGGTGGAACTGACGGTTCTCGCTTGTCGTTTATGGGGTTGCCTTGCCCGAATATCTTTGCTGGTGAACACGCTTTTCACTCTCGTCACGAATGGGTATCGATTCAAGATATGCAAAAAGCGGTGGAAATGATCGTGAATTTGGCGATGATTTGGGAGGAAAATAGTTAGCAGTTTACAGTCGGCAGTTTGCAGAGGTTTACGATTCTTTTTTGGAATCGTAAACCTTTTTTAATCTGGCGAAATCATCTTCGTTTCACGATAGACTTTGATTTGTTCTTTATCATAATGTAGCCAACCTAAAACCCGCTTATGATCAACGAACCATGCACCGCCATTCGTTTGATACATCGGAATACGAACCCTCGACTCGGCATAAGGACCAGGATTTTGTTGCGTAATTTCAATATCATTCCCAGTAACCTCGGATACAATTGCAACGTGTCCGTAACGATTCCACAGTGTTTTATCCATCACAATTAAATCCCCAATTTGTGGCTTTTTACCCGGGTTTTTATACTGAATAAGTTCACGACGACTATTCATACTTCCATCACGCAAATATTTATCAAAAAAACTAACGGCGTGACCGTAACTATCGGGCATTTTGTGATCGTAAACTTCGTAATAATATCGCTTCACAAATTCAACACATTGATACTTTAAACCTAAGTTATAGCCGTCTTTTGTAGTATTTCGCTCTAGCACATTTCGAGTCGAACCATTGTAATAAACGACCACATTATTCAAGGTATCAATCGGTTCGCCTATCGGATATTTCGCCCCGAAATAGGCATTTCTGCCAATAAAATAAATGGCGATTCCGATTCCGATAATGGTTATTAAAAAGATAATTCGTTTTGTAATTTTTCGTTTCATACGAATTGATACTTGGATTATTTTTTAGGTTTAACCTAAGATTTACAAAACTTTAAAAACTTCATAAACCTATCCTTAGATGATGTAATCTTACGTTTTTAGAGCGGCCATTTTTTAAAATCATCTATTGTGCAACACTCAAAATACTGCTTGTTGCCCAAATCAGATTAAAGTTTATTTTTCAAATTATCAATAACGAAAATCGCTTCTGGGCCTTTGCAAAATAGCAAATCCAAAATACTTAAGTTAGTTATAAATCCGTGTTTGTCTTCAAAAACTTGTCCATAATGAAGGTCTTGAAATAAGTTTGAATTTTCCTTTTTTGGAGAAATGACATTTCGATAATCCATTATGGTATTATCGTTTTTGTAATAATTATCGGTGAGTTGAATATCGACTGGTAAGCCAATATTTTCAGTCATAAAACGCAATAAATCGGTATTCCAATCTAATAAGAAATCATATTTTTTTTCAAAAAATAGACATAACTCATCGGCATAAAACTCAAAATAAGGTGATTTTCCGTAAGCCGATTTCATTGCTCGCCAATGTTGAATTTGCCAATTATCCGCATTATAAATCTTAACTTCTTTAATTGGTGTTTGGTTATTTTTTCCTTTTTCCAATGGAATACTTAGCCGCAAAATACCGTTTGCCGTAGCAATATGACAACGATTCCGGTACGACCCTTTTTGATAATTTTCATATTGTTCAATAAAAATCGAAGGTTGTTTTAATAAAACAGCGAAGTAACTAATCGGTGGTAAATATTGCGATTCAATAATCGTTTTCATTCATTCTATTATTTCAAAATACAAGAAAATCGAAGGTACAAAAAAGCAGTAATTTCGGATTGAAATTACTGCTTTTGTAAAAAACCTTTTTGATATTAAATAAATTAATTTTTTATTTTATTATGAGTTCCTTCAGCAGAATGTCCGTCAACCGTTCCTTTTACATAAAACTTTGGATTTGTTCGTCGTTATCATTTCCACCATCTAAATCAAGATTTTTGATAAACTCACCAACGTTAAAATCAAGCATTGAACCGACATTTAGCGTTAAGGCATTATTTTCACCTACTCCAAGGCGGACGAAAGTTGTCGCTACGACACCATCGCCACCACCGCCAAAACCAATTTCACCGATAAAGGTTTGAAAGTAATTTCGTGTTGTATTACCATCAAAATCAGCCGTCAAACCATACGCTTCTGTACGAGAATACTGAACACCGCCACCGATGTAAAACCCTTTGTTTGTACCATCTTTAAAAGTCGATAATCCTCCAAAGTTTAATTTTGCCAAAAGAGGAAAGGACAAGTGTCCCATTCCTTTGTATTCGTGCATATCAAATGCTGTGATTCCCCAGTTGACGTGACCTTCTAAAGAGAGCGAAAAATTTCTTGTACCAAACCAAATCTTTGGACCAAATGCACCATTCAGAACGGCATTACCAGAAGACTGTTGGTCGGTTTCGCCTACTACGGTCGGGTTTTGATACCATTGATAATAATCGCCGCCAAGTACTAAACCTGCACCGACTTGTGCGGTAACGTCTGTTACCGCTAATCCACTAAATAAGAAAGCAAAAATGATTATAAACTTTTTCATGTATAAATTTTTAGTGATTAGTAATTTAGGGATTAGTCCTTAGTTTACTAAAAAACTAATCCCTAATCATTAATCACTAATTTACTGAACAATAATTTTGAAAGTAGCAAATTTACCTTCTTCGGATTGAATTCGCAAAAAGTAAACCCCTTTTGGTCGTTTTTCTTGTCTTAAAGTTTGATTGATTACGTCCAATTTACCATTTATACGTTGAACCTCTTCACCTCTTACATTATAAATGACAACTTGTAAATCTTCATTTGTCGCCTGTATAGATAATATTTCAAATACACCATTTGAAGGATTTGGCGTCACGGAGTATGTTTCACTTTCTGTTAGAATTTCTGCTGTACTTACAGTTCCGTTACTAATCGTAAAATAACCAGAATGCGTTACACCATTAGCAGATTTTGTATAAGGATCATTTCCTAATGTTGCATCAGACGGCACACTAAACCAGAATCCACCGTCATTTCTGATAATCGTAGCATTATTACGGGTAAAACTTGAACCTTCGTCTGTTTCATTCCATCTAAAATTAAGGTCTAAATCACTACTCGGCGTTTGCGTCATAATTTCCCATGTTTGCTCTACGGTTTTATTTATATCAGAGACAATTCCGCCCATGTTTCCGTTATTGTACACATTATTGAATGTACGGATATTCACATAAGGAATACCAGCATTGGATTTCACAAAAACAGGTGTATAAGAGGTTTCTGTACCGATAGGAAATAGAATTGAAGTGCTACCAACCTCACGAACGACACCTCCGCTCGCAAGC
Source organism: Saprospiraceae bacterium (assembly GCA_965662365.1). Lineage (GTDB taxonomy): Bacteria > Bacteroidota > Bacteroidia > Chitinophagales > Saprospiraceae > CAWVWD01. The sequence continues at coordinate 33,333 of CBFIHR010000042.1, forward strand.
GGATCATCTTTAGTTACGACGTATCCGGCACCGGCCAAAACAGTTGCATTTTTATTTATCTCCAAGGTATAATCATCAAGATATAACTTCGAACCTGCACCAAATGATAACTGATCGGTAATCGTCAAATTTGTTTGTAAAGTTGTTCCTGTATTATTTGTAAATCGTACCTTACAAATCGTTGTTGGATTTCCACTAATAACCTGCGGCGAATCTCCTCTAAAAACAGCTGTTCCACAAAAATTAGTTATCGTCCCGTTATTTTCCAAATCGCCATAAATATTCAAATTACTATTAATAATAGACAAGGTTTTACCGTTTTCAATCGTCAATTTTTTACAATATGCACCATTATTAATCTCAGGATTTGAAGCACTATTAGTCGGAATCACGGCATCACGATTTTCATCTGGCAAGAGTCCTTGCTGCCAATTGCGACAATCTTCCCAAGCATTACTAAAATTTCCTGTCCAAGTCGCTACATCTGGTAACAATGGATATTGCGTCACATCAACAACGGCCGGAGCCGTATAAGTCACTTTCACCCAACATTTTTGACCAGATTGAGTGGCATTCGTATTTCTTATTTTAATATCTATCCAACCTTCTTGACTGGCTGTATATGTTCCGGTCAAGGTGTCAACACCATTTTGAGCAGCTAATAAGTTTCCATCTACATCGAATAATTCAATTGTTAAATCCTTCGTGTTATCGTCAGGAATGAGTTTGTAAGTAATTGGATCGATGTTATTGACAAATACTTTTCCAACATTGCGGTAAGCCGTAGAATTGTCCGGCAATGCTCCACCTTGTTGTAACGAACTACAATGGCTGTCGCCCAAATCATTAGCCATTTCCCACTCTTGCGTTGTTGAGGTTTGGCGTTGCGGCGTATAAGTACTGACGATACCTTGCGGTGCCCAAATCGAATAACCTCGACGACCGTTCGCTGCCGAACCATCGCATGGAGGCGTTGATATTTCTACTCTTTGGTCATTTTGTACCGTGCGAGTTGCCGAGCCGTTTGCCCCAGAATAATCAACTAAAACCGTACCCGGAGGGAAGTTAGAATCGACCCAATCGGTTTGCCAAGTATTCCAATTATCATTAATACCAATAATTGCTTTTCCACCTCTTTCGATAATCAAATGATCAGCGGTATTGCCTTGATGGCTACGAACCAAGTAAGGACCAGAAGCAAAGTCTAAATTTTGATGACACCAAACGATATTTTCTAAATCACTTCTAACTGGCAATTGTGTTGCATCTTTCGGATCGTGATTAAAACGATTTCCATTATAACCAATATCAAATAAATCTTCAAAAAAGAACATTGGCGTACCGTCCACCGCAAAAGTTAAAGCATAAAGCAACGACAATCTCGGTTCATTTGGCTCGATATGTCCACCGATTTGACTACCAGTATTCCAGCCGTTGTAATTTCCGCTTGTGGTCAAAATTGGTCGAAATGTATCGTGATTATTAACAAAAGGCAAGGTACGATGGACGTAAGTATTTGATGCCGGATAATAAAAAACACGCTCGTTTTGTTGTTCGCCCGGTACATTCGACAAATCATAAGCCCCTTGACTCGAAATAATACTGGTAAATGCACCTCGCAAACCAAAATCAAACGTACCTGCTAACATTTCTGAACCACCATTTGAATAACGGACATTATTCACGTAGTTATCCAATTCTGTTTTTCCACCAACATACTCACCGAAGTTTATCATACCTTCTCCCAAACTCGCATCGCCATTGAGGTATTTTAAATTATACGATAAATCTTGGACAACAAAATGCGGAAAGTGTTTCACAGCATCCCACCGAAAACCGTCAATATCCGTCTGACGAGCAAACCACATTATCCAATTTCTCGCTTGATCCCGGTTATAATTGTAGTTTTGTGTTGGATTATACGTTGCATTTGTACTTGGACCAAAACCATTATTCGAACCAGTTTCATCTATTCCATAAGAAAAGTCTGGTCCCCAAAATGAAGATTCCCAGTTTCCACTGGATACATTCCAGTTCGCATTCGGGTGAAAATTCGTGTAATTTTTTGGCCAACGTCCTTCACGAGCTAAATATTCTGTAGCATTCTCACCACCAACCAACGGAACAGGCGTATCATAACAAACGTAACGAAAGTTTTTAAATCCACCCGCAGATTGTGTCGAGTAAGTTGATTCAGGATCCAATCCACCAGCACCATTCACTGCTCCAGCATCAGTGACGTGATTCAATACAACATCTTGAATCACCTCAATTCCATTGGCGTGCATGACTGCAATCATTCGTAGTAATTCGTCTTTTGTACCGACACGAGTTCGTGTTTCACCTTTTTGATATTTATCCCCTAAATCATAATGATCAAACGGAGCGTAACCCACTGAATTTGTCCCGGCATTCTTGTAAGATGGCGGAATCCATACAGCATCAACGCCCATCGCCTTCAATCGAGGGGCTAATTCACACAGATAATTTGCCCAGCTTTCTTCATAGTTGGTATTGTAATAATCCCACCAAAAACCTTGTAAAATGACTTTTTTTTCAGTCGTTTGAGCAACTGCAGCAAATGAAATAAAAAAGAAGAGTGATAAGAATTTTAATTGTCTCATAATTCGTAATTGATATGGAGAGGTAACCTCACAAAATGTCAACTTACTTCTCAGTTTCCTTGAATAAAAAAACGCCATTGTGTTAAGTTACAATGACGTTTTTTGTATTTTTGTTTTGACAAAATATCATTTCAATTATCCTAATTTCTTCTCCATAAATGCTTCCATCTGTTGTTGTAATTTTAACGCAGCCTGACGAGCTTTTTTATCAAAATCTTCGCCGTTACCAGCATAGATAATTCCACGAGAAGAATTGACTAACAAGCCACAATGCTCGTTCCAACCGTTTTCGGAGACGGCTTGTAAATCGCCACCTTGAGCACCGATACCTGGCACTAATAAGAAATTATCCGGTGCAATTTCTCTGATTTCTTTGAATTTGTCAGGATGTGTCGCACCGACTACAAACATCAAGTTATCTGAATTACCCCATTTTTGAGCCGTCCGCATAACTTTTTCGTACAACGGCTGATTGATTTCGCCTTGCAAAGTTTGTTGAAAATCGTCGCTGCCTTTATTCGAGGTTAAAGCCAATAAAATCACCCATTTATCTTCAAACTCCAAAAAAGGTTTGACCGAGTCTTCACCCATATACGGAGCAACTGTTACCGAATCAAATTCCATTTTCTCAAAAAAAGCACGAGCATACAAGGACGACGTATTTCCGATATCGCCTCGTTTTGCATCTGCAATAGTAAAATGTGTCAGTGGAATTGCATTAATCGTTCTTTCTAATGATTGCCACCCCTTGCTACCTTGTGCCTCATAAAACGCAATATTGGGCTTATAAGCTACACACAAATCGTGTGTCGCATCAATAATACGGGCATTAAATTCATAAATCGGGTCATCTGCCGATAATAAATGTTTTGGAATACGTTTTAAGTCTGTGTCCAAACCTACACACAAGTAGGAGTTTTTTTCAACAATCTGTTGGTATAATTCTTCTTTTGTCATTTCCGTATTGCGGGTTGCGAGTTGCGAGTTCCAGATTACCAATCTGCGTCAATCTTCCAAAAACCAAGATGAACGATCGAAAATTGGTATCTGTAACTCGTAACCCGTTTTACAACCATTTAGCTATAAAATTAGTCAATGTTTTTACTTTATCTGTATAAGGTGGATATAACATGCTGGTTTGTGCGAACTTCTGCTCTAGCACTGATCGAACGTTAGAAAAATCTATAAAACCAAAATGCCCGCCGCCTCGACCGATTCCACTATTATTTACACCTCCGAATGGTAATTCGTTGTGTGCATAATGAATCAAACAATCATTCACAACACTTCCTCCCGAGGAAGTATTTTTTAAGAAAAACTCTTTGAAAGCCGTACTTTTCGTAAAGATATACAAAGCTAACGGTTTTGGTCGATCTAAGATATGTTTTAGTGCTTCGTCTTTCGTTTCCCATGTAAAAATAGGTAAAATTGGCCCAAAAATCTCTTCGTGAGCGATGCGCATATCGTTGGTAACGTTCGATAAAATCGTTGGAGAGAAGTATAAATCCGACTCGTCTAAATCTGCTCCAAATTCTACTTTTGCTCCTTTATCAATCGCATCTTCCAAAAGACTTTTTAGACGATTAAAATGATGTTTGTTCACGATTCGAGCATAATCTGGCGAATCTTTGATACTCGTAAAGTTTGGATTTAACATTTTTTTCCAAAACTTAATAATACTTTCTACCAATTTATCTTTCACCTTTTTCTCTACTAAAATATAATCCGGTGCCGTACAAGTTTGTGCGTTATTCATCAACTTTCCCCAAGCGATTTTTTGACCAGTTGTGAACATATTAGCGGTTCTATCGACAATCGTTGGTGATTTTCCACCCAGCTCCAAAGTACAAGATGCCAAATGCTCTGCTGCTGCTTTCATCACAATTTTTCCGACTCTCGGACTTCCTGTAAAGAAAATATGATTGAATGGTTTTGTCAATAACTCCTGCGATACTTCTACGCCACCTTCAAAAACAGCAACTTCATTTTCGTCAAACAATTCCTCTATCATTTCACGAATGATCGCCGAAGTATTTGGTGTCAATTCCGATGGTTTTAGCATCACTGTATTACCTGCCGAAATCGCTGCAATCAACGGATGAATCGCCAATAGAAACGGATAATTCCATGGTGCGATGATTAAACAAACGCCTTTGGCTTCATATTGAATGTACGATTTTGTACCTAACAACGGCAGTGTAGCAGCGACTTTTGTCGGTTTCATCCATTCTCGTAGGTTGCTAATTGTATGTTTTAACTCCGTGAAAAGTGGAAGTAACTCGGTCATCAAAACAGATGTCGCCGGCTTTTTAAAATCTTTATAAATCGCTGTTTTTACTCGTTCTTGATTTTTTTCTAACCAAGCTTGTAATGATTTTAACTTGACAATTCGCTCTCGGTGTGTCGTCAATGCTACTGACCGTGCATTCAACTGTTGTGCCTCAAAAACTCGGTGAATATCCTCCAAGTTGATAGTTGGCACTTCATATAAAATATTTTCCATAATTGCATTTTGTTAGTTTATCGAAGTATCATTTTTAGTAAAATTACGATTTTTAGGAAATGTTCAATTGAAATGGGATTAAAATCTCGTTGAGAATCGTCACTATTATTTGCCGAAAGGCATAAAA
>CBFIHR010000043.1:0-37886 GCA_965662365.1 Saprospiraceae bacterium
ATCAATTTCACGCCTGAATTTAATATTTTAGAAAATGCTATTAAATTCAGGCGTGAAATTGATCCTATAATTGAGACGACTATATTATGAAAACTTTCATCTGTTTGTATCTCAATTATAGGATCAATTTCACGCCTGAATTTAATAGCATTTTCTAAAATATTTTGAAATAATTTAGTTAAGATATCTTGATTGCATCGAATTATCGGAAGCGACCCCGTGATAACTTCTGCATTATTTTTAATAAATGCTTCCTCCAAATTTTCAATAGCAACCACTAAAGCGGCTGTCATATCAACAGGTGTGAAGTCTGTCGTGTCAATATCAATCACCGCATAATCAACCATACTATGCACGATATTCTCCAAAGAATTAGAACACTGTGTAATTTGAGATAAGTATTCATGGGCTTTGTCATCTAATTTATCTTCATATCGATGAGCCAAGATTTTACCCATTGTATTCATCATTTTTAAGGGAGATTTTATCTCCGTAGTAGCTTTTTGGACAAAACCTTTCAACTCCTCATTACGGTTTTTCAGGAGTTCCATTTCCTTACTTTGCCATTCCATTTGGTATTGTTGTTCTACATTCTTGATTGCTTTCGTTTTTTCAATACCAAATAACTCTCTTTCTAATTGTTGAGCGATCACCTTATGCTTGTAGGCGTTTTGATAATCCTTTTGAGCCGCATAAATCTCAGAGATACTTTCGTTATTATACATAATAAAGAGTGTATCTTGAATATCCATGGCTATTCTCAACGAATTATTATGCAATTCAATCGCCTTTTGCGGTTCTTCCTCATACATCACCGCCATATTGTGTAGCAGCTGCATTTCGCCCAGTTTATCATTAATCATCTTACACAGCCTTAATGCCATATCATAATACGATTTTGCTTTTGCTGTTTTTTTTGTTCTACGACTAATGATTGCCAAATTTTGATAGATCAAATTTTGCATTTTGGTATTTCCACCATGTTCTTTATCAACCTTCAAAGCTTTTTCAAAATATTTCTCGGCCGCTTTTAGGTTATTCTGATAAATGTAACTACCGCCAATATTGGAATATAACCCCGTGATTTGATACGGATTTTCTAATCGTTCCCAAATATCAACAGACTTGAAATAGCTGTCCAAAGATTTTTCAAAATCTTTTTGAGCCCCATAAATTAGCCCCATTACGTGATACGTCATCGCCTCCCAGCCATCTAACCGATTGTGATCTTCGTAACTCCGTAAGTTATGAATACAAATATCAAACGCTTCTTCATATTTGCCTTTACGATAAAATATTTTAGCAATTTGAGCATTCGTAAATGGCTCGTATTGTTTATTATTCAAATAAGTTTGGGTTTCTTGAGACATCAATAGGTACTCATAGGCATCATCATACTTTCCTTGATTGATCAATATTTCCGCCAAGTTTTTACACGTTATGATGAATTGTTCGGACTTATCGCTCAAGGCATCGAAGGCTTGATAACAATACAAGCGAGCTTTTCGATAATCACCATGTTGAATCTCTGCAATCGCAAACACATTACACGCTATTCCCAAATTTTCATTATCTCTATTCTGCAACCCCAAATCCAGTAACTCTTGAGCATACTCTCTTGCTACTTCAGGCTGATGATACTGCAATCCCTTGATAATAGCACGCAAAAGTTCGATCCGCTTAGATGGCTCTCTAACCGTTTCTAAGCGCTTTATCCGCTTATTGATTACATTTTTTTCTTTCAGAACAGCTCGTGTGTAATTCATTCTTTTGTTTGAGTGTTCTAATATTCAAATGTTTGAGTATTTTTAACACTCAAACATTTAAACAATCGAACATTTGAACATACTAACTTGCAAAACGTCGTTGACGCATGTAGTTGAATAATAAACCGAATACGACTAAGAATACTAAAGGTATTAAAATATTTATAATTTGCCACTTCGATTTAGATTCTTCTATTTTTGCTTTGTCCAAAACACGTAATTTCACCTCCTTCATCCGAGCCGCAGTTATCCCCTCATCATCTAACATATAATCAATCGTATTCAACAAAAAACTCTTGTTCGCAAACTGATATTTTTCAAAAGGATTATATCCTAAAGGTTGATACGTATTATTTCGATAATCAATAATATTTTTAGCAATATCGCCGTCGGCAACGACCAACATCTTCGCTCCTGGATCTGCTTTTTCTTTGTATTGCAGTCCTAATTGTTGTAATCCTTGAATCGTTTCTGGTGCAACTATGCCTTTAAAGGCAGACGGAAATTCACCTTCTAACAAAATCGCAACAGGAATCTCCCCTTTATTAAATTGTGTAGGGTCGAGTTTGTATCGAGTGATTTCAAACGATACTCGAACGGGTGAACGTTGTATTCGACTTCGCTCAGAAGTACTTAATAAGATAGATTTTTTAATTTTATTAGCCGTTTGTATCGTATCCAAAACCGTTGGAAACTGTAAATCAACATAATCCAAATTCTTCGTAATCGGATGATCTGTCGAAGGTTTTACTTTCGGGTGATAAGGCCAAGGTTTTAGTTCAATTTGTGGCTTTCCACCAACTTGACCAACAACTTGTGGGATTCTCGTATTGTTAAAATCCAACGCCAAAGCAGAATTAAATCGAACGCCATATTTGAAAAACATAGACTCTAAATCCAATTGATTATCGTAAGGAACATAAGCCTCTTTTCCTCGAAGCGAGTCAATCGTCACATTTAATCTATCCAATAACCACAATACATTTCCGCCATTCATCACATATTGATCAATCATAAATTGATGCTTTTTTGGAATCGCAATCAACGGACGAGCCATAATTACCACATCAATTTTCGGGTCAATCGTAACCATACTATCCAAAGAAGTACTTTGGACTTCATAATATTGCTTCAAAGTTTTTTCAAAATCAGCTCGCTCAAACGGCGACAATTCTCCGTGTCCTTCTACAAATAAGACATACGGACGCTCTGCATTTTTTAAACTTTTGAAACCGTTAGCAAAATTGTATTCTAATAAGTTAATAGAATTTTTTAACAATACTTCCTCCGGCATTGCCTGCGGTGCATCGGCTTGAACCAAACTCACCGAAGTTACTCTATCACCAAATCGCATTGCAGCAAAAGGAAAAATCGGTTGAGCCGTCAAATCTTCTTTATTGGTCAATAACTTTGGTACAATTCCAATCGTTTTCAGTTTTTCCCACATCTGCTTTTTCTCCTCTTGATTCGATGGGTTTGGATCTACGAATTGATAATCTACATTTGGATTCATCGCACGGAATCTGTCCAGCATTGCAATAGTTGCCTCTTGCAACTGACGATAATCTGCAGGAATATTATCCCCTGTCAAATACACATCAATAAATATTTTATCTTGCAGATTCTTAACCAAATCCTTTGTCGGTTGCGTAATCGAATACCGTTTATCTTCTGTCAAATCAAAATAGCCATAAAAATATCGTCCGATGATGTTAATAAATATCAAAATCGCTACTAAAATGATAAACTGAATGATTGACTGTCTTTTTTTATTTTGCATTGTCTGTGTTTTTTAGACAAGATTTTTTTAATTAAAATGAAAGCTCTAAACTTCTCTAAACTAAATTTTGGCCACCGAGCCATCGGGACAAACGAAAGCCAAAAGGAAAATGCTCCTTCTTAGCATCTCTGTGTTCGTATTACCAGCTTCTACGCTCCAGCATCAACCTCGTCAAACCGATAAAAATTACGATTAACGAAGCAAAGTAAACGAAATCACGAGTATCTAAAACGCCTCGGCTAATAGACTGATAATGATAATCAACGCCCAGCATTTCAATCAAATAATCTATTGTTCCCACAAAACCAGGGAAATTACTTAAAAAGTCAAACCCGACATAAAAGAAAAAGCACAAGAAAACACCTAAGACGAAAGCGACAATTTGATTAGTGGTAATCGAGGAGGAAAATATGCCAATTGCTACGAAAACTGCTCCTAAGAAGAACAGCCCAAAGTACGATCCCCAAACTGCCCCAGAGTCAATGTTACCAACAGGTGCACCTAATCGGTGAATCGTCCAAAAGTATAATAATGTCGGTAAAATGGCGAATAAAACCAAAACCAAACTCGCCAAATATTTACCTAAAATAATCTCTAAGTCGGTGACTGGTCGAGTAGCTAAAAACTCGATTGTTCCTGTCTGCTGTTCTTCTGCAAAAGTTCGCATCGTAATGGCAGGAATAAGAAACATAAAAATATTGGGGGCGAAACCAAAGAAAAAATCTAAGGTTGCGAATCCTGAATCTAATAAATTCGTATCAGGAAAAACCCATAAAAATAATCCCATCGTTATCAAAAACACACCGATAACAATATAACCGATAAGCGAACTAAAAAAGGTATTGACTTCTTTTCGTAATATACTAAGCACTTGTTAGTTTTTAGTGATTAGTGATTAGTGATTAGTCGTTTTAATGATTAATAATTAATGATTAGTTTTACCTAATCATTATCTTACTAATCACTAATTACTAATCACTAACGACTAAATAATAAGGATTTCTATCGTTATAAATCAGCAGCATTTTGTAGAGCTTCTCTCTGGCTTCTGCGGCTGACAAATCATTAATCGTATTCGTTAATTGTTTGTCGTCTTGAATCCAATTTTTGAATGTCGAAACTTCCATATCTGAGATATTGCCAGTTTCAAAATTCAGCATTTTTTCAACGACAACAGGTTCTTTATTTTCTACGTTTTGCTGCCAAATCGGCCGACCGGTGTTCGGGTCATAAATCGTCATCGGTACTTCTCGCATTTCATAAGAATCATAATAAAAATAGCACAACTTTCCCCGCACCCGCAATGCCGTAAAAATAGTCTGTCCCTTCATCGTGTCAATCATTCGAATATACGGCACACCTTCGACACAAATTCCCCAGACAGCTTCTTGTAAACCAACTTTTGAAGAATCTTTTACATTCAAATATTCCAAACGAATCACCTCTTTATCTCTATTGATATGAGCTGAGGCGTTAATTTCTGCCCAAGTATAATTCGGTTTATTTTGTTGTAAATCATTGATAGTCAAGTAAACACCATCATTAAACTCAAACGAATTTACTAATTGAACCGAATCTTGACCGAACAGCGTGAATGTAAAACAGCAAAAAATAGGAATTAAATATTTCATTTTTTAATGTTTGAATGTTCGATTGTTCAAAATGTTTGATTGTTGCTTAACATTTGAACATTCAAACAATTAAACAATCGAACACACAATTATTTTGTCAATTCTTGGAAAACATTCTCGATGCTGTACGTTTCACGTCTCATTTCAAGTAATGTTAGCTTATTCTGAACTGCAAAATGAAATACTTTGCTGCGTACATCGACTTTTTTATTCGATAATAATTCCCATTTATTGTCCTCCAAGGCTTTAACCGATTTTACCCCCTCGATTTTTGACAACTGGCTTTTATTCACATTTTGAGCAAACTCAACAGTTATCAGATTACCGCCTGTCACTCGGTCTTGTAGCTTTTCGATAGAATCATTAGCAACCAGTTTTCCTTTATTAATAATGACCACTCTATCACAAATCGCCTGTACTTCTTGCATAATGTGCGTCGAAAAAATCACCGTTTTCTCTTGGCCTATTTTTTTTATCAACGCTCGAATCTCTACTAACTGATTCGGATCGAGCCCCGAGGTAGGCTCGTCTAAAATCAATACATCAGGATTGTGCAACATTGCTTGTGCCAAACCGACACGCTGCTTATACCCTTTTGATAAAGAATCTATGATTTTATTTTGCTCTCGTTCCAGGCCAGTCATTTCGATCATCTCCGCAACTCGTGATTTCTTATTTGAAACTTTATGCAAATTAGCGACAAAAGTCAAATATTCTTTCACGTACATATCTTTATATAATGGATTTCGCTCAGGCAAATAACCAATTCTCTTTTGCACTTCAAGCGGTGATGCTGCTGTATTAAACCCACAAACGGTAGTGCTTCCTTCTGATTGAGGAATAAAACCCGTAATGATTTTCATCGTTGTCGATTTTCCTGCACCATTTGGCCCCAAAAAACCCAAAACCTCTCCTTGCTTCGCTTTAAAAGAAATATTATCAACTGCACGCTGTTCACCATAAACCTTGACTAAATTCTTGACTTCTACCGACATTCTTGTTTTGATTTTATGATTAGAATGACTTTCCTATACACGAACGTAAAATTAGTAAAATCATTTTTCTATCAATAGGATTTCTATTAATCTATTGGTATTTTAATAGTCATAATGTGTGAATACTATAATTTTATAAATAAAGTCTAAACGATTATTTATAAATCCTTAATCCGATTAAAAGATAAAAGACACAACTTTTCAATAATTTGAATTTATTCGCAAATAACTTACATTTTTGATGTAATATTTTATTCTGACATAATGATTTATTGTAAAATGATTATCTTTGCAGGAAATTTTAAGCTAAATTTTTAAATGCTTAAAACTCAAAAAAAGAATTATAATTTTATAAATTATAAATTTAACCATCAAACCAAATTGTGCTTTATTTTATTCACAGCAAAATATCAAAAAGATGATTACCACAGAAAAAACCAGATATTCTGAAGCAGAATTAGAGGAGTTCAGAGTACTAATCAATCAAAAATTGACAAAAGCTCGTGAAGAGTTAAATTTGTATTTACCACAATTAAACGATAGAGCCGACGATGAAAGTACAAAAGTAAAAGGAATGGACGGAGTCGGAACAGTTGAAATTGAACGGCTGCAAACATTGGCTGCACGTCAAAAGAAATACATCAAACACCTTGAAAATGCATTAATTCGTATCGAAAATAAAGTGTACGGTGTGTGTAGAGCGACCGGAAAACTAATTCGTAAAGAGCGATTAATGGCTGTTCCTCATGCTACGTTAAGCATCGCAGCAAAAGAAGCACGTACGCCTGTCAGACGTAGAAGACGCTAGGCTTAATAGTTATGAAAAAGTTGTGAAATACAAAAAAGCCTGTCAAATGACGGGCTTTTTTGTTGTCCTTTGATTCCCTCTTGACTATTTAATATTAGATTTTTTCTGCGCCTCTTTTCCCTTAAACGAATCCATAGATTTATAAACGCCGAAAACATCGCCTGCTACGTAATCAAACATTCGAGTCGGCAAAATCCCTTTTAATAAAGGGACAGCATTGACCATAAAAGGAGCTTTTAAATTCACTTCGTTGTCTTCGATGGCTTTCATCACTTGTTCTACGAATGCCCTTGGCTCTAAAAAAGGCGTTAATAAAGGCGGTGTAACCCCATCAAACATTCCGGTATTGATATAACTCGGTGTAACCGTCAATATTTTTACGTTCGGTGCGTCATGCTGCATTTCTAATCGTAATGACTCCGACCAACCGATAACCGCCCATTTGCTGGCTGCATAAACCGACATATTAGGATTCGCTACCAGACCGGCTGCAGATGCAATATTGATAATATGACCAAATCCTTGTTGAATCATCGCTGGTAAAAATGCATTCGCAACACGCATTACGCCCAAGGTATTAATATTCATTGTGCGTTCAATATCTGCATCGGTATGTTCCACAAACCGTTTACTGCCTGCTACAATTCCTGCATTATTGAATAAAATATCGACTTCTCCGATATTTGCCAATACATCTTGAGCCGCCCAAGCAATATCTTCTTTATCCGCAACATTAACAATATAAGGATGTACTTCAAACCCACGACTTTCTAACTCTGCCGTTGTTTGGTTGAGCATTTCCTCATTAATGTCCCAAATAATTACTCGTTTTGCTTTTCGTTCTAAAGCTTTTTTAGCCATCAACTTGCCTATTCCGCTCGCTCCTCCAGTAACTAAAACTGTTCTGCTTTTAAATGAACTCATATTTTAGATTGTTAGAGTTGATAAACTGTTTTATTGCTATAAAAATAATATAGTTTATCAACCAATAATGTTGATAGGTTACATCTGACTTGTTGTAACTTTTGTGAAAGGTAGGATAGTTTGAAAACTCAAAGGAAGACAACAAAGATAAGCAATTTTGAGGAAATATGTAAATAATAAAAATCGTCAGGCAATTTTGAAATCACCTGACGATTAAGCACTTTACAGCTTTTATTTAAATTACTGTTTGATAATATCGTACAGTTCGTCTAACTTTGGTGATAAAATAATCTCTGATCGACGATTTTTTGCACGTCCCTCTTTCGTTGAATTCTCTGCAATCGGAAAGTGTTCTCCTCGACCAGACGCTAAAATTTGCTTTGGAGCAACGCCATTCTTTATCAATTCTCGTACAATCGCAGTCGAACGCAAAACACTCAAGTCCCAATTGTCTTTGATATCACCTCGACCTCTGAACGGCACATTATCCGTATGACCTTCGATAGTAATATCAATATCTGGATTTTTTATCATCACTTCTGCCAATTTTGCCAAAGCCGCTTTTCCATTTGTATTAATTGTTGCACTACCCGAAGCAAATAATAACTCTTGACTTAAAGAAATATAGACTTTCCCATTACGTTGCTCAACCGTTAAATCTGACTCATTAAAACCTAACAATGCCTTAGCTAGTCTATCTTTTAAGGCTTTTGACTTTGATTCTTGTGCTTGAATCGCTGCCTCTAACTCATTGACGCGCTTTTCTCGTTCTTGTAATGAAGTTGCCAATTCTGCATTCAACTTTTCTTTAGCAGCTAATGCTTTTTGAGCTATTTCTAATTCACTTTGAGCTATTTCGACCGCTCCCTGTTTTGACATCAATTCCTGTTCTTTAGCAGTCAATTCTTCATTCAATCGCTTAAACTCTGCCGCCATTGTACTTGATTGATTTTCTTGATCATAAATCAAGGTATTGATACGAATTTCTAAATCTTCCTTTTCTTTTTTTAGGGTCGCTACTTCCATTTCTAAATCAGATTTCGCAGCTTCTATCACTCGAATTTGTTCTACAAAATCTGCCTTTTCATCAACTGCAGCTTTAAGTGTTTTTTCGTTAGCTAATTTCGCTTCATTTAATTTTTGTCTTAGTAACACCTGTTCTTGTTCTAACGCTCTATACTTTTTTGTAGAGACACATGAGGTTAAAATAATTGCTATTAAAGCAATAGAACATAAGATTTTCATTAATTTCATTTTTGAATAATTTAGGATTTGTAAATAAATCTGATTTTTAGCAAAACTAAAACAAAATAAAATTGATTAAACGAAAAAGAGATGGAAAGACCATTCACGGACATAAAAAATCCTGAATCGGCGAGCCAATTCAGGATTTTCAATATCAATAGTTAGCATTGATTAGTACGACCATAAATCGTGTTCGAAGCTAAAGATTTCGTTTTTGATTTTTTCAGACTCTAACAAGATATCTACACCTGTCATATAATCTTGGATACGACGATCATAAACGTTAGACTCTTTGTAAATATAACTTGAGAAGTAACGCATTTCAAAAATATCCTCCCAACTCATGCGAGCAGCATCATTTAAAGGGTTGAATGCTTCTTGTCTTGCTAAAACATCTCTCAATTCCGGATAATAGACCCAGAACATAGGTTGCTCATATTTGAAGTTTCCTTGATCGTCAAATACTTCACGTAAAGGTGCAATACCTAAAATACGTACCTGCATAGTTGATGTTTCTTCATCAAAAAACCAAACTTCTTTGATACGGAAACGCTTGATATCTTCCCAGTTTAATTCATTACGAACGACTTTCATTTGCTCTTCAAATGTTTCAGGATCGAACGTAATAATTGTATCTACAGATACACCGATTGTTGATGCTTCGTTTGGATCTAATGCTTCCGAGAATTTATCATCAATTGTACTGTACAACGTGATTTCAGGATTTTCAGAAGTTGCGGCATCTAAAATGATACTAATAAAAGGTGCTTCTGGATATACAAATGGCTTGTTCATTTTCTCACGAACATCTAATACACGCCAAATTCTCTTTTCCCAAAATACATCCGCTTCACGGATATGATCGTATTTTAAAGGAGGTGTTTCTTTGATAATTGCACGTTCATATACTCCATCTAAAGGTTTATCTTCATCTGGATTACTTGATTCCGTAACAACTGGCTCTGGAGTAGGTTGTGCAAAAGCCGCTGTTACACAAAATAGGGCTAAAAAGCACAAACTAAGAATTTTTAGACTGACCTTCATTACATTAAAAATTTAGTGATTTAGACCGCTCCATTTGATTTTAAATTTGGTGGTCTATTTCTATCGCTTTCAAAAAATGTTATTCAATAATTTAACAATGATTAGTTTTTTTAACCATTACAATCCACAAAGTTAATAAAAACTAACAGGTAATAGAACTACTTTAATATTTGTTTTATTGTTTAATTCCTGATTGATTTTCGTTAATCCTTCGAAAATCTACAACAATAAACCAAACCCCTCAAAATAGAATGAGGGCATGACTTTCAAGTCATACCCTCATTTTTTATCTTAGAATACTCAATCGGTTATAATTAACGGATTTTGAATACTAAAGAATTAATTTTACGAGCCGCAGCATCACCCGGACATCTTGCTTTGATGTTTTCGAAGTAATAAATATCACCCGGAGAAGCCATGTTTTTCAAACGCTCTGCTTGACCTGAGAATCTTGGTCCTCTATTCGGTGCATCAACAGGATCTTGACGTTTAGCCACACGAGTCATGATAAATCCTTCAATCTGGCATTTTGCATCAAAATCGAAATTATCTAACCAAGCTGCAACACCACCTTGAGCTTTGAATTCTCCTGTTCCTAATGCTCCTGAATCTTTATTCCCCAAACGAGCAATCGGATCTGGAATACGTTTTACACGGAATTCGAACTTAGTCGCTGCTAATCCACCACCTGAAACTGTAATCGTAGCATTACCAGGACGACTTGCAGTCGCATTATATTTTCCTTTTCCTGTTTTGTTTAAAGAAATACCGTTTGGGCTTACTTTCAAGTCATTACTTGAAATACCTGCTGCAACAACAGAAACTGGATTATCTACACCAATGTAAAATACATTCATTTTATCAGCCGAAACTGTTACCGAACGTTCTCCAACTTCATATTCAAACTCTTTTTTGAAGGTCTCTGTCTTCTTAGTCAACGGATTCGTTACAGAAATACTAACATTGTACTTCTTTGTTCCTGTAGAAGAAGTAGTAGTTGAATATGTTGCTTTTCCATCTCTTACAGGAAGTGAACTTCCATTAACAGAGATTTTTGTATTTCCAGAGTTTTGTTTACTTGAAGCCGATAAGAACACTTCTGCTTCGTATTTTTCACCTTTAATAATGTATCCTTTTCTTGCAGATACAACAGGCTCAAAACTATCAAAAGTAATTTTCGTACCTTTTGCCTTTTCAGCAAAGAAGTTTAACAAAGCTGTTTCAGACGTTTTTGCATCATTTTGAAACTTACTGAACATCGGTAAAACTGCCGCTACAGGCATGTGTCCAAAGTTGTAATGTGTCCAATCGTCTTTATCACTTTTCTTATAGCTCTCATCTATATCAAGTGCTAAACTTTTGACAACTGTTTCCAGTTCTTGCTTTGTAATTCCTAATTCTGGATTTTTATCTAAACCGTCAAGTAAAGCAATGAATTTCTTACGAGTTTCTATAATTTTCTTCTCTAATTCATACCCTTTGCCATTACCTTTCGCTTCAGGACCATCGACAAGAATACGAGTTGTTACATCTTTATTCTTTTTGTCCTTAGGTTTATCAGTTTCAGGATCAATACCTCCTGCCGCTTCTATAATCTCATCACGAATGCCTTGTACATACGTGTAAAAATCTTTTGCAAGATCGTGTGCTTCTCCTGCTTTTTTCTCAAATATTTCATATTCGGGATAGGCCTCAACCTGTTTAGCAATACTTTTGATGATTGCCTCATTTGCAACATTTACAATGTCGTTACTCTTCTTGATACCTTTATCAACTACGAAGAATGCATTAATAATTTCGGCTGAAACGTTCAATGCTAACATCGCTGTAAGTACAAGATACATGAGGTTAATCATCAACTGCCGAGGTTCCTTTGGAATTGACATAATTCTCTAAGTTTTTAATCAAATTTTATTTTGTGTGCCGTTAGCTTTGCAATAAAGATTGACAACAACCTAAAATTTAATTTGGCAATTTGTTAATTAATTAAATTTCTTGTTTTAGCGATTATTCGGTTTGAATAATCAATGAAATATTCCGATAAATCGGAATAATCAAACTATTGATTATCTTCTACCTGGATTCATTGCAGATAAGATATTTCCATAAACAGAGTTCAATGCTCCTAAATTCTTATTCAAAGCAGTTAACTGTTGTTTGTACTGACGAGTGTCTTCAATAGAATCAGCCAAGTTCTTAGTTGACTCCGTTAAAGAATTGTAGAATGTTGTCATTGTTTTCATTTGAGAGTTAGTCGCTGCTAAGTTCTCATTTAAAGAAGCTAGTTGTTCTTTGTAAACACGAGTGTCTTCTACAGAATCATTGATGTTAGCCATTGCCTCATTCAAGTTAGAGTAAAATGTACCCAACTTGTTGATTTGATCACTTGCTCCCGAAAAGTCCGCTTCTTGTAAAGCTTTCAAAGAAGATAAGCTACCTGCCATTACTTCTAAGTGATCTAACATTCCACCCAACTGACCTTCCATCTTCTCAGAATTGAAGCTGATCTCGCCTGCTGATGCAGCTGATGAAGAATAAGAGATAGGTGTCATTTCTGAACCATGATTATCCAATCCCGGGTATAATTTTTCCCAGTAATAATCTTTCTCAGGACCTAAAAGACCTAACATCAAGAATAAACCCGCCTCTGTCAATAAACCAATCATTAACATCGTGTTAGCTCCTTCCCAGCTTAAAATTTTGTAAAGTGCTCCAACTAATACTACCGCAGCACCGACACCGATTATCAAGTTTTTGAGGTACTTGAAACCTTTTGAATGTAAGAATCCCATTGTTACTTTTTTAGTAGGTTAGAATTAACTAATTCTTTAATTTATTAATTTGTTTTTACTTAAAATGATAAAGGATAGTTGCGAGTAATTGACCCGTATTCATTAATCCTAACGAAATTTTGAACCGTGACTTTGTTCTTAAAATGCAACTTCTTAGTAGTGTACATTTATATAATTACGAGCAATCCCTTTACACAACTCAATAATACGAATTTTTAGAAAAGTAACAGCATTATTCAAAAAAAAAAATATTTTTTTTTGAATTTTCTATTTCAATTATCACTTATAATAAATTTCTATATATATTAAGCTGACATATAAACAACTAAATGCTAACGGCTGATATAAACTATCTATCAAACCGTTAGCATCTTTACTATTTATCCAAGTTGATTTTTTTATTTAAAGTCATTGATTGAACGACCTAAGAATGTTAATGCACAACGGAAACCAATGTAAGATTTCGCCGTGTCTTGATATTCCCAATGACGAGAACCTGTCTGAATGTAGTATGCAATATCTTTCCATGATCCACCACGAATAACCTTACGCTTCCAAGACTCAGGATCTTCTTTCGCTGCATCATAACGGATATCTGGATTCAAATCATGTTGGAACGAATACGCATTTTCGTAGAATGCTGATGAAGTCCACTCTGCAACATTCCCTGCCATGTTGTACAAACCATAATCATTCGGGAAATAAGCATCTGTTTTTACCGTATATAAACCACCGTCTTCAGGGTAGTTACCACGACCAGGCTTAAAGTTCGCTAAAATACAACCTTTGGCATTTCTCACATAGTAGTTACCCCAAGGATACATTGCGTGTGCATGTCCACCTCTTGCAGCATATTCCCATTCATGTTCTGTTGGTAAACGGAAATCCTCCGTATTCACTTCGCCATTTATAGCACGGTAGGTATTCCATAACTTAGTTCTCCAATAACAGAATGCTTGTGCTTGTGGCCAAGTCACTCCTACTACCGGATAATCATCAAATGCTGGATGCCAGAAATAATTACGAGTCATTGGCTCATTATATGAATAAGTAAAATCACGAACCCAAACTAAAGTATCTGGATATACTTTTACTTTATCTTTCTTAATGAATTTCGTGCGACTAGAGTTGTAGTGATCATGTGCAGCTCCCTGCCAATCATACCATAAATACTCCATCTCCCATGCACGAGTATTTAACTCTTTACGATTGTCAAAACGCTCAGATGCTGATAAGTACATCTCATCTAAATCTTCACTTGCCCAATCTAATTCTTCTTGTCTTTCCCAATCAACATATTCGTTTCCTTCATCATCTTCTAAAAAGTAACCCATATAAGTTAATGCAATGGAATCACGTACCCAATATACAAACTGACGATATTCGTTATTTGTAATTTCGGTATCATCCATGTAGAAACCTTGAATTGAAATAGAACGAGGACGTTGAACTAATGTGTGATTTACGTCTTGATCACTTGGTCCGATGTGTAATGTTCCTGATGGAATGTAAACCATACCATAAGGATTAATACCGTTCCAGACTGGTCGGTCTAATACACCGACTAACTGCCCGTTGTCACGTTGAGCACAAGATGCTAAAATTGTGATCCCAATCAGGGCTACTAATAATCTTGAAATATTTTTCATAACTGGTACCCGAGTTTTCGTCAGATAATTTTTGAAATGCTTATCCACAGCAACAAATGTAAGGATAGTCTTTTTAAAAATGAAACTGCGCTATACAGATTTTATTATAATATTGATTTAGTCTTTCGGTATGCTTCAATACTAAAGACGTAAAAACAAACGCAATTCATTTATAGATTATTTCATATTACCTGACGAAAATCTTTGTCTTTGGAAAATTTTGTTCAGAACTTACAAAAATCGAGGATTATAAATAATCTTTGGTGGCACTCCTGCCCCAAAAACTTTATTTAGATTATAATTCAACATAATCTCATGCGATCCCAAATTAGTGGCACTTAACCCTGATATCGGTAAGTCGTAAGCATAAGCGATAGTAACATTTTGCGTCACTTTCATACCCGCCATCATCACGACCGCATCGATTGTATTTGAATTATAACCTCTAAACGATGCTCCTAACATTATATTGTCATTATACTCGACTATTGCCGAAAAATCCGTTTGAATTTCTTGTATATCTGACTTTACTAATAATGATGGAGAAACGTTAAATTTTGAACCAATATCAAAATTGTACGCAAAGATAAAGAAATAATTTCTTAAAAAGTCAATGCTGGTCGGTTCATCTAAAGCAAAATCGACTGAATTTTGGAGTAAATTATTTGCAGAGAAGCCTATTTGCATCGATTCCCCCTTGTAATATACCCCCGCATCTAAGATTGGAGCAGAGCTGGTTTCGATGCCAATCGGAATATAATTATCTGTTCGATCTTGATCTCGTGGAACTAAAATAGATCCATCTAAGGTCTTTTGAAGAATACCTCCCCGAACACCAGCAGAAATAAATCCATTTCCTAATTCTTGTTGATAATTGTAGGCTGCCGTCAGTTTCAGGTTCCGTTCTGCTCCCAAAGCATCATTTTCTATTCCTAACCCAAACGCCCCTTTCATAAAATAAAGTGGCATGTGCACATTAAAATCCTGTGTTAGGGGGCTTCCTTCCAGTCCCTGCCATTGCTGCCGAAAAACACCTGTTGCACTAACAGACTCATCTAATCCAGCGTAAGCAGAATTAAAATTATACGGATTGAACATATATAAACTGTACTGAGCAGGTTGTTGTGCGAAAGCACAAAAGCTAAATAATAAAAACGCTGAAAGGAATAAGTATCTCATATTTGCCATAGCTTTTGCTTTTTTAAGTATAGATGCAGAGTATTGGGTGAGTTTTTTAGTTGCTAAAAACTGCGTACTGCCAACTGACCACTGTTTTTGGTTTATTCTGTTTAGGCTATAACAGACCTTGAATCAATAGTGTTGAGGTGTTTTTTGTTCGAAGCCTCAATTTATACTATAAATAACACTTTTCAAATTATTTGTGTTTCAACATTATTTTTTAATAACGAAAAAATTTAATAAAATGTGTACCAATATTTTTGACTTGTTTTAAACAATTTCCAAGACCTCCTCAACAGTTTTGACAGGCAACTGACACGTATAATTCTTACAAACAAAAATTAAAGTATCACTCCCTACTGTTTTTCCTTCCAACAATGGATAAGCCTCATTTGGCACTTTTGCCGCCATAATTACACGATTCGGTATAAATTGTTGTGAAATAACTTTGGCCTTCACCAATGCTCGACTGCCAATAATCGCAATTTCATGTGTTGGGTGAATGATATTTTGCATCGCACTTGCCCATTTTGCAAAAGAAGTCGGATATTTCTCAATAGATGACTGGACTTGTGTCAACATGGCGTAAGCTATTGCTTTATAATTTTCCTTTCCTAATAAAATCCCTAACTGCTGCAAGTTATGAACCATCGTAGAATTACCCGAAGGCAAGGCGTTATCATACAAATCCTTAGTACGAGTAATCAGGTCAGTTTGGTTGGCCGATGTAAAAAAGAAAAGTTTAGAGGCTTTATCAAAAAACTCATTTATAACAAATTGGGTCAATTCATCAGCTTTAGTCAAGTAAATTGTATTTTGAGTCACCTCAAATAGCTGCAACAAGGCCGCAATCAAAAAGGCATAATCATCCAAAAAAGCTTGATGTTGTCGTTTACCATTTTTATAAGTGTGATAAAAATGAGTTTCCCCCTCAAATGTTTTTAATAAAAAATCCATATTTTGAATCGCAATACTCAAATATTCCTCATCGTCCAACGCTTTATAAGCTTTCACAAAAGCAGTCGTCATCAACGCATTCCAATTCAACAAAATTTTATCATCCAAGCTTGGTTTGATGCGTTTATCTCTGACTTGAAATAATTGTTCTCGACATCTTTTCATCGTTGATTTAAAATCATTCAAATCTATGCTATTTGCTTTCGCAAAAATTAGGTACGAATCCTTTCGCCACAAAATATTACGACCATCCCAGTTTCCATCTTCAGAAACACCATAAAATCGACAAAATAAATCTGAATTTTCGCCTAAAACCGCATCAATTTCATCCTTAGACCAAACATAAAACTTACCTTCAACGCCTTCAGAATCGGCATCTTGAGCAGCAAAAAAACCACCTTCATCTGACCACATTTCACGTTTGACGTAAGTCAAAGTTGCCTCAATCGTTTCTTGATATAATTCTTTTCCAGTCAACTGATACGCCTCTGAAAGCAAGGCCACCAACAACGCATTATCATATAACATTTTTTCAAAATGCGGAATCAACCAAGCTTTATCCGTCGCATAACGCGCAAATCCACCACCGATTTGATCATAAATTCCACCTCGAATCATTTTATCTAACGATAGCTCAACTTGTGCCAATGCTTCTGGAATATTCGTAAAGTAATGATAATCCAAACAAAACTTCAACGTCATTGACGCTGGAAATTTCGGTGCCGAACCGATTCCACCATTTTGAGTATCAAACCGTTCTCGAATAGTCTTATATATAAGGTGTAATGAATTTTCATCAAATGCTACTTTTTTGGTTTCCACCAAATTATCCAACAAACGATTATCCGCATTATGAATATAATTCGTCAATTTTTCGGCCTGCTCAACAACTTGCTCTTTTTGATTTTGATAAGCCGAAGTCAAATTTTGTAAAACTTGTGTCCACGAAGGTCGATTGTGTCGAGCTTCGGGCGGAAAATACGTACCACCAAAAAATGGCCGCTTGTCAGGCAATAAAAAACAATTCAATGGCCAACCGCCTGAGCCAGTCATAATCTGAACCGCCTCCATATAAATCGAATCAATATCTGGTCGTTCTTCCCGATCAACTTTAATATTGACAAAATTTTCGTTCATTATCGCTGCAATAGCTTCATTTTCAAAAGATTCTCGTTCCATCACATGACACCAGTGACAAGTCGAGTACCCAATACTGACCAAAATCGGTTTATCTTCTTTTTTTGCTTTCGCAAAGGCTGCTTCGCCCCACGGATACCAATCTACAGGATTGTCTGCATGTTGTAGTAAGTATGGACTTGTTTCTTTGGATAATCTGTTCATTTCAGGATACTGGTTTCTGGTGACTTGATTCTTATTGCTGGTTAAGGTAACTGATTTTAATCGGATTTAGTTGATTCTCTTTTATAAATAATCAATTGCTCTTTCCTCTAATCTTAGGTTGAATAACTTCATGAAAGTAAATCAATAATCTAGGATTATTACGTAAAACGCCGAAACTGCAACTTGCAATTTCGGCATTTTGTGTTTTATTTGGTTCGTAAGACTATCGTTAAAAAATGGAGTGACCAAATACCCTTGACAATTTGAAATATGGAAGAAAGTTAGTCAGTTTGTAATTGGTCACCGTCCAATGAAAAGCAAAGCTTCGATAAACTAAAAGAAACGCAATCTTAACAATAGTATAAATACTATGTTAATATTTATCTTTAATTGTTTCGATTCGCATTACAAAGGTAAACTATTTTTTAATTTATAGTTCAATTTTTAATATTTTTTTTGATTCCAGCCCATTTTTGTCTAAAAAAACCAAAGCCTTTCCCCTTTTCTCATTGTTGCGAAGTGATAACGAACCGGTATATTTTTCAATAAAAAATCCAACTCATTCAAAACTTCAATACTGAACCACCAAACTTTATTTATCCTGTAATTCGACTAATTTCTGTTCAATTCTTGCCAAATAAATCTCGTCTTGATCTAAGTTTCTGGCATTTTTATAATCTTCAATAGCAGCGTTAATATTTCCTAGTTTTTCGGCAGTCAACGCACGATAATAGAAAGCTTTTGCCATTGTCGGTTCTACTTCCGCAGCAATATTGAAGTTATTATACGCTTGTTTTAACGAGTCATATTCCAAGAAAATCAGCCCGACATTAACATACGGGTCAGCATATTCTCGGTCGATCGTATGGATTTTTTTGAAGGTTTCAATAGCTTCATTATCCATTTTTCTATCAGTATAATTCATACCTTTCGCATACAACGACGGAATGTGAAAAGGGTCAATATCTAAAGCATTATTAAAGTATTGTAATGCCAACTTATTCTTTCCTTGAGCATCAAAAAGTAACCCTAACTCATAAAAACCATCTAATAAATCTGGGTCTTGCTCAACTGCCGTCTGAAAACTATTGATGGCCTTCGTTGTATCACCGATCAGCTTATAATTTAGCCCCATCATAAAAAAGGCTTCCGAGTTCATTGGCTCAAACTCTAAAATACTATTTGCTGACTGAATAGACGCACCATGTTGTTTTGTAATCATTTGAAATTCTGCCAACTTCAAAATCAAAGAAACATCAGTCGGAAAGCGTTCGACCGCAACTTCCAGTATATCAATTGCTTCTTTTGACTTGTAATAATCTAAATATGTATTAGATAAAATTCGGTAGAAATCCGCTTGATCTTTATCTAACTCAATCGCTTTATTTAAATCTGTAATCGCTGCTTCATAATTTTCGACTTCATAAAACGCCTCTCCTCGCTGTGCGTACAAAATCGCTTTTTCAGGACTTTTCCCAATCGCTTGTGTCAAGCTATCTATATACGGACTGAATTCTGAAATCTCTTGCTGTGAAGTTTCATCAGAGCTATCGCCACAATTGACCATCGTAAACGCCGTAATAATAAAAATGAAAATCAACGTGATGCTAATCCTTGTTTGATACATATTTATAATCTTAAATTAATGACTGTTTTGATACTTGACGCAAAAGTAATTATCCGAATTGATCATTTTTAGTGTTTTTATAAAAATAAAATAATTCCGATAATTCATTGATAATGAATAAGATACAAACACTTACCAGTTTATCAATGTACTTTTGTAAAGTAATTTTTTATGAACAATTCTATTTTTAGAAAAATGATAAATATAAAAATACGAATATACTAATCTTATCGTTCACCTAAATTTAGTTAAAAGATTACTCTCTAAAATTAACGTTGTAAAACGACTATATTTTAAAAGTAGATGCCGAACAGTTAAAAGATTTATTGAAATCAAAATACGGTTTCGATACAATTAGCCTTCTAAAAGACAGTGTTTGCTAAAGAAAATAATTTCAAATGTATTAAAAATTTTCAGGACGAATTAACGGAAGATAATCAATTGTTAATTTTTCACTCTGGTCTTGCTATTGAATACGAAAATCAAGGTTACCGGCTTGTGTAAATCATGAAAAGATTCTATCCGATACGTAAAGTCTGAAGTGTAAGTCACCTCACGCCTTACACCTCAAAATTTACACTTCGAACAACTATTTTTTTAATCCAATTTCTCTCAACCGCTCATCTAAGTATTCACCTGCTGTAATCGGTTCATATTTCAACGGATTTTCCGCTGTTACACAATCTTCTAAGCAAGTCAAATCCATATCGTGTTTGGGATGCAAAAAGAAAGGAATTGATAAACGAGGCGTGTGCCACAATTCACGAGGTGGATTGACAACTCGATGTGTTGTTGATTTTAAATAATCGTTGGTCAATCGCTGCAACATATCACCGACATTGACGACAATTTCATCCTCTCCTGGCAAAGCGTCTAGCCATTCGTTATTCATATCCAATACCTGCAAGCCTCCAGCCGAAGCACCAACTAACAACGTAATCAAATTAATATCTTCATGTTGTTCGGCACGAATAGCAGACTCTGGTTCTTTTGTAATCGGTGGATAATGAATCGCTCTCAAGATACTATTACCTTCGTGGATTTTATCTGTAAAATAATCCTGACCTAAGCCCAAATGAATACCAATAGCTTCCAATAAAGCACTGCCCGACTTTTCAAATGCTCGATATAATTCATTTCCAGTTTTTGCAAATGCTTCCACTTCATCAACGGTAACGTTATCAGGATACATCTCCTTATCCTCGTGATTCACGTCAACCGTTTGACCAATTTGGAAAAACTCTTTTAAATCTCCAACATCAGATTGCTTCGCATGCTCTTTTCCAAACGAAGTATAACCTCGCTGACCAGCTAAATTTTTTATCTCATATTTTCGCTTAACCTCCGTCGGTAATCTAAAAAATTCATAAGCATATTTATAAAAATCATCTATCAACTGCTTAGGAATACCATGGTTTACCACACCAACAAATCCAACATTATGAAAAGCATCTCCTAATTTTTTCACAAACGCAGTACGCTGTGTTTCGTCACCATTTACAAATGATGCTAAATCCACCAAAGGAATCGCACGTTTTGACATAGCATAATATTTTTGATTAATGAATGCTGTAAAGTTACGGATTATTTAAGGGATTAATCAAGTCCTAGTTGAGGATTCATTTTTGATTCGTCTACAGTAATCAATCTTTAAAAATGGTATCGTCAAATCTTCCGTTTTTTAATTGAACGCATAGCAAATTTCTGATATAAACTGGGAAATAAGCGAGTCGCTATATCAATCAATTTAGCGTCCCGCCCGATAAGGATTCGAGTTTTATTTTTTTGGATACCATCGATAATTATTTCAGCAGCTTTTGCGGCAGAAGTAATCGCACTTTTTTTGAAATTTCGTTTCAGTTTTAATTTTTCGGCCTCCGTTCTAATTTTAGAATTTTCAATAATATTCGTATCAATTCCACCTGGATGAATTTGATAAATCTTTAAATTTGAATGCCTAGCGACTTCCATTCGGAGCGATTCCGTAAATCCTCGAACAGCGAATTTTGTCATACAATAAGCCGATTGAGTCGGAACGCCCATTAAACCAAAAACGCTGGATACATTGGCAATAAACGCCTCTGGTCGATGAATCAAATACGGTAATGCTTCTTTTGTACCATAAATCACGCCCCAAAGATTGACTTTAAATAAAAAATCAACTTCACTATACTCCATCTCGATAACCTTGACTTTTCCGAGCGACGTTCCTGCATTATTGATAATTCCATCAATTTGTCCATGAATAGAAATCGTATCCTCTATATAATGTTTCATGGCGTTCTGATTGCCAACGTCAAAAACGTGTTGACTGATTTTTTCCTTTGGTAATTGTAACAAATCAACCGTTTCCGCAAGGCGTTCTGCACTAAAATCATTTAGCGAAAGCGTCGCATTTTGAGCAGCCAATTGCTTGGCCAATTCTCGTCCAATCCCAGAACCGGCGCCAGTTATAGCAATAACTTTATCATTGAAGTCTTTCATTAGTTGAGTTTATCGAATTATAATTTTTCACTAAAATAAACAAAAAAGTCCGAATTAGATTACTTCTAATTCGGACTCAATAAATATAATATATTTCGAGAAACTATTCTTCAGTCATTGTCTCTTCTGAAGAAATTTCCATCGTTTCAGTACTTTCTACATTTTCAGGAGTTTCTACCTCTTGATTGTTTTCAGTTCCCGGTTCGTCCTCCTTGCGTTTAGTTTTCTTACGCCCCTGATCTTTTTTCGCTTCCTTTGCTTTTTCCTTAGCCTTAGCTGCTTTCTTACTAATCTTCTTAGGTGCAACAAATACGAACATGCGGCGACCTTCCATTTTTGGTAAAGCCTCGGGTTGTCCAATATCTGTCAATGCTTCTATAAATCTTAATAATAATAACTCGCCACGTTCTTTGAAAACAATAGAACGACCACGGAACTGTACAAATGCTTTTACCTTTGCTCCATCTTCAATAAAGTTACGTGCATGACGTAGTTTGAACTGAAAATCGTGATCATCAGTATTTGGCCCGAAACGAATTTCTTTAATAACTGTTTTTTGGGCGTTACTTTTAATTTCCTTTTCTCGTTTTTTCTTTTCGTAGAGGAACTTGCTGTAATCAACTATTCGTACGACAGGCGGTTTCGCTTTTGCAGAAATTTCTACCAAATCCATTTCTACTGCTTCTGCAATAGCAAGGGCTTGCTTTGTCGGATAAATTCCTGATTCTATTTTCTGGCCATATTTAGCACTAATTTCTTCAAGGTTATTTCCTACAATACGCACTTCTGGTACACGAATTCGTCTATTGATTTTAAATTCAGGTTCTCTTTTTCGAGGAGTAAATTTTCTTTGTCTTCTTGCCAATCTTAAAATTTTTGTTAATAAATATATTGTGAACTAATCAAATGTAATCAATTGTGAAGAAGTCCACAATGATTTCTTGTATAAATATAAGGAAATTTTAATTAAAAAGTTGTCTAATAACTTGATAACCACTACAAATATCTATTTTTTTGATGGATAATAAAATCGAATATTCAGATTTTATTAAAAAATTTAAAAAATTAATGATAAGAGTCAATTTAAACCATAAAGCCAGCCCAAATTTCGTTTCTAATCACCAGAATACGTTACTTTTGTTGTGATATTATTGATTAATAATCAAGTATCGCTCCTATTCTTATTTCCAATAGATATTAAAAACATTTTTTGAATAAATTATATTTCTCTATTTATCAATCAAATATCGTTCATTTATCATACTACTATTATGAATGTCATAGAATACGGAAAAGCATTATATAAAATTAAACGATACGAAGCCTTGCACGCTTTCAAAAAACAACCACTTCAATTCAATGAAACGGTCGAATCAATTGTTAAAACATTGAATGAAAGAGGTTATGTCGTTTTGGAAGGTTACTTCTCCGAAGAACAATGTGCCGCAGTTCGAAGTGAAATCGATCTACTCCTAAACAATCAAAAAGACAACGTTGAGACCTATGATCACAATGCAGATCATCGTTTGTTTGGTGCAAATAAAGCCTCGGAATTAATCAATAAATTATTTTGGATCGATGAATTATTGACAAGTGTCCGTAATTGTTATTATGAACACGACGATATTGTTGGTTGTACGATGGCCGCAAGAATCGATGCGAAACCAAACAATACCGGCTCCGGCGGTGGCTGGCATCGAGATATGATTTATGGCCGACAAATCAAGTCAATTGCTTATTTTTCTGATGTCGAAATGCAGCACGGGCCTTTTCAGTTCCTAACGAACTCCCATAAAAAATCATCTATTCTAGAAACAATCGCAAAATTAGATTTTGATGCGTTCCACAATCGTTTTACGGAGGAGGAAATCACACAAATTCAAGCTATCGGTGATTATGAAACAGTAACCTTTACAGGAAAAGCAGGAACACTTTTATTGGTCGATACGACAAGTATTCATCGAGGAATGCCAATTTATGAAGGCTCAAGATATGCGTTAACCAATTACTGGTTTGAATCTACAATACCTGAACATATTCAACAATTAATTTACGAAGGATAGTCGTTTATCTAAAAATAAAAAATTGCACCAAAATTCAGAAGATGCACGTTTATCAGTAATTTTTTTTTATAAGTAACTGATTTGCAAAACATAAACCTGACAGATTTTAAAATCTGTCAGGTTTCGAAACAGTTTTTTATTGCTCCACCACTCGAACTTCTACCTTTGCCCTTCCCATCTCAATCAAGCCAATATCCTTAGCCGCTTTTCGAGACAAATCGATAATCGCCGAAGAACGAGGCGGCATTTTATCATTAACTTTAACTCGGACAGTTTTTCCATTTTGTAAATTTTTCACCTCTACAATTGTACCGAAAGGCACTTTAATTTTATTCATACGAACAGCGGCCGTATATTTTTTCTTATTGTAACGTTCGCCACTTGCCGTTTTTCGACCATGAAACTTATTGTGATAATACGTCGCTTCACCTTTATAAACTTTTTCCCTTTTACGTTGGTCAATATTTTCTTTTATTTCTAACGATTGTGATTCGTTACTAACAAGCATTGTTGGCGAGTTCCACGATACTAAAAAAATCGTGCAAAAGCCTAAGACATAAATCATGGTATTAGGTGTGTTCATCTTTTGTTGTTTATGTTTAATAATAATTTGTTATGAACTGTCGATAGTACGAAGTTATTTTATTGATTATTACTTAATGCCATTTTATCAACAAAAAATTATTGTCAACCCGAACAGTACCAGGTGGAATCCAAGATTTAAACTCCTGATTACCAAGTATAAAAGTTTCTTTAAGTGTACAAAATGAAACGACAAAAGGACTCATCCGAAAAGTAAAATCGTTTCATAAAGTGAGTTTTGTTATTGTAATGAAGAAAATAGGAATAATCATAGGTTATACCTACGGAAAGAGGGCTTCACCAATTGATGAAACCCTCTTTAATCCATTCCCTGAAGTCGATATATCTACTTTCAATCTTTTCTAACAACTACTTTTTTTATTAAAGAATCGGTTGAATTATTATACAATAATTTTCTTTTTAATTTTCTAAAATTAAGTATTCATAAGCATTCAGCGTAATATCTGTATTCAAAAGAGTATTAGAATTATCCATTGAATTTGTCCAAGTCGTATTTTGAACGCTGCTCGGCAAAGCATACGTAACAGCGTTGTCACGAGTGTTTATAAAAAATAACATTTCATCGCCATTTTTCACTTTTTTAAAACTGATGATATCATTATTATTATTAACCAAAGTAGTAATTGTTCCTGTTCGAGCGACTTCCGCATTCGTATAAACGGACATTAAATCCTTGTATTCCTGAAACATTGATGGATTCATTGTCCAATTTACAGGATAACGACTAAAAAATGGCATATTCACATCTACCCCAACTTCTTGTCCTGTGTATATCAATGGAACACCTTGCAAAAATGTCGTGGCTACAAAAGCAGCAATTGAACCTTCTGCATTTCCAAAAATTTGTGTTGGCGGTGCGTCCCAAGCAGTTTCATCGTGATTGGTCGTGAAACGAAGTTTATGTTTACCGTCAGGAATACTGCCGTACTCTGCACTATTAGTTACAAAGATGTTTCTTGCATTTTCATTATTTTCAAAAATAGATTTTAGCTTTCCATAAAAGTCCCAGGCATAAGTCATATCAAAACCAGCTGAATAATGATCGTTTCGGACACCTTCTGCTAACAAAATTAAGTTTCGATCTTCCATCGCTCTTAATGTATCAATTGCATCTCGCCAAAAATCAAATGGAACACCGTCGGCATAATCACAACGGAAACCATCAATATTAGCCGTCAAAATCCAAAACTTCATCGCACGAATCATCTCTTTTCGCATCGCTTCATTTTCAAAATTCAAATCTGCGACATCTAACCAGTTTGTGCCTGGCGGATGAACGACGTTGCCATTTGCATCTTTTGTGTACCAAGATGTTTTATTCATCCATGGATTATCCCAAGACGTATGATTTGCCACCCAATCTGTAATCACCGCAATATCTCGGTCATGTGCAGCATCAACAAAACTTCTAAAGTCATCCATATCTCCAAACTCAGGATTGACTTCTTTGTAGTTTTTCACGGAGTAAGGCGAGCCTAATTGTCCAACCGACCGCTCTTCACCGATAGGTGTTATTGGCATCAACCAAATCACATTGACTCCCAACGCCTTTATAGAATCTAAGCGACTTTCTACACCAGCAAAATTAGCTGGAGAAAATGCCCTCAAATTGACTTCATACATCACAATATCTTCGATTTCTGGCGTGTTTTGAAAAGGCATACCATAAGGTTCCGGGTCTTGATAGGTCGTTATTGTAGGCGTTGGAAGCGGTTCATCATCATTACACGCCATTACAAATATTAGAATTGTTAAAATCCAAAGTAATTTTCTCATGGTTGATTTTATTTTGATTATTGATTTAAAAAAATTTTAATAAAATTAGAAGTAGTTTTAGAGTTGAAAAAATCAGATTTTGAAAATATAGATTTTATTAAAATTTTAGTTTTTAAACTACTGAAAATCAACACCTTAATAAAAAAGACATATAGACAAAACTTATGTAAGCCTAAGCATCAAACCACAAGAATTCTGTTATAATTATCTTATTTTTAGCCTTCTAAAACTGATTGAATCTCCATAATTGCTTTATCAAAATCATCGCTATCTAAAATCGATTTATTACGAACTTTCGTTTTGTAAGTATAAATTGTATTGACCGAATAATTAAGAATTTTAGCAATTGTATCGTTGTTTCGAATACCTAACCGAATGAGTGCAAAAATGCGTAATTCTGTGTTGAGCGTATTATTTTCAGGGATTTTATATTGTTCCTTTTCAGGAAATAATAGATTTATTTGTTGAATAAATGTTGGAAAAACAGTTAAAAATACGACATCAAAATCTGTAAGTAATTTCTTTTTTTGGTGCATAGGATTGAATTGTTTAAGTGTAAATATTGCTTCCTTAAACTTACCTTCTGCGATTTGTTTCTGCGATTGTTTTAATAGTAACTGGACTTTGTTAATCAATTGCGTATTTGATTGAAAAAAGAAACCGATGTACTGTTCCTTTAACTTTTCGGCTTCTATCAGCTGCTGAGCATACGATTCTAACCTTTGATAAGCATTTGAAATTGTTGCCTCTTTATTTTTTAAATCTGCATTCTGAAGCGTGATTTGGTTATTTTGCCGCTTGATAAATTCTTTTTGTTTCAACACTCGAATTAATAAAATAACGGTAATAATCAATGAAATTGATAATATAGTCGAGAACACAATGAATTGCTGTCGTTTTGATTTTTCTAATGCCAAACGTTGTGATTCGATTATTGGTAAAACGCCTAAAATTTGTATTTTTCGATGCCTTGCTCCAAAAAAATTAGCATCTTTCAAGGCTAAATTGATATATCGACTCGCTCGCTCAAATTGCTGCTCATCGGATATATATTTTGCCAAATGCAATAATGCAATACTTTCTTTAACTAAAGATTTTTCGTCGGCAATTGCGGCTTTAAGAATAAAATATACCAATGAATCATTATTAATTCCATAATAAAAAGAACTCAAAGTCGAATACTCGACGGCCAATTGTCGATTAGTAATGTCGGGTTGATTGATCAATTGTTTGTAAATCGAAACACCATTTTTTTTATCTCCATTTTTGTAAGCTTTTAGCCCTTGATAAGACAAAGATTGTAATGGAAAATTTTTAGCGTAAGCAATGGCAGAATCCAAATACGATTGTCCTTTTTCGGTCGTATTTGCTTGTTGAAAATCATCATTATAAAAATCCGCTAAATCAAAATGACTTCGAGCTAAATTATAAAAGTAAAAGGCTTTTTTATCATTTGAAATCGCTGATATATCCGTCTTTTGTAGGATATCAATCGCTTCTCGAAAAAACCCTGCCGAAAGTAAAATAAAGGCTTCTTGAATGTTTGCTTGTGCTTTTTCCGCAGGTCGCTGTGCAACCTGTTTTAATAGCTGAACCATCGCAAAAGCTGTATCGTAATTGAAAGATTGATAAGCCTGACAAAGTTGATAATAAGTAGTAAAACTATCAATTTGTTCGTCGTTGAGTTGTTTTTTTAACGCATAGATAGCTCGATGTTTTTGCTGTCGTAATTCTTCCCGTTGCTCAATCATATTGTCTAACACTTGAAATAAGGAATCGATATTTCCATGACCAGCAGTTGGAGTAAAGAGGATAAAATATAATAGAGAAAGATACTTTAATGACATAAGTAAAAATATAATGAATGTACTACAAGCAAAACGAAGATAATAAAATCTATAGATATGCAGAAGTCCTAATTTATTGAGATACTTCCTATCATTTTATTTTAGGACGAAACATTTTGTAAATCAAAAAAGGGCTTCACCAATCGATGAAACCCTTTTTATATTAAAAACTACAAACATTACGTCAATCACCGAAGTTTCGGGACATATAACTAATATTTGAAACCTAATATTTATTAAGACAATTCTTCACGAATCTTATTCAAAGCCGAACCAGCTCTTACCCAATCAATTTGAGCAGCGTTGTAAGTGTGTGCGACTTCAAAAGACTCGCTTGTTCCATCAGCATGATCCAAACGAATTGTTAAGTTTTTGCCAGGAGCAAAGTCCGCAAAATCAACGATAGTTACTTTATCATCTTGACGGATTTTGTCGTAATCATCGACGTTGACGAAAGTCAAACCTAACGCACCTTGCTTTTTCAAGTTCGTTTCGTGAATACGTGCAAATGATTTTACAACAACCGCTTTCACACCGATGTGACGAGGTTCCATTGCTGCATGTTCACGAGATGAACCTTCACCGTAGTTTTCTTCACCGAATACGATAGTTCCAATACCTGCTGCTTTGTAAGCACGACCAGAATCAGGAACCGCCATATATTCATTTGTAACGTAATTGATAACATTATTAGCTTCATCATTATAAGCGTTGATCGCACCGATGAAACAGTTGTTAGAAATATTATCTAAGTGACCACGGAATTTTAACCAAGGTCCTGCCATTGAAATATGGTCAGTTGTACATTTGCCTTTTGCTTTGATTAAAATACGCATATCCGTTACTTCGGCTGCTGTAATTGGTGTGAATGGCGTCAATAACTGAATACGATTTGATTCAGGATTAACCACTACTTCGACACCGCTTCCATCTTCAATCGGCGCTTGAAAACCAGCATCTTCTACATCAAATCCTTTTGGCGGTAATTCGATACCTGTCGGAGGATCTAACATCACTTCTTCACCGTTTTCGTTAACTAACGTATCTGTTAACGGATTGAATTTCATGCTACCAGCGATAGCCAAAGCCGTTACGATTTCTGGAGAAGCCACGAAAGCGTGCGTTGCTTTATTTCCATCATTACGTTTTGTAAAGTTACGGTTGAATGAAGTAATGATAGAGTTTGGACGATCAGGATTATCCATGTGTCTTGCCCATTGACCAATACAAGGACCACAAGCATTGGCTAAAACAACTCCACCAATATCATTGAAATCAGAAACTAAACCATCACGCTCAATCGTATAACGAACCATTTCAGAACCTGGCGTTACCGTATATTCAGCTTTAACTTTTAGATTTTTCTCTTTTGCTTGACGAGCCAATGAAGCAGCACGAGTCATATCTTCATAAGAAGAGTTCGTACAAGAACCAATCAATCCAACTTCTAATACTGGAGGATAGTCATTTGCTTCTACAGCTTCCGCTAATTTAGAAATTGGCCAAGCTAAATCTGGCGTGTAAGGGCCATTGACATGAGGCTCTAAAGTATTCAAGTCGATTTCGATCACTTGATCAAAATACTTTTCAGGATTTGCATAACATTCTGCATCACCGTTTAAGTGTTCAGCAATAGCATCTGCTGCGTCCGCTACCTCTGCACGACCAGTCGCACGCAAATAACGTCCCATTGCTTCACCGTAACCGAATGTAGAAGTCGTTGCACCGATTTCTGCACCCATATTACAGATTGTACCTTTACCAGTACAAGATAAACTTTGAGCACCGTCACCAAAATATTCAACAATAGCACCAGTTCCACCTTTTACAGTCAAAATACCTGCTACCTTCAAAATAACATCTTTAGGCGATGTCCAACCATTCAATTTACCGGTTAATTTAACACCAATTAATTTTGGCATTTTTAACTCCCACGGCATTCCTGCCATAACATCAACCGCATCAGCACCACCGACACCGATAGCGACCATACCTAAACCACCAGCATTTGGTGTGTGAGAATCCGTACCAATCATCATTCCACCTGGGAAAGCATAATTCTCCAAAACTACTTGGTGAATAATACCTGCACCAGCTTTCCAGAATCCGATACCATATTTGTTAGAAACAGAAGCTAAGAAATCGTAAACCTCAGAGTTTACATCGTTCGCTTTCGCTAAATCTTGCTCTGCACCAATTTCTGCCTGAATCAAGTGATCACAGTGAACTGTCGAAGGAACAGCAACTTTATCACGACCAGCAGTCATGAACTGTAACAATGCCATTTGAGCGGTTGCATCTTGCATCGCAACTCTGTCTGGAGCGAAGAAAACGTAATCTTCTCCACGTCCATATTTTTGTAATGGAGATTCAGCGTGTAAGTGTGAATATAAAATTTTCTCAGCAAGTGTAAGCGGATGACCTAACTCTTTACGAACTGCGTCTAATTTACCTGGCAAGGCAGCATAATGCGCCTTTATCATGTCCAAATCGAAGACCATACTTCTGTTTTTTTATAGTTTTATTAATAATAATGTTAGTGTCGTATTCCTAAGTATTCGTTTTTTTTAACAAAATTGGATTATTTTATCAATAATACATTCAAGTAGCACAACAACCTTTGAAAATACGAGGGACAAGCCCGTTTTACAAATTCGAGCAAAAATAATGTTTTATTTATACAAAATTCAATGATTTGAACAACATCATTTTTGAATATTTGAAAAACTTGCACAAAATAGCGAATTTTCGCTAATAAAGTAAAAAAGTGCTTTAAGAATTATTGTAAACATAGCAACCGTCCTTCATATTACATATTTTCATATAAATTAAACACTAATAAACTTTAATCTTAAGTCTTTTTTTACGGTTTTCAAGGAGTTCGTTCGCTTATTGATAAACATATATAAAATTTAAAATGCCAAGTCATAACGTATGAAAATAGATATCAGAAAAAATAATTTAGCATCTTTTCATTACGACTCCTTATTTTTCATTTTTCTCATTTGTTAAAGTTACCACCAAAAATATTTTTACGACTGAAATAAATTTTATTTACCTACTTTTGCCCTGAATTTTATAACTCATTTTTGAAATACCTTCATTCAAAAGTATTTCAAAGTATTAATGACCAATTAAACCAAATTTCACTTATAAAAATTTAATGTCGAATGGTTTAGTGATAAGCTTTTTTGAAAGTCCTTCTAAAAAAGAATACTTCCCAAATAAGCACTACACTAAATCAATGGATATTTGTATAGCTAAAAAGGATTTTTAAATAAAAATTATTAATAATTAATATTCATGGAAAATTTAATACACAAACACAGCACAATATTGGCTGCTTTACTCTATTCAACACTATTTTTTATTCAATCTTGTACCAGCATTGGAGATTGGGAACTCACGGCTTATGATGGTGAACTGAACTGGGAACAAGTCACAAAAAAAGCAGCTTGGGGCAAACGATTAGATCACGATGTCGCTGTCTTCAATGACGAATTATATATCGCTGGAGGTTATAACCCTGGTAACTTTTCAGAAGATCCTTACTTCGAGGATGTTTGGAAATCCGCAGATGGTTTGGTCTGGACTAATGTCACAGCGAATGCACCTTGGCTGGGACGACGAGGACACGCCTTGATTACTTTTAATGATGGAAGCGGCGACGCCTTATATTTAATCGGTGGCTTTTCTGTAGACGAAGTAACTGGAAAAAGAGCTTATAATAATGATGTCTGGAAATCTACTGATGGTGCAACTTGGACAGCTATCAAAACAACAACGGAAACTACGATAAATAGTACCACAGACTTTGTAGCAAGAATGCACCACCAATGTGTTGTCGCCAATCATGGTGGCCAAGACTATATTTATATAATCGGCGGAAACACGATGGAAGAGGATATTGAAGGTCGATATGCTTTTAAATATTTAGATGATGTTTGGCGTACAACCGATGGCATAAGTTGGGAAAGAATCAATGCAACAGATTACGGCATTCGTTCACAACACGCAATGACTGTCGGCAGTGATGGAACACTTTATCTTCAAGGTGGACAACACGGCGTTATCTTTGAAGCAGCCGATTCTTCAGGTAATAATCCTGTCCGTGATTATGATGCTGTTTGGAAATCTACCGATGGCGAAACTTGGACTCCAATCTCTGATCCTGAGATTGCAAAAACAGGTTTTTTCAGCCGAATTGGTCACGAAATGATATTTTACGGTGATAAAATTTGGACGCTACCCGGACAAACAAATAGCCTTAATCACTATTCATTTACCGATCCTAATCATTACGGTTCATGGACTTTAGATATGAATGATAATTTTGAAATTGATTCGAGAGGAATCGCTATTGATGCACGACATAGCTATGCGGCTATCGTTTGGCAAGACAAGATTTGGGTATTGGGCGGCAATACAAATCGCAACGGACAAGATAATGATATCTGGACAGGAAGTTTGGATTAAATTTTACATAAAAAACAGTTGATACTCAATCGACGATTTTTATAAAATTATGAACATAAAAAAATATTAACACAATAATTAAAAAAATGAAACACCTATATATATTAATTATAGCTTTCGCAATTGGGCAGACTGCAATTGCACAAGATTCTACGGACTTTCAGATTCCGATCAAAAATTGGAATTTGAAAATTGTTGGTTTTGATAATTTCTATCCAACCTATTTAGCCGACCCTCTGGGGGCAAGAACAGAGGTTAGCGCTCAAGGAATTCAATATGGTGATATTGACATGGAAGATGAAATCAATGACGGAGGTGATTATGTTGGGAAATTAGTTATTTTTCCAAGTACTCGTATTTCATTATTAAAATTCACCAAAAAAGATAATCCGAAAATCGGTATTGAAGCAGAAGTCGGTGTTACACTACCGATTTTCATGCGTGCCGGTAATCATGATGTAATCGGTGTAGACGGAATCTACTATTTTGCCATCGCTGCACGACCGACGGAATGGTTAGCTTTACGCTTCTCAAAACATCATATTTGTACGCATATTGGCGATGAATATTTCCATGGTTCAACAAAATCTGTTATTGATATTGACCCCAATATTACGCAGTTACCTGTCCGTGACGATTTTATCGTATCGGCAGCTGTTCGTCCGTTATACTTTATGAAAGACAAACGTTGGGACATTTTACAAGTTTATGGTGAAGTCGGTTACTTCTTCCCAGGCTCGGACTTTTTGGGTCGTCGCCAAAATAAACCGCACCGAAATGCTTATATGAATTATCAAGGTGGCGTAGAGTTAGAATACTACTTTCCGAATAAATATATCGGTGGTTTGTACGCTGCTACGAATGTAAGCACGTATCAATTGAATGGTTTTGCTCCAAATTTATCTATCAATGTTGGCTATATTGTACCACAAGATTTTTCTAAACGCAGACTGAGAATGGGTATTAATTACTATAATGGTCGTAGTTTGAGTAATCAGTTTTATAATCGTAAAGAGAAATTTGTAGCATTCAGTCTGGCAATGGATATGTAGATTTTTTTCGATTAAAATAATTTAATTACATTGCTCTACTTTTTTGGATTTTAAAAAGAAGTAAATCCGTTATAAATCATTGACGACTAGACCTAACAGGTTTTTACTAAAATCAAAATAGATAGTAGTGTATATTTTAACAGGAAACAACTAATTGATTATCAATATTTTATATAATTTTAAGTTTACGAAACTTTCAAGGTTTCGTAAACTTAATTTCTGTCTAAAGCGATTATTTTTTAATACGTTATCATAACAATTTCGCAAAAAATTCTACCTCACACCTCAACTCTCATATTTTACCACACTAATCTTTCCTGATAAACTCCTCGGCACTTTTACCAACCTTCCATTCACTTCAAGTTCTACAAACTGTTCATTACTTACTTTGATCGCCACATCACTTCCTGGCATCAATCCTAACTCCCATAACTTTGTGATAATGAAATCGTTAATTTGATCTTTTTCAATAATAGCATGTTGATTTTTGGTCAAATTTGCTAAGGAAAAAGTTGGTAATTTCTCTCGTTTCGGAATAGGTGAACCATGCGGATCATGAGCCGGATAGCCCAGCTTTTCCTCCATTTCATCCATGATTTCATCAGTCAAAATATGCTCGTATTTCTCCGCATCTTCATGAATTTGTTCAGCAGTTAAGCCCATTTTTTCGACCAGGTAAGTTTCCCAAAGTCGATGCGCTCGAACCAAACGAGTCGCCTGTATTTTGCCTTCCGTCGTTAAAGTTAAAATGTTGTTTTTTGTCGTTAATAAACCTTTTCGCTCTAACTGAGGTATTTTTTTACGAATAGCCGTAGCACTAAAACCTAACTTTTCTGAAAGACTTTTTACGGTGACTTTTCCTTTTTCGCCCAGGCGTAACGTTTGTTTCAAAATATCTTCAACCAAGATTTTTTCCTTCATTTTACGATTTCTAACATATCGAAAAACCAAGCCTTTTTCGGGTGAAAACAGCATCGCCAACGCATAAATTATCGTTGCAACAACAGTCATTGCCGGCCCCGGCGTCGTATCCCAGATTATCGCCAAAATTAATCCTGATACCGCAGACAAAAAACCAATCAACCCTGCTAAAACCAAAACCCGCTGCAACCGATTTGTTAATAATAAAGCTGTCGCTGCAGGTGTAATTAACATTGCCACGACTAAGATAACGCCTACTGTTCGTAAAGAGGCAACCACCACAAACGACAATAATAGCATTAAAAAATAATGCACAGTTTTCACCGAAATCCCCATGGTTTCCGCAATAACTGGCTGAAAAGTCGTCGCAAACAAATAGCGATAAAAAACAATAATACTAATCAAAACATAAATTCCGATGAATCCTGTCAAGTACAAATCATCATTAGAAACGCCCAAAACATTTCCAAAAAGGAAATCTTTTAAATCCAAATGAACACCTTCTGTCCGGCTCAAATGTGAAATCGCCATCACGCCAATCGAAAACATAGCCGTGAAAACAATTCCAATAGCCGCATCATTTTTAGTCTTAACATTTTGCTGAATCCAAGTAATTGCAACAGCTGCCAATAATCCGGCAATCACCGAACCAATAAAAAACCCCAGCACACTGTAGCCCGCAATCATAAACCCAAACACCACACCAGGCAATATTGCATGCGACAACGCATCGCCAATCAGCGACATATTTCGCAACACAATAAAACAACCCAATACCCCACACATAATCCCGACCATCGAAGAGGCAATTAAAGCACGCATCGCCCAAGATGATTGTAATATTTCTATTAGTTCCATTTTTTAGTGATTAATTTCATCAACCGCCAGCGAAGCGACCGGCAACCATCAAACCTCCAACGTTTTATGCAAAATTGTCAATTGTCCGCCATACGCTTTATTAATATTCTCATTGGTAAATGTTGAAAACGTTTCACCAGCAGCGACAATCCGTTGATTTAATAAAATGACGTGATCAAAATAATCTTCGACTTTCGATAAATCGTGATGCACCACCAGCAAGGTTTTACCTTCTGCGGCTAATTGTTTTAAAATGTCAACAATTTTCTCTTCAGTCGTAATATCAACACCGACAAACGGTTCATCTAACAGAAATACTTCGGCTTCTTGACAAATAGCCCGAGCTAAAAATACCCGTTGTTGTTGTCCGCCAGAGAGTTCTCCGATTTGACGACTTTTAAGGTTTTCTATGCCCATTTGCTGTAAAGCTTGATCCGCCAAATCTTTATCGTGTTTTGAAAATCGTTGAAATAGCTTCATGTGCGGATAACGTCCCATCAAAACAATATCAAAAACCGTTGCAGGAAATTGCCAATCAATATCCCCTTTTTGAGGTACATAAACAACCCGTTTCCGCTGTTTTTCAATCGGTTGGCCATCAATCAAAATCTTCCCAGAATTCGTCGGAATCAAACCTAAAATAGCTTTGAATAAAGTCGATTTTCCAGCTCCATTCGGCCCTAAAATTCCACAAAAACTTCCTTCTGAAATTTCTGTATAAACATTACTCAAGACCATTTTTCGATCGTAAGAAACAGATAATCCTTTTATTGAAATCATTTTTGGTGATTAGTGATTAATATAATTAATTGACATTCAACTGATTGTAATTTGACGACCTATTTTTTATTAATAATCTAGTAAAATTACCCGTTCATTTTCTTGTACATAAATCCAAATCCACCAAGCAACAAAATGGCAATAATCCCAATCATCGTGTAATTCATCGAATTACTTTCTTCGGCTTGTTCCACTTTTTCATTCAATTGTTTGGACGTAATACCTCGGCTTTCCGCATCTTCTGGCAAGACTTCTGAGTCTTCCCCTTTAAGGGCGTAGCTAATCGTTATTGCATTGTGTCGCAACATTTCCAGATAAGTTTCGCCGTTGCCGCCTAACTCACCCAAAGAATCAGAAAACAACTCCCCACCAATTGTGACATTATTATCATCAGCGATTTGCTGCAACAATTTTGGATTGATCGTACTTTCTATAAATACGGACGGAACGCCAGTTTCGTTAATAACCGTTTGCACACGCATCACATCGGCTGTTTGTGCTTCTGCATCGGTCGATGTTCCCAATATTGACTCTAAACGAACGCCATAATGTCGCCCAAAATATTGAAATGCATCATGCGAGGTGATTAAAACTCGTTGTTTTTTAGGGATTTTCTGGATTTCCTGAAAAATCAAAATCTCTAATTGTTCCAACTGCTTTTTATAATTATTAAAATTCTTTTCAAATATTGCTTGATGTTCCGGTGCATAATTACTCAACGCTTTAAGAATATTTTTAGCGTAAATAATCCCATTTTTTGCCGTCATCCAAGCGTGAGGATCCGGTGAATTATACTTTTTGCTGGTAATTGACTGAATGCCCTCGGTTACTGTAACGACCGTCGCTTGTGTCCCCGAATTATCAATGAATTCGTTTAACCAACCTTCTAAGGTCAATCCATTTACCAAAATCAATTCTGCTTTCTGAATCAATTGAGCGTCTTTCGGTACAGGTTCATACAAATGCGGGTCGCCACCGACAGGTACAATATGCGCAATATCAAAAGCATCCCCAGCGATATTTTGAGCAATATCCGCTACGATTGTTGTACTTCCAACCACTTTTTGAGCATTGATTTGACTACTTAAAAAAAGTAATAAAACACTGATTATCAATAATTTAAAATTCATTTGTTTTCTATTTTGTTAGAATAGTTTGTTGTTTTCTATTTCCTTAGCTGATAAATTTTGAAACCTTATCAATTATTTTTCAATACGTCCTATGTTTTAAACATATTATAAATCCCTCTTCATGGTAAAAACCGTAAAATCTCATTTTGGTTTGAGAA
>CBFIHR010000044.1:0-37289 GCA_965662365.1 Saprospiraceae bacterium
CTCAAAAAAGGTAAGTCAAAAGTAAATTCCTTTTGCTGCTCTAAAATGTACAAATAACAAGTTCTATCACCATCTTCTGTCTCAAAATACCAAGTGATATTATGAATTTCGTCAATCGCTAATGTTTCAACAACTATTTTATTTCCAATGGTTAATGTGTTTCTAAACCAATCAAATCGTAATTTTGTCTTGTCAATAGATAAATCAATTTCCAATGTAACTTCATCTTCATTAATATCAATAAAAGTAGTGACAGATGTATCTTCTTTTGAATAAAAATCCAGCATCTGTTCTCGTTCGTCAAACTCGAAAAAATCTACTAAATCTAAATCATATAAATCACAAAGTCCATCCGTCAACATCGGTAAATCTTCGATTTTTTCAATTTGAAAAGTTAATAATTGTTGTCCAAAATATTCTAAATTAATTCGTGTTCGTTTTTCCGATTGGTCAATTACTAAATCAATTAAATAGGGTGGTTTGAAGTTTAAGATTTGAGTTTCGTTGTTTTTGGTGAGTTCGATTTTGGTGGGTTGAAATTCGACTTTGTCAAAGAAATAAGCTGTTTGTAGAAGATGTGATTTAACTGAACGAAGTATCGAAACAGCAAGACCAATAAATGTCATAATAAAAAACAAAGCAACCGTTGGCAATAAAAATAATTCTTCTATTGATAATAAAAATGAACTACCTAAAACAACGAGCAATAATACTAAACTTAGAATGATTATGAAAAGTTGTTTTCTCTGATTCGTTCGTTCTAATTTACTCTTTCTTAATGTCAAAGATTGACTTGGAATATAATCAATTTCAAGTGTTTTATCTATTTGACTGGGTTTCATATTTTAAATCTATTATTAGCGAAAGCTGAATGTAATGAATTGAATTAAAACTTAACTTTACCGTAGCGGCTGTCTTCAACTGCCGCATTTTTAATGACTTATGCGGCAGCTGAAGACAGCCGCTACGAAACTAAACTACTTCCGCACCACTTTCTTCACCATCCTATTTCCATCTTCATCTTCAATCTGAACAAAATAAGTTCCAGCCGAATACGATTGAAAATCTAAAAATTGAGTAAAATCAGTCGAAGTATTTTGATACAGAATTTTGCCTTGAGCATCAATAATCGACACTTTCCATTCGGCAGCATAGGGTAATTCTAAAGACAAATAATCGGTAACAGGATTTGGATATACTTTGACATTGACTTCCGTCAAAATGCTGTTGGTGTTGACAGGAAACAACATAATCGTTTGATTGACATCGTCTGTCATGGTCAAACCGCCAGTTACGGTTTGATTATTGTGCGTTGTGGTAATGCGATAATCGCCTTTAAAACCTCGTAAATCCAAGTTTCCATTTGCGTCCGTTGTCAAGGTCGAATCTGTCCACCATTGATTAAAAATCAAATCGGTAAAGGTTGCGTGTGTTGGTTTTGGATTCCAATTGTTATCGTATAACGGTGCATTTCCTAACCAATGCGCACCGTCCCAAAATCCCCACATCAAAAAGCCATTTGTCGCAGGATGACTGAA
Organism: Saprospiraceae bacterium; assembly: GCA_965662365.1. GTDB lineage: Bacteria > Bacteroidota > Bacteroidia > Chitinophagales > Saprospiraceae > CAWVWD01. The sequence continues at coordinate 1,539 of CBFIHR010000044.1, forward strand.
AATCATCGTCAAAAAATCGCCTGTATATTTCGCTTGCATCGTGTCTGGTAAAATATCCGATTGGTCATATTCCGTGATTTTTATCGGCAAATTAAAGGTTTGATGTGCATCTTCTATAATTGCGTAAAGCGAATCGGGAGCAACCAAGGCTGAACCCATGTGAGCTTGAAAACCAATGCCATCAACACTTGCACCAGCAGCAATAATTTCTTGAATCATCGACTTAAACAACTGATAATCGCCACCATAAACACTACCATTATTTAAAATATTATAATCGTTTAAATAGCCGATTAAGTTGGCATCTTCCAGTTTTGCTTGATTAATAATCTGCGGATAAATCTCTCGACCAGTGGTATAATTTGGTGTGCCTTGTAAGGCAAATTCCAAATCTCGAACATGAGCAATTTCGTTAATCACGTCCCATTCTTCGACCTTATTTCTGATGCCTTGATAATTTAAAATATCATTCAAATGTCCGTCAATTCTATTTTTTAAATAGGTTGGATTATTTTGATTTGGCTGCATATCTGTTGGCATATTTCCCCAACCTGGCCAAACCAAAACATGACCACGAAATTTGATATTATTGTTCAATAGCCATTGAATAGCATTGACCGTTTCGGCTTTTGAAGTCCAACCTTCTTCCCATGCTCGCCATTTTAAAGCATTTTCATTGACAACCCAATTGAAACCGTGACCGTTGCCGTCCAAATTGGTCAAGTGATTTTGGTACGTTTGATTGAAGGCCGAATTATTCGCCATCATTCGAGGAACAACAGCCGTTCCGAAAGCGTAATGATGACGCAACATTTCGACACGAACGGCAGCATTCGGAATTGGATTGCCTTGTGCATCTAAAATCTGTAATTGCATATTCGCTTTGCGGTGTTGTTCGATGCGATTTGCGGCAGCTGTTCGCCAAGGTGCATTGGGTTCGATTCCGTCATAATCACCAATATTTAGATTTTGCGGCAACGCAGATAAAGCCACCGAATTACCAAAATTAATCATCGTCATTCCCCCGATTTCAATCTCTTGTTCTTGATACGCCAGGTGCATTCCAAAATTCAAATCTCCTGCTGAATAGTTGTCCGTTGATTCAAACGGAATCAAATATTGTTGCCATTGAAAAGTAGGATTCGCATCAATAAAAAACTCTTTGTGATACGTTTGAGCATCTTCAACAAAAATATTCATTCGCCCAGATTGTCCGCCCAAAGGCGTTGACACCGTACGTACCCAAATCACGGCTAAAACTTTGTCGCCAGTTTGAACTGGACTCATATTACCTATAAAATAACCTGCATCCCAAGGATTTGAACCTGCTGAAGCCATATCTAAATTGACCGTAATCGAAAAATCTTGTCCAGTTGTGGTGTTTTGTGTGGTGGTATTTCCATACGAAATCGCACTCGAAACGTTGGTATTTTCGTTACCGGTGAATACCCAACTTCCGCCAGTTAAGTTGTGATTATTTTGGAGTTGATTCATTAACGTGTCGTGATACGCATCGTTTTGAGCGAAAATTGCATTGGTAAACAAACATAATATAAGTATTAGCTTTAATTTCATATAAATTTGATTTGCATTCCTGTTTTTAATTTCATAAAGATAATATAAAACGTATTCCGAAAAACTAATGACAATAATATATTATCAAACACCGCTTTTACAGGCGTACCAATTAAAAAACAAAAAGGCTTAAATGTGTTCTACAAAATGAAAAGTTACCAGCCAATTGGCTCGTTCAATTTTAAACAGATAGCCAAATAGTGACCTTATAATTCACTGACAAATAAGTAGCTCACAAACAGTTGGTTTTAACAAAATTGATTAAGATTTAAAAACGGCTATTTTTAAAATATTTTGAGTGATGAGTCACAACTATTTTTTTTATTCGTTAAAGGAATGGCAACTAAAATCTAAAATGCTAAGAATTATTTGATTGGTGAATGCTCAAAAAAACGACTAAAAAGTTAACATTTGATTTACATTTTCTTAATCTTTGAGCAACCTTTCAATATTTTTTGACATTAAAACAAATAGCGAGTCTCGAATTACAATTTTGGCACACAAAAAATTATAATTCGCTACTCGATTACGTACAAGATTTTGAACGAAAACGAAAATAACCTAATCAATCAGATTCTTGCGGGCAATCGTCGAGCGGAACGAGCTTTATACGATATGTATAAGCAATACTGGTTTCGTTTGTGTTTGCGGTATGGTCGTAATCGGTCTGAGGCAGAAGATATTTTACAAGAAGGGTTGTTGTATATTTTCAAGGATTTAAAGCAATTTGATAGTAATCGAGGGAAATTCAAAAGTTGGTCAGGTCGAGTGTTGGTTAATGCTGCTTTGCGTTATTTGAAAAAAAATCAGTGGCAACAATCTTTTGCGGATTTAGAAATTGTAATGACAGAAGCCACTATTTCTAATGATATTTTAGCAAAACTCTCCGCCAAAGAACTCACTCAATTGATTCAACAATTGCCGTCAGGGTATCGAGTTGTTTTTAATATGTACGTGATTGAAGGTTATTCTCATAAGGAAATCGCCGAACAACTAAATATTTCTATTAGTACCTCAAAAACACAATTATTTAAAGCCAAACGAGCCTTGAGACAGAAGTTAGAAATCTTGTTTTAGATTATTCCTCAAAAATTTTAAAACGATACTTTCTCCAAATTTTTAGCATACAAGAGTTTTGATTTTTAGTTGACTAAATTTTGAAAGTTTAATCAACTTGGACTTCAACCTATTTTAAAAATCTCTAATGAATATCGCTGTAAAATTTAGAAGAAAAGTAAGAAAAAATCACGATGAAAAAATGGCTTTTATGCAGTACGCTGTTGTTAGCTGCTATTTGCACAAACGGACAAACTATTGAAGAAGATTTTACAGATGTAGAACTGTGGACAGCCGTCGGCTTCAAGTATGACTTTCATAAACGATTCAGCTTCGAGTTGGAGGAGCAATTTCGATTGAAGGATAATTTAAGTACCTTCAGTCAGTTGTTCACAGAAGGTACATTGACTTACGACCCTGGCAAGGTCGATTTTCTTAAACCCTTAGAATTATCTCTCGGCGGCCGACACATTACAAGAAATGATACGAAGGGAAAACAGCAAGGAATTGAATATTTCTTTCGATATAATTTAGATGCAGATTACGAACTGGATTTTAACCGATTTTCAGTTGGTTATCGTTTCCGTTTCCAAAGTCGTAATCAGTTGGGCATTAGTGAGTTAGAGGGCGACATTCCAACCAACGATATTCGACATAAAGTCAGTTTGGAATACAATATAAAAGATTGGAAAATCGACCCGAAATTATCTTTTGAACTATTTAGCCGAAATGATGACCAAACGACTTATGAGATTGCTCGTTATCGTGTTCGTTTGGGGTCAGATTATAGTTTTGTGAAGCGTCAAGATCTGAGTTTTTTCGTGATGTATGAAAAAGAATTGAATCAAGTCGAACCAGAAACGCTTTACGGTATTGGTTTGAAGTATGAGTTTGGATTTAAACGCAAAAATAAGAAATAGTTGAATCATAGACCTGACAGGTTTTAAAAACCTGTCAGGTCTTAACCTTATAATTTTGAAAGAATGGAATTTTTATCAATACCATTATTTGATGATGACTTTTATAAAATGATGTTTCGCCTCTTGGTCAACATTACTTTCTTGACCATCATCATTCGAGGCTTATACAATAAAAAGACACAAGACACGAGTTTTACGTTTACGTATTACATGATTGGAATTATTGTATTTTTCCTCTGTTTTACGCTCAAAAAGTATGAGTTGGATATCGGAATGGCGTTGGGTTTGTTTGCGATTTTTGGAATTATCCGCTACCGGACAGAATCCATCGACATCAAAGAAATGACGTATTTGTTTATCGTCATCGGGATTTCTGTTATCAATGCGTTGGCGAATAAAAAAATGAGTTACGCCGAAATTTTCGGTGCAAATATCGTCATTGTTTTTGCGATTTATATCGTCGAACGCACCGTTTTGAAACGAAAAGAACTCAAAATGCTACTCAAATATGAAAAGGTCGATAATATTCATTTTAATAATGATGAAGTATTTTTGGCAGATTTAAAAGACCGCTTAGGCATCAATGTGACTCGATATGAAGTATCTAAGGTGAATTATCTTAGAAATACGGCTGATATTGTGGTATATTATACGGTAGATGAACAGTAGGCAGTGGGCAGTTTTCAGTGGTCAGTGGGTAGTTTTAGGTTTACTACCGCTTTTTTGCGGTGGTAAACTTGAAATATAAACTAACAAGCTGAATAATTCTTAATAATCAATAAAATGCAACACCAAAAACTATTCATTATCGGATTATTTCTAATTGCAACTTTTACAAATTGTGAAAAAAGTTGTGATGAAGTCGAAAATTGTCAGGAGTTGGAGCATGATGGTTTGGTGCGAAATTATTGGCTGCATGTGCCTGATAGTTTGGCGAAAAATCCTGCTTTGGTTTTTGTATTGCATGGTTATACTGGTACGCCTCAAAATTTGATGAAACATTCTAAGTTTAATAATTTAGCAAATAAACATGGTTTTGTTGTTTGTTATCCAAAGGGAATTAAGGACAAATATCGCAACTTGCACTGGGACGCAGATTTAGAAGTTTCAGAAACCGATGATGTAGGATTTCTGACTAATTTGGCGAAAGCCCTACAAGAAAAATACGAACTAAACAGCCATCGAACCTTCGTTTGTGGCATGTCGAATGGCGGATATATGAGTTATACCTTGGCTTGTCGAGCATCGGAAACTTTTCGGGCAGTCGCTTCTGTGACTGGAACGATGAGCGAATTAACTTGGAAAGAATGTGGCAACTCCTCCCCTATTCCTGTCCTACAAATTCACGGAATAGCGGATGATGTTGTGCCGATTGATGGGACGATGACGACTAATGATGGCTGGGGAAATGCTCCAGAGTTGGATAGCGTAATGCGTTTTTGGGCAAATAAAAATCAGTGTTTGACGATGGATTCGACAGCAATTACTTCAAAAACAAATACTTATTTTTATAAAAATTGTGTCGATAATCATCAAGTTTGGTATTATAAAATTGAAGATTATGGCCATTCTTGGCCTGTGATGGCAGATGCGAACTTTGAAGCGAGTGAGGTGATTTGGGAATTTTTTAGTCAATTTTAAATATCGTTATGAATCGTTTTGTCTTCATACTTTTAGTACTTGGCCTGTCGTCCAATATTGCCAATGCACAAAACAAAGCTGATTTTTGCAAAAAATGGCATTTGGTAGGTTATATTTATTGGGGTTATACGTTCGCCCCCGAAGAAGATGAACGCTCGGATTATTTGCATTTCTATGAAAATAGAACATTCAAAAGTATTGATGAGGGAGTGTTTGAAAAAGGTACTTGGAAGTGGAATGTTAAAACAAAATACTTGTTTTTGTATGAAAAAAATTCTGCAACGCCTTTGAAACTAAAAGTATTAAGTCTATCAAAAACAGAAATGATTGTCTTACTCAAAGATGATGAAGATGAAATAAAAGTAAAATTCAGAACACGATGAAAAAGCGAATTATTGGAATTGATGTAGCAAGAGCATTGGCGGTTATTGGGATGATTATCGTCAATTTTAAAATTGCTTTGGGAAGTCAAGGCAACCAAACACTCGAATTTATTACAGGATTACTTGAGGGGAAGGCAGCGGCCTTATTTGTGGTCTTAGCTGGAGTTGGTTTAGCGTTTATGTCAAATTCCGCTATTGCGAAAAAAGATGTCGAAAAGTTAAAACGAATCAAAACGAAAATTGGCAAACGTGCTGCATTTTTATTCATCGTTGGTTTATTATACACACCGATTTGGACTGCCGATATTTTGCATTTTTATGGTATTTATATGTTATTTGCCTTATTAGTTCTGACAAGTGAACGAAAGTATATCATAGGTTTTGCAACGCTTTTAGTGCTTCTTTTTCCATTTTTAGTAATGATAATGGATTACGAAGTAGGTTGGAATTTTGAAACCCTTGAATATATTGATTTTTGGACAATCGAAGGATTCGTTCGCAATTTATTTTATAATGGTTTTCATCCCGTGATTCCGTGGGCGGCCTTTATGTTGATTGGTTTATGGTTTGGAAAGTTAGATTTGAATAATTCGATTATTATTAAAAAATCTCTTTGGTGGAGTTTAGGTTTTTTTGTGGTCATCAATTTATTTTCGATAGTCACAATCAGTATTTTGGCAGAAGGCAATGAAAAAACCGCAGCAGAATTACAAGAAATTTTAGGCACAAGTCCGATGCCGCCAATGCCTTTTTATATGATTTCGGGTAGCAGCTTAGCGATAGCGATTATTTCTATTTGTATTCTAATCGCAAAACGACTTGAAGGAAACTTTTTGATAGATGCGTTGAATAAAACTGGGCAATTGGCATTGACATTTTATGTCGCTCATGTGATTATCGGAATGGGCATCATGGAAGCGATTTATCCAAATCAAATGGGAAAACTTTCGTTAGAGTTTTCCTTTGTTTATGCACTGATTTTTAGTGTTTTGTGTATCATCTTTGCAATAATTTGGACAAGGTATAAAAAGTCCGGCCCTTTGGAGTGGATAATGAGGAAAGTGACAGATTAAAAAAATGATTGTTTGATTGCTATATTGTTAAACAATTTATTTGAAAAATATCAAGAACAGTTTAACAATTTAACAGTTCAACAATTCAGTAATAGAATAATGAATAATAATTTAGACGATTTTTTTAATGAGAAACTCAACGACTTGAGTTCGTCCGATGACGGTTGGGACGAACCGAGTGCGTCTGTTTGGGCAAACGCTCAACCAAATTTCCCGATTTATGGCCAATCGAAGCGAAACTGGTTCGTCGTTTTTGTAGTATTTTTAGGATTGACTTTATTAGGAACAGGAATTTACCTTTATAAAGTCAAACAAAAAAATAATGCTTTACAGCAAAAAATAGCGGTGTTAAATACAGAATTAGAACAAGAAAAATCGTCAAATCAATCCTTAAATCAAGATTTAAACCGTCAAAATCAAACACTTCAGAATCAAGTTAAAAACTTAGAACGTGTACTCGAAAACGAACAGGCAAAAACCGAACAAACCGTCAAAAATCTCCAAAATGCCTGTGCCGTTTCATTAAATCAAATGATTGAAAAAAACACTTTACCGCTCCAAAATATCATTCAAGAACAGCAGCGAATTATTCAACAACTTAAAGAAGAAAATCAAGATTTAAAATCAACTCATAACGCCCCTGAGCAAAAAGCGATAATGGCTAATAAAATTGATAAATTAATTGATAATCAAGCTATTGAAGCGAATTATTTATTAAAAAACAAACCGTTTTTAGTAGAAAATAATGACGTAAAATCAATCACATCATCAGCTATAACGTCACCTAAAGAAACGTGGAAAAAATATGAATTAGGAATCGACTTATCTTCAATAGGTTTTAATGTAGCACTGACTAACTCCTTCGGAAGTGCAGATTATCAATCTTCGCCGACTTCTAATTCCTCTTTTGATGCCTCGACCAGAGAACCGATGCCTAATTACGCTCTTACGAATAATATCCCAGCAGTTGGGCTGCATTTTGGATATGGCATAAATAAAGATTTTTACATTCGTGCCGGAGTTCGTTATGCTAATTTTGAGTTAAACAGTGCCGCTTCTATGGAAATCGTTTACAATCAATCGAATGAATATATAAATCCACAAGGCACAGTTTTAAACGATTTAGTAGTCAATAGTACGACTCCTTTTAGTAATATTCAGCAAGGAATAACGGTCGAAGTTCCATCAAATGCCGCCTTAACAGATGGCGATATTTTGCAATCTAATTTATCTAATTTTCAAAGTTATAACTTCTGGCAGTTGCCTTTGGGCATTGCGTTTTATCGTGGCAAACGTCGTTTGCAATTGGAGTTTCAAGGTGGATTAACATGGAATCATATCCGTTTTGACGATTATACATTTGATGCCTCTTTTGTAGGAAATAATGTGACACTCCCTGTGAATCGCTCCAATCTTATCAGCAATACAACAAATACGACTTCTTATTTGGGAGCTTATCTGGGAATCGGTGCAAATTATAAATTATCGGATAATTGGCAAGTTCGAGCAGGAATGACGTTTGAAGAAACGGGTCTAACAACCAATACACAAACGCTTTCAAGAGGTTATTTCTTAGAAAATGGCATGAATTTGAGTTTGAATTATCGGTTTTAAAAAGTAGCGATAATCATAATTTTTTGCTTGACCAATTATACAAATCATTATCAATACAACATGATGATTTTATTGATAAAATGGAACAACAATGAAAAACATATTCATCGTTATTTTTAGTATTATTTCTTTTCGAATTGCGGCTCAAGATACAATTAAGGTCAACCTTATTAATACCAATACCGAACAATCCCTAACAACTGCCAACCTGCCAAATTTTAAAATTTTCTCTAAAAACACAACCGATAAAGCTTGGATTATTTTAGAAAATATTCGTTATCATCAACGGTTAGAATGGCTTTGGACGATTGAAATTCAAGATAATTATGGTAAAGTTTATATAAAAAAAGCAGACTGGTCAATCATTCACGATAAAGTCGATGAATTTAAAACAAAAGTTATAGCAGCACAACCCAATGGTTATTTAAATGCTGATATCTACATTACGCCTTACTTGGAGGATTTTATGTACGAATCATGGCAATATTATCACTTTTTACCAGGTCAATATCGTATAAGATTGACTTATCATTTGCCGATAAAGGATCTTGATAAAATCGAAGATATCCTACCAAATCGACCTTACAAATCCGAAGTTTTAACAACTAAAATCATTCAAACAAACTGGTTAGATATAACAATCACAGAATCAAAAATTTTCTTTCCTACTGATTTTCAAAATATTACGAATCAGAAAGTCTATAATCCGTACCTTAACTGGATGAAACAGCTGACCATTATTCAAAATGGAAAACATATTAAAGAACAGTTATTTGATACACATAATCACTTGATTGCCGAGTTTATCCCAGCTGAACCGACCGACTCTGCGACTTTAATCAATTTATACAATGGAAAACATTTTGAAATTAGAAATAATCATACGATTAATGGAAAGTTTCGGCATTACGCCAGTGCTTCTTATGGTATAAAAGATAATGCTTTCTGGGAGTTAATGCGAGCGGAAGGCAACATAAAAAATGGCCAATTAGATGGAATTATCTATTCTTACGAACCGTTTGGCAGTTATTCAAAACGTAAAACAACTTACAAAAATGGTGTATTAAATGGTGCTTTCGAGCAATGGCAGCGACCGAAAGATTCGACTAATTTTGTATTGCTAGAAAAAGGTTTTTATAAAGACAGTTTACGGCATGGAACCTTTACGGCATATTATCACGACAATGGAAAAATATTACGAAAGTTAAATTATGATCGTGGTCTGGTCGATGGCAAAGTCAAGGTTTATCATAAGAATGGTCGCTTGATGTCAATCGAACATTTTTTACCAAAGATCAAAAAAGAAAAAGCATATTTGTACGACAATCGCTCGTTGGCAGGAAAAAGCTATCACGATACCCAAATCAAACATGGTAAGTTTGTGAATTATAATACTTTAGGTCACCTTATTCAGAAAAAATATTACAGAAATAATCAACTGGTAGGCAAGCATTTTCAAAAAATAATTTTGGATAATAACATCTATCTTACAAAAGGGTTTTATAAAAATGGCCGAACATGGAAAGGACAATTTATTGATACTCAAACGCAAATAACAAGAAGTCGTTATGGTGTTGAACGAAAATATGTGGTGTATCGAGTAACCTACCGAAAAGGTGTCGTTACTAAAAAGGAAATTTTGAAAAGTGGCGACGGCTGGCTTTTTTAAAAAAACTCGATTCATTGGGCAGTTCTACCATTGCGGAACACCAACCCTTTTATTTTTTAATAAAAAATTGGCGTTCCTACATTTGGAAAATTTTCAATAAATCTTTTTATAAAAAACTACTGTCTTAACAAAAATAAGGCGGTTTCCAAAATTGTATCAAATCCATTTTGAGCCGCTGTATCGTCCATATCTTCTGCCACATCAACAGGAACGCCACCTTCAATATTAAAACCATCAGGCATGAAAGTCGCTGTATTTGATACTCGAAGTATCCAACCATTGGCCAACTCGGTGAAGGCAGGCGCACCGCCACCACCGCCAGTCTGATCACCAATTAAGGTAACATTCGGCAAATTTTTCATATACGCAGCAAAAAGATTGGTCGCACTGTAACACGACCGACTGGTTAAGACCGCCACTTTTCCCGTAAAACGAAGAGGTTCTTCGTCGTCGTTGTCCGTTTCATAAGGCGACAATACAACATCTTCTAAGGCAGAAAAGTCGTTTTCACCAATTCCATTTTTGTACTGTGTCCGACCGACCAAAACTTCCTCATCAGTAAAGCGTTCCGCCAAACGTTCGATATTCATAATCGAACCGCCACCATTATCACGCACATCAATGATAATTCCTCTATGAAATTCAAATTTTTTGAGAATATAATTTAACGAAGATTCAGAAATCGTATTTGAAAAACTGCTATACCGTATATAACCAACGTCACCAAAATCGTACACGATAAACGAACCGACGAACTGCTGTTTTTCCTTAAAATAATTCCGTTCTAATAAATCATAGTTAAAATTGGCGGGATAATCCAAAAACCATGTCCAGTTGCGACTTATGTCAAACGACGATCTCAAATTTACATGACCATCTTTCAACTCGTACATCATATCTGCAATGACTTTAAAAAGTTCCTCGCTTGTCATTTCATCGTTTACCAAAGGTTGATAAACGGCATAGATAGAATCCCAGTCAATATTCTTAAACTCAAAAAAAGAGTATTCTCTGTCGGCAAAAGTCCACGCTTCCTCAAAAATCGCTGTCGGCGTAGTCGAAGGTTGCGGTTCTGTAAATAACAACTCACAACTCGAAAGCGTGACTATTAGTATAATCCCTGTTATATATTTCATTTTTTAATTTTTAGCATTCACAACAACGGTCTTAACTGCCGCTTTTTTACCTCAACCGCACCATCAAACCAAAACCCAACGCATGATGGCCAGTAATTACTCGATACGCTTCATTGTCTCGATAACGAAAAAAGTCCCAATTGTAGTTAATCCGAAAGGCATTATTGTTATGACGACCGATTGGAAAAATAATTCCGTTCTCGGTTTCTAACCGAAACAGATTTCCAATATAAGCGACTTGATGAATCACTTCCCAACCCGGAAGCCCAAACGATGGCCGATTAATATAACCGGCAATCGGCAAATGTGCCTCGCTGTAAAACTGAACTTCTTTATGAATGAAAGGTAATTCAATCTTTTTATGCACTCGTGTTGCGGCTCCCAAAGTCAGCAAGCCGTCCCAGTGTGTCGCACTATTTCCTAACGGTGATAATACCCGAACTTGTGTCAAAAAATCTAATTTTGGACCAACAGCAATTTGCCAGTCGTTCGGCTGTTTATCCAAAATAAACAAATGACCATAATTCATCGTAACCATAAAATCATAACCAGAAACGCCACCTTGCGAACTAATAAAATTCGTTCCTAAACCCAAGATTTCATAATCTTGAATCGACTTAGGCGTTACCTTAAACTCTCCCAAAGAAAACCCAACTCCAGCGCCGCTGTATAACTGATTAGAGGTACTTAAATCTTGATTGTTGCTATACGTTGCGGCAGACTCCAAGACCAAAAACGAAGTTTGATTTTCCTTTTTCTGCTCTCGTTTGGCTTTACGCTCTTTTTTGCGTTCTGCTTTTTGTGCATTGCTACTCATTGGCAGCAGAAAAAAAGTAAGCGACAGCATTAACGCTAATTTTATGATTTTCATCGAATATTGATTGAACATTAATTGAATAATTCTTAGAAATGGAAATAAAAACGACTAAAATACTACATTTTCTAATAGCAATAGACCAACTTAAAGGGTTTTTAATAAAAAACATAGTCTATATTATTCGTATTTTTTGAACTACGAAAGTAGATACAAACACCTTTGAAAGGTACAAAAATTCTACTATTTCACGCTTTTATAAAATACTTTTGTATCTTTTGTCCATTTTGTAATTCAATTTTTTTCTTACGATTGCCGTAATTAATACATCAAAAATGCAACAAGAACGAATTATACGATTTTCAACGATTTTAGCTGCCTTGCTTTTCGCAATGTCCGCCTTATCTTTCTTCAAAGCTGGTCAAGTACTTTTTGGATTTATTTTGTTAATAATCAGTGGTTTAAATATTACCGTTTTAGTATTTTTAAATAAAAGACAACGAACAACTAACATCGTTTTGAACTTTATGAATGCCATCGCTGCTAGCATTACCGCTTATGATTATATTCAGCGAGCAACCGATTATATTCACTATGTTTGGATGTTGACCGCCTTCATGTTTTTGACATTGACTATTTATTTAATTTTCAAAAAAGACCGCCGAATTTAAACTAAAAAAGGGTTTTTATCTATGAATCATTCGATAGATAAAAACCCGTTATTTTTTACAATAAAAAAGTTGTCGCCACACTAAAAACTACAAAAATACGTCAACTGCTCCGCCCCTACTTCGTACCCTAAATTTACACTTTTTTCAAAATCAGCACAAGCGTCCGTTCGGTTATTATCCAAAACGTGAGCAATTCCACGATTAAAATACGCTTCCGCAAATTGAGGATTCAAGTCAATTGCCTTATCATAATCTTGAACAGCGTCGATATAATTATTCAATAAAACATGAATATTTCCACGCAATTTGTACAAAGCCGCATTTGTCGGTTCTAACGCAATCGCCTTATTCATATCTTCCAACGCACTCAAGGCATCACCCGACATTTTTTGAGCAATCGCACGATTCAAAAATAAACGATAACTATTGTCATTCGACTCCTTTTCGATGAAGTCATATTCCTTTAAAGCCTTTTCGTTTTCGCCCATTTTTTTGTACAAAGTTGCTCTATAAAAATAGGCTTTATCCATGTACGGATTTAATTCAATCACTTTATCAACATATTTTAAAGCATCTTTCAACTTCCCTTTGTGCATACAAACCAAACTCAAATTTAAGTAACCTAAATCATAACTTGGATCTGCCTCGACGGCTTGTTCAAAATAATCACTTGCCCGTTGATAATCTTCTTGTTCAGCATAAATAACACCTTTCAAATCGTATAAAGTCGCACAATCCGCCTCCTCAAAAGTATTCAAATCTGCTAAAGCCAACGCCAATTCACCTTTTTTAATGTTATCAATTGACTTTTGTAAAATATAATCAATCGTAGGATTTTCCTCTAAAATTGAATCAAGTTCAAATGTTTCACCATACAATTTTTCATAATATGTCATTCTATAAGACAAAGTCGGCAATTCGGTAAACTTCATCGGATCAAAAGCCAATACACGCAATTTTCGCAAATCATTTCGATAACCGAACAAATCACCAATGTAAGGATTTAAGCGAGTTGCCATCGCATAATCTTGCTGTGCTTCCGCAAATCGACCTTGTTTATACAAAGCCATCGAGCGACGAATATACGTTTCTGCAAACTCTGGAGCTTGTGCAATTGCCTTATCAAAAGTAATAATTGCCTGTTCGTATTCTCCCTGCAACATCAAGTTTTCAGCTTGTGTCAAATGTACCAAAACTTCACGTCCGTAAGATTCGGGATCAGCATTTACAACCCCTCTTGCGGTACCAACCTTTTGAGCCATTAAGAACGTTGAAAAAGTCAATAACAAAAATGCTAAACTTATTTTCTGTAAACACTGCTTCATACGAAATTATTTTTTAATGAACAAAAAAATCTACAACAAATAAACGATAATTTGTAGAATAAGTTTAGGATTTGGCTCAGTCATCATATTGACTAAAATCACTATTTGGAAAAAATCTAATTAAAAATTAGGAGATTTAAAATTCCAGTTTTAGTTTTGTAGTCTTATTTGTAGTAAGTCCAAATAAATATAAATTAAGTTTAATATTTTTTTGCCAATCAATTTATATTAAATCTAAATAAAAATAAAATAATCAAAATCATGAACACTAAAGGTAATTTTAAAATTCTATTTGCTTTTGCAATTTTTGCATTCGGAATTACATCATGCACAGAAGACGAACCGATTCAATATGAAATTCCTACGACTTATAACTTTGAAAATGTAAGTATTAATGGACAGACGCAGCGTTTAGCAATGCTCAAAGAGATGTCAAACTATATGAAAACAGCAAATACAGCCGGTAATTCTATTGATGCTAATCGTTTAAAAGCAATGTTTGAAAACGATGCTGCAAATGCTGGTTTCATACAAACGTACGATGATTCTAAACAATTGAAAGACAAGACTTTCGAAGGCGAAAGAGCAGTATTTGAAGAGTTATTTGAACTATACGAAACGGCTTCTCAAAATAATACAATTCCTGCTGTCAACGGCACTGCAGGTGTACAAGTGAGTTTAGACGGTACGAAGGCTTATTTTGTTAATGAAAATGGTGTCGAGTACACACAAATCATCGAAAAAGGCTTAATGGGTGCTTGTTTTTATTATCAAGCGACATCAGTTTATATGAGCGATGATAAAATGGATGTCGATAACGAAACAATTGTAGAAGGAGAAGGTACTCAAATGGAACATCATTGGGACGAGGCATTCGGCTACTTTGGTGTACCGACTGACTTCCCGACAAATACTGATGGTTTAGCTTGGTGGGGCGTTTACGTCAATCGAAGAGATCCCTTGTTAGGCACAAATCAATTGATGACCGAATTAATCAAAGGTCGTGCAGCGATTTCTAATAAGGACTTAGCAGCTCGTGACGAAGCAATTATTGCGGCTCGTGCGGAGTGGGAATTGGCCTCAGCCGGAACGGTCATGAATTATTTAAACACTGCTTTAGCTAATTTTAATGATGATGCTATTCGCAATCACGCCCTATCAGAAGCAGTTGCTTTTGCATATGCGTTAAAATTCAACAACGGCAAAAAAGTTACGAATACTAATGTTGATGAAATTTTAATAAAAATCGGTGGTACAACTGTTTTTAAAGATATGAATTTTTATACCACAACAGAAGCAGACTTGAATGAAGCGAAAGACTTAATCGTGGGTTATTTTAGCGAAATTGAACCTGTAAAAGATGAATTGTAAATAACAGTCTAAAAATCTAAATTAGAAGCCGTCATTCCGATGTAAGTCAGAACCTTCTGAACGTAAGAAAAGATAACTCCAACTTAGTTATAAAATGAGTTGTAAACGTCTGGGAAGATTCCAACTTATATCAGAGTGACGGAAATAAGTATAAAATGAAAATACTCCAATTATCAACAATTTTAGCGTTTGTTTTACTGCTTGCAGCTTGTGGCGACGACACACCGACAACTGGCTGCGAAACAGACTTTGATCAAGAAGCAATGTTCGAAAACATTGCCGATAATTTGATTATTCCTGCTTATGCCGACCTTAAAGAAAAGGTGGATAACTTAGAAGCTAAAACTACTGATTTTCAATCAAATACCAATCAATCAACTTTAGACACTTTACGTAATAGTTGGTTAGAAGCCTATCGAGTTTGGCAACGTGCGTCACCCTATAAATTCGGTCCTTCGGAAGAGGTATTTTTATTTAATAGTGTCAATAATTTTCCATTAAATATTGATGAAACGAATGAAAAAATAGTTAACGAAGATTATGACTTTTCAAGTCCTGATGCTTATGACAAAGGTTTTCCAGCTTTAGATTATTTATTATTTGGTATTGGGAATGATGATGCGGAGATTTTAGCACAATTTACCGATGCGAAGTACATGACTTATTTGACGAAAGTCGTCGAAGATATCAAAACTCGTGTCGATGCAACAGCAACTGCCTGGAACACTTACCGAGCAACTTTTGTCACCAACACAGGAACAGCAGCCGGCAGCTCATTAAGTCAAATCGTCAATGGCTTTAACGAAAATTACGAATTTATCAAGCGTGAAAAATTAGGTATTCCGTCAGGTGTCGTGACCTTAGGTTTTACGAATCCGACTAAAGTCGAAGCTTTTTACGCCGGTGAATCTGTCGCTTTAGCAAACGAAGCATTAGCAGCGAGTTTTCAGTTATATTTAGGTGGAAATGGCTTAGGTTTAGACGATTATTTACAAACAATCGGTACCATAAAAGGCGATAAAACTTTAGACGAAGCCATTCAAGAACAGTTTACTTCGGCTATAAATACCCTTCAAGATCTAGGTACAACAACGCCTTTATCCGAGTTGGTCGATACAGAAACAAGTAAGGTTGTCAATGCTTACAACGAAGTCACAAAACAATTGGTAAACATCAAAACCGATATGCCTTCGGTGCTTTGTGTGTCTATTACTTATATTGATAATCCGAGTGATTCTGATTAATAACCTAATCTAAAACCAAAATAGAAACCGTCATTCCGACATAGGTCGAAATCTCCCGAGCATTAAGTACAAAATTATAAAAAGCCACTATCTTAAAATTAGAACTTTTTGAATGTTGTGTCTTTAGAACTTAGGAGATTCCGACCTACGTCGGAATGACGGAAATATTTTAGGAATGAATAGCTGGAAAAATTGGCAAAAGCCCATTCTTATCAATCCATTAATCACCTTCCGCTTTCTTTTCGGAATGTTAATGGCCGTAGGTGCAATCCGTTTTATGTTGTCTGATTGGATTCAAAAACTCTACGTCGAACCCACTTTTTTCTTCAAGTTTTATGGTTTTGAATGGGTGACTGTTCCGAATGAAATCGGTTGTTATATTTTATATTTGCTTATCGTAATATCCGCTTTGGGCATTGCTTTGGGTGCGTTTTACCGCCTTTCGGCAATTGTCTTTTTCGTCACTTTTACCTACTCGGAATTATTGGACGCTGCGAATTATTTAAACCATTATTATTTGGTAATTCTATTGAGTTTCTTATTAATTTTCTTACCAGCTCATAAAAAATACTCGGTCGATGTTTGGCGAAAGCCAGCAATAAAAACAGACAAAGTTCCAGCTTGGACAATTTATATTATCATCTTTCAATTGTGTTGTGTTTACTTTTTTGCAGGTTTGGCAAAACTCAATTCTGATTGGCTTTTTCGAGCCATGCCAATGGCGATTTGGTTACCCGAACGCACGCACATTCCGATTTTAGGTTACTTTTTTCAGTTCAAAGAAACGGCTTATATTTTCAGTTATTTCGGTGCATTTTACGACTTAACGATTTGGTTATTTTTGTTGAATCGTAAAACTCGACCATTAGCTTATGTCGCAGTTGTCGTTTTTCACGTTTTGACGAAAGTCTTATTTAATATCGGTTTATTTCCGATGATAATGATGACTTCGACCTTGATTTTTTTTAGTGGAACGTGGCACGAAAAATTGCATTTATTTTTGACCTCACTCCTGACCCCTCTCCCAAAGGAGAAGGGAATAGCATTGGAAGCAGGGAAATTTGTTCCTCTCTCCTTTAGAAGAGGGATCAGGGGTGAGGTCAATCGTAAAATCGTAAAGTATTTTTTAGCGACTTATATGCTAATCCAACTTCTCCTCCCCTTCCGCTACTTACTCTACCCCAACTACTTGTTTTGGTCAGAAGAAGGCTACCGTTTTTCATGGCGAGTGATGTTGGTTGAAAAACATGGTTTAGCCACATTCACCGTAGCCGACAGCGAAACGCAGCGAAAATCCGAGATTGTAAATGGCGATTATTTGACCCTTTTTCAAGAAAAACAAATGGCAATTCAGCCAGATTTCATATTGCAATTTGCTCACTTTTTGGCAAAAGAATACGAGGAAAAACACGGTTTTGTTAATCCGATTGTCACGGTTGATGCTCATGTCGCAATGAATGGGCGAATTAGTCAACAATTTATAAAATCTGATGTAAATTTGGCAGAAATTAAAGACGGATTTTTACCTAAAAAATGGGTAATTAACTATAAATAAAAGTTATGCAATTGAAATTTACACTAACAATGAGTTTATCGTTTTTTGTATTAATGGCATTCGGACAAAAACAAACACCGTACATTATTTACAATAAAAAGGGTAAGAAAGTGTCTTATAAAAAGCTGTTAAAAAAAGGCAATAACAGCGATATCATCCTATTTGGTGAGTATCATAATAATCCGATTTCGCATTGGTTGCAGTTGGAATTGACCAAAGATTTGCACGAAAATAACGACTTGGTTTTGGGTGCAGAAATGATTGAAGCCGATAATCAAGAGGCTTTAAATCAATATTTGAATGGTGAAATTGACCAAAAAGGTCTGGATACTATGGCGAGATTGTGGAACAATTATGAAACGGATTACGCTCCGTTGGTTGATTTTGCGAAAGCAAATGAATTGCCGTTTATCGGGACAAATATTCCTCGAAGATATGCCAGTATGGTTTTCAGAAAAGGTGGATTTACCGCCTTAGATGATTTGTCGGATTTGGAAAAATCGTGGATTGCTCCTTTGCCAATAAAGTTTGATGCCGAATTGCCACAATACAAAAAAATGTTGGACATGATGGGCGGACATGGCGGCGTTGACATCGTAAAAGCTCAAGCGATAAAAGATGCGACCATGGCTCATTTTATTTTAGAAAATTACGAAGAAGGTAATACGTTTTTGCATTATAATGGTGCGTTTCATTCCGATTTTTACGAGGGTATTTTGTGGTATTTGCAGCAGCAACAAGCCAATTTGAATTATATGACCATAACGACCGTTTCGCAGAAAGATGTTTCCAAATTAGACAAAGAAAATATCGGTCGAGCAGATTTTATTATTTGTGTGGACGAAGATATGACGACGACGTACTAACACAACCGCTCGTCCCAAACGACACCTCAGGAAATTCAAATCAGTTTCAAAATAACATCAGAGAAAGACTCTTTATTAGGGTCTTTTTCTGTTTTACCCCTTTTTTTAATCTTGATAAAAATCATTATTTAGAAAAAATCTAATTAAAAATTAGAACCTTTAAATAAGTAGATGTAATTTTGCGGCACACTCAAAAATATTCTAAATAATGTATCATACAAAGCAACTAATTACATTGTTTTTCCTTTGCCTTTCGGTGATAACAACGGCTCAAACCTTGTCAGTTACTGTGGTTGACAGTTTGACGAATGCTCCTTTGAAAGGAGTTATGATAGAGTTGAATGATCGTGAAACGGTAACATTTGAAGAAACGGACGACAACGGTTTTTCAAGTATTGAAGCCAAAAAAAATAAAATAGTGCTTCGCATTTATTTGGAAACACATCGAACACAAATTATCCCGCTGACTTTTTCAGCCAATGAAAATAAGGTCATCACCATCAAAATGAAACCGCTAAATTTTGATTTAACAGAAGTCGAAATCAAAGCAAATCGAGGGGAGAATACGAATGTTGGCCGATTGCGAAATGTAGAAGGGGTTGCGATTTATGCTGCCAAGAAATCAGAAGTAATTTTGTTGGATAACATAACCGCCAACTTAGCAACTAACAACGCCCGACAAGTTTATAAAGGTATTGCCGGGTTAAATATTTGGGAAAGTGACGGTGCGGGTTTGCAGTTGAGTATCGGTGCGAGAGGGCTTGACCCAAACCGGACTTCTAACTTCAATACTCGACAAAACGGCTACGATATTTCTGCCGATGCACTCGGTTATCCAGAGAGTTATTACACACCGCCAACTCAAGCATTGGAACGCATCGAAATCGTGCGAGGAGCAGCATCTTTGCAATATGGTCCGCAATTTGGCGGTTTGCTTAACTTTGTTTTCAAAAAGGGAAATGAAGCAAAACCGTTTGAATTTACATCAGAAAATACGGTCGGTTCGTTTGGTTTGATGACGACTTTTAATAGCATTGGCGGCAGCAAAAACGGCTGGAATTACTACGGCTTTTATCAGTATAAAAATGGCGATGGTTGGCGACCAAATTCACAATTTAACCAACAAACAGCTTACGTCAATATCGAAAAAACCTTCGGAAAATTAACCGTTAACGGACAGTTTACACGAATGAACTATTTGGCTCAACAAGCTGGCGGTTTGGTCGATTTTGAGTTTAACCAAAATCCTCGACAATCTAAACGAGCGAGAAATTGGTTTAAAGTCGATTGGAATTTAGCCGCTTTAAATTTAGATTATAAATTCAACGATAATACAAAAATTAACAGTCGCTTTTTCTACTTAGATGCTGCACGAGAAGCCTTGGGCGAATTAGGGGCAATCAATCGTCCAGATCCGCTTAGAGAACGAGATTTGATCAAAGGAACATACAATAATTTCGGAAATGAAACTCGCTTGATTCATCGTTATAAAATCGGGGAACAATTATCTACTTTTTTAGTTGGAACTCGCTACTATCAAGGTTTCACAACCAATCAACAAGGTAATGCTTCGGACGGTTCAGATGCTGATTTTACGTTTTTAAATCCTGATGATTTAGAGCGTTCTTCGTATGAGTTTCCAAGTCGAAATGTGTCGATTTTTGCAGAGAATTTATTTAACCTTACGGATAAATGGACAGTTACACCAGGGGTACGTTTTGAGTATATTCGCACCGCTTCAGAAGGTTTTTATAAAGAACAAGTTTTCTCAGGCGGACAAGTGATTTTTGAGCAAAAATTTGAAGATGCACGAGTCAATCCTCGCTCGTTAATTTTAGCTGGTTTAGGTATTGGCTATAAGCCAAAAGAAGGTTTAGAACTGTATGCCAATGCGTCACAAAATTATCGCTCGATTAACTTCACCGACTTAGCGGTCGTGAATCCAAACTTGATTGTCGATAGCTTATTGACGGACGAAAAAGGGTTTAATATTGACTTCGGAGTCCGTGGGGAATTTCGAGATAATGCCATTCGTTTTGATGCGAATGTTTTTCATTTATCGTATCAAGATAGAATTGGAACTGGTGAAATCATCGTTGCTGACCCCGTTGTTATCGAACGAGCCGTAGCCCTTCGTACCAATATTGGCGATGCTCAAATCTTTGGTTTTGAATCGTATATCGAAGCAGATTTATGGCAAATTTTTCAACCTGAAAATACAGATTTTAGCGTAGTCGCTTTCGCTAACGTTAGTGTACTGCACGGTGAATATACATCTGGTCGTTCTGATTTTGTAAATAATCAAGTCGAATTGATTCCGCCTTTTTCCATCAAAACTGGTTTAAATTTTTGTTGGAAAAACCTCAAATTAGCGTATCAATTTGCTTACACCGCCGAACACTTCACCGATGCAACAAATGCCGTTTATGTGGCCGATGCGACACGAGGTTTAATACCAGCTTATCACGTTCAAGATTTGTCTGCGGCCTACACTTACAAGCGATTCAAATTCCAAACTGGTGTGAATAATTTGACGAATAATTTTTACTTTACTCGTCGTGCGGTTGCGTATCCTGGGCCAGGAATTATTCCGAGTGATGGTCGGAATTTTTATTTGACAGTTGGGGTGAGGATTTAATAGAAATCCACGAAGCATTAAGGACAGAAACTTGATATTTCAAGCATCTTGTTATTACTTTGAAATATCAAACCATCAAATTCACCATCAAACCTTACTTTTTGAAGACTAAAAATTAATAAAATACCATAAACCTATTTATAGAATTGTCAATCTTTATTGTAGAAAAAGAAGCGGTATTTCTATAAAATAGTTGGATTGAAAATCCTTATTTTTTATCAAAATCCCCTATCATTACAATTATTTAATCATGTTCTTAAATTAACAACTTTAATGAGATACCTACACTCAATTTTTTTTATTCTAATATCTAACATTTCCGTAACCGCACAATCGTTTAATTGGGTTTTTCACGCTGGAGATCATATTAATGATTATACAACAGCAATGGCAACTGATAACTTTGGAAATACTTATATCGCTGGAGTTGCAGCAGATGGAAGTTTCGGAAACATTCAAATGCCTTTTTTAGGTTATTACTTAGCCAAATTAGATAGTACAGGAAGTATCGTTTGGACACGGCACATTGATAATCAATATGTTCAAACACAAGAAATATTAATTGATACTAATGGCGATATTATTGTCGCCGGTTACTTTTCGAATGATATAAACCATCAGGGTTTTTATGTTAATAATCAATTTGCCGCAATAGGAAGTTCATTTGTGATGAAATATAATGCAAACGGCTCACTTATCTGGGGGAAAGCTTTTCATCCTGGGCCTACTGGTGGAAAAACAACGACATGGGCAGCAACATTAGATTCAAACAATGATATTTATCTAGCTGGTTTTACCAATATCTATGTTAGGGAAAATAATAGCCCAATAACACCATCAGTCGTTGGAAAAAAAGATATGTTTATTTTAAAACTAAATTCGTCCGGGAATACGGTTTGGGCAAAATTAGGTGGAGGAACAGAAGATGATGAAGCAGTAGATATTGCTTTTTATAATAATCATCTATATGTTCTTGGAAATGTCCAGAGTAGCACCATGCAATTTGATACGGTAACAGCTAATCTTGCCTCTGCAGGTGTTGCAAAACCAATTTTAGTAAAATACTCTTTAGATGGTGATGTAGAATCTGTCAAAACATTGGCAGACGTAGATGTAATACAAGAAAGAATTGAAATTAGCTCTTCAGGAAGCATTTACACTTTGGGAAGGGTTTTCGGTACCGTTATTTTTTATCCTAATGATACCATTCAAGCGTCAAGTATTGGTGATGGTTATATAGCACGACATGATTTAGAAGGAAGTTGTTTATGGGTAAGAAAAATTGGAGCAGAATATAATCCATCTAAATGGACAAATAGGGATTTCATAACAGATGCTAATGACAATATATATATTGTAAATAATTTTTACCAAAACTTTACTACTGAAACCTTTAGTTTAAGTGCTACTGGACCGGGTTATCTTTCTGATATTTACATAGCAAAATACAATGAAATAGGGTATCCTCAATGGGCTCAATCGGGAGGAAGTACAGAGTTTGATTATGGTGGAAATATTAGGTTGGATTATCAAAATCGCTTAGTTGTTTCGGGACATTATCAAGGACTAAGTGCAACTTTTGGAGGGATTATCTTTCCAAATAATAGTGGGAATAATAATGCAGATTTTTTTGTAACTTCTGTAAATAATATACTTCCGGATACTTGTCCTGTAATTACGCTTCCTGTGATTGCTCCTAAAACCTCATTTTGTGAAGGTGATTCTGTAGAATTAAAAATCAATAATAATCCTTATGCTATTTTCTTGCAATGGTATAAAGACGGTGTCCCAATACCTGAAGCAACAGACAACCGCATCTATGCAAAAGAAGCAGGAATATACACTGTCGGTATTAATGAAAATACAGCTTGTTTACTTTCATCTACAGATGTTCAATTAACAGAACTGCTATATCCAACGCTGGAGTTACCTGAAGATACAATCATTTGTCCAGAAGATATGATAGACGTAACAGCGATTACAAATGCTCCTACAATATCTTGGTCAAATGGCGATACCACTACTACAACAACTTTACTCGCCAATGAAATAGGAATCGCAACTGTTTCTTTAAATGGCTGTGAACGGTCTGATACGGTAATTGCAGGTCCACGGCTTTTCCCAGGTATTCAGTTGACAAAGAATGAAATCAGTACATTAACTGCTTCTGGAGGTATATTTTATGAATGGTATTTTGAAGACAGTTTAATTTTAAGTGGAACAGATAGTATTTTTCAAGCATTGGAGTATGGAACTTATCAGGTGACTGGATATGATGAATTTGGGTGTAAAAAAACAGTAAGCATGGATATCGATTTTACCAATTGTCAAGAAATAATGATCTATCCAAATCCCAGTAATGGTGTTTTTACAATCCGTGCTATTCCTGAAAAAATAGAATCAATTATTATTTATAACACTATTGGACAAATAGTATATCAGCATAATGAACCCCTTTCAAGTAAAGAGTTATTAAATTTAGAAGCTGAGCTGAGTGGAGGAATATATTTCATGTCCGTAAAAACCGCCAATGATTGCACTGTAATGCAAAAAATTATAATTAGAAAATAAGTAGTTAATCTTCGAATATAGCGATTATGAAAATCAAAAAAGTTTGATTCTGGGTTTAATGCTGAATTAGACAATCAAAAAACTAAAAAAACCGCCTTCCTAAAAAGACGGTTTGTAAGTACTATGTTTAAAATTTTGTAGGTCTTGTATTTTGATTGTCTAATTCAAATTTAATACAGGAAGATCGTATTCTCCAAATTTTTACCATTTTCCACCTAAAAACAGGTAATTCTACCTATACAGTTTACCAAATCATCAACTGTTTTACCCACTGTTCCTTTGCCGTTTGAATACGAACGGTATAAACGCCAGTCATTAAATCCGAAATATCCATCATTAAATCTTGATTGATTGTTGACGATTTCAATAATTGTCCATTCCAATTATAGATTTCTACGGTTCCGTTTATAACGGATTTATCTAATTTGATATTTACAAAATCTGTTGTAGGATTCGGGTAAATAGAAACGATATTTGACGATAATTGAGGTCTGGTTGAAGTAGTGTTTGAATTAACATCAAACTTAAAAGCAACCGGTCGATGGTCAGAAATATTCGTATCGTAATACGAAAAACCACCTTGTAGAAAGTCCTCAATTCGTATCGTTTCGACAACTGCACTCGAACTCTGAAACTCATCAAATAACTCATTCGTAATCATAATATGATCCAAATGCGATGGCCAACTCGGATACGACCAAGCCAATGGATAATTTTCTGCAATATCCATATCTACAAACTTGTAATTAAAAATATCCCCCAAAACCGTTTGGAAAACATTATGCGATTCATCGTCGGTCAATTCATCATTTAAGTCGCCAACGACTAAGACATTTTTAGTCGGAAAGTTCGTATCAATATAAGTTTTCAATAAGTTCATCGCTTCATATCGACGATTTTCTTCATCGTTCGACACACCATAACTCAACGTGCCGTCTCCACAACATTTTAAGTGATTATTAATAATAATAAAATCGTGGTCTTGTACTCGAATTTCTAAAACTTTGGGCGCTCTCGGAAAATTATTCCAATAAGGAGAAGTTTCATAAATTTCGTAATAATCCAAGACTTGAACGGCACTCGGTTTATACAAATACGCTAAACCTGCGTACCAATTCGTCTGAAAAAAAGTTTCGTACTCTGGCATAGAATTCACCATTTGCTTCCACACATTTGTATCGCCAATCTCTTGACACGCAATAATATCAGCGTCTAAGGCTTCGATTATTTGACGAACTGAATCGACGGTTGTTGTGCCATTTTTAGGAAACCATTCGATATTCCAAGTAATAATTTCTAAAGTAGAATCGGTTCCAAAAGATAAGTCGGATAGGTTTTGAGCATTCGCAACGGAAGCTAAAATACCAAATAAAAAAATTATATATAGTCTTTTCATAGTGCAAAATTAGGTCGGAAAATTAAGGAAACATAAAGGAAATTGAATAAAAAAAAGTTAAGGTTTCGGGCTATTTGAGCCTAAAAAAAAGGAACTATTTAGTCGTTTTAATTAATAATTTCCTATTGATTTCCTGACTCTGTATTGAGAATAGCTTTGAGTGATACCAATTTTAGAGTCATCCAGATTCAAATATCAGTTCTTCAATATCTTTATTCGTCACTCGATGTTCCTTAAACTTCGCCTTTAACACATCTGCAATTGCATCGATCACAATCGGAAAATCCTGCATATTATCCAACTGAAAATGAATGGTTTCCTCACCAATTAACATCGTAATTTGTGGTCGTTCACTGGCTTGATTGAGTTGCAAAATATATCTTGAAGTAGAAGCTACCCGAATAATTTGTGGCGTTCCCTTACCTTCTACTTCTATTTTATCCGACCAAAAACTGATTTTTTTAAACGTATAAGGCATTTTAGAATAGTTGCGAATCATTTTGAAAATCGACAAACTGAACCACAGGACAAAGCCAATAAACCACAAAATGCCTTTCGTATCAAAATCTAACAAAGTCATAAACGGAAACGCCAACACCAAACCTATCAAACCAATAATTAGCACAATCGACCAAATCAAAAACTGTTGTTGTTTCGTTTGAGCTGCTGAGCTGACAGCGATAATTAAAGATTTACCTCGTTGATAATCAATATCGAGGGAATTGATTACCGATTCTATTTTAATACCGTTCATTTGTTGTTAATTCGGTGATTGATTACATTCATTTTTAGAGTTAATTTATTCAACTCACCTTTTTTCAATAATTCCATTTAGATTTTTATCAATCATGAAATATTTCCCCTTGCTTCGCCATTTCTACCAATGACTTCGCCGGTGTAAATCGTTCACCATACTTTGTTGTCAAATCATTCATGCGGTTCACCACATTCTCCACACCCATCGCATCAATCATACGGAAAGGCCCACCAGTAAATGGCAAAAACCCGATGCCGAAAACAGCCGCCAAATCGCCATCAGTTGGATTCGCAATAATACCCTCTTCCAAACACAAAACTGCTTCGTTGAGCATCAACATCACGCCTCGGTCTTGAATTTCGGTGATATCGAGCGTTTTATCCCCATTACCTTTGAAGTATTTGTAGGCCGATTGATCGACCCCAGCTTTTTTACCTTTTTCATTATAATTAAAAAAGCCATTGTTATTTTTCTTGCCCTTTCGTCCGTCCGCATTCATTCGTACCACTGCATTATTAACTGTAAAACCAGGTTTTGCTTCCGCAAATGCCCGAGAACTTTCCGTCACATGAGCGGCAATATCCAACCCAACCTCATCTAATAAGGTAATTGGCCCGACCGGAAAACCCTTTTTCAACATTGCTTTATCAACGGCTTCGATGGACAAACCCTCGTCTAATAGGTGCAAACATTCATTGGTATAAGGTGCTAAAATTCGATTAACATAAAACCCCGGTCCGTCTTTCACAACGACTACCGTTTTGCCTTGTCTCAATCCCATTTCATAACAAGAGGCGATCACCCAATCTGCTGTTTTTTCTGTTTTTACAATTTCCAAAAGTGGCATTTTCGGAACTGGCGAAAAATAGTGCATTCCAATCACCATTTCTGGCTTTTTGGCGTATTGCATCATTTCTGTTACGGACAATGACGAGGTATTTGTCGCAATAATTACATCGTCTTTTCCATATTTTTGAACATCATCAATAATGCGTTTTTTCAACGACATTTCTTCTAAAACCGCTTCAATTACGATATCTGCCGTATCAAAATTGTCATAAGTCAATTGTCCATTAACATTCGCAAGTTGTTGTTCTGCCTCTATTTTAGTAATGGATTTATACTTTAATTTTTTAGAAATACTTTTCCAAATTAACCTGTAAGCCGCATCGACCACTTCTTGTTTAATATCTTTCAACAAGACATTTATTCCTTTCGTTGCACTCACTTGAGCGACGCCAGCTCCCATAAATCCAGCACCAATCATACCCAACGTATTCAACGGTTTTGCGTTGTCATAAGGATTTTTCTTATTGTCTGTCATCGCAAAAAACAACGACCGCAAACCACGACTTTCTGGGGTTAACATCAATCGTTCAAAGTGTTCGACTTCTTTGGCGTAACCAGCTTTTAATCCTTTTGTAATGCCAGTTTCAACACAATCAATAATCGCAGGAATCGCAGGATAATTGCCTTGTGATTGTTTCATGGCCATTTTTTTGGCTTGTGAAAATAACAATCCTCGACCCAACGGACTTTCCAGTATTTTTTCTGTAAATGACAGTTTTGATTTACGAACAATTGGTTTTTTAATCAACTTTTTCGCCATGATTATTGCTGCTTGTAGCAGTTTCCCCTCATCGGTCAATTCATCTACCAGCCCCCATTTTTTTGCTCGAAACGGGTCGATTAACTTTCCAGTCAACATCATATCCAATGCTTTCTGAACGCCAATTAAACGAGGCAAACGCTGTGTTCCGCCGCCACCAGGCAAGATGCCAAGTTGTACTTCTGGCAAGCCTAATTTAGTATGCTTAGCGGTCGTCGCAATTCGAGCGTGACAAGCCAAAATCACTTCTGTTCCTAAGCCGACACAATTTCCATTGACAGCTGCAATAATTGGTTTTTTAGACTTTTCTAACCTCTCCAAAGATTCATGCCCTTTCTTTTGAAATGGTTTAAAATCCCCTTCTTTCTCAATCTGAAACGCTTTAATGTCAGCACCCGCCATGAAATCTCGCTTTCGACTAATCAAAATCACGGCATGAATATCATCATTTTCAATCACTTTCGGTGCTAAGGCCTCAAACAAGCCAATGACCGATGGCGACACAATGTTGAGTTTTTCCAGTTTGTGGTCAAACCAACAAATCGCTATATTATCTTGAATTTCTATTTCTATAAAATCGCTGAATTTCATTTTTTTGTTTTTATCGCTTTCGCAAAATTAGATGGAAAACATCTTCAAAAAACCCACTTTCTCACCTCGTTCTGAACTTGTGCAACTTATGCCGATTTTTATCAGAAAAACTTCCTAAATCTTCCTAAACCTTTCGAATCAACATTGCATGACCATGAGCACCAGCCGCACAAGCCGCCAACAAGCCCAATTTACCATTTTCGTGATGCAAACGATTCGCTGTTGTTGTCATCAACCTCGCACCCGTTGCCCCAAACGGATGACCAATCGACAATGAGCCACCCCAAAGATTAAATTTTTCCATTGGCATTTTTCCGACCGCTTTTTCTCTATCCAGATTTGCTTTCGCAAAATCATCAGATGCTAAGGCTTCTAAGTTAGCTAAAATTTGACCAGCAAAGGCTTCATGAAACTCAATCACATCAATATCCTCAAACGTCAAATTCTGACGCTTTAATAATTTTGAAACCGCATAAGTTGGCCCTAATAATAGCTCATCTTCCAAACGTTGTCCCGTGAATATAAAATCGACGACCTCTGCTTTTGGCGTAAAGCCTAATGCTTTGGCCTTTGCTTCTGACATCAACAAAACAGCGGCTCCACCATCTGTT
Source organism: Saprospiraceae bacterium (assembly GCA_965662365.1). Lineage (GTDB taxonomy): Bacteria > Bacteroidota > Bacteroidia > Chitinophagales > Saprospiraceae > CAWVWD01. The sequence continues at coordinate 30,625 of CBFIHR010000044.1, forward strand.
AAAAAAGAAGAATTTGCAGCAGTCAATGTTCCAAATTTCTTATCAAAAGCCGGTCGTAATTTCGCTACTTTTTCGACCGTAGAACCTCCACGCACACCATTATCTTTTTCAATCGCTTTAAATTTCGGCGGAATATTCACCGTGGTAATTTCTTTTGACAAAAGCCCAGCCTCTTGTGCTTTGGCAGCCAGTTGATGCGACCGCACCGCAAACGAATCTTGTGCTTCACGGCTCACCTCAAATCGTGCCGCCATAATATCACAATCTTGCCCCATCACTCGCTTCGTTGAATATTCCGCTACTTTTGGAGCTTCCGGCACAAAATCTGAAATTCGTAAAGAAGAAATAAATTTTAAATTATCACCTAAGGTTTTATTCCGTTGAGCTTTGAATAACTTTTTTCGCATTTTACGAGGAAACTGAATCGGTGCATCAGAAGTATGATCAACACCGCCAGCAATCACGACATCAGCTTGCCCAGTCATAATTTCCAAACAACCGTCCGCAATCGCACGATTCGCAGAAATACAAGCTTGTGAAACCGTTCGACAAGGAGTTGTATTCGGAACACCAGCCATCAAAGCCGCTTCCCGAGCAACATTTGGCGTTTCGATATTAGAAATGACATTTCCCATAATAACCGCATCAATTTCACTCGGTTCGATTCCCGTTTTAGTCAACAAACCTTTTATTGCAAAACCACCTAATTGATACGACATCAAATTCATATAATCCGTACCAGATTTTAAAAACGGAGTTCTACTGCCATCTATGATTACTACTTTTTGCATATCTCTACTTTTTATGGCAAAGGCAGTGCCGTTTGCCCTACTATAAAATTTTCGTCATTGCGGCCTTGAGCCGCAATCTCCTAAATGCTTAACTTCCAATATTTAGAAAGAACAAATCAAAACTTGTCATCCGACTAATTTTAAACAATTATCTCACAATCAAACCTTACTTTTTGAATACTTAAAATTTTACATTTTCATTCTTTAAATTTACTTAGAAGTTCATCTTTCCAGTCAGGCTTGCCATAAGCATCAGCCTCTGTTATATGTCCATCAATATAACTTACTCTTGTAACTTGTTTGCCTTGTCTATAAATTATTTGTAATCCATGTTCTATTTCCCATTCACACTCACAACAAATTTGAACATACATATCTTGTTCCTTATAAGGTCTTTTTGTAACTTCTATTCCACTGGGGTAAACAAATTTCCATATTTCTTTTTCATCCTTTATATCCCAAAGTTTTTCATTAAATTCATTATATCCAACACCTTCTAAATTTTCCATACAATTTCTATAAACAAGATTAGAAATCGCTTCTCTTTCTATTTTTCCCTTTTGTAAAAATCGCTCAATAGCTAAATCTGCTTCTTTTAAGTCTTTCTCATCTTCCAAATCTAAAAAAGTAATTTTAAGTTTTTTTCCATCGAAAAATGGAATGTTAATAAAATCACTTTCCCACCAACCTTCATATTGTTCGTCTTCTTTTAACTTCCCAATAACCCTTGATTCTATTTCTCTCATTTTTGATAGATTTTTAAGCATGAACCTCAAACATCGCTTTCGCCACATTCCTCCTAACTGCCTTCGGATTAATAAAATACGGTTGTAACAACAAATCAATAATCCGATTGTGTCGGCGTTGTAAACGACCAGATTCAAAACTGGCGATGGCTTCTTTTGCTGCTGTTTTGGCTTTTGCCAATGATTGATACAAAAATAGTTGAAGCTCTTGTTGTTCCAATTTACAATCCTTGTTATTAGACAATTTAGTTAGTTTTTGCACCTTCAACCAAGCACTTTCCGCCAGATATGATTCTTGTAAAATCGTAGATAAATTCATTACGATTTCCTGTTCATCAATCAACTTTTCTTTGAGTTTTTTTCCGGCGACACTCGACACGTATAAAAAGGTATATTTTAAACCTTTGATAATCCGTTCTTGCTCGGCTTTATCGGATTTGTCCCGAAACGGATTGACTCTTGAAACGATAAAATTCGGAATTTTTCCACCGACTGTTTTTAAATCAATTTCTTTGGTTTGCATTGCCCGTTTGAAGAGTTCACCGACGGCTAACATCGAATTAATCTCGTTTGTGCCTTCGTATATTTTTGTGATTCTCGCATCTCGATAACCCATTCCGATACCAGTTTCAAAAGCGTAGCCCATTCCACCATGAATTTGCATCACTTCATCCAACGCATGACACGCCAACTCTGAACCTCGGACTTTTATAATAGCTGCTTCAATGGCAAATTCTCGAACTGCTTTGATTTTGGCTTCACTTTCAGTTAAACCTTTGGCAACCAATTCATTAATTTTATTATCAATCAAGTCAGCAGTTCTAAAAACAGCGGCTTCAGTAGCAAAAGCCTGTGTTGCAATATCGCCGATTTTCGCTTGAATCACCCCAAATTCTGAAATAAACTTCCCGAATTGTTTGCGAGTTTTGGCGTATTCGATGCCAAGTTCTAACGCATGATAAACGCCGCCCGTCGCACCGGCACCTGCTTTAATTCTTCCACCATTTAGGATAGTCAATGCCATTTTAAATCCGCCTTGACGTTCGCCCAAAAGATTTTCTACAGGAACTTTGCAATTATCAAAAAAGATTTGAACCGTTGAGGAACCTTTAATGCCAAATTTCTTCTCTTCTGCCCCGACTGAAAAGCCTTCAAATGTACGTTCTACGATAAATGCCGACAACTTTTCATCGTCCTCTATTTTGGCAAAAACGACGTAAACATCCGCAAAGCCACCATTTGTTATCCAGATTTTCTGACCCGTTAAAAGGTAATGTTTGCCGTCTTGACTAAGCCGTGCTTTTGTCTTTCCAGCATTCGCATCTGAACCCGCATTCGGTTCTGTCAAGGCATAAGCGGCTACATATTCTGCGGAAGCAATTTTCGGTAAATATTGCTGTTTTTGAAAATCATTGCCGTAATAAACGATTGGTAAACAGCCGATAGAAGTTTGAGCTCCTAAAGTCGTAGCAAATGAAAATCCATGTGATAATTGTGTAGAAATTAAGGTGTTGGTTTTAAAATCCAAATCCATCCCGCCATATTGTTCGGGAATCGTTACGCCACAAAGGCCTAATTCGCCAGCTCGTTTCAAAATTGCTAATACTTCGGCTTTATCCTCTGGCTTTGTGACTTCAAACTCTCGACCATTTTTTTCGAAAGGTTCTTGAATTTCTTTGATGCAAAAATCCTTGACCATTTCGCCTATCATTAAGGCTTCTTCATCGAACTCTTCGGAGATAAATAAATTCTCTGGTTTTGTTTCTTTAGTTAGAAAATCACCTCCAGCAGAAACGTTAAAATTTAACGCTTTCGCCGTGGATTGTTTTCCTTGCGTTTCAAAAATTGTATCTGTATTCATCTTAGCTTTTAGTTATCGACTGAAAATCAGTCATTTGTATTTTCTTCCAGTATCAAATTTAAGAAAAGTTGTCTAATTATTGTTTGGAGATTGTTATTTGATTGTCAAGGTCGTAATTTGATGTTCGAGAAGAAAAATTTAATTTTGGCAAAATGTATTTTTCATCTCTATTTATGGATTCTTTTTTATGGGTCACTTATAGCTAAATTAAGGTAAATACTCGGCAATACCTTGAGATAAAAACTAAAAACCTGTCGAATTTTCAAGATCCGACAGGTTTTTTCTAAAATTACATCTTTAAAAATCTACCAAAAATCCGTATTTCTATCGTGTCAATCGTGATAACCTTAGACGGCAGCCGATTTTATTTTCTTACCGCTTCTTTTGTCACTATTAATTTATCAACCATTAAATTCATAGGATTCAAAAGATCCATTATAACTATCCCGAACAACCTTCGTAAACTAATTGTCTTGACGTAAACCAACCAAAAACCCAACCTCTTTTTCCATTGATTTCGATTTGATACCAAAAATCGGTATCGTAACCAATCGTTTCAAAATCTTCTGTCTGTTTTATAATTTTAGCGACTTGGCCATCATTCAATTGCATCACAATATCACCTTTCAACGATGGTTTGGTACGAACATTAACTTTGTTTCCCCAAATTTCGAGCATTTCGGAGGCTTTATCTGCATTCTCTTTTTCGTTTAAAGTTTCTGTTGTCAACGCTCCAAAAACCCAACCTTTTTGACCATCTTTTTCGATTTCGTACCAATAATCCGTTAATTTTTGTATTGTTGAGGTTTCGCTTGTTTTTCCTTTAATCTCAAATACTTCATTGATGCTAAGTTGTTCTAAAATTTCTCCTTTCAACGTTGGTTGACTTCGCATATTGACCTTGTCGCCAATCATTCGCAAAGTTTCACCAGACACGGTTTCCTCCACCGGAAGGATATCGACAGCCGCTTCAGCTTGTGCGGGTGCTTGTTGTTCCATCTGTGCTTGTTCCATTTCTTGTTGACTTGCCGTATCATTTTCCGCTTCAGCGGAATCACAGCTTATCAAAAAGCCAATAGACACTAAAAACACAAGACCATAATTCGTTAATTTGATTAGATTTTTCATTTTTTGATTTTTTAAATTGAATAATTGCCTTAAACCTTAAAATTATAACCATATTGTACCCATAAAATCACGATTTGTTACAAAACGTTATCAAATGAAAATCCAACTATTTCTATTTACGACTATTCTAATAGTTAGCTGTCGAGCAGCAAAATCAGACGAAACGACTATTACCAACGAAACTTGGTCAATGACCAATTTTGTCAAAGTCGATAGTGTCAATCCAATTTTGAAACCGACTAAAAACTTAGCGTTTAACTGCCCAATTCAAGGCAAAAAAATACAATGGGAAGGTAAAAACGTTCTTAATCCTGCGGCATTTATTAAAGACAATAAAGTCTATTTACTCTATCGAGCTCAAGACGATAACATGACTTCTCGCTTGGGTTTGGCAATAAGTGAAGATGGTTTGCACTTTGAAAAACAGGCCGCACCGATTTTTTATCCTGCTAACGACAGCATGAAAACCTACGAATGGCAAGGTGGCGTAGAAGACCCTCGAATCGTCGAAAGCGAGGACGGTCGCTACATTTTGACTTATACCGCTTATGACGGAAAAACCGCTCGGTTGTGTTTGGCAAGTTCTACAGATTTGAAAAATTGGACGAAACACGGGTTAGTTTTGGGTTACGGAAAATATAAAGATACGTGGTCAAAAGCAGGGGCAATTGTCGCTCGGCAAGAGGGCAACCGCACGATAGCAACCAAAATTGATGGTAAATATTGGATGTACTTTGGCGACACCAAACTATTCATGGCAACTTCCGAAGATTTGATACATTGGGAAGTGGCAGAAAATGCCGAAAGCCACAAAATGATTGAAGTTTTATCGCCTCGAATGGGTTATTTTGATAGTCGATTAGTAGAACCTGGGCCTTTTGCATTGCTTCGTGACGAAGGCATTTTACTGATTTACAACGCCAGTAATGCCGCTAATTTCAATGATTCGAATTTACCAAAATTCACCTATGCAGCTGGCCAAGCCTTATTCGATAAAAATAAACCCTACCAACTAATTGACCGCACCGAAGACTATTTTATTCATCCCGAAAAAGATTACGAAAAGGTCGGTGAAGTCAATGATGTTTGCTTTGTAGAAGGGTTGGTTTATTTCAAAGAAAAATGGTTTTTATATTATGGAACAGCAGATTCTAAAATTGCAGTGGCGATTTTGGAATAGCATATTTTTAATTTAAAAAGTCCGATACTAAAATAGTATCGGACTTTTAAGTAAATCATCAAAAATTGGTGTATTTTATAATAAAATCTACTCTACTATAAACTCACTTTCATGCTTGCCGATTCCCTTCAATATCAACTTATCCCAAGCCTTCGGCAAAGTCGCTTCAAATTGTTGTTCGACACCATTATCATTAATGTCCAAACCACCAAAACCATTCAAAAGCGTCTGTAAAGTACCGCCAGCCCCAGTAGCAAAATACGGATTTGTGCCACCAGCAGTTTCTGAAATCACACCAAAAGGTGGTACTTGATTCGGTTGATACGATTGATTAAATAAACCGTAAGCTTTTTCCGTTTCGCCTAAGCGAGCGTATAAAGTGCCTAAAACCGAAAAGCCCATTGCGGGACCAGTCGGCGACATTCGAGGTTCGTAATATTTTAAATCTTTGATAATTTGGTCTTTTTCCGTGACAATTTTCATTGGATACGCCAATAGATTCACATCGCCTTGTTTGATTTCTACACCATTATAAGTTGCATTTTCACGAGTTGTACCATCCGGGAATTTTAAAATCGGAATATTATCCGCAACGTGTAGCCAATCAGGATTTGGTGTCAACCCTAACTCCCGAGCCGCTTTGTCGGCATATCGTAAAACGGTAATTGCCATGCCGTTTGTATAGGCATTGTTATCGATATTTTCTTCCCATTCGTTGGCACCGATAACGTTATTAATGTCATATTTTCCTGCTCCGTTGCGTTCGACTCGGCTGCACCAGAAAGTAGCGATTTCTTTTAACATCGGATAACCACGGGTTTCGAGCCATTCTTTATCTTTAGTAACTTGATAATATTTCCATGCAGCCCAGCCAATATCGCCAGAAATATGATGCTGAAACGGGCCAGTTAATGCCCAAACTGGCGTATCTTCTGAGCCATCCGCCGATGATTCCCACG
>CBFIHR010000045.1:0-36398 GCA_965662365.1 Saprospiraceae bacterium
TACCCAAACTCGAAAAATGTGCATGACCATCAATTAAACCCGGCATTACAAAATTTCCCTTCGCATCAATCTCCTTAGTTGTTGCTGTTTTATATTTCAAAATCGCTTCATTCGTACCGATAGCGATAATTTTACCCGCTTTTATAGCTATAGCCTCCGCCGAAGGTTGCTTATCATTCATCGTAGCAATATTACCATTGATGATAATTACATCAGCCGTTTTATTTTCGGAACAAGAAGTAAAAAAGGTAGAAAATAGTATTATTATTAATAGTAATTGTTGTTTTATCATGATGATTTTATTTTTGAACATTATCCCAATGATTTTCATTTTATGGCAGAAAATCAATAAATAGTTAGCGTTATTGACTGATCTCTGAGCGAAGTTATCGTAAAAAAGCGATGCCTCCCGATTTTACATGATTTTTCATCACGAATACTGCTATTACAGTATTTATAAAAATTTAGGTTAACGTAAATTTCATTTCCTTATCAGCAATAAATAATTACTAAAGTTAAAGTATTTATAAAAAAATATTGTTTTTTTTGAAAAAATCTCTAAAAAAACAATGGACTTTTTTGTTTCTTTGTTTTCGTTTACCTATATTCGATAGATATCCGAACTAATTATTATTCACTTATTAAACAACATTTTTATGAAAAGATTAATTTACACTTTTGCACTATTATTGACAACTTTTGGGGTTTTTGCTCAAAATGACACTTTATTACATGAAGATTTCTCTATGGAATTCGATGCTGTACCAACTGATTTTGGGGAAGCAGACGGTGTCTCTGCCATTCCTTCAGGAATGGATACAGTTTGGGTCAATTTAGACGCAGACGGAATTCCAGTTGGTGGTAATGCTCCTTCTCAATTATGGTACTGGGATAGTTTAGATTTTTGGGGCGATAACTTAGGCGTTGTAAAATCTCAATCTTGGTTGGCTGGTTTTTCTCCTGACAACCGTAACTGGTTGATCTTACCAGCGTTACAAATTGTTGATGGAAATGCTGAATTATCATGGGCTTCAGCACCTTATCAAGGACCTCGTTATATGGATGGTTATACCGTTTTAGTATCAACTACAAATAATGATGCGACGGTTTCACCACATCCTTTCACAGATACTTTATTCCACGCAGCTGAAATGATTGGCTCTCCAGGAACAGGTACGGATATGGCAACTTATACTTTTTCTGACGGTTATATTCATGCTAACGGATATTTAGATTCAATGTATTTCATTCATCCTGGAGAAGATACTTTATTTACGGATACAGAAACATTTAACTTAGGTCAGTTAGAGCCGCATACAGTTGATTTAGCAGCCTATGCTGGTCAGACTATCTATATCGCATTCTTACATGATTCTGAAGATGATAACTTAATTGAATTAGATGATATCTTAGTGACAGGAACATTGCCAGTTATTAGCACTGATAAAATTAGCGAAGAAATTGGATTAGAAGTATTTCCAAATCCAGCTCGTGATTTTGTTCTATTAAACTATGAAGTAATCGAAGCGACTGATATTTCTGTTCAAGTTTTTGATATGCAAGGTCGATTGATGCAAGTTTATAACAATGTATCAAGTGCAGCAGGCGAACACCAGCACCGTATCAATGTTAGTAATTTCCCTGTTGGAAATTATAACATCGTGATCAATGCAGAAGGACAGCGTTTGTCTAAGCGTTTCATTAAGCAGTAATTTTAGTGGGTAGTTAGCAAATGTAAAAGCCGAATTTTTCATAATGAAAAATTCGGCTTTTGTGTTATCTTATATGTCGTCAACTACTAAATTTCAATATTCCTAAAATTTTTCAAACTGCTTAAAAACTATCGTTTAATCACTCTTTGCGAAAAAGTTTGGTGAGCAGTTTTTACCTTCACCAAATATATTCCTGCCGATAAGGCACTCATATCGACAACATTTTCCTTTATATCCACGGATTTGAATAACTTTTGTTCTAAAACTAAGTTGTCCGTCAAATCATAAACTGCCACTTCAAATCCTTCTCCAACTTTAATATTCACGTCAATATTTGCCCAATCAATCACATGTTTTGGCGTAATTTGTAATGAATATTCGACCGCAGAAATCATCATCTTATCATCTGTCGGAATATTTTCTTTCGTACGTACCTGATTTATTTCACTGGCAACTTCTTGACTAAAATAAGAATTAAAAAAAGTCGTATTGTTACATTCCATTGTGGTAATAATCGCTTTAGGAAACGATTTCATGAATGTGTCGCCGGTTAACGCATCAATCACATACATAGCGATTTCATAATTTTTATCTTTCCCAGAGAAAAAATACAACCCTTCTTTTTGTTCAAATGTAGAACCCCCAAGACTTACAGAACTAATATCTACTATCGGAGCAATAATAATAGGTCGAGCCTCTAACGGTACGATTTCTACAAAGAAAAACTGTTGTGTATTCGACTTTTTGCGACACAACGCATACAATTTACTATCTTGAATATCATATTGTAATTCGTAAAAGTAAAAATCCTTAATCAAGGAGTTTGATAAGATTTGACGATTCGTAATATCAATAATGTATAATCGCTCGTTATAATCCTCGTCTGTTCCTGCAAAAATATAGAAGCTACTGTTCGAATCAAAAGCCGTCACTCCTAAGGAAACCGATTTTAACTCGGGCAGACTCATCACTTGAGTAACCGTATTATTTTTATCAATTTGAATAATTTCCAAGCCTTTCTTTGATTCTATATGACGAATACCGTAAAATATATGCTGACGTGTATCAAAATGAACATCAACAGGCGGCTGCTTAAACGCAATCGGTTCTCGTGAGAATTTACCTGTAAGAGCATCAACGACATACATTTGATAACCGCTATTGATTGATTCTTTCCCCCAAATCAATAATTCATTAGTCAGGTGATTAAACGCCGTCGTACTTTTCGATAAAGCATGAATTCCTTCTAACTCTGCCAGAACCTCGGTATTACCTTTTTCTACATCAATTTTCAAGAACTGTTCAGAAGTGATCATTCCTCGATTTGTAGCCATTAACTTACCTAAAGCGAAAACCTCAAAATTTTGAGCAATGGTAAGGGAGTTCAAAAGAATTAAAAATAATATAGTATATAAATATTTCATTGCAAACGTTTTCTTAATTTCGTACACATTGTACCTTCTTAGTAGGATAATGATTAACACTCATAATAGATATATTTTTTATATTTAACTCAATTATGTGACATTATAAAATATTAAAAATCATTACAAATTCTTTAAAAATTATTTTAAAGAAATTCAAAAAATCAAATTATACCGGTGCAAAAATCAAATCGGCTAAAATGAATAATGATAAAGTCAATGCTAAAACTCATCTGCAATTATTAAAAAATAGAAATTTAATACTGGATAAATAAAAAGGAAATGCAGATTTATAAGTCATAGGCGAATGTCAAAAATTATTAAAATAAATTCCATGAAAATATTAGTAACTGGTGCGACTGGCTTTTTAGGTAGTCGAACAATTGAAAAATTGGCAACTTACCCAGAGGTAACAAAAATCATTGCAGCCGGACGAACAATCAAAAAAACGCACGAAGTAAAACACCCAAAAATCGAATATCAATTAGGCGATTTGACCGACGCCGCTTACGTCGAAAGCATCGTAAATGGTATCGATAAAATCGTAAATTGTGCAAGTTTGTCCTCACCTTTTGGAGATTATGAGCAATTTGCAAAAGCTAATATAGTGACACAAAAACTATTAATAAAATACAGTGAAATATTTGGTATTCGGCGATTTGTCTATATTTCTTCCCCTTCAGTTTATAATAATTATACCGACAGGTTTTTGGTAAAAGAATGTAACAAATTACCGAATCCATTGATTAATAATTATGCAATTACAAAAATAAAAGCAGAAAAATTATTGGCACAATCCTCGCTTTCGTATGTGACACTTCGACCTCGTGCCTTGATAGGTCGAGGCGATACGGTGATTATGCCTCGATTGATTCGGGCTCACGAAGCTGGTCGCTTACGCCTAATCGGTGATGGCCATAATAAAATTGATTTAACTGCAGTCAGTAATGTTGTTGATGCAATTTGGTTAAGTTTGACAACGAACGAGGTGAATTGTGGTGAAATTTATAATATTTCCAATGGTGAACCTGTACTAATTTGGAATAAGATTCGGTATGTTTTGAAAGCATTAGGATATGAGTTATCGGATAAACAGTTATCTTTTTCGGCTGCGATGCGCATTGCAACAGTTTTAGAATTTATTTCTAAGTTTACGAAAAAAGAGCCAACTTTGATGCGTTATTCAGTTTCAACTTTGGCGAATAGCTTGTCTCTTGACATAACAAAAGCCAGAGAAAAATTGGGCTACGAACCCAAAATGACAACGGACGAAGCAATTGAGGAATTTTTAGAATGGTTTGAAAAATGATTGATTGTAGAATTTCTATTATAAAATAAGCAATCAAGCAATTTAGGAATTTAACAGTAATATATTTTGGTACAATTTCAATTAAAAGCAGCAGGGTTTTGCTGGGCAGCACAACATCATGCGATGCGAGGTGCAGCACGTAAAGACATTAAGTTTTATGCAACTTACGGTATAATTCGGCATCCGAAACATGGTGTAATCCTATTTGATACTGGCTATGCGACCCGTTTCTTCGATTATACCTCAAAGTATCCGTACAAGCTGTATCAACATTTAACGAAAGTTAAAATAAATGAAGCCGAAAATGTTGTCAATCAACTAAAAGCGGACGGTATTGAAGCCAATGAAGTGACTTATATTATCATTTCGCATTTCCATGCGGATCATATTGCAGGTTTAAAGGATTTTCCAAATTCGACGTTTATTTGTAATCGAACAGCTTACGAAGCCATCAAAGGAAAATCAGGATTGGCAGCGATGAAACACGGTTTTGTACCTGCTTTTTTACCTGATGATTTTGAAAATCGATTGCAATTAGTGAATATTGAGACAGGAACATACGTTGATAAAGACTTAGGAAAATTAGTCGATTTATTTGGTGACGGATCGATTTTATTGTGTGATTTAGATGGTCATGCCGTCGGGCAAATGGGGGCAATTCTGAACACTGCCGAAGGGATTGTTTTTTTGGTGGCAGATGCTTGCTGGCTCGAAGAAACTTATAAAGAGGGCAAAATGCCGCACTTTATTACTCGTTTGTTATTCAACTCGTGGACAAATTTTGTAACAAACGTTAATAAAATTAGAAACTATCATCAAAATAATCCTGAAACGCTGATTATTCCGTGTCATTGCGAAAAAACAATGCGACGAGTTTTTGAATAACTTTGTTAAAATAGCTTTTTTTTACTACGAATTGCAGCACTTATTTATTAAATTTATACATGTTACAAAAGTAGGTACTACTCTACCCTACAATCATTTGCAATAGACTAAAAAACGTACAATCAGATAGTTAATGACGAGAAAACGAGGTATCTTATTTATAGTATTATTATTGGTAGTTGTAACGATTATTTTTTTACCAAGTAAATTTGGCAGACAATTTTATGCAGATGCGAACACGACTTTGTTTGAAGTCGTACCGACGGATGCTGCCTTTGTCGTAGAGTTCAATTCTTTAAATCGACTTCGCTCAAAGTTGAAAAATAAAAATTATACGCTGGAGTTACAGCAATTAGACGTTTTACAGCAGTTTTCAAAAGATATTAAATTGTTCGATAAGCTGTTTTACAAAAGTGAAAAAAACCGTCAAATTGTTCATGAGGGCGAGTTGTTAACCGTTGCTCAAATAACATCTTCAAAAAAAGTAGAATTCTTATATATCGCCAAACATCCTAAACTAAAAATTGATTTTGAACAATTCAGTAAAACCTGGCTGGCGGCTGATCATCTCTTTTCAAACTACGTATTTGAAGGTCATACAGTGTATGAATTTAAGTTTTCAACCTTCGAGAGCGTGTCGGTGTGTATTGCTAACGAGGTGTTGCTGCTATCGAGAAATAGCGTATTGATTGAAAAAGCATTATCCGAATTGGAGCAACCGAGAGGCAATGTTAGCCGTCAACGAGATTTTCTGAAAGTCCGAAGCAAGACGGGGAATAATGCGGATTGTTCTATTTACATGAATTTTGAAACCCTGCCTAATCTTTTGATCAGCCTTACAGATAAACAATATGTGGAGGTCATTCCTCAAGTGTCAAGTTGGGGAAATTGGCTGGGTTTAGATGTTGAGTTTTTGGAAAAAGGCTTTGATTTGAATGGTTACTTTGTTCCGAATCCTAAAAATAAATTCTTCGACGCATTGCAAGAAGAAGTCTTGGTAGATAGCTCGACGATGGATCATGTTTTGCCAGAAAATACTGCTTATACTTTTAGCTTGAGTAGTAAAGATTTTCATCAATTTATTAAAAATAAAAAAAGTAAAAATGATGAATTTCAAACCTACTTTTTGAGTTGGATGGGCGAAAGTTTAACCTATGTCATCACCGAACCGACAACGACGAACTATAAATCGAATCAATTTTGGATAATCGAAATTAAAAATTATGACTTGGCTGTCAATAGTTTGAAACAATTAAGTGATGAAAACGGTGCTTTGCAGTCGGTAAGTTTTCCGCCACATCAGCTACAAGGGCTTTTGTACGAAGATTTGTTTGCTCCAATCATGGGCCATCAATTTGAACCTATACGAAATCCATATTATACGATTATCAATCAAAAATATGTTGTTTTTGCAAATAATGCAGATGCCTTAAAGCCATTTTTGGAGCAATTAGATTTCGATCAAACCTTAGCACAAAACATTAATTATCAACAGTTTAAATCAACAAACACACAGGTTTCGAGTATTCATCAATATGTTAATTTAGCGAATTCGTTTCATTTAATTAATGCCTTTTTAGATAAAAGTGTAAAGAAAAATTGGGCCGCAGCGTTTCGATATTTTGAAAAAATAAAGCCAATTAGCATTCAACTCACACCTTATAATGATTTACAAGTCATCAAAATAAAGGCATTATTTGATAAAAAAGGCAAACAACCGACAAGCGTCGTCTGGCGAAGTGAGCTGGAAGCCGAGGCGATTATTCCACCCAAGGTAGTCAAAAATCACGATACGGGCGAAAATGAAATTTTCGTTCAAGATCGAAATTTTAAAACTTATCTATTAAATAAAAACGGTGAAATATTGTGGACAAAGCAGTTAGATGGAAAAATATTATCGGATATTTATCAAATTGATTTTTATAAAAATGAAAAACTGCAATATCTTTTTAATACCGCTTCGAAAATTCATTTGATTGATAGAAATAGCAATGATGTCGATGATTATCCTCGAAAATTAAGGGCGAATGCGACCAACGGCATCTCTGTTCTCGATTACAGCGGGCGGAAAGATTATCGGATTTTTGTGGCTTCTAATGATAGTAGTATTTATGGTTTTCTAAAAAATGGCGAACCGCTAAACGGCTGGAGTCCGCAGGAGAATATGGGCATTATTTCACAACCGATTCGGTACTTTATTATTGATGATTTGGATTATCTTGTTGCTTTAAATGAAGCTGGGCAGTTACATTTTTTTCAACGAAATGGCGAACCCAGAATAGCATCAATAGACTTAGGATTAAAAAATCGACGAATCAACTCAAATATTGACTTTGATGATGCCAGTCGACACAAGCGAGTTGTCGCTGTGGATGCCAAAGGAAAAATTTATATCGCTAACCTTCGAGGAGATAAATTTAACCTCAACATAGATGTAGGCGATAATGAAAACGTTAAGTTTTCCTTAGCCGACGTTGTAGGCGACAGCCGCAAGGATTATATTTTATTGAGTAACAAAGATTTAAAAATAAATTACTACGACGAAGCCGATAATTTTAAGCAATCACACCATGCGAAGTTTCCTGTAAACCAGCAGGATTTGTTCACGCTACAACTTCCAAACAATGAAAAAGCATATATCGGGACAGTTTCTAATATCAATAATGAAATCTTCTTATTGGACAATGAAGCCAACTTTATAAAAGATTTTCCGTTAGCGGGATCTACACGATTTGAAATTACTGATTTTTTTGGTGATGGAAAAAACATCTTGATTGTTGCTAACGAAAATTTGATTTATACTTATCGGTTGTCGTATCTTACGGATTGATTTAAAATTCTAAAAAAACAAAAAACTAATTTACCAATGAATTTAACAGAAAAAGATTTACACCAAATAGAATCTAAAGGTATTTCTATTGAAAAACTAACGGAACAAATTCACAACTTCAAAAAAGGCTTCCCGCCCTTTGAACTCAAAAAAGCAGCAACAATAGGCGACGGAGTACAGCGATTAAATGAAACAGAAGTTAAAACAATCGTTAATTTGTATGATGCCCAGGCAAAACAGTTGACGGTGAGTAAATTCGTCCCAGCATCGGGTGCAGCAAGCCGAATGTTTAAAGATTTGTTTGCATTTATGGAAAGTTACGACGGTTCAACGACTGCGAAAGCCGCTTTCGAAGCCGATAAAAGTTTTTATTCGCCCTACAATTTCATTCATTCTTTAAAGGATTTTGCTTTTTACAATGACTTAAAAACCGCTTTAGCCAATGATAACCTGGATATTGACGACTTATTGGCAAAAGCCGAATATAGCATTATCGTCCAGTATTTATTGACAGAAAAAGGATTGAATTACGGCGGTTTGCCAAAAGGTTTATTGCAGTTTCATAACTACGGTCAAACGAATCGAACACCTCTGGAGGAACACCTCGTCGAAGCCGCAAAATACGCCAAAGCAGCGGATAAAACAGCAAATTTACACTTTACCGTTTCGCCAAATCATCGCAGCCGATTTTTGGATAAAATTGCAGCAACTCAAGCAACTTACGAGAAAAAATACGACACGACTTATCATATTTCTTTGTCAGAGCAAGAAGCCTACACCGATACTATCGCTGTTAATAAAGATTTTACGCCCTTTCGATTGAGTGATGGCTCGATTCTGTTTCGTCCAGGTGGACACGGTGCATTGATTGAAAACTTAAATCAATTAGACGCCGATATTGTTTTTATTAAAAACGTAGATAACGTTGTTCCCGATAGTTTGAAAGCCGATACTTACACCTACAAAAAAGTAATTGGTGGAATGTTATTAAAGTATCGTGGTCAAATTTTCCATTATATTAATGCACTTTCTGATAAACCGAGCGAGGCGATCATCAACGCAGCCGTTGATTTTTATGAAAACGATTTATCAACGATTTTCCCTGCTGATTTTCATCAAAAAACAGCGGAGGAAAAAGTCGAAATTTTGTTACAAAAACTAAATCGTCCGATTCGTGTCTGTGGAATGGTCAAGAACGAAGGTGAACCTGGCGGCGGTCCATTTTGGGCAATCAATGCGGACGGTTCGGCATCTTTGCAGATTGTCGAAAGCTCACAAGTAAATCAAAGTGATGACGCACAAAAATCGATTATGATGAATGCAACGCACTTTAATCCTGTGGATTTGGTGTGCAGTTTGACGAATCAAAATGATCAAAAGTTCGATTTATTGGAATTTCGTGATCCACAAACGGGATTTATTACCGAAAAATCTAAAGATGGAAAAGAATTATTAGCACAAGAATTACCAGGATTATGGAATGGTGCAATGGCAGACTGGAATACGATTTTTGTAGAAGTTCCCTTGATTACTTTCAATCCTGTTAAAAAAGTGAGCGATTTATTACGAAAAGAACATCAATAAAGTTCATTTTCGATTGTAAAGCCAAAAACTTTGGCAGTAAAATACTGGACAGCCAACAATCAGAATACTAATTGAAAATGTTAAAGGCAGTTAAACTTTATTGTGCAAATATAGTTTTTTGATTGAATTGTATTAGCTTTGTATCGCATTAATACAAATAAAATTAAAGTATTTATCCTTAACTACAAATAAATCTATCTTTCAACTATCAAGTAATAATCAGATGCAACTTAGAATCATTTTCGCTTTTTTGCTATTTTCAATTACTTTCACATTAACTGCCCAAACTGCAACAGCGGTAACAACTATCGAAGAAGACTTCGTCATTTTCGAGGAAATAAACGAATCCTGGGTACTTTTTGAAAGCACTGACGACAAAAAAATATTAATTGATTTTGAATCTATCCAAAGTACGGTAAGTGACATTAGAATAAAAACAGCAGCCGACGATATTACATTTACGGATGTTGTCGATGATTTACCACAAGATGCGATTTATGAGTTAGATTTGAGTACTTTATCAGAAGGCAGTTATACAATTGAGGTCAGAACCTACAAAGAAGTGTTAACAAAAGAAATTACGATTTAGAAACAAGTCGTAATACTATTTAGAAAATGTGAAATTGTTCCGAATAACCGGAATAGTTTCACATTTTTTGTTTTACGTATTCTTAATCTCCAGTTTCAGAATACATTATTGCTGTTTATATTAGCGTCTGAAATATTTATCAAATCAAAATCAAAAACTCAATACAACATGAATTTACACCGTATTTTAATAATAGCAATCATTTTTACGATATTTATTAGTTGTAAAAATGAACCACAAACGACTCAAAATCAAGAGGAAGTGACAACTTCAAATGTCGTTTGGCACGAAGAAGAACACCGACCACAATTCCACTTTTCACCGAAAGAAAATTGGATGAATGACCCGAACGGTATGGTTTATTATGAGGGCGAATATCATTTATTTTACCAATATCACCCCGAAAGTACGATCTGGGGCCCAATGCACTGGGGACACGCAATTAGTACCGATTTAGTTCACTGGGAACATTTGCCGATTGCACTCGAACCTGATGAGTTAGGATATATTTTCTCCGGAAGTGCCGTTGTCGATTGGAATAATACAACAGGATTTGGCACAAAAGAAAAACCGCCTTTAGTCGCTATGTTCACATATCACAACATGGAAGGCGAGAAAAATGGTGAGCATAATTTTCAAACGCAAGGTTTGGCGTACAGCACCGACAAAGGACGAACTTGGACAAAATATGAAGGCAATCCCGTAATTCCGAACACAGAAAATATCCATGATTTTAGAGATCCAAAAGTTTTTTGGCATCAAGATTCTGAAAAATGGGTAATGGCTTTGGCAGCTTTTGATAAAATCAAAATCTACACTTCTGACGATTTAAAATCATGGACGTTTGCCTCTGATTTTGGAGAAGGTCACGGCAGCCAGGCACGCCCATGGGAATGCCCAGACTTATTTCAGTTAACTGATGAAAATGGCGTATCAAAATGGGTTTTATTGGTCTCAATCGGTGATAGAACAGAACTAACAGCACCCAATGGCGGCACCGGAACACAATACTTTATCGGTTCTTTTGACGGCAAGACTTTCGTCAATGAAAACCCAAAAGAAACCACGCTTTGGTTGGATTATGGAACGGATAATTATGCTGGTGTCACCTGGTCAGATGTACCAGAAGAGGATGGCAGACGCTTATTTATCGGCTGGATGTCAAACTGGAAATATGCACAAATCGTACCGACTAAAAACTGGCGAAGTGCAATGACTTTGCCACGTCAGCTGGCGTTAGGAAAAACAGATCAAGGTTATCGTTTGGTCATTAATCCAATAAAAGAACTCACCAAACTAAGAGGAAAAAATGTAAGTTTAGGTGTAGGAGAATTAGGAGCAACACAGGTTATTGACATGGAATTTAAACCGACTTTATCCGAGGTCATTGTAGAATTTGATCCTACCAAAGCAACGCACCCTTTTGGTATTGAACTAAGAAATGGTCGAGGAGAATATATTCGAGTTACTTTCGATAAAAAATTCAATGGTTTTTTTGTAGATAGAACTGGTTCGGGCAAAGGCGATTTTTATCCAGCATTCAGAACAACACATGCTGCTCAACGCTCTTACAACTCTGATAATGTAAAAATGCACCTGTTTTTTGATAAATCGTCTGTTGAATTATTTGCAGACGACGGACAAATCAATATGACGGAAACTTTCTTTCCAAATGAAGATTTTACAGAAATGGCGTTATACATTGAAAATGGCGTTGTTGACTTCAAAGGTGGGCAAGTACATGAGTTGAAATCAATTTGGAATTAAGGTATTCTTTGGTTTGACTTAGTCCTCAACATTAAATAACGATACTTTTTTACTGCCAAGTTCAGCTTGGCAGTAATTTTTTAGGCATAAAATTATTATAAATACTATTTTACTATTCCAAATTTCGTTTTTGAACTTATTTAGAATAAATGGCATATTATTTTAGTAATAAGTTGTATCACAAATAGAGATACTTAATGTACTCCTAATTTAAAAAATACCGCTATGAAACACTTATGTATGCTTTTGATAGTCTGTCTAATAGGAAACTTTACATACGGACAGTCAAATATTTCCCCCGAGACTTTGGCTTCTATCACAGAATCTATCTATAAAGAAAGTCAAAAAGAAGAATTTTTGCCGAAAGGTTCATCAATAGATAAAATCACGATAGAAAACGGTAAAGCAACAATTTATTTTTCTTTGCCTTTTAAATTTCTAAGAAGTCTAAATGATGAACAATTTGATGAAATTACGGAATTAATTGTTCCATTTTTTATAGAATTGAACGCTGAAGAATATTACTTTTTAGTAAAAAATACAGATGGTAAGTATGTTCCATTAGAAGACTTTTTACCGAGTTTTGAGCTGCCACAAGATTATAATGTAACCAATAAAGGCGTCGCAGAAATAGACAAAAATACGAATCCGATTACAAGCCGTTCCGCAGCTCCTCCCCTACCAAAGCACAAAAAAGGAGCTTTAGAAGGAAAAACAGTTTGGCTAAGTGCAGGACACGGCTGGCGTTACCACAAAGAAGACTGGCGGACGCAACGCTCTAACGCCAACGGAATTGTCGAAGATCATGGTAATATCGAAGCCGTTAATTATTATTTATTAAAATATTTAGAAAATGCTGGTGCGAATGTTTGGACGGTTCGAGAGCGAGATATGAACACCAACGAAATTATTGTAGATGATTTGAGTCCGGGCTACTCAACACAAGGAGCTTGGTCAAAAAGTTCTGCATCAGGACACAACAAAAACTACGATTACATCTATACACAAGCAGAGGAAACTGGTCGTGCAATTTACACACCGACTATTCCTGAATCCGGTTATTACTGGGTTTCTGTCTATTATAGAAATGGCAACAACCGTTGTAAAGATACACGTTACCATATTTATCACGCCGGTGGAGAGTCTATTGTTAGCATCAATCAAGAAGTACACGGTTTAACTTGGGTTTATTTAGGACAATATTATTTTGAAAAAGGGACACAAGGTCGTGTAGAGTTATCAAATAAATCATCAGATGTCGGTCAAGCAATCATTGCAGACGCAGTCCGTTTTGGCGGCGGAATGGGCAGTATTCCTGATGGCGGCCGCAAAAGTGGCAAACCTCGCTACGAAGAAGCGGCCAAATATTACAGTCAATATCAAGGCTTTTTCAGTCGTGACGGAGACGTTACCATTCGTCCCGAATATGCTGAATGGGAATTAGCAAAAGGCGACTGGGCAGAACGTAATAATGCTATCTATGTGTCTTGGCACACCAACGCTGGTGGCGGAAAAGGAACTGGAACAGAGTCTTTCGTCTATAACCGAGGGGCAACCGCAGGAAGTTTTGAACTAACTCGCTATATTCATAATGAATTGGTCAGCGATATTCGTCAAGAATATGATGCAGAGTGGAAAGATAGAGGCGTCAAAAAAGCTAACTTCGGTGAATTACGCCGTTTGCGAACTATGCCAGGCGCATTGGTCGAAATTGGTTTCCATGATAATAAAGAAGATGCAGAAGCAATACTCACGCCACAATTTAGAAACCTTTCGGCAAGAGCCGTTTATCAAGGAATTGTAACCTATTATGCAAAAAAAGCTGGAACAACGCCTGTCTTTTTGCCAGAGCCGCCAACACATTTAATGGCTCAAAACCAGGGCAATAACCGTATCAAGTTAACTTGGCAAGCGCCTGCTGTCACTACAACTGGCGGACACGCAGCTACCGGCTACAAAGTCTATATTTCCAAACATGGAAAAGCCTTTCCTGACGGTATTGAAATTAATTCTAACACGCATACCTTTACGAACTTAGAAGCCGGAGAAACTTACTACTTCAAAGTTACGGCAACCAATGCTGGAGGCGAATCTTTCGCTACTGCTGTTGTCGCAGCAAGAACACCTGCATCGGGTACAAAAGTTGAGTTTTTATTGGTTGATGGCTTTGATAGATTAGACCGCTTTTCTGCCATTACACAGAACGAAGGCCCGTATTTAGGAAATACCAAACGCCTGTTTATTGATAGAATGAATCGTTACGATTATTCGTATGAATACGGAAAAGCCTTAGCCTTAGCTGGTGTCGCATTTGATGGTGCATCGAATGAAGCCGTGCGAGATTTACGAATTGCTCTAAAACCTTACGATGGTGTTTGCTGGTTTTTGGGCGAAGAATCCACAGCAGATAAGTCACTCGATATCAATGAAAGAACGATTATCAGAAGATATTTAGACGGCGGTGGCAACCTGTTGATCTCTGGCTCTGAACACGCTTTTGAAATGGGACGAGATAACGGTTCTGATCCTTGGTTTATGGCCAAATACTTAAAAGCTAAATACGCAGGCGACGATGCTCAAACTTATAATTTCAAAGGTTCGAACTGGAATATTATGAAAGAACTCAAAGGCAGTTTTGATGACAGCAATAACGGCTACTTCGATGTAGAATATCCCGATCAATTGACACCTGTCGGCGGTGCAAAAACGATTGTTTTCTATGATGGTGGAAAAGGTGGATCCGCAGGAATCGCCTATAACGGCCGTGATTTTAAAGTAATCAATTTTGGTTTTCCTCTAGAAACTGTAGTAGATGAAAATGTTAGAAATGAATTGATTATTCGTTCCGTGAAGTTTTTGTTGGGCAAAGGAGCCGTTCAGCCTGTGAGAGATTAAAAATTTTATTAAAATTATAAGTACTTTCACGAAATCAATGTAAGCACTTAGTTTTTTATAACCGATTATTTAAAATTAAAAAACATTAGCTTTATCACCGCAAAAAAACGGTGATAAAGCTGTATTAAAATTCCTCATTAAAAGTCACCTGATTTATTTTAAAAATCATCTTGTTGTCATAACCAACTTTAATTTATAAATGGAACTTTCGTCAAAATTTCAGGTGCATCAATTCGAGTTCCGAACCGTAAATCGATTTTTAAAAAGTCATAAGTAAAACTAATTTCGTCGTTAATTCCATTGATAGACAGTCGATTATCAACACTAAATAACATAGAAATATAAAATTTATCCGTGTTGTAACCGATGGCAGATTTGAAATCGTAGGTTGGTGCGAGGGAAGTCGAAAACGGACTTCGTTCTGTCAGAATCGGTTCGACAGTTCTACCAAATCTTTGAATATCAACACCTCCAAGTACTAAAGCAGAGATAAATAAATTTTCATTTAGATTCAAGGTATAACCATAACCGCCTAAAATCGACATTCCATTAGTGACTAGCCCTCTGAAACCTTCACTTCCTAAGGTGAGTAAAGTGCTATCTCCCAAACTCGTGTGATTGAACATTCCTTTTACCAAAAACGAACCGCCACTTTTTAGTTGTTGTTCAACTTGACGATAAGCCGCTCGAAACGAGTATTTATTTTCATTAAAAACATACATAAAACTTCCTGCAAGATTAAGAAAGTTCGCATTATCATGGTGAAAAACCCCGACAGGATAATCTGCCCCTTCAAATCGTCGAATCGCTCCCCAAAGAACGTATTTCGACCTCGAAAAATAACCGTTAAAATTAATCGCATCAGTTATCTTATAATCTTCTGCTTGAAAGCGTGTCGAAGGAATCGGGAAGCCAGTTCCCAACGCCAAAATCGCTCCGTTGTAAGCGAGTTGAAAACCTAAAGTTGGCTTTATTACATAGATTTTTTCAATCGAATAATTGTTTACTAAGGAAGTAAAATTAGCAGTTGCACTATTCTCTGAAATAAATAATCCTATTTGTAATTTATCATTAAAAGTCCTAATCCGTGTGCTATCCAGCTGACTATTTGCCGAAAGGCAAAAACACAAAAAGCAACTTATCAAAATATTAATTCTATAATCTTTCATTATCAATGTTTAATTTCTAAGCCATAAATCACACCTTTTAAATGTAAATTACGTTATAATAATCAACTTTGTTAGTGTATTAGTTTTATTAAAATTTCTACAATTCTCATTTATAAATCGCCTTTTCTAAAAAAGGTTGGGAAAGGTAAAAACCAATAAACTAACAACCAAAAACAACCACGCTATGAAAAAATGTTTTACTTTTCTCTGTTGCTTTCTCTACCTGAATGCTTTTTGTGACCATATAGAATGGGCTTCCCAAATCATTGATTTTTCTTCACAACAAAGCGAACAATTCTACGCTGCCAAACAAGTTTTAGGCGTTCCAAACTCAATGGACGGCTACACAGACAGCCCCTTTTCTTGGGCAACAGCACTTGCTGATAATGAAGAACTTGAGTTCGTTCATGTAAAATTCAATAAGGCGATACACGTTGAGCAGTTTTTGATTGTCGAAAGTGTCAACCCTGGAGCAATTGACCAAGTTTTTTTATACGATGCTGCGGGTACAGAATATTTGGTTTATGAAACCGTACGTCCCCGTCCGATATATATGCAATCTCGATTTTTTGCTCGCAAAATTGATAGAACACCTTATAAAGCGGTTAGTTTAAAATTAGTGTTAAACACCAAATTAGTACCTGGTCTTAACCAAATTGATGCCATTGCGATTTCGGATAGTCGTACGAAAATCAAACTAAAAGTCAATGATATAAATTACAGCTCAGCAGTGCCTTATCCAGAGGACTTAGGGAAATCAGTCAACTCAGATGCAGACGAACGTTTGCCAATTATTTCACCTGATGGTCGAACCTTGTACTTTACTCGAAAACTCCATAAAGACAATATCGGAGCGGAAAAAAACGACGATATTTGGTATTCAAAACGGCAAAATGACGGAACATGGGGGAAAGCTAAAAATATTGACAAACCGCTCAATAATGAACGCCATAATTTTGTGGTAGCAGTTGGTCAAAATGGCGATTTGATTTATATGCAAAATGCGTACAAACGTTGGTCAAAAGATGGTATTGCTTTCGCAAAATTAGAGGGCCAACAATGGACAAAGCCCGAAATGATGAAAATCAAAAACATGTACAACCTCAGCACTTTTGCCAATTATCACGTCAGTCCTGACGGTAATATTTTGATGATGGCAGTTGAGCGAGAAGATGCTGTCGGTGATATGGATTTATATGTATCATTCCGCATTAGCGAAAGCGAATGGTCAGCACCGAAAAACTTAGGAAAAACCGTCAATTCGTTAGGTATGGAAAGCAGTATTTTTTTAGCCGCCGATTATAAAACAATATATTTTGCCAGTTCTGGGCATTATGGTTATGGTGGTTTGGATATTTTTATGTCAAAACGTTTAGATGAGTCTTGGACAAACTGGTCAACACCTCAAAACTTAGGTAGATACTTAAACACGCCTGGTAATGACTTCAATTATTCCGTCCCAGCTTCGGGAACGTATGCTTATTTTTCATCCGATTTTAGAGGTCGAGGACAATCCGATTTGTATCGAATCGAATTACCAAAAGAGGCTCAACCCGAACCTGTTACAATGATTACAGGTCGATTATTCAATGCTGCAACAAACGAATTCATTGATAATAAAACGCATCAGTTGGTCATCCCAAAAGATAAAATGCCAATAATTCAAGGTTTTGCCTTTGTACCCAATGAAATCGAAAATGAAGAAGAATTGGACGGAAATGATAGTGAGCAGTTGGCAGTGAGCAATGAGCAGCCAACTTACAAGGAAATCGAAGCTGACATTTTACTAATTCCGATTCAGAAAGATGCAGTGATTCCGCTACAAAATATTCTTTTCGATGCGAATAAAACAACGCTAAAAGCCAGTTCAAATAATGAATTGTTACGATTGACGAATTTCTTAAAAACCTATCCAAATTTAATCGTAGAAATCAGCGGACATACCAACGGCTTATGTGATGACAACTTTGCCGAGGAGCTGTCGCAGGGTCGTGCCGATGCAGTTGCTACTTATTTACAACAACATGGTATTCCGACATCGCAAATTCAAACCAAAGGTTATGGAAAAACTAAACCAATTACAACAAATGATACGGTTGATGGCCGTAGAAAAAATCAACGGGTCGAAATTAGGATTTTAGAAGTTTTGAAGTAAGACTGAGTTTATTTTAACATAAAAGGTTATCCCAAAAGTCGAAGTGAAATATAATTTTTAATCAATTTAAAATCAATTATTAATATCATTATATTAGAATAGTTCGTTTACTATTCTGACATTTAGGATAACCTTTTTTTAATTTAGAATCATCATATTAAACCGTAACAGGTTCTAAAATTCTTTCTATCCAATTGAAAGGATCTTTCTCCCCTTTACGAATAGCTACGATTTCTGACTTTGCATAATTACTATATTTTCTACCTTCAACAGGTGGTAATTCCATCACAACATCTTCGTGAGCAATTTTGATAACTTGCGAAACAACAGCAGCCGTCCCGGTACCAAACGCCTCCTGTAATTGTCCTGCGTTGTAAGCCTCAATCAACTCATCAATCGTAATCGGACGTTCTTCTACTTTATATCCTGCCGCTTTAAAAATGGTAATAATGCTATCTCGAGTGATCCCAGATAAAATTTCGCCAGTCGTTATAGGCGGCGTTACAATCACATCATCGATAACAAACATCAAGTTCATCGTTCCACATTCATGAATATATTTTTTCTCAATTCCGTCTAACCACATCACCTGATCATACCCTTTTTCACGAGCTTCTAACATTGGACGCAATGAACCAGCATAGTTTCCAGCCGCTTTTGCGTAACCTGTTCCACCTGGAAAAGCACGAACATAATCGGGCATCGTCGTAATACTCACCGGTGCAGAATAATAAGCGCCTACTGGACAAGTAAAAATCATAAATGTATAATTATCTGAAGGTTTTACACCAAGAAACTCATCTGCCGCAAATACAAACGGACGAACATACAAAGCCGTTTCCTCCCCTTTCGGAATCCAACCTTTATCCATATCCACTAATTCCATCACTGCCTGCTTAAATAAATTCTCTGGTATTGCCGGAATCGCCATACGATGTGCGGACTGATTCAATCGCTTTGCGTGTCGATCTAATCTCAAAAACAATGGATTATTATTCTGATCGCTCGTTACTTTCAATCCTTCAAAAATCGCCTGACCATAATGTAACGTCATATTCGCAGGACTAAAAGACATACGCTGATAAGGCTCAATCCTTAAATTTCGCCATTCGCCATCAGTATAATCCGCAATAAAAATATGATCTGAAAAAACTCTACCAAAAGGAATGTTATCAAAGTCAATAGTAGAAATACGAGATTTTGTAATTGGAGACTTCTTAATATTATATGTCATTACTCTTTATTTAATATGAAGTAAAATGATTTTCTCAGAAATTTTATTACCTTTAAAAACATGATTTTTTATTAGAAAGTTGATTAAGATAATTTGTTCCTCTTCAACTTTCAAAATAATGCTAAATTCGGTTTATAAAATTTCAGATTTATAAATCAGATTCAAAATTAAACCATTTTTAATCAAAAAAAAGAATTAAATCAGAATAAAATACTATCAATAATGTATTTTATTTATTTTTATGTTAAAAATTTCAAAACGAAACTTTTATACAGAATTATATTTTGCTAACTTTTAATTTTATGGATAACACATTATTACCTGATTTTCTCAATTTTGACATTTACAAGATAAGTAATAATAATGACAATATCGGTATTATTTATAATAATGATGTTCGTCAAACACTGATTTTAATCAATAAACCCGATGAAACACACCTTGACTTTTTGAGTAAAATTTTAGGTGCTATCCAGTATGATATTACTAAAGATGTTCTATTAATTGCAATTGAGCAAAAAACACAAATTAATTTAACAAGTATTCTAAAAAATGTGGATATATCTAAGGTTATCTTATTTGATATTGCTCCAAATGATGTTGGGCTAAATTGTCGTTTACCGAATTATTTTCCATTAGAAATCAATGAACGCTCTTTTTTGTTGGCCGATAGTTTGAGTCAAATTTCTAAAAACAAAGTCAAGAAAAAGGATTTGTGGATAGCGTTACAAAAGATGTTTTTATAGAATGATTTCTAGCGGTTCTACTAAAAACTCAAGCATTAAAATTTAAGAGGTTCTGTTTTTTGGGTAAAAATTCCATCTCTTTAGAGACGAAAACACGAAAAGATACAAAAAAGGCTGTCCCAAGTGAGACAGCCTTTTATTATAAAAATTATATGATTGACATTACTTTTCTGACTCTTCTGACTTTTCTTCAGTTTCAGTAACGCCCTCAACAGCTTCCGTTTTTTCCTCTGCCGCAACCTCAACATTCTGAGTAGCTTCGGCTTCTGCATTTTCCTCGGCGACTTTAGCCGATTGTGCCGCTTTTTCAGCCGCTTCGGCAGCCTTGCGTTCAGCTTCTTTTTTCGCTCGTTTTTCTTCTTTCTCCTTGATGTTAGCCATCTTAGTTTCGAGTTCTATGCGAGTCGCATTCATTTCTCTCAGCTTACTTTCCTTTGAAGTGATACGATTTTCAATCATATTCACTTTTGCTTGACTGATTTGCTGCTCTAAAACGCCCTCAAAACGAGAATGCTTGATTTTATCTAATTGATCTTTTAATTCTTCCTTATCACGATTGATCGAAGTATTCATTCTATCGATAGCACTAAGCAGACCGTTATAACGGTTATTGACTCTTGTCAATGCAGAGTTTGAACCGACTTCTGGCGTTTGTGGACCAAACTTACGTTCTTTCACAATTTTGAATGCAGCATCGACTCGTTCCCAAAGTTCATTACGTTGTTCTCTAACTAACTTTGCCCCTTTCAAGTCACGTTGTAATGACTTTAAGGCATCAAAAACGATATTGAACCGAACACCTTCAGAGATTTGATTTTCGATAGTCCCTAATTTTGAGGTTAATTTATCAAAATTAGCATTAGATAAGTCACGGTATTCTGCATCTTGAGCCGCACGAAGTAACTTCATCGAGTCGAATAACTCATTGACCTTATTTCGTAGATCACCGATGTGTTCTCGCTGAATATTTCGGTCTCGATATTGTGTCTGAATTTTACTTTGTAGCCCTTTTAATTCTTCCCAGGCACCTTTGTCAAACCCTGAAAGCGTAGTAATTTTTTCCTTCATTCCATCAATCTCCGATAAATATGAAGCGTACAGCTTTTCAGATAAAACAACGAAATGCCATTCGGCTTGTGCTTTATTGATGATGTCTGTTTTCTCTACCTTAATATCTTCTGGCAGTAAGGTATTTGTCAATGTAAGAGGCTGAGTTGTAACGGCAGTATCTTCTGGAAACGTAACCTCTTGGTTATCACGCCATTTTTCCATTAAATCACTGTATAACTCTTCAGTTGCATTGCCTTCCGGCACAACTCTTAAGACTACCTTATTATCAACTGATAATAATTCCAAAGCGATAAGTATCTTTTTATCCTCTTTGTCATTTCCCCAAAGTACAAGTTTAGTTTTCATAATACGACTTGTGTGTTTAACATTCGATATGTTAGTCGTTATTCTTTTTAAGTGAATAATACTAACACGGTTCAATTGTAATGACTAATCAAAAAAAAATCTGTAATCCTAATAATAATTTACTAAATAAATCTCATTTCCGAACGACGAAGTAAGTCTATTACTTCGTTGTCTATCCATGTTGTTAGTAGTTTATTATCTAAATATAAACACTATATATATAAAATCTCTTTTGTTTTAAACACACATTTGAATAGATTATTTCCTTAAATGGTTTAACGTTTCAAGGAGTTTTACCAAATACCTCAACAAAAATAAAAGGTTATTAGTAAAATAGAAATTTGAAAGGGAATTTCTTTAAAAAAAACGGTAAAATGAGTTTTTTTGATCGCAGCAATACCGTTCTAAAGCGGTATTAGAAGTATTTACAGCCATTTTTTACTATAATTAATTTAGCAGTCAAAAAAAGTCATATTCTCACTTTAAGTGAGAATATGACTACTCTTAAAGTTAGACTAATTTATTTTCAACTAAATACTCTGCGATCTGAACCGCATTCGTCGCCGCACCTTTTCGTAAATTATCAGAAACACACCACATGTTTAGTGCTTTCGGAATCGACTCATCACGACGCAAACGACCTACAAAAACTTCATTTTTATTTTTTGCAAATAATGGCATCGGATATTCATTCTTCGATGGATTGTCTTGTAAAATCACACCTGGAGAATTAGCCAACAAGTTTTTTACATCCGTAATATCGTATTCATTCTCAAAAGTAATATTGATACTTTCTGAATGACCACCATGAACAGGAACACGAACAGCCGTTGCTGTCACACCAATTGTATCATCACCTAAGATTTTACGAGTTTCATGTACCAGTTTCATTTCCTCTTTCGTATAATCATTCTCCAAGAAAATATCACAATGCGGGATACAGTTTTCAAAAATCGGATAATGATACGGTTTCTTTGACTCATCCATTTCCGTCCCGTCCCGTTCTGATTCGTACTGTGCAACCGCTTCTGCACCTGTTCCCGTAAAAGATTGATACGTCGAGATCACCAAACGATTGATTTTATACTGCTCATGTAGTGGAGCTAACGCCACAACCATCTGAATTGTAGAACAATTTGGATTTGCAATAATTTTATCCGCTTTTGTTAAAAGCTTTGCGTTAATTTCAGGAACGACCAGGCGCTTCGTCTTATCCATTCGCCATGCCGACGAATTGTCAATTACCGTCGTACCAGCTTCAGCAAATAACGGAGCATATTTCAATGAAGTACTGCCTCCAGCTGAAAAAATAGCAATATCGGGCTTTGCAGCAATTGCATCTTCTACACTAATAACTTTATAAGTTTTACCATTAAACTCCACCTCTTTACCAACCGAACGGGCAGACGCAACTGGCAAAAACTCTGTAATTTTGAAATTTCTCTCTTCCA
This sequence comes from Saprospiraceae bacterium, assembly GCA_965662365.1. Taxonomy (GTDB): domain Bacteria; phylum Bacteroidota; class Bacteroidia; order Chitinophagales; family Saprospiraceae; genus CAWVWD01. The sequence continues at coordinate 23,167 of CBFIHR010000045.1, forward strand.
AGACTTGACGCATCACACGACCAACTAAGCCTGTTACGCCAACAATTGCAACTTTCATTTTTTTTAATTTTAAACTCTTGATGTTCATCAAAAGCCTTTATTTTATTAATCTGCTTTTACACCGCAAATTTATTATTTTAATATAAAAAATAAACAGACTGTACAAATACTTAACAACTTTTTGAATTATCGTGAAAAAATCAAGATAGATAATTATCCCTTTTACTTTACAGCTTTATTTTTAGCCAATTTCCATTTATCAATCCTTCTGCCGTCTCATTTTTCCAACGGATTCTTTCATATTGAAACTTAACCACGGTTTTACCATTTTTATTCAAAATCCCATAACGACCATTTTTCATCGCTTCTATATAATTATCCGTGAACTGAAGCCCTAAATAACCATAGTCACAGGAAATAATCATTTTTCCTTGTGCGGTAATCATTCCATATTTATCACCTTTTTTCACTCTCGATATACCATTATTAAAATACATCAACTCATCGTAAATGATAGGAATCAAGGGATTTCCATCAAAATCGAACAAACCATATTTATCCTCTTTTCGAATCTTAAAACCATTTTCATCAATCGTTAACGCATCGTAAGAAGTAGGTAAAATCAATTGACCATCAGTCGTAAATAAACCGACTTTATTATTCTTTTCTACTCTGAAATAATTATCCAAACTCGTGATTTTATCATATTTGAACGGGACGATTATTTTATAACGATCATTAATAATTCCCCAAAATCCTTGTTGATTTGCACTAATGAACCCATTCACTTCTTCGACCAAATTATCATATTTAAACGGTAAAATAGTTTCGTTATCCGGATTTATCATTCCCCAATAATTGTTTTTCTTAGCCATCGCCCGACCGTCGATAAAGCTATTTAACACTTGATATTCGAAAGGAATAATCGGTTGATTAAGCTCGTTGATATAGCCCCATTGACCATCTTTTTTGGCTAAAGCCAAATGATTAATGTATGGAAAAACTTTTTCGTATTCTATCGGAATAATTAGTTGTCCTTTATCATCTGTGATACCATATTTGTTATTTTTCTTCACCGTCCAATATTCATAATCCGTATAAATAAAACTATCGTAAATTGTTGGTATTACTACATTTCCATTATAATCGACAACACCATATTTATCATTTTTCAGCACACAGGCAAGTTGATTTTTACCAAAACGAAATCGTTCTTGATATATCGTCGGAATTACAATATTTCCGCCTTTATCGACCATTCCCCAAAATCCATTTTCCTTTACGACGGCTTTTTCAAATTTATCAAAAACGATTTTAGTTTCATATCGTACCGGTATAATAAATTCATTACTTTGATTAATCAATCCGAAGTAATTTCCAACTCGGACATTGCGTACATCGGCTTCACTGATTTCTATATCATCTGCCCATTCTGACAAAGTTTGCAGTTCATTTTTAGTTGTTTGATAATTTATCCAGCCTAATTTTCCGTCATTTTGATAGCGAAATCGTTCTTTTCCTTTTTCATAATTCTCAATAAAATCAAATTGAAATGGTATTACCGCTTTTTCTTGTTGGTCAATCCAGCCCCACTTTCCATTCCGTTTTGCACGCATAAGTTTACCAAAAGGTGCAATTGATTCATACTGACAATCAATCAATCGATTGCCCTGATAATCCATATAACCGTAAAGCGATTTTTTTTGAACCAATAAGGTTGTCGGTTTTTGATTCAAATTCGGGATTTGATAGGCAATCGGTTGAATTAACTCCCCTTTTTCATTTATGAAACCGTACAAATTATCTTTTTTAACTATCGCCACTCCTTGATCAAAATCCTTAGCTTCATCATATATTGCGTCGATAACAAACGTTCCATTATCATTAATATAGCCGAATTTTCCTTCGAGTGTTTGGGCAGGTTTTAATTTATCATTCAAATTTCGCCAAGAAATCACAGACAAAAAATTGTAAGGCTTAACCATTCCGTTTGAGGTATAAATAAACCGTTGATGTTCTTTTTCTAATAAAACATTTTGACCAAAAGGCGTAACACCGCTGTATTCAAAAGGCAGCAAAACGTTGCCATCAGGCGATAAAATACTCCATTTCGCTCCTTTTTTAATTCTCGAAAATCCATTAGCAAAAGGATAAATTCCATCAACTTCTGCATAAACTTTATCCGCTTTTTTAGAATCGTAAATCGTCCAAATATTATTGAGTTTTCCCGCAAATAATTGATCATTAAGAATCGTAATTTCGTCAAATTTAGGTTCAATGACAATTTCTAATTTTTTATTATACAAACCTTTCTTACCATTTTTTTGCAACTCTCCCAATCCCAACCGATTCAACGCATTGATATAATTATATTGAGCAATTATAACGCTTTGCCCCGATTGATTGACGATACCATATTGACCATTTTTTACAACGATAAGACCAACAATATCTATGATTCCATTCGCCAGTTCAAAATTAGCCGTAGCCTTGATTTTTTCGTACTGCATTGGCAAAATCATCTTATTATTCTGGTCAATAAAACCGGTAACATTACCTTTCGTAACTATCGCACCACGATATTCAAAAGCGATAGGCTGCATTGAGTTGTTCACCGCTGTTTTTTGAGCTAAATAGACTTTGCCAATCGGTGTAATTTTATGATAATTTACAGGAATAAGTTGTTTTCCATCTTCGTTCACTAAACCGATTTTTGCTCCTTGCCGAACTTCGATAATATTCGGTAGATTTTGTTCCATTCTATCATAAACAAAGGCGGAAATTTGTACGCCCTTACTGTTAAAAATAGCCCATTTTTGTTCGATAGATTGCATCGCAAAAACTCCGAACTTTGAGGTTTTTATATCCCTGTAAATTGGGTTAACAACAACTTTATTTTGGGCATCTTTTATTCCAAACTTTCCATTCTCCTTATAAATCTGAAAAGGCCGCTGATGCTGTGCAGTCATTGTTAAAGAAACGCTTACAAATACAAATAATAAATAATATGATAGTTTCATTTAGACTTTTTTTACTTAAGGAATTGTTTTTTCCTATGAACACCAAAACCTTATCACAAAATATCACTTGTGACAAGGTTTTTCAAATTTCGCTTCGTTGAAATCTATTATTTGACGTAAGTCAAACTGACAACGCCCGTACTGAAAGTTTCTGATTTTAACAATCGAAAAGGCTTTAATTGAGTATTTGATGAAAATAACGGGATACCATCGCCCAAAACTATCGGCATATAACTCACAATCATTTCGTCTATCAAATTAGCATTCAGCAAAATACTATTCACTTGTCCACCGCCAATTAACCAAATTGATTTCCCTTTTTTTGATTTCAATTTTTTTACAAAATCAATTATGTTATCATTAACAAAAGTAACATTTTCATCTTCTGTCAATGATTGATTTCGAGTAAAAACAAAATTCGTTTTATCCGAATACGGAAACGGCATATCAAAACCCAGAACCTGCTGATACGTGATGTTTCCCATCAAAGTCGTGTCAATAGAATTGTACATATCAAAATAACCATAATCCAAAAAGTCAGGATTTGGCAAATTTTCTAACCATTCCACACGACCATTTTTATCGGCAATAAAACCGTCGATACTTACGGCAATGTATAATTTAATTTTTCTCATTGTCAATTCTTAAACTTTAAATATTTTGAAATCATTTATAGAATCTTTTCACAATATTAGGAATGTTTGGCGAATGTTAAAAGATGAATCCTAAAAAACTTAATATTTTGAAAATCAGACCTGTGCGAAAATATTCTTAAAGTTGTCTGAAATTATTTGGACAGAAATTAGAAGTCTTTTTTGATTTTGAATATGTACTTTTGTAGCGTTTAAAATTTTTCAAAAAACAAAAACCATATTATGATAATAAAAAAAATGCTGTGTCTTTACCTTGCTGTATTTATTGGAATTACAGTATTTGCACAAGACGACAAAAAATGGGACGTTCTAAATCCGCCAGGAGAATACAAAGAAATTGAGTTCACTACTGATGAGGGAACGTGGATGAATTTGGACGTAAGTCCTGATGGTCAGACGATTGTGTTTGATATGTTAGGTGATATTTATTCGATGCCAATCACTGGCGGAACAGCAAAAGCGTTACGTCAAAATCATGCTTTTGAGGTGCAGCCGAGATTTTCGCCTGATGGAAAAACAATTATTTTCACTTCAGATGCTGGCGGCGGCGATAATGTTTGGACAATGAATGCAGACGGTTCGGATGCAAAACAGATTACGAAAGAGAATTTTCGTTTACTAAATAATCCTGTTTTCTCGCCTGATGGCGAATATATTGTCGCTCGAAAACACTTTACTTCTGGGCGTTCTTTAGGTGCTGGTGAGTTGTGGATGTATCACAAAACTGGTGGCAGCGGTCTGCAGTTGACCAAACGTAAAAATGACCAGCAAGATGTCAACGAGCCGACATTTTCACCTGATGGCCAATATATTTACTATTCGGAAGATGTCTATCCTGGTGGCTATTTTCAATATAATAAAGATCCAAATTCGCAGATTTTTGTGATTCGTAGATTCGATAGAACAACCGGCAAAATCGAAACCGTAACTGGCGGACCCGGCGGTGCAATTCGTCCACAAATTTCGCCAGATGGCAAAATGATGGCATTTGTAAAACGAGTGCGTACAAAGTCAGTTTTGTATTTACACGATTTGGAAACTGGCGAGGAATGGCCAATTTTCGATGGACTCTCAAAAGACCAGCAAGAAGCATGGACGATTTTTGGAATTTACACTGGTTACAACTGGTTGCCTGACAATAAACATATCGTGATTTGGGGAAATGGAAAAATTTCGAAAGTCAATGTGGAAACGCAGGAAGCAACAAATATTCCGTTTAAAGTCAATGCAAAACATAGAATTTATGAAGCGGTGCGTTTTCGTCAAGAATTGGACGAAGATGATTTTGATGTAAAAGTCATTCGCCATGCAACAACTTCACCTGATGGTAAAATGTTGGTTTTCAGTGCAGTAGGTTATTTGTGGACAAAACAAATGCCGAATGGTAAACCGAAACGGTTATTACCAAAAAATGAAGATTTTCAATTTGAACCGAGTTTTTCTGCCGATGGACAATCTTTAGTTTTTGTCACTTGGGATGATGAAAAAGGAGGTGCAATTCACACGATGAAAGTTGGTGGAAAAACTTCTACAAAAATTACTACAACCAAAAGTATTTTCCGCACACCAAAATTTTCACCTGACGGGAAAATGATTGTCTATCGCAAAGAAGGCGGAAATATGCAGCAAGGTTATACACATTCTAAAAAAGCAGGAATTTATACGATGTCTGCCAATGGCGATAACGTAAACTTCGTAACTGGAACTGGCGAAAATCCATTTTTCTCGAAAGATGGCAAACGCATTTTTTACAATACGGGCGGTTATTTATTTGGTGGAAAAAACAAGTCGCTGCAAAGTGTGGATTTAAGTGGAAATGACAATAAAACACATTTCAAATCAGAATATACGAATCAATGGTCATTAAGTCCTGATAATGAATGGTTGGCATTTTCAGAACTCTATAAGGTCTATATTGTGCCGTTTCCAAAAACAGGAAAGCCAGTCAACCTTTCTGCGAAAATAAAAGCTGTTCCAGTTTCGCAAATCGCCCGTGATGCAGGTATCAATCTACATTGGTCGAAAGACTCCAAAAAAGTCATGTGGACGTTAGGCGATGAATATTTTTCAACAACTCTTCGAGAACGTTTTATGTTTCTTGAAAATGCCGCAGATTCGATTCCGCCTTTAGATACCGCAGGAATTAAAATTGGTTTAAACCTAAAAACCGATAAACCCGAAGGCGTTACTGTTTTTCAAAATGCGAGAATTATCACGATGAAAGGCGATGAAGTTATCGAAAACGGAACGATTATTATCACAGGAAATAAAATTTCTTACGTTGGCGACGGGGCAAATATCAAAATTGATAAATCGGCTAATATTATTGATGCTAACGGCAAAACAATTATGCCAGGCATCGTTGATGTTCATGCTCATATCGGAAATTTCCGCTATGGTTTGAGTCCCAAAAAACAATGGGAATATTATGCAAATTTGGCGTATGGCGTTACGACGGTTCACGATCCAAGTTCTAACTCTGAAATGATATTTTCACACGCAGAAGCCGTGAAAGCTGGAAATATGGTTGGCCCTCGTATTCACTCAACTGGTGTGATTTTGTACGGTGCAGATGGCGATTTTAAAGCTGTTGTTAATAATTTGGACGATGCACAATCAGCCTTACGCAGAACAGCTGCCTATGGTGCGTTTTCAGTAAAATCTTACAATCAGCCTCGCCGTGAACAACGTCAGCAAATCATGGAAGCGGCTCGTCAGCAAAACATTATGGTTGTGCCGGAAGGCGGTTCGTTTTTCTATCACAATATGTCGATGATTCTCGACGGACACACAGGACAAGAACACAATATTCCTGTCGCACCTTTATATAATGATGTCGTGCAGTTATGGTCAAACTCCAAAACTGGTTATACACCGACTTTAATTGTCAATTATGGTAGCGTCAACGGTGAATATTATTGGTATCAAAATACCAACGTATGGGAAAAAGAACGTTTGTTGAATTTTACACCTCGTGGCATTGTTGATAGTCGTTCTCGTCATCGCATGATGTTGCCACAAGAAGAATATGACAACGGTCATATTTTGACTTCGCAATCTTGCAAAAAACTAACCGATGCAGGTGTAAAAGTTAATTTAGGTGCGCACGGACAGCTTCAAGGTTTAGGTGCTCACTGGGAACTTTGGATGTTGCAACAAGGTGGCATGACGAACTTAGAAGCCTTACGTGCAGCGACTTTGAACGGTGCAAACTATATCGGAATGGATAGTCAAATCGGTTCGTTAGAAGAAGGAAAATTGGCGGATCTAATTGTTTTAGATAAAAATCCTTTGGATAATATTTTGAATACAGAATTTGTGCGTTACACGATGGTAAACGGTCGCTTATACGATGCGGAAACAATGAATGAAATTGGAAATTATGATGTGAAACGTTCTAAATTCTACTGGGAATCAGATAAGTATAGTCAAAATTTTCCTTGGCATCAGAGTACGAATGGCTTTATGCCGAGTCAGTGTCATTGTAGAAACTAAGGTTACTGAAGAGGGGTTTTGTAAAAATCCCTCTTCAATTTCGTAACGAAAGTATCCAAACATATTCAAATATAGTTATAAGATGACTTTAAATATCACTTATTGCCTCTCCTTCCTCATCAATAACCTCCTTTTTCTTCATCACCATTTCTTTTAAGATTTTGGAGTTTTTCATAATCGCCAATTTAAACTCTAAGCTATCGCTAAAACTTTGTAAAAGTTGATTCAAATCAAACTCTTCTAAAGTATCTTCTGTTAAATTTTCTAGATCAACCGATTCTAAGATTTCATTAAAATACTCATATTCCTCATCAGAAACTCGATATGGTTCATTCTCGTCATAATCTTCATTCTCATCTTCGTCATAATCGTCTTCGTCATACTCTTCGTCTTCGTCATCAAAAGCCCGATTAATCATCGTTTTGAGCATTACCAAAACGGCAACAGCTGCCATTATCAAGTTTATATCTTTCTTTTTCATTTATTAAATTTGTTCCAAAATTAATTTAAACATTCTCTTTTTCACTAAAAGTATCATTAAAAATTTGATAACTTCGCTGTATCAATTTAGCAACGAATAATAAAACCATGAGATTACAACGTGCAACTTATATAGTAGTTTTGATTACTTTGATTACGTATGTCTTATACATATCACAAAGCTACTTGATTCCTTTAGTTTTGGCATTTTTAATCTGGGATATAATTCGTGGATTACGAGACCTTTTCACAAAAATTAATTTTGTAGAAAAATACTTTCCGGTTTGGGTTTTGAATACATTATCTTTCGGTACAATATTTTTAGTTTTAAGTCTTTTATCAAATATGATTGTTTCGGGTATCGGGCAGTTTTCTACAAAACTACCAACGTACCAGGCTAATATTTATAAAATTAATGAAGTTGTATTAGAAAAATACAATTATAACCTTATTGAACAATTAGAAAAATACTTTGGTACGTTTGATTTCACCGTGTTAATCCAACCTATTTTTAATGGCTTATCTGTCGTATTAGCCGATGGTTTTATGATCACCTTGTATTGCATTTTTTTATTGTTAGAAGAATCTATTTTTCGTAAAAAATTCCGCTCCTTATTCGATAAAGAAGAACGTTTTTTACAAGTCAATGAAATCGTACGACAAATTGATGTGTTATTCACTGAATACCTGTCACTAAAAACAATTGTCAGTTTAATTACAGGTTTTTGTAGTTATCTTGTTCTACTGTTTTTGGGAGTTGATGCACCCGTACTTTGGGGGATTCTGATTTTCTTGCTCAATTACATTCCGAGTATCGGCTCATTGATTGCGACTGCTTTTCCAACGATAGTTGCCATGCTACAAAATGGTGATATTATGTCAGGTGTTTGGGTTTTAATAGCCGTCGGTATTATTCAAGTGATTGTTGGAAACTTTGTTGAGCCAAAAGTCATGGGTAACTCTCTGAATATCAGCCCTTTCGTTGTAATTGTTGCCTTAGTTCTTTGGGGAGCAATCTGGGGCATTATCGGTATGTTGCTAAGCGTACCGATTACCGTCATTATGATTTTAATCATGGCACAATTTGAGGGGACAAAAGGTATTGCAATTATGCTTTCGGAGAGCGGAAAAGTGAATACGGTTAAACAGCTTGAAGTTTGATTATTTGAATGTTCGAGTGTTAGAAAACATTTGAACACTATTTCATCAATGCCTCAATCATTTTCACGGCTTTATTGAATCGTTCACCATATTTTCCACCTTTTATTTCATGATAATGAATATGAAAATCCTTTAAGGTTTGACGATGAGATTTATCTAAAGCGTTTCGCATATCGAGGTTCATACGAGTGCCATCTTGCACAAACGGTACATCATTGCTCAAATAGATGTACAAATCTGCATGGTGTAGCTTATATATGGATTTGTCAATATCCATATATTCGCCAAAAGCATATTTTGAATACGATTGTGTAATATGAATATCGGTGTCCATTATCATAATCGGTTTAGCATCTTTGTGTGCTTCTTTGATTTGATTTGTGTGTTCTTGTATAATTTTATATAGTTGTTTTTGTGTAAATTCATTGGAATTTTCTACAATTTCTCGCCCTGCTTCAGTGACTAAATTTGCTCCAAAATAATGAGAAAGTGTGTTACAAAGTGTCGATTTCCCCGTTGATTCTGTTCCTAAAATAACGACTTTTTTTTGAAAATAAGGTCTTGCCGCTTTTGCAATATATTTCCAATTACCAATAACATCTCGACGAATCATAGAAGAAGAAATATTATGTTTGCGGCGATTTTCGTCATACGGAATGTGCTTAATATCTAAGTATTCAGCAACATATTTTCCATATTTTTCAGAAGTGACTAAGACATCACAGTAAGGCAGAATTTCTCTAAACTTTGAAGCCCAAAGCTGGGAGACGATACGAGAAGATTCAGACGTATTTGGTAGTTCTGACTCTTTATAATCGAACCCCTGAACGATAATTCGTTTATTTTTTTTGAAAGTATCTTTTATCCAATCTACACGAGTCGCTGTTTTTATATGTTCTTTATCGCTTCCACAAACTAATACAACGAGTTCATCACAATATTTTAGTGCAAATCCTATTAACGCCTTATGCCCTTTATGAAATGGTAAAAACTTACCGAAAACAAGCCCTCTCTTCATCGTTGTTATTATATTTCGTAGTATTCCTCAGTTATCTGTACGCCCAACGTCTTTCTCCAATTGATATAGCCAAATATACATATAATCAAGAAGATTACATACTCAACGGACACGAATAATATATCTTTCAAGTAATACAAATAAACCGCTACAACATCAACTGCAATCCAAAGTAGCCAGTTTTCGATTTTCTTCTGTGATAATAATATCATCGCTAAAATACTTGCTGTCGTCGTGAACGCATCAGGGTAAGGAAAAGCAGCAGGCTCGGTAAAAGTACTCGGAAACCATAAATGAATTTGACTCATCAAATAGCCAATTCCGATTGTGCCGATTACTAATAAAAAAGCATGAATAAATAGCTCTTTTTGTGTCATCCGACTAATCGGTAATAGCGCGTCTTCCTTATTTTTTGGCTGCAGCCAATTGTACCAACCGTAGATAGAAACAATAAGAAAATAAATTTGCAGGAACATGTCTGCATACAAGTTAATTTGATAAAAAAGGATAAAAAATGCCGTAACGTTAATCAAACTCGCTGGCCAAGTCCATATATTTTCTCGAGAAGCCCAATAAACGGCTAATAATCCAAAAACGGTACCTATAAGTTCGATATAACTGAGTTCATAAGAACCAAAGGTATAAGCGATATGCTTAATGCTAATAAAATCCACGACTGATGATTTTCCGAAAAAATACAAAAATAATCGAATTTTTATAACCGCTTAGAACACCAACAAAAAAAGTAGCCTTTCGGCTACTTTTCGGTTATTTCAAAAATCGAAACTCAACATAAGTTTACTAATTTTTTAAACTTTAATTAAGTTTTATCGAAGTTGATTAGGTTGTAAATCAATAATTTATACGTAATTTTTTAATCTAATTAATTTAATTTTTCGGCTTTTGGAATAACCTCACGTAACTTGAGTTTATTACTGAATGACAACACTCATTAAACACTAAATATAAAACAACCGATCGAAACCATTCAAAAACTCTAAATTTTAATTCAAGGCAAACGTAATTTTATGTTGTTCCGTTTTTCGACGAAGCGAACGAATGCCTTTATCTTTAATTTGGCGGACTCGCTCTCTTGTCAGTCCCATATATTGACTAATATCGTCTAATGATAAAGCGTGTTTTCGACCGATGCCAAAATACATTTTAAGTACCATATTTTGTCGTTCAGAAAGGCTATCTAACAGCGTATTCACTTCTATTTTTAACGATTCTTTTTCTAATTCATTTGATGGCGACGGCGTATTCTTATCTACCATTAGTGTCGCCATTGATGCGCTAGAATCATCATTAATCGGTGCGTCAAGCGAACGCACTCTTTTGTAATGTTTGACACATTTATCAACGACTTTTCGAGACAACTCTGTTTGTTCAACCAGCTCTTCATTCGTTGGTATTCTTTCATTTATTTGCAAAAAAGTTATAATTGCCGCATTTACTTTCGACATATTACCGACTAAATTCAAGGGTAACCTTATATTACGACCTTTGACGTTTAGAGCTTGTAAAATGGATTGACGAATCCACCAGACTGCATAGGAAATGAACTTAAAACCACGGGTTTCATCAAATCTTTGAGCGGCTTTGATAAGTCCAAGATTACCTTCATTGACCAAGTCACCGAGCCACATTCCAAGATTTTGATATTGTTTTGCGACTGAAACTACGAATCTCAAATTATGATTGACTATTTTCGTGAACGCATTTTTATCTCCGGTTCTGATTTTTTGAAAAAGAGCGTGTTCTTCTTCAGGAGATAAAACCTCGAACTTTGAAATTTCATTCAAATAGCTATTCAAGGATTGTTCATCTCTGCGTGTGATAGAATTCGTAATGATTAATGCTCGCATATATCTATTTTTGTGATAAAAAATTTTTAAAAAGATAAAAAACTTGTGTCACGATTATTAAAACAACTATAAAGTATTTATAGTTATTTTTTTGATAAACAATGACTTGTAATTTATCAAAAATGGAATTTTATTGAAATAATACAGTCACATAGGCTACAAAATATTTTTGAGAAAACCAAAAAACATAGAATATAAATTTAAGTTAAACTATTATTTATCAATTAAAGACAAGGCCCTACGATTTTTAAGACTTTTAAAAAAGTTATACCTTGTAATTTAAATTATCAAAACTAAAAAATATGAACTTTAGATTAGCAGTACTCACTTTACTGCTTGTTGGTTTTTTAATACCAACAGCAAATGGACAAATCGTAAATTTTGAAGAAACTTGGCAGGAGTTTCTGAAAGAAAGTAAAACTTCCAATATTAGTAATTTGCCGCAACCTGCAAAGGAAGAGTCAAAAAATTATGTCAAATACAACTTGATGTATGCTAACTCTCGATTTTGTGAAGGCAATATTGCGAAGGCCAAAGAACTGATGAGAAATATTCAGCAAACAGGGGCGACGGTTTATGAAACGATTCCTGGCTTCAAGGCTCGTCATGATGACTTGGAAGCCAAAATACAAGCTGCTGTCGAAGCCGATGGTATTTGGAAAAACTTTTTACTCAATGGTTCGGTCACAGAGGAAGAACTGGACGACGTACCCTTGGCAATTCGAGTTTGTGAAAAAGGAACTCTGGCGAAGTTTTCTTACATGCAGGCACACACCTATTATTGTCAAGGAAAAACGGATAAGGCACGAGAGCGTTTTGAAAATTATACGTTAAAAATCGTCGATAAAACCTCTTTAAAAATCGAAGATGTAAAAGGTCTTGGCCCGAAAGTAGAAGAAATGCGTCAGGTTTTTAAAGCCTTAAAAATTTTGGATAAATCTTGGGCGGCGTACATCAAAACAGATATTTCCGAAGGTTTTGAGGAAGAATTACCAGAGATTGACTGTTATCCCATTCCGTCTATGAAGGCCTATATGCTGATTGCTGCACAAGATGTTTGTAAAAATGGGGCTAGAATGTTGAAAAAGATTCAAGCATTACAAGAGATTAACACGCATGATGTGCCGACCGAATTAGCTGAAAAAATTACTTGGTTAGAAAGTGAGGTGGCGAACTACACGGGTGATTTATCTACGCTAAACAAGATCTGGAAGCAATTCGTACCAAACGATAATTTAGATGAACTGATTGATTTTGACTTGATTTATTGCGAGAAAGAGGCACAAATTCGCTCTTACATTATGAATGGGACAATCAACGTTTGTACACTTGGAAAAGAAATGCTGGGTAAAATCGCCGGGATACAAGCGGAGTACAATCCTGATTTGACGAAAGTCACTTTAGAAAAGTTAGAAAACTTAAAGAAAACGGTTAATAAAATTGACGATAACAAAAAAATATTAGATAAATCCTGGGCAGAATTTTTAGAAAAAGATACTTTATTATCGATTGATTTTGGTTATGAATATTGTGATAA
>CBFIHR010000046.1:0-35469 GCA_965662365.1 Saprospiraceae bacterium
TGTTGCTATTGCTCAATCGTTGGGTGTTTCGAGTACTGATATTCGTAAAGGTTTATTGAATTTTAAAGGTATTAAAAGACGATTTGAATTTGTTATTCGTGAAAATGATAAAGTGTTGATTGATGATTATGCACATCACCCGACTGAACTAAATGCGGCGATAGATGCGGCGAGGACTTTATACCCGAATAAAAAGATAACTGGCGTGTTTCAACCGCACTTGTTTTCGAGGACAAAAGACTTTGTTGACGGTTTTGCGGAAGCGTTAAGTGCCTTAGATGAAATCGTGCTGTTAGATATTTATCCTGCGAGAGAGTTACCTATTGAAAATGTGACATCACAAATTATTTTAGATAAAATCAAAAATTCAAACAAGAAAATTGTTTCAAAACAAGATTTGTTAAGAATTTATCCAAATAAAGAATCTGAAATCATTTTAGTTTTAGGTGCAGGAGATGTTGATAAATTAGTTGAATTATTAAGGGATAAATGGCTGAAAATTAGCTAAATATTTAAAAATACTTCAAGCTAATTGGAACGATTTACTTGACTTATATATTAAAAAATATGTAATTTGGTGTTTGAAACATGTTGATTGAAAATTCTTATAAAATCACCAAAAAATCAATAAAATGACAGTCAAAAATGAAATCATTTTATTTACTGTCAGCACAAAAGTTATAGAATTTCTTTTATTTGCGATAGTCGAATTTGAATAGACTTCAAACTATTGATTTTAGTACATCATTAAATTGTCAAAAAAATGGCAAGTGGCGAGACGAGAAGATTGAGGGAAACATTGAAGCGATTAGTTGCTTTCGCTGGCGGCTTGTTTTTATTAGGTATTTTGTTTACGGCAATTGAATACAAATTCAACTCCACAAGTGAGCAATTTAATGTAAATATTGAGCCGGTTGATGGCAAATATTTTATTACCAAGGAAGACGTAGGTAATCTGATTAAGGAAACGTTTTATGGTGAAACGACTCGAAAAGTCGAGGATTTATTAGGTGATGAAACCTTGAAACGAATCAATTTAAAATCATTGGAAGAGGTTGTTGATGGTTTTCCGTGGGTCTTAGAGTCTGATGTTTTTGTAGATGCTCAGAACAATATCACGATTGATATTATTCAGCGAAAGCCGATTATGCGATGTTTTGACATCAAGAATAATTCGTTTTATTTGGATGAAAATGGTGTGCAAATGCCAGTTTCTGAGAGAGCAACATCGAGAGTCATTGTAGCATCAGGAAATATTCAAGAACCGAGGTTGAGTGTTGAGGCAGATACTTTGTATAATGTGGTTGATAGCTTATACAAAATGGTACAGTTTATTCGTCAAGATACGTTTTTGACAGCTCAGATTGAGCAAATCTATGTTGAAAAAAATCAAGATTTTACGCTAATTCCAAAAGTGGGTGATACAGAATTGATTTTTGGCGACTTGACTTTTATGAAAGAAAAATTTAGAAAACTAAAGATTTTCTATCTCGAAGCAATGCCTTATGAAGGTTGGCGAAAATATGATAAGTTGAATTTGAAATATAAAAAACAAGTGGTTGGCGTGAAGAATTAGTCTTCAGTTGATGTTCCAGATAGATGGTCACAATTTATCTCAAAATCTTGGGATAGTTTTTATATTTTATTAAATACTATAGGTTATACTTATAGAAAAATAGCAAAGAAATCCTTTAAAAGAAAATAGTAGTATTATGAATAATCAAAACATTGTAGTTGCATTAGACATTGGTACAACAAAGGTTTGTGCTATTGCAGGTAGCTTGAACGAACATGGACAATTAGAAATATTAGGTGTTGGAAAGGTGGACTCTATCGGTGTATCAAGAGGCGTTGTCTCTAATATCGAAAAGACCGTAAAAGCTATTTCAGACGCAGTAGCAGAAGCTGAACGTCGTGCAAAAATTGATATTAAAGTGGTACATGTTGGTATCGCTGGGCAACATATTAAGAGTTTACAACATCGTGGAATCTTGACTCGTGATCATTCAATTGATGAAATTAGTCGTGCGGACATTCAGAAGTTGATTAGCGATATGCACAAGCTGGTTTTGCCTCCTGGTGATAAAATTATTCATGTGATTCCGCAAGAATTTACGATTGATAATGAGCAAGGAATCACCGACCCGATTGGTATGTCAGGTGTTCGTTTAGAAGCGAATTTCCATATTATCACTGGTCAGATTGCGGCTTCAAAAAATATATTCAAATGTGTAGAACGTTCTGGTTTGGACGTTGGTACATTGACTTTAGAACCGATTGCATCTTCTCAATCTGTATTGAGTGAGGAAGAGATGGAAGCTGGTGTTGCGTTGGTTGATATTGGAGGTGGAACGACAGATTTAGCGATTTTCTATGAAGGCATTATTCGTCATACTGCCGTGATTCCTTTTGGTGGCAATGTGATTACAAAAGACATCAAAGAGGGTTGTAATGTGATGCAAAATCAAGCGGAACAGTTAAAAGTGAAGTTTGGTTCAGCGTTGGCAGACGAGGTTTATGATAATCGAATTATCACGATTCCTGGGTTAAAAGGTCGTGAGCCAAAAGAAATTTCTGAAAAGAATTTGGCAAGAATCATTCAAGCGAGAGTAGAAGAGATTTTTGACCATGTTTATTGGGAGATTCGTCGCTCGGGTTTCGAGCGTAAGTTGATGGCTGGCGGAATCGTTTTGACTGGTGGAGGTGCATTGTTGCAACACATCGAAAAGTTAGCGGCTTATCATACTGGAATGCCTACTCGTATCGGTTCGCCTGTCGAGCATTTGGCACACGGTTATGCAGAGGACTTGAGCAGTCCTATTTATGCGACGGCTTTAGGTTTAATCTTGAAAGGTTTGCGTGAAATGCCACCTGTTGTTGAACAAAAAGCGGAGGAAAAATCAGAAGATACAGCAGAGCAAAAAGAACCAGTTTTAGAAAGTAATGCTGAGGTTAAAAACGGTAGATGGTACGAAGAGATCTTCCGTAAAACAAAGGAATGGTTTGAAGCTGAACCAGAAACTGATTTTTAAGTAAAGGGTAAAGTTCAAGAGGATGAAGTGTGTTGTATTTTACACTTTACCCCTTTATGCTCCCTCTTAAATACTTAAATGCTATGGAAACTTTGATATATTTTACGTTATCCGTACATTTGGAATTAGCTTATTTTTAACAAATTTTTTAGCTCTTGGGATCAGTAAATTCCAAACTAAAACAAAAATATTATGCAATTCAATCTATCAAACGGAGATTCAATTATAAAGGTAATCGGTGTCGGAGGTGGCGGAAGTAATGCAGTTACGCACATGTTCAATGAAGGCATTGTCGGTGTAGATTTTATCATTTGTAATACGGACGAGCAGTCGTTAGAGCTGAGTGCCGTACCGAATAAAATCCAGTTAGGTCCAGAACTAACAGAAGGTCGTGGAGCAGGTTCAAAACCCAACATTGGTCGTGAGGCTTGTGTCGAATCCGTCGAAGAGGTTAAGTCATTCTTGACAGACAACACGAAGATGGTGTTCATCACTGCAGGAATGGGCGGTGGTACAGGAACAGGTGCTGCTCCGGTTATCGCTAAAATTGCTCAAGAATTGGATATTTTGACAGTTGGTATTGTGACGTTGCCGTTTACGTTTGAAGGTCGTCGTCGTCAGAATCAAGGCATGGAAGGTTTAGAGGAGTTGAAGAAGAATGTAGATACGATTATTGTTATTTCTAATGATAAATTACGTCAAATTCACGGTAACTTAACTTTAGCAAAAGCATTTTCTAATGCGGATAACATTTTGGCAACAGCTGCAAAAGGTATTGCGGAAATTATTACCGTGCCAGGTTATATCAATGTGGATTTTGAAGATGTAAATACCGTAATGCGTAACTCAGGGGTTGCGATTATGGGAACATCAGCAATGGAAGGTGAAAACCGTGCGAGACGTGCTGTAGAAGCTGCTTTGAACTCGCCTTTATTGGAAGATAACGAAATTCGTGGTGCGCAACATATTTTGTTAAATATTACTTCTGGTACTAAAGAAGTAACAATGGACGAAGTATTTGAAATTACAGAATATGTACAGGAAGAAGCAGGTTATGGAACGGATTTGATTTGGGGTAATTGTTATGATGAAACCTTAGGGGAAAAAATCAGTGTAACAGTTATTGCGACTGGTTTCGAAAAGCAGGAAAAAGAAGAACCGAAAGAAGAAGTTCAAGAAGAGCCTAAACCAGTTCGTAGAGTTGTTTCTTTAGAGGATGAAGTAGAAATCAAACGTCCTTACACAACAGGTTACCGTGATGGCGAAAAAAAAATTTCGTATGATTTAGACCCTCGACCAAAGTACAAAAACGAACAAGAACCGGTCGTGAAATCTGAAGGTCGTCAGGATGGTTATGAGATTCGTCAACGCCGCAGAGAACGCCTGAATAATTTACATCAAAAGTTAAACAACCCACAGATTGTCAATGACTTAGAAAGTGAACCGGCTTATTTGCGTCGTAAAGTGGAACTAGAAGATATTCCACATTCATCAGAGTCAAAAATGTCTAAATGGTCATTATCTGATGATGAAAAACCAGAATTAAAAAAAGGAAATTCTTTTTTACATGATAATGTAGATTAGAAGTCTCATTTAGGTATTAAGTATAATTTTTTATAACAAATACTTATCTGAAAATACTATTTTATTGAAAAGGATATAAAAGCTACTCGAATTCGGGTAGCTTTTTTTTTGAGAAAACGATAATTTCAGAATAATTTGATGGAGATTTCAAGAATAGCTAAAAGGTTCACTTTTACAAAATAGCAGCAAGGAAATTGTAGTATGATTAAGTCGTTTATTTTGTCAGACTTAGACTAAAATTTTAATAAATTAGTAGAATTGTAATGTATAAAAATTTGAATTTTAAATAGTGAGTTTATTTTTCAAACGACAAAATATATAAAAAACTTACCCCGTGATGCAAATTTTTAAATTTACAGATTGAGTGAAAGGAAGTACCCCCTAAAACAAAAAAATCCTTACTTTTGTAGTCTTTATAATCAATAAATTTTGGATTAGTTTGAGTATTCCTCATTCCTAATTCCTAACTCTACAATGAAGCAAATGAAGCATCAAGCACTCGAACCAGAACAAAAAGCACTCGAAATCAACTTAGATAATGCTGTTTATGGCACTTTTGCCGAAATCGGTGCCGGACAAGAAGTAGCTCGACACTTCTTTCAGGCAGGTGCTGCGGCAGGAACAATCGCCAAAACAATGTCGGCTTATGACAAGGTATATAGCGACGAGATCTATGGCCCAGAACCGACAGGAAGATATGTCTGTGAAGCCCGATTATATAAAATGTTGAATCACGAATATGATCTTTTAGAAGAGCGATTGACGGACGAACGCCCAGACACGACCTTTTTTGCTTTCGCAGATACGGTGGCAGCAATTAATTATCATCGGACTATCAAAGGTGATGGCTGGTTAGGGATTCGTTTTCAGGTTGAACCAAATGGAGATTATAACGATGTGGTTTTACATGTCAAAATGTTAGATAATTCTAATGGTTTGCAGCAGCAGGCGATTGGCGTTTTGGGGGTGAATTTAGTTTATGGTGCTTTTCGTTATCAAAATGATCCTGAAACTTTTGTAAAGTCTTTGATGGACAGTTTACAAGGGCGTGTGCAAGTCGATATGATTCGTATGACCGGACCCGCATTTGAGCATTTAGATAATCGTTTATTGACTCTGTATCTGGTAAAACATGGCTTGTGCGATGTGTCGATGTTTGATAAAAAAGGGCAACCCGTACATGCTTCGGAGTTTTTGTATCGAAAGTCTGTATTGATGCTTCGAGGTAGTTTCCGACCGATGACTTTGGTCAACGAAGATATGCTAAAAGTATCTACAAATCAATTCAAATCGGAATCTGATGTTGATGCTCGAAAGGCAAAAGTCTTGACTGAAATTACGATTGATAATCTTTCGGCTGAGGGCGATGTTGATACAAAAGATTTTTTGGATAGAGCGGATTTATTGTGTGCGATGGGACAAACAGTCGTTATTTCAAACTGTGATGTTTATTCAAAATTGATTGATTATTTAGCAGATTTTAAAGTAAATAAAGTCGGAATTGTAGTTGGTGCGAGGGTTTTATTGGATTTGATAAATGATAAATATTATAATTATTCGGATGGTCGATTATTAGCAGCTTTCGGTGAGTTGTTCCGTAAGAATGTCAAATTGTACGTTTATCCGATTATGCAGGAAGGTACTGCCGAACTAATGACGGCTCAAAATATGCCTATTCCAGACGAGATTCGATTTTTGTATAAACACTTAACGGACGGCGGACAAATCACCGATATTATCGGTTACAACCGTAAAATTTTACACATCTTTTCTAAAACGGTTTTAGAGATGATCGGCAATGATGAACCTGGTTGGGAAAAGCTCGTTCCGTCAAAAGTTGTTCGATTAATAAAAAATAAATCTTTGTTTAATTATCCAACACAGAAGTTGGAGTTCGAATATTAAGATTTTAATAAATTAGTTAATTTGTTAATGCAATTTTTTGATAAAAATCTTTGTTTTATTAAAGATATTGATTTTCAAATAACGAATAATTGTTATATTAAACTAATCACTAAAGTTATGAAATTAAAACAGATACTAATCCTTTTGGTCTTTTCAGTAATAGGATTTGGGGCAAATGCCCAGGAGTTAAAAGAGGAAATTCGCACGGCAACGGAAGACTACATTAAGCTGAATCAAACACTTGATGTGGACGGAATTATGGAAAAAGTTTACCCTAAAATCTTTAATATCGTTCCAAAAGAAGCATTCAAACAGCAGTACAAACAATTGTTTGAAAGTGAAGAAATGGAAGTTGGTTTTGGTAACTTTGAAATTACGAAAATCTTAGATAAAACAGTTGAACACGAAGGTGAAACTTTCGGAGTCGTTCGATATAATTTCGAAATGACGATGAAGTTTGCAGATAATAGTGCTGATGAGTATGTTTTAGCAGCATTTAATGAAGAATATGGCGAAGATAAAGTGACTTATGACAAAACGACTTCTACGTTCGCCCTTGATATTGATAGCGAAATGTTTGCTATTAAATTGAATGAAAATTGGTATTTTTTAGAAAATAAACCGGAATTAGAAGTGATTCTTGGACAACTTATTCCTGAAGAAGTACGGAAAGCATTTGGTGACGAAATTAGATCAGAATAAATTATAAAGAGGCTGCGGTAAAATTTGTCAGGTTTATAGGTTATAAATTAAATTTTTATGAAAAATTTATTATTTTCCATGCCTTGACATCACCTCTTTGTAGTTAAAAAAAACGATACTTGAAAAATTTATATATTATATTGTCTATTATTTGCCTTTCGGCAATGGCTTGTTCTAACAATAACGAGTCTTCAACAACTAATCAATTGGGGGAAGAAGATTCAGAAAAAGTTGTCGAATCTACAAATCATACGACAACAAAAGAGCCTGCTCAAAAAGAGACAAAAGGCGAGGCGACAGAAGGACAAATGTCTGAAAAGGAAACGATGGAAATTCAAAACGAAAATAAAAATGCTCGTCAAGTAGTTTCTACGCTTTCGGTTCAAAAATCTGCACCATTTGATACAGATTATTTAATGGGAAAATTTAATCCAAATTCACATCCAGATTTTTCAACAATTGCCAGCAAATACGCCTCAAAGAGTGGTATGCGTATGAGAACAGATGCTTATGAAGCTTACCAGAAAATGTTTGAAGCGGCTAAAAAAGATGGCGTTACACTAAAGATCATTTCGGCTACTCGACCTTTTCATCACCAAAAATCTATTTGGGAAGCGAAATGGAATGGAAAACGACAGGTCGATGGTAAAATGTTGTCGAAAGATATGGAACCTAAACAAAAAGCGATGAAAATCTTGCGTTGGTCATCAATGCCAGGAACTTCTCGTCATCATTGGGGAACAGATGTGGATATTAATAATTTGAATAATAGCTATTTTGAGAGTGGTGACGGATTGATTGAATACGATTGGCTAACCGATAACGCTTCAAAGTATGGCTTTTGTCAAGTTTATTCGGTGATGGATAAAACTCGACCAGATGGTTATCAAGAAGAAAAATGGCATTGGTCGTATATTCCGGTCGCTCGGGAGTTGACGGCATTATATAAAGAAAAATTATCGAATGGCGATATTGGCGGTTTCACAGGTTCAGAATCTGCCGAATTGATTGACGTTAAAACTAAATATGTTTTAGGTATCAATCCGAATTGTCAGTAGAAATTGTTTTAGGAGTTGAGATAGTTGATAGCTGAAGTAGTTTTAGTAGTTCCTACGTGGTATTAAAACAAAACTACTTCAGCTATCAACTACTTCAACTATAAAACTACTTAAACTAAAAAAATGTGTGGACGATATTCATTTGCGGTTTCTAAAGAAAAAGTCAATAAGCACTTTGGCTTGTCGATTCAAGAAGACTTGACGAAACGATACAATATTGCACCGACACAAGTTGCCTACGTGATTGCGAATGATAATCCGAACGAGGTACAGGAGTTTAAATGGGGATTAGTCCCGAATTGGGCAAAGTCCGCAGATTTTGGTAGTAATTTGATTAATGCTCGTAGCGAAAGTATTGCTACCAAACCGTCTTTTCGTATGCCGATTCGTAAAAATCGCTGTTTGATTTTATCAGATGGATTCTATGAATGGAAAAAGTATGGACGGAATAGAATTCCGCATCGAATTATAGCGAAAGATTCGCAATTAATGGTATTTGCAGGACTTTGGGACGAATGGCAAGGAAATAAAACTTTCACAATTATCACGACAACACCTAACGAAGAAATGCAGTGGATTCACAATCGAATGCCTGTTATTTTGCCGACTGTCGAAGATCAAAAACGTTGGTTGTCCGATATGCCGCTAAAGGAGGTTTTGTCGATGTTAAAACCTGTAGAAAACAATACTTTGAAGATTTATGCCGTTTCTGATAAGTTGAACAGAACGGACTATGATGCAGATGATTTGTGGAAAGAAGTAAAAGCGCCACCGACATTATTTGACTTTACTTGATATCGTTTGTGATAAAAATGCCGGTTACGCTGCAACTACCGAAATATTACAAAAATCTTTTTATGAGAATTTATTTATCAATATTTATTACCCTGTTAACACTTCAAATTGGCTTTGCACAAGAGGTAACTGATTCCATTTCGAATGATACAATCTATAGATTTGTGGAGCAAATGCCTGTTTTTGGTGATTGTACGGATTTACTGGGCGAAGACGAGCGAAACGCTTGTAGTAACAATCAGTTGATGTTATACGTATTAGGCAAATTACCTTTAGCTGAAAATATTACGGTGGACGATATTGAAATCGGTGAAATGATAGTTCGATTTGTAATTGATGAAAATGGAGAGGTACACAATGTACAATTAATAAAAGGGATTAATAAAGAATTTGATAAAATCTACTTGAGTATATTCGAGTCGATGCCACAATGGCAAGCTGGTCAAAAGGCAGAAAAAAATGTCAAAGTAGCAATAACATTACCAATGAAAGTACATTTTTAGGAGCCGATTCACGCTTATTTGATTACTCAATTTTATAAACATCTCAATATTTGACTAAGCAAAATCACTTCTTTTCTCAATTATTACTACAAAAAATCTGACCAGGAAACTGTCCCGACCGTTAAAAATAAAATAAATAATAGCTCCGGTAAATCCTCAATAGTTAAAAATCAATGGTCGGAGTTGTCGTTGTCAAATCTATCAATCCTTCTTGAACTTCGTAAACATATTATAATAAAAATACACTTTTAATTTTTTGTTAAAACGGTTGATGTTACTAAGTTGTGGGGTAATTATTGTTTAGCCATTAAGTAGCTTTTTTTTGATAAAATTATTATAAATTGTGTAATAAAATTATTGATTCAAAAGTTCTATCAGAATAGGATTACGATTGCAATTAATGACACTAACGATTACTAAAATCAAAACGGTTATGTTTACTTATGAGTGTAGTTTAACTACAAAAGCATTTTGCGTACTTTTCATTTTTTCATTACTTGGTGCAACGCCTGTTTCCGCACAAAAAAAATCTGCTGCACAGATCGCTGCTGAAAGAGAGATTGATGGCAAACGCTCGGAAGTGAACGCCTTGCGAAGTGATATTTTGCTAAAAAAAGCAGAAATTGATCGAAAACAAGGCATTTTTGATGAGCGAAAAGCGGCTTATATTGCTGAAGAAGAACGAATCGAAGCCAGAGACAATGCAGTGAAAAATCGTGAAAGTTGTATGTCAAACTTACTCGCAGATGTTTTACCTTATTTTGCGACTGAAGTTATCGCCGAATATTCTACTCAAAAAGGGGGCAACTCAAGTACTAAGAAAATTGAGCAGTTTGCCTTTGGTCAAAAAATGATAGAAGTCCTTGAGCCTGCCTATCGACTGGCACACAAAGATTATTTATCGACTTTTGTAGATAATACGGATCGGGTGGCATTTGCAGCTTATGCAGATGAAACTTTTGACCAGTATTTTTTAGGTGGCGTTGATAGAAGTGGCGATACTTTAGAAGGAATATTAAGCGAACATTTTCATCCTAAAAATTTACCAGCCGTACAGGATGTTGCACAACCCTTGGCAGATAGGTACATTGGAAATTTGGAAGCCCTAAATTATGCGGGTACTAAAACCATGAATATGGCTAAAGCAATGCCGCTTCAGTTTTACGTCGGCTGGGATAGATTTGTAAATGATTGTGGAATGGTTGTCGTAAGTGTCATGAAAGATAAACGCCGCAAAGAACGTGTGCCAGAGGTCGAAGCTCAAGCAAAATTAGGAACTGAATTGAGAATGGAGTTTTTGCATCTGCAAGAACTTAAAGCTCAACGTCAAGCGATGGAAGAGGAGTTATATATCGCCGAAAGTAACTTGAAATTCTTAGAAGAATCTTATCAAAAACGATATAAGCGAGCGTATTAGTTCTAATCATTAGTGAGCTGACAAAATGTGACAGCTCACTAATCTCAAAAGTCGAAGCAAAGGGCGAGTTTCCTAAAACCAAAATGTTATACATTGATTATTAATTTCTCTAATACTATTTCTTTATTTTTTGGCTTAGGAGACAACTTTATCTAATTCGTTAATTTCTATAATGTAGAGTTTTTACCGTTTTCCCATTAGATTTGTACGACAACTCTAACGTATTACTGTTGATTTTGTCAACTTTAAATCGTTGCTTGTTTGTAAGTTCTAAATAATTATTATTTATAATTTTGACAGAATGCTTTTCTCCGTCTGTTGTCTTAATGATATTCATATCATCTCGCATTTCTATGATGCCATCTACTTTTGCTAAATAGCTTTGATAGGTTGTACGAGTAATCGGTTGATAAAATTGAACATCAATATAATCTTTGCCGGCTTCATTGACGTAAGTCCATGTAAAATCCAGCGTTCCACGATGGCCAGAACCGTCAATATTAAAATCATAGTCGAAAAACTTCGTCATATCTGATGCATCTTCACCTTTCCAATTGCCTACGATTAACTCCGCTTTTGATTGTGAAACATTTGAAGTAGAGGTGCTTTCTGGAAGGGTAGGAGCTACTGGTTCGGTGAGTGTTTCCTCTCCTGGTGCGACATAGATTGCACTTGTAAATTCATCGATTGCTGCGTCTGCATTATTATCTAATACAAAACCTTCGTGCATTTCTAATTTTTGAATTACAGCTGTCAAAGCCTCGCCAAATGAGCTTGAAAAGTCTGTTTTGTTACCCACTAAAGAAAATAGTAAAGCGTTGTTTGTTGGGAATTTTTCATCATTTCCTTGATCGTAATAACAAGCAATCGTGTTTTCGTCCTCATAGATAATTGTCCAAAATTCGATTTCCCAACGCTCTTTTGAGTCGCCATTATCTTGTCCTCGAAGTGTTCCCCAGAGTTCACCGTTTAAAGGATAAATTTGAGCTTGAAGTGTGGCTTTGTAGCCATCCTGATCAATATTTAATTTATAAAACCCAGCCCAGTCCTGTGCTTCTGATGTTGTCACTAAAAAAAG
Source organism: Saprospiraceae bacterium (assembly GCA_965662365.1). Taxonomy (GTDB): domain Bacteria; phylum Bacteroidota; class Bacteroidia; order Chitinophagales; family Saprospiraceae; genus CAWVWD01. The sequence continues at coordinate 12,075 of CBFIHR010000046.1, forward strand.
CATCAAAGCAAATAATAATAGTTTTTTCATAAGTTTGTTTTTAAATTTCTTATTGTACGTAATGGTAGTTTTTTAATTGTTCCCAAAATTACGATTTTGAAAATACTTATTGTAATACTTAGGGTTTACTGACTTTTTATTAACGAAAATTGAACGTCCCGAATCGATTCTTGGCTAAAAGATGCGGAAGGTTCAAAAAAAAAAGATTTTTTTTAAATCATCATTTAAACCTTTTAAATAATTTACTTACCTTTGCCCTCGCTTTTCTAAGATAGTGCGAAAGAATTAAAAAATAATTTTGAACTGATAGGAGCGAATTGTTGAGAAGATTTTTCCGTAAGGGACTAAAACGAAAATGTAATGAAAAGAACATATCAACCATCAAGAAGAAAACGTAAAAACAAACACGGATTCCGTTCACGTATGGCTACTAAAAATGGTCGTAAAGTATTAGCAAGTCGTCGTGCGAAAGGACGTAAGAAATTAACAGTTTCTGACGAATCACGTTTGAAGTAGGCTAAAGCCTAAACTTTAGTTGGGGTAATTATTATCACAATTAATAAGATTTATTGTGAATACTAATTGGTAGAAAATTCACGACTCAAAACTGAAAGTTGAGAGCAAAGTCATATATTGAGTCATAGATATTATAAAGTATCTATGACTCTTATTTTATGTAAATAGGTGAAAAGTACAGATTGCTTTATTATCCTGTTAAATTGTTTTTTAGTACAATGTTTTTTAGCATAATGCTATCATAAAATTTGTCAAAATAGTTTAACTCCGAGGTTTCAGGATAGGCGATTGAACAGTTCAACAACTCAATAATGAAAAAATATACCTTCAAAAAGTCCGAACGGCTTAAAAGTCGGAAGATCATCGAACGGATTTTTAATCGAGAAGGTCAATCGTTTGCTACTTACCCGATCTTAACCGTTTGGCTCGAAACACCGCTAAACACCGATTTTCCCGCTCAAGTCACTTTTAGTGTTTCCAAAAAGAAGTTCAAAAAAGCCGTGCAACGTAACCGTATCAAACGATTGATGCGAGAGGCTTATCGTTTAAATAAACCTAAATTCTACGAATCGCTACAAGTCAAAGAAAAACAAGTGGCGGTCATTTTTGTCTATATCGCCAAAGAAGAGTTAGCATTTGAAGTAGTCGAAGCTAAAATGAAACAGAGTTTGAAGCGATTACGACGAAACTTGAAGTAAAGGTGCGTTGTAAAGTGTAGCGTATAATATGCCGAAATACTTCCCTTTTGGCACTTCACACTCGAAAAATCCTATGAAACAACAGCGATTATTAGGAATTATATTGGCGTTTTTGGGAGCAATTTTATATTCCACCAAAGCAGTTTTTGTAAAATTAGCTTACGAATATGATGTCGATGCGGTGACATTGTTGCTGTTGCGAATGTTATTTTCGTTACCTTTTTATTTAGGAATCATGATTTACATTGCTCGAAAATCATCAAAGTACACACTTACCCGAAAAGATTATCAACGCTTATTTTTCTTAGGAATTATCGGTTATTATTTGTCCAGTTTCTTAGATTTTAAGGGGTTAGAATACATTACCGCCAGTTTAGAACGTTTAATATTATTCATTTATCCGACAATGGTCGTGCTTATCGGCTATTTCTTTTTCAAAGAAAAAATCAATCGTTCGCAAGTCATTGCGTTAGTGCTGACGTATGTTGGTATTGCGATTGTTTTTATCGGAAATGTCGATATTGATAACCAACAAAACTTGATTATAGGAAGTGCTTTCATTGTCGGTTGTGCTGTTTTATTTGCCGTTTATATGGTCGGAAGCGGTCAGATTTTGCCGAGATTAGGAACATGGCTATTTACTTCTTATGCGTTGACGATTTCTTCGATTGCTGTTATTTTACATTATATCATTGAAAATCAAGGCATCGGAAGTTTCGATTATCCGTTTCCTGTTTTTGGCTACGGTTTCTTAATGGCGACTTTTTCGACCGTTATTCCTACTTTGCTAATATCAGAAGCGATTCGCTTAATTGGTGCATCAAATGTCGCTATCGTCGGCAGTGTTGGCCCAATTTCGACGATTACTTTAGCATGGGTTTTCTTAGACGAACGCTTGGCTCTTATTCAAATCTTAGGTGGCATTCTGGTACTTTCAGGCGTTGTTTTTATCTCCGTTTCGAGAAAGAAAAATTAAAAAATCAGCTATATTGACTCAATCTGCCTGTACGAACTGGCATACTTATGAAAGCACTTTACAAAGTATTTTACAAAGCACTTTTGTCAAAAGAAAACGGCAAAATTTCTTTCACACTCGACATTCTAAAAACTTTTCCATCATTTCCAATCACCAAGACTTCAATCGAATTATCATAACGCACTTCCTGCTCACGAATCGACTGACGACAACTTCCGCATGGAAAAGCCGGCAGTTCGTTCGGTGCTTCCTCCATACTTGTCGCTACGGCTATTTTGCGAAAAGCAACCTCTGGAAACTGATGACTTGCTGCAAAAATCGCAACCCGTTCAGCACACAATGTCAATGGATAAACCGCATTCTCTTGATTGCTTCCGCTAATAATTTCCCCGTTTTCCATCAAAACCGCCGAACCAACACGAAATTTGGAATAAATTGAATAAGAACCTTGTTTGGCATCAATCGCTGCTTGACAAAGTTGAGCATCTTTTTTAGGTAAATCGTTGTAGTGTTCGATGACTTCGATTGTTGCTTGAAAATTGATTTGTTGCATAGTTATTTTGGTTGTTATCTAATGGTTAAGCCAAAAATAGAGAATAGCTTAACAATATTAGGTATATTTTCGTTAAATGTTTATATTTGAATTGTACTAATAAAATTATAACTTATGGAAGTACTTATTGAACAATCACAATATGAAATTGAAAGAGGAAAGCCCATGCCAAGTAAAAATCATGCTTATATTCAACATCGTATTGGAAAATTAATTGATAGAGTTTATACAGATATTTATCTTCCACTTCCTGAATTATCTATTTCTTTAGGTGAAGGAAAAACTCGTGTACCTGATATTGCTATTTATAATGAGTTTGATTATACACCTGGAGAAGACGAAGTTAGCACAAAACAATTACCATTAGGTGTGATTGAAATTCTTTCTCCAAAACAACATATCGGCGATTTAATTATCAAATCGAAAGAATATTTTGATGCAGGAATTAAGTCTTACTGGTTAGTTTTACCAGATTTAAAAACAATTTATGTTTTTAGTGCCATTAACGAATATGAAGTGTATGCCAAAAATGTTGAACTAATTGATAATCAATTAAATATAAAGTTAAGTTTAGCAGAATTATTTAAAAATTGGAAATAAGAAAAGGTCGTTTACTTTTGAAGCAAACGACCTTTAATAAAGATTACTGTTTCAAAACTATTTCTTCAAAATCGGTTTTGAAATATGCTGACCATTTTTATCCATGACCTTGATATAATACATACCACCATGATAATCTACCTTCTGTAGTATCATTGTCCAAACCTACTGTAAAGGCATTTCCTGTAGGAACATTAATTACTACATTTCCGGTGAAAGGATCAGTAATGACAATCGGATTTATATTGGTTGCAGCGTTATCGGCATCAGAAGATATTTTTTTCTGTAACCCAGAGGTTGATGAATAACCGTTGAGTTGCGAGGGATATTATCTCTTACCCAACCAGCAAAAAAAGGACGATAAGAAGATGGTAGACGTGCATTTAATTCAATTAATTGAAAATCAGTATCAGGATGATTTGCCCTTGGCATTGCTCCTTCTATAATATGTTTTTCTTCCCCTTCATCCCCTTTGTTACAAGTTTCACTTTCATGATTAAAGTAAAATATAGAGGAATTAACCTGTTGAGTATTATCATAACAATGATTTGCTGTTAAAAATAATGGTGTTCCTGTAGGTTTCGTCATATTAATTAAGGTTTCTGTACACTGATAAGAGCCATCAAAAACTATACGAGCCACAGACCTTTTTTCGACTTGCCAATCATTCCCCTCAGGACAATTGATGTCATTGTGACATTCTAATAAATCATTATCATCTTCGAATTTATCTTCTGCAACGATTCCTAAAATATCTCTATAATCATGAGAAATACTTGTAATCACAAAATTAGGAATTTCAGTATCTGAAATATGGTAAATTAATTCTACAGTTAAGTTGTCACCAGGAATTAATCGAATTGGTAATATTTGAGCTTCATTATTATATTGATTGGTGTAAGGACCAGCGATGTAAGATTTATCTTCGTTGTAAACAAATAAAGTCGCTGACGATGTCAAATTAAACTCTTCCAAAATCACCATCATAGCATAGGCATCTACAGAAGTCATTTTATGCTGCCCGACTTTATAATCATTGATAGTTTCCCACTGTCCATCGGTATCAGGTGAAATATTAATAGGGAATTTTTTAGCAAAACGATAGGGTTTTCCGCCTATTATTCAATTTCTTTCAATATACAGTTGAAAAAATGAGAAAATCAAGAGAAACGATTAACACTTTTAGCTTATTTTTTTAGTGTAAAAACAAAAGGTGAAATACTCGAAAGTATTCCACCTTTTGTTTTTTCCGTTTGCTGTTAACCGTCAGCCGTTTTTACAACGTCGCCGCCAACTCACTCGCCTGCTTAATCGCCACTTTAGCATCTAACTTCTCCGACTTTAACGCACCGCCAATCAAATGCACCGATTGTTCGGCAGCTACCAGAGCATCGTGTAAATCTCGCAACAGTTCTTGACCAGCACAAATCACCACATTATCGACTTCCAAAGATTCAGGTCTGCCGTTCACGTCAATATGAAAATGTGTGCCATCGTATTTGACGTAAGTACAATTGGCAATATTCTGAACGCCTTTCATTTGCAGACTTGCATCAAGAGGACTTGACAAATATACTATTTTATCAAAAAAGTCATTAGAAAATAATTAGATTTTGAATTTAAAACCCTCGCTCCAAATTGGAGGACGCTTTCTACGCCAGTAAAATCCTTGCTCCAAATTGGAGGACGCTTTCTACGTCAGTAAAAACCTCGCTCCAAATTGGAGGACGTTTTCTACGCCAGTAAAAACCTTGCTCCAAATTGGAGGACGTTTTCTACGCCAGTAAAATCCTTGCTTCAAATTGGAGGACGTTTTCTACGCCAGTAAAATCCTTGCTTCAAATCTGTGCGACCTTTTTACTCATTTTCAAATCTCCCCTCAATGTTAAGATTACAAAATAAAAAAACGTAATCTCAAATGTGTCAAGGATTCAAGATTACGTTTGATTGGCTATATGTTGGATGCTGTTGTACTGTGTGTAGCCTTATTTATTGTAAGCTATTTTTTTTCATATTTCTTTATTAGTGCAATATTTTCTAACTCAATTTCTGTTAGAAAACTACTCACGTTCTTATATCGAGATATATACCATTCTTGTTTTTGAAAGTATAAATCTATTTCACTACCTTTTTGGAACTCATAATTATAGCGTGCAAAAATTTCATTTCTTATAATTTTTAATTCGCTTTTATTCAATGTACTAAGTTCACTACTTGATAGTTTTCGATACGATGCTTGTGGATATTTACCGAAAAATTTGTTTTCAAATGTTTCACTAAACCTTAGTCCTATTTCATAGTTATCAATCCATTTATTCCATGGATTATTTATTTTTAGCCCTTTTCTTTCTCCTGTGCTATCTGAATATATTACAAATTCTCCTTGATACTGGTCGGAGTAAAATTTACCGTTTTCGATTTTAATTCCACTTAAATTTTTATATTCCCATTTCATTTCAAGTTCGGACAAATTTGCAATTCCTGCTTCGACTGCATAACCTCCTTGTGTCCAATATTCAGTATTTCTTATTTGAATTATTACTTTATTATCATTTATTATAAGACTTAGATTTGAACCATCACCTTCTCCAAAATGGTATATTCCTTCATATTTTTCAATATCTTTTTCAAACCAATTAGAAACATTTTCTTCATTTATTTCTAATGCTCCAATTTGTTGTGCAAATATTGATGTTTGGAAAAAGATTAAAGTGATTACAAATAAATTATTTATTAGTTTCATGGACTATTTTAGTTTTTAATCGCTTACAACGTCCGCATACCCACACAAAACCTGCATATATTTCCCTATGTCTTCACGCTGTGTAATGATAAAAATTAGTATAATCAAAGGCTGATAAAATATCAAAACCTACTCTTCGAAAGATAGTTAATTCTATTAAAAACAAAAAAACTCCAACACCCAAAAGCATTGAAGTTTTTTCATTTCAAATATACTCTATTGTTCAAATCTCACTTACAACGTCGCAGCCAACTCACTCGCCTGCTTAATCGCCACTTTCGCATCTAACTTCTCCGACTTTAACGCACCGCCAATCAAATGCACCGATTGTTCGGCAGCTACCAAAGCATCGTGTAAATCTCGCAACGGTTCTTGACCAGCACAAATGACGATATTATCGACTTCCAAAGATTCAGGTCTGCCGTTTACATCAATATGAAAATGCGTACCATCGTATTTGACGTAAGTACAGTTGGCAATATTTTGAACGCCTTTCATTTTCAAACTTGCCCGATGAATCCAACCAGTTGTTTTACCTAAACCTTTGCCATGTTTTCCGCCAGAGCGTTTTAATAAAAATATTTCACGAGGCGAAGGAATCGGTTTAGGCATTGTCAATGCACCACCAGTTTTATACGCCATATCAACGCCCCATTCTTTCATATAGGCTTCGGTGTTCAAACTTGGACTTTCATGGTCTTTGTTGTGTGCTAAAAACTCGGCTACATCAAAACCAATTCCGCCCGCACCAACGACGGCAACCCGTTTGCCGACAGGCATTTTTTTGTATAAAACATCAGCGTAAGTCAATACATTTTTATGATTTGCTCCAGCAAATGAGATTTTTCGAGGGGTTACGCCAGTTGCTAAAATGATTTCATCATAATTATCTTCAATCAACTCTGCGGCTGTTACACGATGATTTAGATGTAATTGAACATCGTGTTTCTCAATCATTTTACCGTAATAACGAATCGTATGCTGATATTCTTCCTTACCAGGAATCACTTTCGCCATGTTGAATTGTCCGCCGATTTCTTTTGCTGCTTCAAACAGATGTACATCGTGACCACGTTCTGCCAACAAAGTCGCAGCCGCCAAACCTGCAGGACCAGCACCAACAACAGCAATTCGCTTCAATTCTTCGGCAGGTTCAAAATTCAAAATTGTTTCGTGACAAGCACGAGGATTAACGATACAAGACGAGATTTTCATCTGAAAAGTATGATCCAAACACGCTTGATTACAACCGATACACGTATTAATTTCGTCCGCTCTGTCTTCTATTGCTTTCAGAACTAAATCACCATCTGCTAAAAACGGTCGAGCCATCGACACCATATCAGCACAACCATCTTGCAAAATATCCTCTGCTACATCAGGCATATTGATACGATTTGTGGTAATCAACGGAATATTGACTTCGCCCATCATTCGCTTCGTTACCCATGCAAAACCACCTTTTGGAATCGGTGTCGCAATCGTCGGAACACGAGCTTCGTGCCAACCAATTCCGGTATTGATAATCGTTGCACCGGCTTTTTCGATTTCCTTCGCTAAGTGAACAACCTCTTCCCAAGTACTTCCACCATCGACCAAATCCAACATCGACAAGCGGTAAATAATAATGAAATTTTTGCCAACTCGTTCTCTTACTTTCTTGACAATTTCAATCGGAAACTTGATGCGATTTTCATAACTTCCGCCCCATTCATCGGTTCTATGATTGGTACGAGTGACGATAAATTGATTAATCAAATAACCTTCTGAACCCATGATTTCTACACCATCATAACCAGCATATTGAGCCAATGCGGCACAATTTGCATAATCATCAACGGTTTGCCAAACTTCGTCCGTTGTCAACTCACGAGGCGTAAACGGTGCAATTGGCGCTCGAACAGGCGAAGGCCCAACGGATTTATTATGGTACGCATAACGCCCCGAGTGCAATATTTGCATACAGATTTTTCCGCCTTCGTCGTGTACCGCTTTTGTGATTTGTTTGTGATGGTCAGCCTCTTCTTTAGTCGTCATTTTGGAAGCAATCGGACTGACCGAACCTTCGTAGTTTGGTGCGATTCCGCCAGTTACAATCAAACCGACTTGACCTCTCGCTCTTTCAGCATAAAAAACGGCGGCACGTTCTAAGCCTCCTTTTATTTCTTCTAAATTGGTATGCATCGAACCCATCAAAACTCGGTTTTTTAAAGTTGTAAAACCTAAGTCTAAGGGGGATAATAATTTTTTGTACTTCATAATTTAGCTTTGCTTTTCTGTTAATGATTGGCTAATTTAGGGAAAGTTATTTAATGGTTTAAAAAATATTTGGTTTAATTGGCTGGTTATTAAATAAGTTTTATAATTGAAAATTAACGTGTGATTATGAAAAATACATTTTTAATTTTTTCGCTTTCGCTAATGAGTAGTTTTGTCTTTGGTCAAAAATGGCAAGTCGATACTTTAGAAAATCGTGATACGATTACCAAAATCTACACTTATCTACTCAACGATACCACCTATACAATAACCGGCGATAGCGGCATGTACCAAGTTTATCAATATATTAAAGGCGAATACAATAATCAATTAATTTCGGAAGCATTTTTTGATTGTAAGCATCAACCTATGCACAATTACTTTTCAAATTACCACAAAAAAGTACGATTTGAAAAAGGTTTCTTTTCGAATTATTTTAAATATTATGATAAAAATGGAAAGCAACTTCGGCGAGTTGAAGTTGATGTTATCTGGGAAGAGTTTTCAGATGTGTCGTTGAAAGTGTTTGAATATGATAGACGTGGAAATTTGGTGAGTTTATCGTTTTTCAAAACACAAGACTTTGATTATGAAACTTTTGAAACATTAGACGAACCGATTTTAATTCCAACAGGAAAAGCATATTTTGAAGCAAATGTGCATAAATATGTTTGGAAAATTAAGAAGCGAAAAGGGCTGCTAATTCAGCAAATTTATGATACCTTCGGAGAATTAGTCGAAGAAAAAAAGTTTGAGTTGAAATGATATATTGTTGTTATAAATGAAGACAAAAGGCACTTCAAAAGTGCCTTTTGTCTAGTAATTCTAATACAAAACTCTTGCTTTAATTGTAGATTTTAAGGCTTTCAGTTCTTCTACAACTTCCTGAGAAACAAAAGATTTTACATCTAAAACGACATAACCAATCTCTTCATTTGTTTTCAAATATTGCCCGACAACATTGATATTTTCACGAGAAAGAATTTGATTAATTTCTGTCATTACACCCGGCACATTTTCGTGAATGTGCAAGATTCTGTGCGTACCTTCTTGCTTTGGTAAATGCAACTCAGGAACGGTGTGTGAGCCGACTGTTGAGCCATTATCCAAATAATTAATCAATTTCATAGCAGCATCAATACCGATATTTTCCTGTGCTTCTTGTGTCGAACCACCGATGTGCGGTGTCAGAATGACGTTTGTATGACCTTGTAAAGGTGTCGTAAACGGATCTTTATTCGTCTTCGGTTCAACAGGAAATACGTCAACTGCTGCACCAAGAATATGCTCGCTTTCTAGGGCTGCCTTCAAATCTTCAATCACGACGACATTTCCACGGCTCAAGTTGATCAAGTACGAGCCTTTTTTCATTTTTGAAAGTTCGGCAGCACCAATCATATTTTTAGTTTGAGGTGTTGACGGAACGTGCAATGAAACCACGTCTGATTTTGCCAAAAGCTCCTCCAACGAATTAACTGCAACGGCATTTCCCATTGGTAATTTAGGAACGATATCGTAGTAAATTACTTTCAATCCCATGGCTTCTGCCAAAACAGAAACTTGCGTCCCGATATGTCCGTAACCTACAATTCCTAATACTTTTCCACGCACTTCATTACTTCCTTTCGCACTTTTGAGCCATATTTTTTCGTGTGCGGCAGCATTTTTTTGAGGAATGCCACGCATCAAGAAAATAATCTCTGCGATAACCAATTCTGCAACAGAACGAGTGTTGCTATAAGGTGAGTTGAAAACAACTTTTCCTTGTTTAGCGGCCATTTTTAAGTCGATTTGATTTGTACCAATACAAAAAGCTGCGATTGCCCAAAGTCTTTCGGCGGATGCTAAAACTTTTGCGGTTAATTGTGTTTTGGAGCGAATCCCAACAATACTGGCATCTTTGATTTTTTCAATTAATTCGGACTCTGGCAACGCTCCGCTCAATAATTCAATATTGGTATAACCTGCATCTTGAAAGGTTTTGACCGCATTTTGGTGAATACCTTCCAATAATAGAATTTTAATTTTTTCCTTCGGATATGAAGACCCCATGATTACCTTATTTAGTGATTAGTAATTAGTGATTAGTGAAATCAGTTGTTACTTGACTGTCTTCTTCCTCACTACTTTTCCATGATTAGAGTTGAGATAATAGATAGGACATTTTCGATTGTGTCTTAATTATTCATTTAATAATGAAACTTGTTAAGACAACAATTCTATTTACTAAAAAAGCAACCGAAAAATTCGATTGCTTTTATGTGTTTTACTACGTGATTATTTTTTGTAAATACTGTTAAAAACAGTTTCACAATAAAGCAATTTTGCAATTACTTTTATCCAACCATTTCAGTTTCTGCGAAGTGAAAGAAGCTTTCGATTTTTGCGTTTTCGTCAGAATCTGAACCGTGAACAGCATTTTCACCGATACTTTTTGCATACATTTTACGGATTGTCCCTTCCGCTGCTTCTGCTGGATTAGTTGCACCGATTAAAGTACGAAAATCTGCTACGGCGTTATCTTTTTCTAAAACTGCTGCGATGATTGGCCCTGAAGACATGAATTCTACTAATTCACCATAAAACGGACGTTCTTTGTGTACCGCATAGAAGTTACCTGCCTCTTCTGCAGACATTTTTTTCAACTTCATTGCCACAATACGAAATCCACCTTCATTAATTTTTGCTAAAATCGCACCTGCGTGGCCTGCAGCCATTGCGTCAGGCTTAATCATTGTGAAAGTTCTGTTACCAGCCATTCTTAATTATTTTTCACTTTAGTTATGTTCGCTTATTTGGACTGTTAGCAACTATAATATCAGTTTGCTGTTTAAGTTAGTCAAATAAATTTACGAACTGTTAAATTATGATTTTTAAATTTGTATTCCAAGATGAACAATAGTATCATTATCTTGAAATTTGCTGCAAATGTACGCAAATTCACAGCAGATACAAAAAATATATTTATGATTTAATCAATTCCATTTGTGCGATGAATTACAGTATTAATTTAACGTAAACTTTACTTTTTAGATTATTATCAATATATTGATTATTAATGATTCGAGGAAATCAGTTTGATAAAAAAATAAAATAGTTTTATAATAAATATAACGTATAAATATTTGATTATTAATGAATAATATAGACTCACTAAAAGATTTATTAGCTCAACCAAAACGTGTCGCTATTCTCTCGCATCGTAATCCTGACGGAGATGCTATCGGTTCAAGTCTTGGTTTACAAAAATATTTGGATAAAATTGGACACGATACAACAGTACTTTTTCCTTCTGAATTTCCAGACTTCGTAGAATGGATGGAAGGTTCAAGTGAGATTGTTATCTATGATAACGAACCGGAACGCTCGGAGGAAATAGTCAATAATTCAGAATTGATCTTTTGTTTAGATTTTAATGGCTTGAGTAGAATTGATGATTTAGGGAAATTCGTGGAAGCTCAAAAGGAAACGCCAAAAGTATTGATTGATCATCATATCAATCCTGAAGATTTTGCTGATTATACACTTTCAGACACTTCGGCAAGTTCTACTTGCGAATTAGTGTACGATTTTATTCAACTCATGGGCGATAGAGAAAAATTAGATGTCAATATTGCAACGGCTCTGTTTGTCGGAATCTTGACCGATACAGGTTCGTTCAAATATTCGACTTCTGCAAAATTGTATAAAACGGCAGCGAATTTGGTGGAGTTAGGAGTTGATGATTATGGCATTCAGGATAGATTATTCAACTCAATGACAGAAAAACAGTTGCGTTTGTTGAGTTATTGCTTGAGCAGTCGAGTCATGAAGGTATTTGACGAATACTGTACGGGAATCATCGTGTTAAGTCAACATGATTATAAGCGATTTGATATACAACGTGGTGATACAGAAGGTGTTGTGAATTATATTTTAAAAATGAAACATATTCGTTTTGCGGCGTTGATCACTGAGCAGCCAAATATTGTGAAGTTATCGTTACGCTCAACTGGTGATTTTTCAGTTCAGGAAATTGCCAAAAAATACTTTAAAGGTGGCGGACACAAAAACGCTTCGGGTGGTATTTCTTATCAAACGCTTTGGGGAACGGTCGAAAAATTCAAAAAAATATTACCTAAATATAGAGAACAATTACGTGCCGGTTTGGAACATTTGATTCCAGAAGGAACCGCACAAAAGTAATCCTACCATAAAAAGAGTCATAACTTTACTCGAAGTGAGGTTATGACTCAATATTCGTAATTCTTAATTTCGAATCAAAAAATTCATCGGATTTCTATAATCACTCGTCTGTTTTTTCCGACAATGCTGTTATTTTTTAATAAATAGCAGCTATTATTAATTTAAAAAATAAGTAGAACGGGTGGTGCAAAATGACACTTTACACCTGATACTTCATACCTAATATTAAAAAAATGGCAAAAGTAATAATTGTAGATGATGAGCCTTTGGCGTTGGATGTAATGGAAACATATATTGAGAAGTTACCAAGTTTGGAGTTGGTCGCAAGATGTGAAAATGCGATTCAAGCATTTGATATTTTGTCAAAAGAAGAGGTCGATATTATGTTTTTAGATATTCAGATGCCACAATTAACTGGTATTGAATTCTTGAAATCGTTATCGAATCCACCGTTGGTGATTTTTACAACGGCTTATCCAAATTATGCGATTGAAGGATACGAGTTGAACGTCATTGATTATTTGTTAAAGCCAATTTCGTTTGAGCGATTTATGAAAGCGGTCAATAAAGCGATGGCTCAATTGGAGCTACAAAATGATAATGCCATAGCAACTTCAAATGATACAGAAGGTGAGGAAAAAGCAGATTTCATTTTTGTAAAAGCCGACAAAAAATTAATTAAAATCAATTACGCAGATATTTTGTATATCGAAGGTCTAAAAGATTATGTGATTATCAAAATGCCGACTTCGAGAGTAATTACTTTACAAACGATGAAATCGCTGGAAGCCAAATTACCTTCTAATATTTTTAAACGCATTCACCGTTCGTACATTGTAAATTTGAAAAAAATCAATGCAGTGATTGGAAATATGGTCGAAATCGAGAAAAAGCACTTACCAATTGGCAAAAATTATCGAGAGGAACTCTTAAATATCGTTAATAAGAATCGTTTATAGCGTCCAAAAATATTTTATATCAAAGGTCGAATGCTGGAAGGCATTCGGCTTTTTAATTTTTCATACTATAATAGTATTTTATAGTTATGTTTGATCTTTGTCGAAACCCAGTAAAAAGCTAATTTAAAATTACTTATATATTATTATTTTATATGTAAGATTCAGGGGATATTCAAAATGAAATGAATTGATGTAATTGAAATCTGTATAAAAGAGGCTTTATCCAGGTTTTTAAAAGTAGAATGAAGAATTAATGTATTAAAATTCTTGTTTTAGTTATACTGTGTCTAAATAGATACAATGCCAAGCTTTTGAGCCATTGTGATGGTATATTAGTTATTGTCACATCTAATTTAAATTAACTCATTTACAGAGAATAAAACACATTTTACTAAAATGTGACAGATGTGTTGAAAAATCTTAAAGTTAGCTTTTCTAATGGAAAATAGAATCTTGGTATCATTTTATACATTAAATAGATTTAAAGTATTTTTTGTATTAAATTTTGAAAATCAATCTAATACACATTTTTAATTAATTATATATAAAATATAGCATTAAAAATAAATGTTTGTTATATTACGAAATATCAATATATTATTTTGGTGTAAGAGTATCACTCTGAATAATTTTTAGGACTGTTTGTTATTCTTAGCTCAAAACTACATTAAAACCCGTTTTATTTGTTGTCACAAAAATGAAAAATTGTTTATTGTATAAAGGTGTGAAAGCAAATACATTTACATAAGATTTTACTATTTAATAATTAATTAGATAGTTTATTCTAATACCTCCAAAATACATAAAATTTCTCTTGAAAATAAGTATGGGTTTGATTTTGCTTGTGTAAAATCATGTACAGACCTCCAATAACTACTACCTCAACTGTCATAAGTATCATTTTCTGGCAGTTGTAGCGATTATGAGGAGGACGAATTCGTTTATAAAGCTACGAAGTAACATTCTTAGATATCTATCAAAGATATCAAAGAGTTAAAGGTGCTGGTAAAACAATCATCAGCTGCCTTTTATAGAAAATTACAAATTATCAACAACGCAACATATTATAATACAAAACTATTAGGACAAATGAAATATTTACAACAATCATTAAGCAGCTTTATTTTTATAAACTTATTATTTCTATCAACGATAAATGCAACTGAGTTGTCTCAAGTAGTAGATCCTTCTAATACTTCGAGTCATGATTATGTTGAATCAACCGATAGAAACGTGAAAGATACTTGTTTATTGGGGGATTGTGTTTCAGGTTTAGGTGTTTTATTAACAAACAACCAGAAGCTTATTGGCCGATTTGAGAATAGAAAATTAGAAGGTTACGGTATCATTGAGTATGCTTCAGGTAGTGTCTATGTAGGTCAATTCAAGAATGGTTACCGAGATGGAAAAGGTCAAGTACGACGAGCTAACAAAGTTATTCAAGGTGTTTGGGTAAGAGATAAATATTTAAAATCAACAGAAGAAAGAATGGAGGGTTGCAAGTCAGGAGATTGCAATAACGGCGAAGGTGTTTATATCTATCATAATTCAACTGTTTTTATGGGGAGTTTTAGCGATGGAAGAGCAAATGGCTTCGGATTGTGTTTCTTTTTCGATGGCGATATCTACCATGGTACATGGGCAAATCATACTTTTCATGGCAGAGGAACTTATTTATACCGCAAGAATATGACGACTCAGGACGGATATTGGAACAGTGGTCAGTTTATGTATGAAGAACTCGCAACTCCATTGGTTACGAATCAGGATAATGTAATCGAGGATAATGGAAAAAGTGAAATCTGGGCAGTAGTCGTAGGTATTGCTCAATATCGACACATGCAAGCGTTGAGATATACAGACGATGATGCGTATGCTATGAATACTTTTTTGAGAAGTCCTGAAGGTGGTGCGGTCAAGAAATCTAATATTAAGGTCTTAATTGATGAAGCTGCAACACAGAAAAATATTCTGGAGGCACTGACGCTTTTTGCCGAAAAAGCAGACGCAAATGATGTTTTCATGTTCTATTTTTCGGGACATGGTTTGTCTAAGGGATTATTACCAATTGATTATGAAGGAAAATATAGTGATAAAACTCTACTGCATGAGGATTTAGTAAGGATACTTAAAAGTTCGAAAGCTAAATCAAAAGTGGTTATCGCTGATGCTTGTTACTCTGGTGGGATGTTAGCCTTTAAAGGAGCAGATTACGAAACATCTATGAATAATTACTATAGTGAAATTAGTAAAAATAAGGGTGGTTTAGTAATGATTTTATCTTCAAAAGCAGAGGAAACTTCTATCGAAAATAATGGGCTACGCCAAGGAATTTTCAGTCATTTCTTAATGAAAGGGCTTTATGGCGCAGCGAATACGAATAACGATGAGTTGATTCGTTTAGATGAATTATTTGAGTACGTTCAAAGAAATGTGACTTTTTACACCAATCATTATCAAACGCCAATTATTTATGGAGATAAATCACTTGATTTACCGATTGGAATAATTCGAGAGTAGCAAGAGTCAATTTATCTTTTTAAAAGCATGAATACTGTTAAGTATTCATGCTTTTTTATTTTAGGACCAGCCGAAAACTGAAATTAAATATTGGTGTGTTTGTCCTTTTAAACCGCAGTAACAGTTGATTTTAGTATTTTTTTAATGTATTTTTATAGAATCCTTTATTAATATCTTAAGATTAAATATTTTTAAATACATTACAGATAAAAACTAATCAACACAAAAATTAAGTATGTTCAACCTCCGTACATTTACAGTTTTAGGTATTATCATTCTTGGTGTTATGAACTGTAGCCCAACGGCACAAATTGACATTCATGCACTTAAATCCAAATACCAGCTTCAACTTGCCCGCTACTTGGTCAAAGATGCTGATGTTTATAATCATATTAGAATTTCAGATGAAGGGATTAAGATTTATGAATCGGCGGCTTCGTGGGCAGCCGACGAGCACGAGTTTTTTGTGCCATGGAAGGATGTTGAACGCTATAAGCAACTTTGTGAAAACGATGCCGAATTAGCTTACGAAATCTATAATCGCTACAATGTCCCGAAGTTTCCAGTGGTTTGGCCACGACCAAAAGATTATGTAGGATTTGCGACAACATTTGAACCAACAGAAGACCAACCGCTAAAAGGCTTGAGAATTGCTTTGGATGCTGGGCATATTGCTGGGGATATTAAAACGGCAAAGCTCGAAGGGAAATATATTGAAATGAAATACAAGGACGAAAAAATTTCGTTCTGGGAGGCTGATTTGGCTTGGCATACTCAAAGCTACTTAAAAAAACAGCTCGAAAAACACGGTGCAACTGTCTTTATCACTCGAGATTATGGAAAAACAGCTTTTGGCATGGATTACGATACTTGGTACGCTCGATTTGATGGAATGGAGGAAAAACCTGATAAGGGTCGAATGTTCTGGCGATATTTCAGACATAAAGATAATGACGAACGAGTACGAATTGTCAATGCTTTTAGACCTGATTTAACGTTGATTATGCATTATAATGTGGATGGCGGTAATCGTCCGTGGAAACGCCCAGTGACATCAAATTACTCCATGGCATTTACAGGTGGAGCGTATATGAATGGCGAGTTGTTTAACAGAGAACGTCGCTTTAATTTGTTGCGTTTCTTGCTGACCGATGATATTGAAGAATCTGCAAAGTTTAGTAATGATGTCTTGCAATATTTGGAAACAGAGGCAGGCATTCCGATTCATCCTTCGTCAAGTTACCAGAGCAATACGATAAAAACAGATTATGCAGGTGTTTATGCTCGAAATTTATCACTTTCTGGTCGTATTTATGGCACGCTTTGCTATGCAGAACCATTATTTCAAGATAATCGAGAGGAGGTTGTCAGACTAAATGAAAGAGATTATAATTTTGAAGGGCAAATGATTCCGAGTCGAGTGGTAGAAATTGCGAAAAGCTACGAAAAGGCGATTTTGAAATATGCTAAAACCTTGAAATAATTATAAAATCAGCGGTGTAAAGTATAGCTCTTTACACCGCTAATTTTATTCTATCGTATTAACAAAAGAGTTCCTTTACGTTCTATAATATCGCCATTTAACTGCGTTACTCTCACGATATATGTATAAACTCCTTGACGCATGATTTTTCCATCACTTTTTCGTCCGTTCCAGCCAGTTGACGGGTCGGTCGTTTCGAATAGTAAGCGTCCCCAGCGATCATAAATAATCATTTGAAAAGTACTATTTTCAGAGAATACCAGGACGGGTTTGAAAACATCATTGATACCTTCGGGAGCAAAGGCATTTGGCATAAATATTTTGGATTGTTGTTCGATTAGAATCGTATTAGATTGACTAAAGATTGCTTTTGCTGTACCATCGGGCAAGTTAATAAAAGCTTGAGCGACAACATAATATCGAACATCTGCTTGATTTTCATCATAACCGCTCACTTCGTCCGTAAAGTTTAGTTGATTCGCTTGAACACTACCAATTAGCTCGGGAATATCTTCTACGATTCTATAAATTTCATAAGAATAAACCGTTGTATATTCCATTGTAAAAGGTGTCCAACGCAAGAAATTTTCATAATTTGAACCGGCACTTCCTTTTAAGAAAATCGTTTGACCAATGGTAGAAACGTTCATCAAACCGCAACTATCTGTACTGGCAACTTGTATTTTTAAACTTGCGGTGTCGGCATTAATTGCAGTATCTAAGTAGTACGATAAGGGTTGCACTGGATTTGGAGCTGGTAAGGTCAATTCATTACCATTTTCGACAATAGCAAAAGATTCGATGTCCGAATCTGCGTCCCAATTCCAAAATATTTCTAAATCATTATTATTATTAATACTGACATTTGATAAATAAATATAATCCATAGGCTCAACGATGTCGTAAGTCACACAAACTTGTTGAGTTGTCGAGGCTTCTCCAGTTCCTAATTCGACGGCCTGAGCCGTAATACAAACATTATCACCATCTGTGTAATTTTCTAACGAAACCGAAGTAGCAGAACCAGCAACGGTTTTCAGTAAGGTTAAATTTCCACCATTTAGACCAGTTCTGATTTGGTAAGCGGCTACAGGACTATCCCAACTTTCATACGGATTCCATGTCAAATCAATTGTTTGTTCGCAGCGGTTAACGACTGCATTTAATAAAATGGTCTGATGCGGATTATCGTATAATAAACCGATATTTCCACACAAATCCATAGCCGCAATCGTATAAGTTTGTCGGGTTTCTGAATCGACGCCAATGTGTTCATAAGTCGTCACACCACCAAAAATGGTATCAATTGCCACAAAACCACTATTTGTTTCTTGGTAAATGACATAAGCATCTGTTTCGGGTGAGGTACTTGCTTCCCAATTTAGTACAATATTTCCGGCATTGTTGATAGAAACTGATGTTATCGGAGGGGTTTCGGGATCAAGATTGTCCAAAACTTCCGATTGATCAACTTGCCAAGTCGGGCATTGCAAGTCGGTACTCAAATAATAGTACCAAGTTTGAGTATTTCCGTTAGCGTTGACGTGCGTGAATGTTGTTTGATTTTGATTCGTCACGGTTGCCAATAAAAAGTACGGAGCAGACGGATTTGGTGTCGCATAAATTCGATACCCCAAAAATGCACCGCAGTTTTGAGGCGGTGGCAGTTCCCACGTTAACTCTACATTGCCATCAAAAAGCGTGGTAACACAAATCAATTTGGGCGGTATAATCGTCTGACTGAAAGCCGAAAAGCTAATAAAAAGCAAAATGAAAGTTTGTGTGAATTTAGACATAATTTAGTGATTAGTTTTTAGTGATTAGTGATTAGTTCACTAACTGCTCACTTTTGTAGTATATTGAGGTGTATTTTTAAGAATTGATTGGATTACTTTCAGTAGAAAACCTATAAGGTGTTTAACACCTTATAGGTTTATTTATACCCTAGCCGACAACAACTTCATACATGTTTTCTTCATGTAAATATTTGTTGGCTAATTCTTGTAAGCGTTGTGGGGTAATGGTTTTTACTTCATGCACTAATTTGTCATAATAATCGACCTCAACGCCTTCGGTTACAAACGTTTTCGTAATCTCTGCAACATTGAACGGGCCATCTAATCCATTGAGCAGATAACCCAAGATATAATTTCGAACCATTTGCATTTCTTCATCGCTAATCAACTCTTCTCTTAAACGCTTAAATTCAGCGTATATTTCACGAATAGCCGCTTTCGCAGCACCTTTTGCGACTTCTGTCGAAATCGTAAAATAACCATCGTACAGCATCGGCTCTGTAGTTGAATAAACACCGTAAGTATAGCCTTTATCTTCTCTCAAGTTCATCATCAATCTTGCCCCAAAGTAGCCGCCCAAGATCGTGTTCAGAATATAAAATCCTTTATAATCCGGATGATTTCTATTGAATGTGCGGCAACCAATTCTAATCGCTGTTTGTAGGTTGTTTTGTTTCGGAATATGAATTTTTTGATTATCAAAAGGTTGAATAATAGCCGATTTTGGTTGTGTTTCGCCTTTCGGCAAATTTCGACCCAGCGTATTATTCAGATTTTCTAAGACATTATCCGTTGGAAAGCCACTTAGGAAAATACTTACGTTTCCAGCCCGATAGTGTTGCTCAAAATGATTAACAATAGCCGCTCGGTCGATATTTTCAAAAAGTTTCGTCTGGCTATTATAACCATAAGGATGATGTTTCCCGAAGATTGCTTCGGTAATTTTTCGATAAGCAATCACATCTGTTTTACTGGTATCCATTTTCATACGCTGCAAACTACGTCGCTTGAATTTCTGAATATCATCTTCAGCAAAAGCTGGTTTCGTCAAAATATCGTCTACCAATGGTAATAACTTATCAAAGTGTTTAGTCAAAGAAAACAAAACCACATTTGAAGTATCCAGACTTGCCGGAAAGCCAATTGATGCGCCATAAAAATCTACAAATTCGGCAATGTCGCCACCACTTTTTTTGGCAGTTCCCTCTTTCAATAGTCGAGAAGTCGCTCGGCTGATTAATTTCTGTTCTTCCTTCCATCTTCCTGCCTGAAACACCAATTCCATTTTGACGACAGGCTGCGTTCCCATTCTGACAATATAAACTGGAATACCATTATCCAAGTGCATTACCTCTGGTAGGGGTAAGTGTAAGTTACTAATTTCCCGCAAAGGCGGGGCTATTGTTCGGTTTAGCATTTAATAAATTGTTAGATTGCTATATTGTTAGCTATATTGTTATACTCTTGAATTGTTAGCAAAACTACCGAGATTTCGGGACAAGCAGTATAACAATTTAATAATGAAACAGTATAAGAAATATAAGAAATCACTCATAATAATACTTATTCACCCATCGGACTCCAAGCGTAATTTCAAAGGATAAATTGGTGACTTTTTGTTCGGAGAACGTTTGATATTGTTGTGTGTAACGATTCCAAATTTGTGCTGGTGGAGCATATAACTGTTGTGAGAAATCTGGTGCAACTTGTGCATCTAAAATAAACTGAACCGGTCCATCTTTTGGTCCAAAATGAATGCCTCCACCGAGTGTTATACCATAGTTAAATGGTCGAACAGCGTCAGCGTATTGCTCAAAAATCTCGAACGTATCTGCAACTGTATATTCCAAACGAACGCCTAATTTGACATAGGCTTCCATGTTCTCTTTTAGGTCATAAATCTGTTTCGCTCCGCCCATTATAGAAGCATTACGAAAGACCATTTTAGAATATCTGGTCTGCAAATTAGAAGAGCCTAAGTTGATAAATTGGCTGCGGATACCACTTCCACGATTATGCAACCCCACTTCCATCACAGCACTGAACTTATCCGTGACGAGTGATTCGTAAAAAAAACGACCATTCCAAGTCAGTAAAAGGTCACGGTCAAAGCCATTCCACTGTTGAGTGCCTAAAGTCAAGCCGCCAAGAAAGCCGTAAGCATTGTCTTGTGCTTGCATATCCGTAAATATTAAGCCACTCAGTAGTAATATTGTCAATATTCTTCGCATCTTTTTATTTTTTAAACTTCAGATGTTCTGGCGTTAGACTTTAGACGTTTGGCTTCAAATATTTTTTGTGAAAAATTATCTAAATATCTAAAAGTCTAATGGCTAACGTCTAAAATTATTCAAAATACTCCTCGTGCATTTGTTCGCCCGAGCGAGTAACGAAAATGATAACCAGTCCGATGATAATCATTATCAATCGAAGGAAAAAGCCCATTCCTCCACCCCAACTATCTAACCAAGTTAGAAAAATCAGTTGAACCCCAACTAATTGTAACACCAACGCCAACATTCCGCAAATAAATAATGCAAATCCGATGACTGAATATGTTGCTTTATTCATAATTTTATTTTTAATATTTTAGCAAAATTAACGACCATAAATGGCAATGAAAATTATTATTTAATAATTTATAAAGATTGCTATATAATTTAGCGTTTATCAAATCAATAACTATATTATTGCATTCAATTATACAAAATTGAAAACTTTTAGTTTACAAATAGATTGTTATATATTTACTGTTAAATGATTCAACTGTTCCTGTTGTTAGTTGATAATGTAAACTAATAATCTAACAGTTCAACAATCCTAACAATTAAATTAAAATGCTGAAGTTAATAGAATGTCCAAGAGATGCCATGCAAGGTATCAAAACGTTTATCGAAACCAAGAAAAAAGCAAATTATATTAATAAGTTGCTTCAAGTCGGTTTTGATACGATTGATTTTGGCAGTTTTGTATCGCCCAAAGCCATTCCGCAAATGCGAGATACGGCAGCAGTTTTGTCGCAGTTGGATTTGGATGCGACTGATAGCAAACTATTGGCAATCGTAGCGAATACAAGAGGAGCGGTCAATGCGTGTGCATTCGAAGAGATTCGTTACTTGGGCTATCCGTTCTCGATTTCAGAAACCTTTCAACTCCGAAACACGAATGCTACAATCGAGGAATCCATCGGTCGAGTAGAACGCATTCATAATCTTTGCGTCAAGCATAATAAAGAAATGGTAGTTTATATTTCGATGGGTTTTGGCAATCCGTATGGTGATGAATGGAACGTGGAAATCGTCAGCAAATGGACGGAACGTTTGTCACAAATGGGCATCAAAATCTTATCGCTTTCTGATACAATCGGGGTAAGTAACCCTGAATCTATTTCGTATTTGTTTAGTAACTTAATACCGGCTTATCCAACGATTGAGTTTGGGGCACACTTGCATACAACGCCCGATACTTGGCACGAAAAAGTCGATGCGGCTTATCAAAATGGTTGCCGTCGCTTCGATTCAGCAATGCGAGGTTTTGGCGGTTGTCCGATGGCAAAGGATAAATTAACAGGGAATATGGCAACTGAAAATATGTTGTATTTTTTTGAAAAAAATAAAATCGAACACGGCTTAGATACGGGATTATTTGCGGAAGCAATGGACATGGTTAATGATGTGTTTCCTGAGCATTAGAGAGCGTCAATGCGTTTTTCGTCGGTGTAAGTTATTGCTGACGTATTTTAAAATATTTCCAAAACGTCAATTATTTTTAATCTAGAAAAGCGATGTCATCTTTCGACAACATCGCTTTCGAAAATTCCATCACTTTTTTATTCTCCAATTAATACAAAAGCAGCCCAGTACCTTGGGTTTGCCATGATTTCATCTTCTAACATTTTAAGTTTGGCTTGTCGTAGTGCTGTGGTATAGTTTTCTGTTTTCAAATAATTTTCATAAAAACTAATCATCAATTCTGTACATCCTTTATCGTCGATTTTCCAAAGCGAGAATAGGACATTTCTTGCTCCTGCCGTAATAAAACTTCGATTTAGTCCAATAATACCTTCCCCTTCGATAATGCGACCAATACCACTTTCGCAGCTACTCA